>NZ_JBASJR010000012.1:0-191426 GCF_049655405.1 Zwartia sp.
AGGGGACGCCAGTTTTTTTGGCATCACGTAGTTTTAGTTTTTACCGCTGCGGAGCGGTAGTTCAGTTGGTTAGAATACCGGCCTGTCACGCCGGGGGTCGCGGGTTCGAGTCCCGTCCGCTCCGCCAAGCACTCAATGATTAAGCGCCTCGAGAGGCGCTTTTTTGTTGTCTGTTAAAAAAGTTGTCCGTTAAAAACAATCGCTTGATCCCAAGCTCACGCCGACAACTCTGCGAGCCACGCCGCAGCTCCCGTCACGAGCACACCCTGTCTAGACTGAGCTTGCCTCAACTGTCCCACTAGCTGAACGGCAGTCGCCTCTGGAAACTCCCCTGCAAACCTTGCCAGTGCTGGATGCACACGATCATCCGTTGCTTTGCACTCAATCAAATGCGTCAACGCACGATCCTCGCTGATCGCAAAGTCCACTTCGGCACCGTCCTTGGTTCGAACATAATGCAGCTCTAGTTCACGCCCTGAACGATCTTGCAAAAAATGCACATGCTTTTGCAGCATCGTCGCCATTGCATTTTCAAGACGTACCCCCGCATCCCCTCTCACCAAGCCCGTGTCATAAAAATAAACCTTTGGAGTTTTGAGCAACCCTCTAGCTATATTTTTATGCCAAGGGCGGATCGTGAACACAATAAACAGGGCTTCCAAAATTTCCAGATAGGTCGCCAGTGTCGCAGGTGAAATCGCGAGATCACGTGCGATGGATGCCAGCGATAGGGGCGAGCCAACACGGTCACGCAAAAGTTCAACGAAAAGCCGCATGGCACCAACTTCTCGCAAACGCGAAAACTCGAGTACGTCGTCGCGAATCAAGCCAGTCAAATATTGTGAGCGCCAACGATTGGCATCCTCAATTGACTCGGCCATGCACGGCTCGGGAAATCCACCCCGCTCGATCAGATGAGAAAGCGCCACTGAAGGCTCCATACCCATCGTTGAGCAACATTCCTTGACGGAAAACGGATGCAAGCGATATGAATAAAAACGACCTGCCAAAGACTCTCCAGCATGTCGAAAAGTATCCATGCGCGCACTACCCGTCACCAATAAGGATTGCGTCTCAGGTCGACCATCCACGACGCCCTTGAGCCAGTTTTTCCAGAGATGCATTTTGTGAATCTCGTCCAGGATGAGTAGGCCGGCATCCTGTCGCCAGGCTTGATCGACCAACACGCGACGATCTTGAGCCACATCCCAGTTTAAATACTGTGCCAGCTCGAACTGCGGCATCAACTGCTTGGAAAGTGTCGTCTTGCCGACCTGACGTGGTCCAGTCACGATCACCATCTTGCGATGGAGATCCTTGAGAATGAGGTCGTCTAGGTAGCGTTTCATTCGACTATTTTACAGTGAATTGCAAAAAAGTCGCGACTATTTTGCAATTAACTGAATAAAAGTCGGAGTTTATAAAAGGCCTTCCTTTACCCGCGCACCGCATTCTTAGGCAACGTCATCGACACCAACGCCACCACAATCAGCAACCCACCCGACATGCCAAACGCGACCCAGTGCGTCCCAAAAGTCTCGAACCCCCAGCCGCCAAGCCAGGAGCTAAACGTCGCGCCAAACTGGTGACCGAGATACGCTAGGCCATACAACACGCCCACCAGCCTCACGCCATAGGTATCGGCCAATATCGCCGAGGACATCGCGATACTGCCCGCCCACACCAAGCCGCCAACAAAGGAGGCTGCGAAGAGCTCGACGTGTGTGCCCACCATCACCAACGCAAAAAAGCCCAGCCCGCGGACAAAATAAATCACGGCCAAAATACTGCGGCGCTCGAGCTTGTCTGCCACGCGTCCCAACAGCAACGTACCAAAAATCGCCACAATCCCGATGATGCTAATGCCCAGCGCGCTGGTTGCCGAATCAAATCCATGATCCATCAGCATTGGCATGCCGTGCGTACCCAAAAGATTCATACTAAAGCCGCAGGCAAATAGTCCAAGGCAGATTTTCCAGAACACGACTGTACGCACTGCATGAGAGAAAGTCATCGCAGAGGCCGCAGCGGCTCTTTGTTTGTTTTCAGCCGTAATCTGAGAAGGCAAAAGATCCGTATTTTCAGGTGCGGCATCATTAATAATGAAAAGTGCAGACGGGATGGTCAACAAGGCAAATACGATCGCAAAGCCCAGCAAGGTCATCTGCCAGCTATAGGTCTCAATCGCCCAGGTCATCAAGGGGGTCATGATGGCGATACCGGCCATCGAACCAGTAGAGAGATAAAACAGCGCCATGCCACGCTGGCGTGTAAACCAACGGCTAATCACGGGCGTCAACGCAACTGGACTGGTAAAGGCCAAACCAATCGACAGCAGTACGCCAAAAGACAACATGAACGACCAAGGTTCACGCGCCACGATGGCCCAAAGCACCGAGCCCATCACAATCACCGTCCCGAGCAATAGCACAACACGCGTGCCGAAACGCGCGATCAACATTCCCGCGACTGGCATGCCGATGCCATAAAAAACCATCCCCACAGCAATAATCGTCGCAAGCAAGGTCCGACTAAAACCAAGGTCCTCGGCCATAGGGATAAAAAATGGTCCGATGCCCAGCCTCATCCCGACCGTCAGCAGCGTGATAAACGTCGCGGCGGCGACAATATTCCAACCGAAATACCACTTACCTGGTCTTGCCTGCACCTGAGTCAAACTCGTCCCCTTTATTTTTTATTGGATACCCACAACGCTCTAACTGTATGTCTTGCTTGGATCGACCTGACAAGTCAGCCGCAGGCAGGGCCACATCATCGCCCTTTAGACGTGCCCACAACCAAGGCAAGGCGGTGGCGACATCAGGTCTTTGCCCAATCGCTCGCGACACAACCGCCCCTCCCTGACCTGCCACACGCTCGCCCGTTGCAACACCTGCGGTATCCCCCACAGGCCCCACATCAAAGCGGAAAAAATAATACGGCTCCTGGCCCATGCGTAAATCCATCACCGTCAAGCGTCCGTCTTGCTGACCCAAGCTATAAAAGCCATGGCTAAATTTAGCAATCGCCAACACACCGGCATTACTCAGAGCTGCCTGATTCAAGGCATCGCATCTTGGATACTGCCTCCAAGTAATCTGAGACTTATCATCCAGCAGGGAGCGAAACCCTTCGTAGTAGTACTCAGGCGTCATCGCCACCAAGCGCCACAAAATTGAATTAAACGCTGTGGGATTGATTAACAAGCGCTCAGCTTGAATGCCAGACTCTTTAAGAGAGGCTTCAGCGCTTTTAGTCATGTAAACCTGAACACCCAAACCCCAAGCCAGATAAAAAGCACTGAACACGAGACCGATTGCGTTCCATCTCAAGCCCCGTGCAGACTTCAACACGAGCGCAGCACCCAGCCCAATTAATAGGGGCAAGGTAAAGAGCGGATCGATAATAAACACACTGCCCAGACCAAAGGGGTGATCCGTAAACGGCAGCAACAGTCTCGTGCCGTACACGGTCATCAAATCCAGCAGCGGATGGGTAAAGAGCGCCAGCCACAGCGCAAAGGTCCATCTTCGCCACAACGCAGAATGCACCTCTGGACCGCGAACCTGTAGACGCGCCAAGCCCCAACCCAACAGAGGTGCCAGCAAGCTCAGATACAGCAGTGAATGGCTCTCAGCCCGATGATTCACCATATTCAAAATGGCATCACCGTGATTGATTACGACATCCAGGTCCGGCAACGTCCCTGCCAAGCCACCCCAAAGAGCAGCTTTCCAGACCGCTGTGCGTCGCCCCATGACGCTCACACTCAGTGCCGCCCCCAAAGCAAACTGACTTACCGAATCCATTTAGGCCGCCACATCAACAATACCAAGAGCAACGCACAGCTCGAGCTAAAGACATACAGCATGTTGGGTCCACCCGCACGCATCAACGCCCCGGCAATCATCGGTCCGATCGTGGCGCCTACGCCATAGGTCATCAATACGACAGCAGCCAAGCCCACGCGTTTTTCAGCACTCACACGATCATTCGCGAGATTAGAAGCGAGGGTATAAAAGGTGAACTGAATCACACCAAAGCCCGCCGCAAAAATCAGCATCACCCAATATGGCCAGCTCATCCAGCCCCACATCATCACGGCGATCACGGTAAAAATGACTGCGTTGTTGCGAATCAATTTTGCGCGATCCGTGCGGTCGGAGAGCCAACCCATCGGCCACTGCGCCACGAGGCCTGCAATCACACTCGTCGCCGTATACAAGGCGATCTGTGGCGTGCTCAAGCCTTGGCCTAGTGCGAAGACTGCGGCCAAGCCGTAAAACGATGCAGAAATATTGCCCGCTAAAAATACCGTAAACATCGCTTGCGGCGCGGCTTTGAAAAAATAGGGGAAATCGATGGGGGCAGGCAGCTGAGGGATGGGCAGCTTGCGTTGCGTCAACACAATCGGCAACAAGCTTAACGCCTGACAAAACGCGACAAAAATCAGTGGACGCAAATCGAGTGTCGGATACAGCGTGATCGCCATTTGTCCAAGTGCAGTCCCAGAACCGGACATCACCATATAAACCGACATGACGCGACCGCGATGACTATTTTCAGTTTGCTCGTTGAGCCAACTTTCAATCACGATGTACTGAATGGACATCGCCACACCCACGATCAGGCGCAACCCGATCCAGACAGGCAAAGAGTCAAACAAGCTCTGTGAAAGAACTGCGCAAATCGACACGATCGCGGCCGTTGCACAGGCGCGGACATGCCCCACACGGATAATCAGGCGATGCCCGATTCGAGCGCCAAACACCAAGCCCAGGTAATACGCTGAGATGAGCGTCCCAATCCAAAAGGCACTCACCGACTCTGCGGACAATTTCAATGCGATATACGTATTGAATAGCCCGGTACTTGCCAACATCAACAGAGTAGCAAGATACAGCGAGGGAAACGAACCGAGGGTTGAGATCATCAGAATATGAAAACATCCCGCCACCAAAAGACACAGTCCTAAGAAGGCGGGATGAGAGGCAACAAGAGCATGACAAAAAAGTCGGCCATGCTCAGCCTAAAACAATACCAGCAAAAAAACGCTGGCTTAGATCGCCTTGAGCATCGAAGCTGCGTCGCTGACTTCGTACTTGCCAGGACCTTCAACGTGCAGGACTTTGACCACACCGTCAACGATGTAGGCTGCGTAGCGGGTTGAACGAACGCCCATGCCGCGTGCAATCAGATCAAGTTCCAGACCGAGTGCTTTGGTCCACTCAGCCGAGCCGTCACCCATCATGCGAACCTTGCCCGCGACTTTCTGCTCACGGCCCCAGGCACCCATCACAAATGCATCATTGACCGAGACGCACCAGACTTCGTCAACGCCTTTGGCTTTGATGGCATCGAAATGCTCAACATAGCTCGGGACGTGCTTGGCAGAACATGTAGGAGTAAAGGCACCAGGCAAAGCAAACATCAAAATCTTTTTGCCCTTGACCAGATCGGAGACTTTGAAAGAGTTGGGGCCGACGGTGCAGCCTGCTGTTTCAGTTTCGATAAATTCTGTGAGTGTGGCATCGGGTACTCGATCGCCGACTTTGATCGTCATATTCGCTCTCCTGAGGCGTCACGGGCAGCGACGGCTGCCACACTTGAGCCTAGCGTGTGCTCTATCATAAGCCAGCCAGGAGACAAGCGGGAGGGTAAATCTTCAGCAACCACATGCTCTGGTGAGAATCTCCCCACAGAGCATATGGTCTTACGCGCTCAAGGAAGCATTACTTCACTGCTTTTGGTTCTTCTTTGACGCGATATACCAATACGGAGGTATGCGTCAGCGCCAACACCTTGGTCGTCACACTACCGAGCAACAGTCGCGACAAACCGCTGCGTCCATGGCTACCAATAAAAATCATGTCGCACTGATAATCCGTGGCGGCCTGAACAATGCCGTCAGCGATATTGAAGTTCGACACGGCATGCGCAGTCGCCTTCACACCTGCAGTCTCGGCGCGATCCACAACACCTTTCAGGTACTTTTTAGCCTGATCCGCATTGGCCTTGTCATAATCCTCGTCCGTGATCGCGTAAGCCGCCGACATCCCGTCAAAACCCATCGTCGCGGCAAAAGGTTGCGACACATGTAGCGCCACAACCTCGGCACCCGTTGAACGAGCAAATGAAATCCCGGCATTGGCAGATTGAGCTGACAAAGCGGAACCGTCAGTTGGAATCAATATCTTTTTAAACATCATGGCATTCACTCCAAAGAGAACTACATGACCGCATACTAGACCTTAATCTGCGACAGCCAAACAGACTTTGAGCAAATCATTGATCCAGATCAAGAATTTCCAGTCGCCGCGCGATACAACACGGTACAACGGGTGCCAGAGCGGCAATACGCCAAAATTGGCTTAGGCAAGGTCGCCAACAATTCAGTAAACCGGGCAACGTCCTGAGCCGTCATGCCGCCACTCACCACAGGCTGATACTCGACAGCTAGTCCGGCGGCCTGTGCCGCAGCGATGACCTCAGCCGCGGTGGGCTGATTGGGGCCCGACTCGTAATCGGGGCGGTTGATAATGACACTTTTGAACCCTGCGGCAGCGACGGCAGCCATGTCGCTCGGCTGCAATTGAGGGGCAACTGCAAAATCAGGATTCAAGGCACTAATGGGCGTGGACACGGACATCTCCTAAATATTCAAACAAGCTTAGATAAAGCTTAGTATACGCAGCGAAAACCAATATAAACCACGTAGACATCCTCAGGCTTGTATTGCATACCCTCCAAACGCATCTGCGAGGGGCCGTACCACCAAGAGCCCCCTGCCGTTAAATGGGTCTTGCCCTGCGTGTCTAATAACCACTCCCAAGCATTGGCCCCCATATCGAACAGTCCGTTGACTCCTGCGCGGGTGCGACCAACCGGGGCATGACGCACCCAACCATCCGCGTCACCCTTCACATTGGCCCCCTCCCCAGTGTCTCCAGTCGGATACTCGTAGGTTTTACCCTTTACAAAGGGCGCGGGAGGATTGTCACGCTGTTCTGTATAGGCCGCACGCTGCCATTGCGCCTTGGTGGGTAAATCCCCCCCCGCATCCTGGCAAAAGGCGCGCGCCTCGGACCACTTCACTTGCACCGCGGGCTCATCAGGTTGTGCGGGCTCACCAAAAGGCGAGCGCCAGTTCCAGCCTTTGCGCTTTTGCCAACCCATGACATATTCAAAACCTCCACCGCTGCGCTCGGCCTCCGTCACGATACCTTTGCGCTTTGCGTATTCGGCAAAACGACCAATACTGACCTCCGTCAGATCAATCTTGAAGTCTCCTAGGTCGACTCTCGGGCTCTGCGCAGTGGGTTGAGCGAACGCAACAGAAGAGGTAACCAATGCAATCGCCATGGCCAACCGGTTCAACTGTGTGCGAACAGCGAGTTTCTGGGGCATATTCTGTGACATAAATAGGATCTCTTGGTGCAAGGACAAATTTGAGCGATACTCGACTGTAAATCAACACAACCCAGCAGTACATAACATCCATATAAACCGGAGATAAAAATGATTTTGGTTGGCCGCTACGTTTCCCCCTTTGTCCGCCGCGTAGGCGTGGTTCTTCAAACGCTTGGTATTCCTTACGAGCACAAAAGCCTGTCAACCGCAAAAGACGTCGAGGCCATCAAGGCATTTAATCCAATCGCCAAGGTGCCCGTCTTGGTCTTGGAAAATGGCGAACATTTGGTGGAAAGCTCCGCCATCATAGACACCCTGCTTGAAATGAGCCCCGGTCAGACACTGCTGCCCGCGAGCGGAGCGCAGCGTCGCCACATCCTCCAGCATTGCGCCGTGATGACGAGTGGTCTCGACAAGGCGATTCAGATTTTGTACGAACCCCTCAAGCGTCCCGCAGAAAAAGTGCATCAGCCCTTCATCGACGGTCTGGGTGCACAAGTCCGCGCCAGCTTGGTCATGCTCGAAGCACTCGCAGCAAAAAATACCTTCCCCGGTGGCGACAAGGCACGTCTCGATTGCCTGACCGTCGCAGTCGGCTGGTTCTTCCTCAATAAAATGCTTCCAAAAGTTGCCGTTGCAGCCGACTTCCCTCACCTCGTGGCCCTCACGGCACGTTGTGAAGCCTTACCATCATTCAAAGCCTGCCAACTCGAGGCTTAAACCCATGCAGTGGGCAACATCAGCCATGAAATCAAACGTTTTTCATGGCTGGTGGATGGTCGCGGGCTGTATGGCAATCGCGACCGTTGCATGGTCCTTTGGGCTTTACGGACCCAGCGTTTATCTGCACACCATTAGCGACATGCACGACTGGTCGATTGGCCTGGTGTCATCTGCCCTGACTCTCGCCTTTCTTGTGAATGCCTCAGTCTTGAGCTTCGTTGGAAGCGCAATCTCCAAATACGGCCCGCAACGCGTCATGGCACTGGGTGCCACCGTCATGGCGAGCGGCTTTATCGCCATGGGTGGCATCTCACAAGTCTGGCATGTCTATGCGTGCTTTGCCTTGATGGGACTGGGCTGGTCTTGCCTGTCCACCACCGCTATCACCTCCTCGCTTGCCCCTTGGTTTGATCGCCATCAGGGACGTGCTGTCTCTACAGCCATGCTGGGTGCGAGCATCGGCGGAATGGTGGGGGTCCCTGTCTTACTGCTCCTGATCGGCTGGCTGGGCTTTTCTCATGCCATGCTGATCGTCGCACTGATTGTCCTCGCAACCGTCTGGCCCATCAGCTTTTTCATTTTGCGCCGCCGCCCTCAAGATCTGGGACTCCTCCCTGACGGCATTGCCGCAGCAGACTCAACACGCCCCACAACCGCCCGCACCTGGACACGCTCAGCAGCGCTGAGCACCACTGCTTTACGCACCGTCACGTTGGCCTTTGGCTTTGCGCTGATGGTGCAGATCGGCTTTCTAACACATCAAGTGTCACTACTACTCCCCGCCATTGGCGCCTCCGCCACTGCGCTATGCGTCACGATCGCCGCCGTCCTGGCTTTTTTCGGGCGGATTTTGCTGGCACGCTTTTCAGACCATCTGGACGTCCGACTCATCGCCTGTGGCGTCCTGATCAATGCTGCGATCAGCTTGAGTCTAGGCGCGCTGTTTCATGACTACACCTGGGCACTCATCATCGCCGTCTTAGGTTTTGGACTATCTGCGGGCAATATCACCACACTGCCACCTCTCATTGTGCGGCGCGAGTTTGGCGCCGCCTCCTTTGGAATCATCTTTGGCATTGCCGCAATGTTGATGCAGCTCATGTCCTCGCTAGGACCCGCATTTTTCGGCGTGTTATATGACCTCAGTGGCGGCTATCAACTCCCACTTGGCTTGGCCGCAGGCCTCAACTTTTTTGCCGCCTTCGTCATCATGCGCGGCCGTCACACATCCATCAAGGAGATTTCATGAGCTGGGCTATCACCAAAGACAATATTCGCCTGCACTACGAAGAAGCGGGTCAAGGCACTCCCATCGTATTCGTGCACGAATTCGCCGGCGATTGGCGCGCTTGGGAGCCACAGATGCGGCATTTTTCACGCCGCCATCGTTGCCTCACCTATTCCGCGCGTGGGTACACTCCCTCTGATGTGCCCAAGGACGTCAGCGCCTACTCTCAAGAAAACGCAGTACAAGACATCCTGGCAGTGATGGATGCCGCCAAGATTGAACGTGCGCACATCGTCGGCTTGTCGATGGGTGGTTTTGCAACCCTGCATTTTGGACTCACGGCTCCCGAGCGCGCCTTGTCCCTGACCGTTGCAGGCGCAGGCTACGCCGCTGAAAAATCGACCCAAGAACAGATGCGCGCCAAGTCACGCGCTACGGCGGATCAGTTTGAAAAAATCGGGGCCAAAGAGCTCTCCAAAACCTACGCCCTCGGCGCGACCCGCGTTCAGCTTCAAAATAAAAGTCCACGCGGCTGGCAAGAGTTTGCCACCCAACTCGGTGAGCACGATAGCCTAGGGGCTGCCAACACGATGCGCGGTGTGCAGGCTGCTCGCCCATCGATCTACGACTTTGAAGCGCAACTCAAAAACATGCATGTTCCTACGCTCGTCATCAACGGTGACGAAGACGACCAATGCATCGCACCTGGTATCTTTCTCAAAAAGACCCTCCCGGCCTGTGGTCTGCTCATGCTGCCCAAGACTGGTCACACCATCAATCTTGAAGAGCCCGACTGGTTTAATCTGTTTTTAGCGGACTTTATCGCAACGGTCGAAGCCAATCGTTGGACCGTCCGTGACCCTCGCTCCATGCCTCATGCCTGAGTGCACACCACGATGAGAAACCCATGAACACTCAGCCCTCCCTCGAGCAGCGCCTCACAGATCTGGAAATCAAAACTGGACTCGCTGACGATATGCTCGATCAACTCAACCAAACCATTTTTCGTCAACAGCAATTGATCGATGCCTTGGCGCGCGAGGTGAACGCCTTGCGCCAACAGTTACCCCAAGATCGCAATTCGGGCTTACAAAACCTGCGTGACGAACTGCCGCCGCATTATTAATTATTTGGCCATGATGCGTTTGAATAAATCGCTTTCCACCCAGCCGCGCAGCCATCGCCGCGTTGCTGGGTAGGGACTTGTCTCAAACCACGCCGCATCGACCGCAGCAAACTGTCGGACAAACGGAAACAGCGCCACATCACTCAACGCAGCCGTTTCTCCACCTAAAAAAGCGTGTTGAGACAATTGCTGCTCCAGCACCTCTATCTGACACGACAAAGCCTGCCCACGATAATAGGCCGCATCAAACTCTGGGTAACGCTCTGCGTATTTATAGCGATCGAGCCAGTGTTTAAACGTCGTGTCATTGCACGCAATTAAAGTCTCTTGTTGCGCATACGCCTCAGAGCCAGGCTGACAGCGCAACCAATGCAAAGGATCATTTTGCGCAAGCGCCCAACGCATGATGTCCAAACTCTGATCGATTACACGACCATCCGCACAATGCAACACGGGCACCGTCCCTTTAGGAGAAATCTCCAGCATCTCGGGCGGTTTATCGCGCAAACTAATCTCACGCACCTCGACGGCAATTTCCGCACAACGCAGCGCCATCCGCGCGCGCATGGCATACGGACAACGTCGATACGAATATAAAACAGCTGTCAAAATCAGAGCCCTTTTTTAAGACGAGACAGACAGTCGATATGCCTTGGCTGCCGTACCAAAAAACAACGCATGCTTTTCTGCAGCTGAATAAGGTGATGCGATACGTTTAAAGGCATTCCACAAGACGTGATAGTCGACCGAGTCTCGATCTGGAGGAAAGTTACTTTCAAACATACAACGCTCAGGCCCAAAGGTTTCAATACAAAAATTAAAGAGAGGGCCCCATGCCTCAGCCAACAGCTGAGAAGTTGACGGCCGCTCAAGCGCATCCATCCCAAAACCCAGATATGGCATGCCCAAACCACCGAGCTTGACGTATACATTGGGGCAGCGCGCCAACACGCGCATGGAGTCTTGCCAATGCGCAGTGGCTTTGGCTTCGTGCCCAAGATAGGTCCGAGTCTTGGCGATCAAGCCACCAATGTGATTGAGATTGATCGTCGTCTCAGGGAAAGCAGCCGCGAGATCGGCCAGCTCCGAAAGTTGAGGGTGATACACCATCGCATCAAAACTCAATTCACGCGCGGCCAATAGGGCAAAGCCCGCACGAAATTGCGGGTGACTCAACAAACCTGGTGGAATCACATACCGGCTATTGTTGAGCGCCTCATCCGCATCCCACTTCGTGATCAAACGAATCCCACGATAGCGCTTGGGTGCTGTCGCAAGCTGCGCATCAAGCAGCTCTGCGATCTCTGCACCAAAGGTCAAATCTGCCCCACCCACAATCCCCGCCGCCACAAGCGTGTTGCCATAGGCCTGACTGTCCGCAACAGCCGCCATCCCATTGGCAAACTCAACCTCACCGAGATGCTTCATCATCTCCGGCACACTTTTTCCGTAATAAGACCCGCCCTCGATATACACCGTGCCGCGAATATTGTGACCAGACTGCGCATCCGCAAAAAACTCACGGATCAAATACGTCTGACCCGGCTTGTCCCATAGATGGTGATGGGCATCAGTGATCGGACGTTCAGGATCGATGATCTCTTCGCGCAGCATGCCCCGCCAAGCAGAGTTGTCCTTGAGAACATGCACGGCTGCAGGAGAGCCGTCAGGATTTTTATTTTGTCTCACCTTCAATGCGGATGGCATGACTGAGCTCCTCTTGTAAAAGTGACGATTGATACAGCAAACGCGGCACTTCAGGCGCGCGACACCAGAAAAGGCGGCACCGTCACAAACTCCTCATCACCCGAGGTATTGTCCCGCCACATAAAAATATTAAATTTTCCAGGCGCATCAAAAACAGTCAGACCATGATGCCAGACGTTGGGCTTATACGTAATCCCCTGCGAGTCATTGGCCAGAAAAGCTTGCACGCGTTCCATGTCCGGCTTGCCCTGCGCATCATGAGGCGCAACCACAATCATCCAGACAGACACTTCCGCAGGCATAAAACTTTGTGATGAAAACTCGTGGCGCTCCAGAACCTCGACTTGAAAAGGCAAAGCAGGACTCGGCTCTTTAAAGGTCGTGGACAGAGATGCTGAGGCGTGGGGACGCAAGTTACCCAGCGCCTCTTGAAAATACACCCGGCTCGGCACCTTGGGCATATCTAACACGTCACCAAACGGCGCGAAATCTTTTGCATTTAAAGGTTTGGCAATAATGGTTTTCACTTCGACGCTCCCAAGAAAAAGTTCATCAACTCAGCTGAAGGTGTATAGATTGGCACATATCCACGCATAAACACCTGCGTATTACGCGTATAAGCTGCCCAAGGAATCGACGCACCCTCGCCTGACAAGGCTCCGCAAATGCGGGCCCGCAACACCCCGGCTGGATTTTCCATCTCGACGACGATTTCTCTTTCTTCTTTTGAAAACTCGGAAAGATGCTGCGCCATATCGTGCGCAACAGTTCCAGGTAATAAACAGGCCGTTGCCAGACAGCAGCCACCCGTGACGGCGAGAGAATTATGTGCCGACTGAGGCGTAAAGTATCTCACCGTGATGTGTCCAGAGTGCTTAGGTGGAGAGACCATGCAAATCTTGGGCACGGTTTCGCTGTTTTCCAGTTCTGTGCGCGTCATCAAGTCACCGCTGCGCTTCTTGAGTCCCATTTTCAGACCCGCTTCGACCCATATCTCACGTAGACGCGCAAGGAGAACAAGATCGCGATTCAGGACATCCGGCGTCTCATCGCCTTGCTGCCCCAACTCCGCAGCACTCACAATCACCATCGGCACTGCGACATCCAGACAGCTCGCGGTGACACCCGCAAAAACATCCTTGCGATTGCCCGTGGGAAAGAGCTTTCCCGTCTTGGCGCCAATCGGCGCTCTGAGACTGAGTTCAACGCCCGGAAATTCACCCATCACACCGGGAATCTCGGTGTCGGCGGGCACCATGGCATTCCCCTCGAGCGTACTCAACCGCGCATCGGTAATGACTTTGGTATTGGTATTGAATATACGCAGCTGCGTGAGAGGTTTTTGCGCCTGAATCAAACCCGTCTCTAAAGCGTAAATAGGCAACGCAGACGACATATTGCCGCAATTCACACTCCAGTCGATCGCCGACTTGTCCGCAGCAAGCTGTGCCAGCGTGCTGCTTAAGTCGGCCTCAGGACCTTCATGCATATTGAGCATAAACACTTTGTTACTCGTCGCCGGCCCACGGCCAAGGCCGTTAATTTGCTTATTACCTTTGGTTTCACCCGTGACTGGGACACCCATGACGCGTCGGATTAATTCTTCTTTTAATTCCAGCGATTGGGGTAAATGTGGCTCCCAAAGGACGATACCGGTGGACGTACCGCCACGCATGTAGTAAAGGGGAAAGTGTGCCACTCCGTTAAAAAGTCTAGGTGAAAAACTTTCAAAACCGGGTGGCTTGGGCGCGTGCTTGTTGGCATTGGACGCCTGGGTATTCGACATTTTCAGCTCTTTATGTGGGCGAATTCGGAAGAAAACTTTTGCCCATCATAGCTGCTGGTCGAGGCCAGCGCTATTGCGCCAGCCTAGAAAAACACTTTACTTGAGAATCATGACCTTGATTTCTTCAATTGTCACGAAACCATCGTTATTTGTGTCGATTTTCTTGAAATTTGAAGCAATGCGCGGCATACCTGCTTTGGCTTCCTCAAGCGTGAGCTTGCCATCAGCATTCTTATCTGTAGAGGCGAAGCGCTCCTCAGCATCTTTGATCTGTTTTTCCTGACTGGCAGTGGGGGTCTGTGCACTGGCCACTGTCGCAAAAACCAAAGCGGTTACAGTGAAAATGCTTGAAATCAGTTGACGAATAGTCATGAGATACATCCTGGTGAATCAATCCGCAAAAGTGCGGATCTGATGGGACTTTAGCACTAGCACCCTCTCTTGACCCCTCGACATACTGGCAAATACTGACACCTCACCAAATCTACCGCGATTGCCCGAGCGCACTAGAAATCCAAGGCAACACCATTTCAGCCAACTGCTCTGGCTCTTCCATTGGCATCATGTGACCACAATGCTCAAGGACCATAAGAGGTGCCTTCGCGGCTTCGGCCATTTCCTGGGCCTCTTGCATGGTCCGCAACCGATCCTGATCCGCAGTCACCACGAGCACCGGACATGGAATCGTGTGCATCTTCTCAAGATCTGACTTTCGCTGGAGTGCAGATAATCTAGCGAACACCTCTGCGCCAAGGCGTTCGCCCATGTCTTTGAGGCGCGCGATCAGGACCTCATCATTTTCTCGCTCAACGTGCACCGCACGCTTTAACGCGCTTCGACTCATGCCCCGGAACATTTTGGCGGCAGGTCCGTCCGTCACTGGCGGCACAGTCGGTCTGGTGGATGTTCCAATCAATATCAGCGCCTCTACACGCTCAGGCGCCTGATACACCATGTGTCGAGCGATATAACCTCCGAGCGAAAAACCCATCAGAATGAAACGCTCCGGACAACGCTGCAGATTACTCGCGGCCAACTCCTGCAACGTGGCGCCCTCTCTAAAGTCCGCATAGATGACGTTGTAATCTTTTAAAAAAGGAACAAAGTCACTCCACATATCGTAATCAGTCATAAAACCGGGTGCCAACACAATGGTGGGTCTAGTCGTTGTGTTCAAGTTCATGCCTCGTTCAATACCTTTCGAATTGTTTCAATCATCAGTGGCATATCCGCATTTGGATTGGCTGCAGTGTTGCGTAGCCACTTGTCTTGTCCAATGGTCACTGTGGACGTCATCCCGACTGGCAAGGCTTTTAATAAGTGCTCAAAGACAGGCTGACTGCGCGCACGCCACACAACGATACCTGTTGTTGGCAAAGCAAACAGTTCCAGCCGCGCCTCATTGCCAATATATTCAGCCAACTGATCTGCCATGTCCATGCAATGCTCGATACGTTGAGCCACGCCCTCGCGGCCCCAACTCATTAACATCGCGAGTAACGGAATCGCGGTCGCGCCATGCGAACCCAGCAGACCCACGTTTGGCTCAGTTAAATATGCACCACCAAAACTAATCGCTTCAGTCGCTTGAGCGGAATTGCGGAAAAACACCAACGCAGACTCTTTTGGCTGAAACAACCATTTATGAGAAGACACGGCTACAGAATCCGCCCGTACAATACCCGCTAAATGATCTGCATAGCGGGTCAGCCGCAACGGCCCTCCCCAGGCTGCATCCACATGCGTCCAAGCGGCTTGACCGATCAGCGTCAGTGGATCGAGCGCACCAACGCTCGTCGTACCCGATGTCAAGACCAAGGCAGCGCGGCTGAGGTCTTTGGGCAACGCCTCCACATTCAACACACCGCGTTCGTCTGTTGGAATCATCGTAAAACGCAAACCTAGAATATGCGCTGATTTTTTAATCGACAGATGCGCCGAATCAGAAGCCACCACTTCGGTCACGCCCGCACATTCGCGCGCAGCCCACAGCGCGGTGAGATTCGCCGCGGATGAGCCGGGCGTCATATGACCGCCTGTCATACCAAAATACGGGCACAGCCACTCAACTACTTTTTCTTCAAGCTGGCGCGCAACCGGTGCCGTAGCAGGATGTAACAGGTTTTGATTGAGCGATGCATTCCAAAGTGTGGTGGCCCATGTGATCCATGGCGTCGGAGGATCTTTGTGCGCAAACGCGACTGGCGATCCTAAGCGTGCTGCTTGGCCGAGCACGAGGGGAGCAAGCTGATCCAAGGTCGCCATCGACCCTAATCCTCTCTCTGGCAAATTTAAACCAAGGGAAAAAGCATCGCCCGAAACAAAGAACTGCTTCATCAACGCAACAGCATGCTCTAGCGCCTGGGCGTCAAGCAAAAATTCCTGATCAAGCTCACGCGACACGTGTTATCCACCTTGAAAATCAATTTATGTTTAAACATATTCAACTTTAATATTATCGCCGAGTCCGGTCAGAGATCGCTCTGCCCTATTTCTTGGCGTTGCTTCTGTGACCTCTGTTATCCTTTCTGTATGGAAATTCTTCAAATCAACCTTGAAAAAGGCTGGCGTGGCGGTGAGCGACAAACGCTTTTAACCGCTTGCGCGCAACGCGATCTCGGCCACAATGTCAAACTTGTTTGTCGGGCAGGTGCTGAACTTTCTCTCAAGGCTCGCGAGGCCGGCTTCACTGTGCACCACGCCCGCAGTGCCCTCTCCCTTGCAGGTTGGCTCGCGTTATATGGCGCACGTTTTGATATTTTGCATGCACAGACAGCGGGTAGCGTGACCGGAGCCGTTTTAAGCAAACCGTTTCATCGACGCCCTATTGTCTTTTCAAGACGGACAGACTTTCCTATCAAAACAGGCCAGTTTTTTACCCGACTCAAATGGCAATGTGTGGATCAACTCGTGGCAATCAGCCAGGCTGCAGCCTCTGAACCACGCAGATTAGGCATCACGCCCATTATCATTCCGAGCGCAACACTCACCATCACCCTCGATACTCACAGAATCAACAGCTTTCTTTCCACCCACGCACTTGCAGGCAAACGACTCATTGGTACCAGTGCAGTGCTCAAGCCTGAAAAAGATCCTCTCACCCTTATCGAAGCCGCCGCTCGCGTCTGTCAAAAGCATCCGGATGTTGTTTTTGTTCATTGGGGTGCCGACGGCCCATCCTCTATGGCTGCGCGTGCCCGCATCATCGAACTTGTACTTGAGAAAAAATATCTTCTTTTAGGTTTTCAAAAAAATCCCGAACAACTCTATCCGGTTCTAAGCGCCTTCGTTCTGTGCTCAATTTCTGAAGCACTGGGAAGCAGCATCCTAGATGCCATGTCCTTAGGTGTTCCCGTGATTGGCACGCGTACGGGCGGAATCAAAGAGGTCTTGGCTGAAGGTCGAGGCTTACTCGCACCAGTCGGTGACGCAGCTGCGATAGCTCAGCACATCGAATGGTTACTCAGTCATCCAGATTCTGCCCAAGAAATGGCTGCCAATGCCAAGCAGTATGTTAAGACCGAACATGATATGCACCAGATGGCTCAAAAATATCTAACGCTTTACGCTAAATTAAGTCGTTAGTGCTTGTTGGATAAACTGCTCAAGCGACTGAGCCGGCAGCGCACCGCTGACACGATTGACTTCCTTGCCACTCTTGTAGGTCGCGAGTGTCGGGATCGAACGAATATTGAGACGTTGCGATAAAGCCTGATTTTCTTCGGTATTGATTTTGATGTGCAATACCCGATTGGCGTGTTTAGCAGCACTTGCTTTAAAGGTCGGTGCAAACATCTGGCAAGGCCCGCACCAGACCGCCCAAAAATCTACCACGATGGGTAGGGGAGACTGTGACAACAGCTCATTAAAAGTCTGCTCATTCACATCTACAGGCGCCGTCAAAAGATCTTGCTTGCAGGCGCCACAAATCGGCGCGTTCGCGAGTCGGTCAACGGGGAGTTGATTGGTTTTCTGGCAGTGGGGGCAGGTCATCTTCATGTGTTTCTCCAAGACCGGTCACAACGTCGACCCCTACCTCACCACTTTGAATGATAGTGACTTAGAGATCGTCCTTCGATACCTTTTGCCATGAGCCATCTGGATTAAAAGATGTGATCTGTTTCGCCAATCGTTCCGTTGCTGGACCCAGATTCTTTTGATAAACCTGACCCGCTTGATTGACTATAAACGTCATGACACCAGATTGACCGTAGGTCACAGGCCATGCCAATAGGGCATATCCGCCAATCATACGTCCATTTGCCACATAGTTGAGTGCGCCGCCTAGTGCTGATGCACCTTGTGACGTTAGAACGCGAAACAAGTACCCATGAAAACCTCGCTCGTCGATGCCATCAACCGACTTGGACTCTGCGAAATACTCACCAATCGGGCTGCGCGGCTCATCTGCATTGGTCGGCCAGTACAAACCATCTTTGGTGCCAGGGGTACTTTGCAAGCGTTGCGCATATTGCAAGACACCATCACCCATGCGATCTTTCTCAGCATATTCCATCTGCGCATCACCGTAGGCTAGCATCGCTTTAATCGCAGCGATTTCATTCACACCGACCGTGCGCTGCTTCATCTCCTGTGCCGCCAGATCTAAATCAAAGCGCCAATCTGCTCCTTGTTTCACAAGAGGAATCGGTAAAGTCCAACCTTTTTCACCCACGCCAATGTGCGCGAGCTGTGGATTGTCCATCACGATTGAGTGAGACTTTTCCCATGCCGCCACAAAGCGTTGGTAGTCTTCTTTTGAAGGCGCAGGAATGTATGACTTGTAATCTTCTCCGAGCATCAGACGAAATAACAAATCATCTTTATTTTTTACCGCATAACCGAACTCCTCCATCGCAGCCTGCGGTGTTTTAAATACTTGCTGAATACGTTGTGCGTGGGTAGTGGCGGATGCCATCAACAACCCAAATGTCACAATCAATACCGAACCAATGCGTGCAATCATGATGATCTCAATCTAAGTCTAAGAAAGTTCGAACCCAACATGCGGCCTTAGCCGCGACCGTGGCCACGTCCACCACCGCCGCCACCTCCACCGCCTCCGAGTCGACCACCTCCACCACCGCCATGACCAACATTGGGTCGAGACGCTGCAGCCACACTTGCGCGTCCCCGATCAATTGACTGCCTTCCCGCATCGACACCTTTGAACGCATCACCGCGTGCGGCAGGGGCAGCCTGCGCCGCGCGATTTTGAACCGCATCACGTTGAGGAGCGGGTCGATTTTGCTCAATGTTTCTAGCAGGGGCTGCGGCAGCAGCATTTCGTACCGGAGCAGGTGCATTGCCAATATTGGCCGCGTTTCTAACGGGGGCATTGCCTGCATTGGCCGCACGTGCCGGCGCATGTCCACGTAAATCATTACGCGCACTCACCGCACCCGCATCGCGATTCGAATAACGCTGGCGTGATCCATTATCCCGGTATGCGACAGCACCACGATGCTGAGGATTATGTTTCCAACTGCTATTGCCTTGGCCTGAGTAAAAATTATTTCGGTTAATACGATTAAAGTTATTAACGTTGATGTTCACATCACGGTTATTCCAGTTAAAGCCACCAAAT
Organism: Zwartia sp.; assembly: GCF_049655405.1. GTDB lineage: Bacteria > Pseudomonadota > Gammaproteobacteria > Burkholderiales > Burkholderiaceae_B > Zwartia. The sequence continues at coordinate 19,568 of NZ_JBASJR010000012.1, forward strand.
ATTGCACCAGCTGCTGCAACGCCCGCTCCCCACATCAAGCCATTGACCACCGCCTGACCTGGATACCAGCTCATCACGCCTGGGTAGTACATAGGCGGATAGGCCGGGTAGGCCCACGCACCATACACAACACTTGGGTTGTAGGCTGGGACATAGATCACACTAGGCTGCGCAGGCGCGATAATGATTGTTTGACCTTCTGTCGAAACATTCTGCTGCGCATTTGAACTTAAATTCCCTGCCTTTTGAGCTTGAGCACGCAAACGCTGGACAGAGTCCATGACATCGCCCTGCTGCGCCAGAAATGCATCGCCAATTTTTTGTGTCCAATCGAGCTGGTCACTCATCATCGTCAATAATTTTGGAAATGCCACAAGCGATTGCACACTAGGATCCCAAGTCTGATCACTGACTTTGCTCAGCGCAGCATCTCCGCCTGTATTACCGGTGGATTTTGACCATCTTGCAGCTTGAACAATTTCTAGCGGATAAGTCGCTGCCATCAAGACTTGAGAAAGTAATGCATCGGGATAGAGCGCGATTGGCGCCACCATTGCATCAATTTCTTGCGCTGAAAATACCGGTGCATTGCTATTTTGAGTTTGAGCTGAGCCAGCACCTTCGCTGTCAGCTGACTGACCCATAGTGGGCGCCGCCCACGCAACGGTGAGCGCAACAAAAATCATCGACAAACGATAGGGGGTCTGCATAAGCCATCCAGAAAGGAATCAATTCTGAGAAATAGTGCAACGATCAAATCAAACGCCGCACCTTAATTTTGTAAATATTACAATTGTTGTCGATCGCATCCTGACTCGGAAAAAATTATTCTATTGATTGACTAAACAACCTCACTCAAAACAGATCCGGCGTATCCCAATTGGGCTAAAAAGTTGGCCAATACTGAAGTTTTTTAACAACATTATGCGCAGAATTTTTCTCCTCGCTCCTTCACTTGCTTTCACTTTATTGCTGCTCTGCTATCCCTATAGTCAGTCGCATGCACAAGGTCGAGGTCTGCTACCTGCTGCAAAAATTAAACAAAGTGCTGACGAAGTGCTGGCCATGATGTCCTATTCCGTTGTGCCCGACTTAACGAGTAGCTTTCTCTCAATCAGGGATGATCAAGTCGGACAAAACAAATTGTTTATGACACAGTTTGCTGGCGGAGAAACGGTCAGTAAAAGTGTGCCGGTTTATCTTGAAGGATCAGCGGCATTCATGCGCTTTGATCCAACCTTTGTGACCGAGGGTGACTCTCGCAGAGTGCCTTCACGGTGGAACTCGGTTGCACTATCCGGTGGCGTTGGCTACGACTTTCCGATCGCAAAAAACCTTGTACTACGCCCGATCTTCAATTTCTCACTTGCGCACCTTGAATCGGACGCCTCTCTGGCCGGCCGCTTGATCGATGATCGATTCGACACATCGCTGGACTTTCTAAAAAGAGGTCGCCTCAATGCCTATGGCCTAGGTGGCTCCATCATGCTTGATTACACTCTGGTTAAACCAGAGCACGAAATCGATCTAGAGTTGCGCTACACCAATATTCGGCTACGCACCTTTGACGCCTCAGCAACTGTCGGTGGCTCGGCCTCTGCCGAAGCCGCCAGTCTCTATGCACGCTATCGAGCCCCAACAGGTCTACAAATCATGGAGCGTCCGCTGCGCTATGTTTTAGAGGCCGCCAATACTGTCTACTTAGGTGACCAGCGTGGCTTACTCGGTTTTAACAACCTTTCCTCTGTGGGTGCTGGCATTGAATTTGACTCCAGCAAATATAAAGCTGTTGTGACACGCACGCGACTGGTTGCCCGTTACGCTTTTGGACAAAACGTTCGTGGCTTTGCCATTGGTTTAGCCGTGAGTTTTTAACCTTTAAGAGATATCATCGCCTAAATTGGCGCATAATGACCGATATGGCAATCATCTCGACACGGCTTTCATGACGTTTAGAAAAAATAAGAATCAAGATCCCTCCATCATTGTCCACTCCCTCAAGTCGCTGATTCAAGAGATCAGTGACTGGCGAAATTTATTCCGAACAGAATGGCCAATGCTGTTGCTACTGATCGGTGGGATCACCATACTTTTGTTTGCGTCAGAGCCCTTTCCACCTCGTAATATTTACCTTGCAGTCGGTCAAGAAGGTTCGAGTTTTGAACAACTTGGGAAAAAGTTCAAACCCTATTTCGCAGATGAAGGCATCACACTTAATTTGGTCAACACGAGTGGCTATACAGCGAGTATGCAAGCCATTAGCAGTCCAGAATCGACGTTGAATGCTGCATTTTCACTCGCAGGGATTGCACCCAAAGGACGCTATCCTAACCTGCAAACACTCGGCAGTATCGAGTACGTCCCCCTCTGGTTATTTCACCGCGGTATCAAACTTGATACCAGCACCGTCATGACCGCTTTTAAAAATGAAAAAATTGCGATAGGACCCGAGGGTAGCGGTACAGATATTTTAAGTAGTCGCTTGCTATCCCTCACAGAATTGAATGCAGATGACAATCCAAACTTTTTACACCTCAGCAATTTAGAGGCAACGGACAAGTTAATCAATGGTGAAATTTTTGGGATGTTTATTGCCGACGCAGAAAATAGTCCCAGCCTCAAGAAACTACTTAAACAAGATGACCTCAAAATTTTTAATTTTGAATACGCACAGGCGATTTCAAAAAAAATGCCTATCTTGAGCCCTGTCGTTTTACCAAAAGGCTCGCTTGACTTGCGGCATCAACGTCCCGCTCAGGACATCAACATGCTCGCCACCACTGCCACACTGATTATTAAAAAAGACACACATCCAGCCATTCAGCACATCTTCATGTCTGCAGCGGAACGTATCAGCCGAGACCTTGATCCTCTTTTTAGCAATCCAGATTTCTTCCCTGTTTATCTCGATCACAACCTCCCCTTGAGTCCGATTGCCTCGCGCTATTACGACAAAGGTGCGCCCGCGCTTGAAGGTAAAATGCCCTTGTGGGTTGTGAGTTACCTCGATAAAATTTGGTTGTTGTTAGTGGGTGCATTTGCGGTGATATTTCCGCTATTCAAGCTCTTTCCCAACTACAGACATACACGCGCCATCCTGCTCATTTCGAACGCCTACGAGGACCTTTTGCAAATCGAACGCGAAGCGCAAGAGACAACAGAAAGTCAAAAGCTTCTGACGCTGCTTGAGCGCTTACAAGAAGTTAACCTCGACACACTCAAAATTTCGATTCCTGCCGATGAGATGAATCGCTTGTATTCATTCAGGGGATCACTCAACACTGTCCGTCAACTCATTGCCAACAAAATCAAGGAGAATGAAAAATGAAAGAAGACACCTCCGGCACCTCAAGCAAGCGCTAATCTCCGCTGGGGCGCATCCAAGCGCTCAGTTGATAATAAAGCCGACCGATCCACTCGCGCACCACTACATCCGTTAACCCGAGCGCGCGTGGATCGGGCATTAAATCCATAGGTGTGAACGCATTCGCGCGCACTTTAAAGTCCACAGGAAATGCACTGACCTCAAAACCCTGACGTTCAAACTGTTGCTTGGCGCGAAGCATGTGAAAGGCTGAAGTGACTAGCAATATCTTTGAATCAGTCAGCATTGCTCTGACAGCAACCGCTTCTTGCGCTGTGTTTTGTGCATCCCCCGATACGCTAATACTTGCCTCAGGAATACCAAAACGTTGCGCATGCGCTTTAAGCACAGCCCCCTCACTTTGCGAGGTTTTTTCCCAAGGCAACACGCCGCCTGTAAAAATCAATCGAGGCGCTTTGCCCGCTTGATACAGATCAATACCCGCAAAAAATCGATCCGCATCACTCCATTCGGTCACCGGACCTGCAGCACCTTGCACGGGACTCATCATCCCGCTGAGCACAACAATCGCATCAGCGCGAGGGGCATCTTTAGCATCAGCTTTTAAACCTTTGCCTTCCAATTTTTCGAATAAAAAATCTGCTACGACAAACGTACTGGAGGCATATAACAATATCAAGCCTGCAACGCTGTAGCGCTTTTTATTTCTGAAGACCCCATAGACCACCAACAAGAGTGTGATGACAAGTGGTGAAAACAAAAAAGGCAAAATTTTATGCAAATAAATCATGTGTTCAATCACGCCTCCGATTGGAGCGCAAGCGCAGTGAGGGCTAATTTCGCCACGAACCTAACTGACCTAATTTTGGATCAAAGCGAGACCCGCGCGGCAACACATGCATTCTGATGCCTGATGCCCCGACCATGTCATTATCCTCATTCACAATATAGGCACGCCTCGCATCGTATATTTTGACGTGACCATTGCCCAATACGTCCCAACGCCCATCAGGACGGACAACCAAAGCGGTTTCCTCATCGATGCCCACGCCTAATAATTGCGGATGATCCAACACCGCACTCACTAGACGATTGTCGCGTGAGCGCCGACTAAAGTGTTGATCAATAATCGCGCCAGGCAACAGACCAAAGCCTAGTGTGACCTCAGTGCTACGTAACGCAACGGCATTGGGATCCTCGTTGATACGACCACTTGCTGTGCGACGCTCACCCGTCAGCATCGTTGCTGTCATCACCGCAGCTCCCGCTGAAGTCCCTCCGACCACCGCACCTTTTTCGTACTGAAATTCAATTGTTCTAAGCGCTCTCGTACCGAGCAATGACGCGGCCAATACGTTTTGGTCACCCCCTAAAAACCAATAGCCCGTAAAACCAGATAGCGTGGCATCCATTGAGCTCGATTGCGCTTGCTCTCGATTCATATTCAAAATAACGGTCTCTGCACCTAACCATGTGAATTCGGCAAGCACTTCGTCGGCCTCTTCATCATACTCAGTTGCAGCCATCGGAAAAATTGCAATGCGTGCGCGACCGGCTCCGCCTGCCAGCTCGACAAAACGCTTTTGAATCGTATACGGTGTATCTCCACCACCGACAATAATGAGCGAACCGCGTTTATGTTTCTCTATGTTAGCTTCGGCGTTCACTGCCGGTGCAACGAACGCCACAATGCAAAGCATTACACAAGCGAATAAAGCTTGCACATATTTATGCGTCGTCACTCTTTTTCTCATACGTAATGCCTTAATTCCTTGCGCATATGAAGCTTGAACTCAGTCGCAATCGGCGACAACTTTTTACTGGCAGGATGCACGATATGCCAATTAGAGAGAATCGGAAAGTCCAAGACATCGACCACTGCAACACCATGTTCTTTTTGCTGACCGTGCAAGGAATGACGAGAAACAATGCCAATCCCCAGACCTCCCGCCACGGCCTCCTTGATCGCCTCGTTACTCCCTAACTCCATCCTGATATCTGGTCTGAACTTATTTTTCTTGAAATACTGATCGACACCCATTCTCGTTCCAGAGCCCTGTTCCCGCAATATAAAGCGCTGCTCAGCGAGATTTTTTAATTCAACCCCTGCTTGCTTGACCAATATTGAGCGCGTTTCAGCAATCACGACGAGAGGATTTGCCATAAAAATCTCATCATTTAAATCCAAATCACTAGGCGGCTGAGACATGATGTAAATATCATCCAAATTTTCGCGCATACGCTGCACTACACCATCACGATTCAAGATTTCAAGCGACACATCGATTTCTGGGTATTTTTTGCAAAACGATCCGATCAAACGCGGCATAAAGTATTTGGCAGTACTCACCACAGCGACTCTGAGCTTGCCACGGGCGAGCCCCTTGACGCTATCCACGCCCTGTTCAAAAGCCTCCCATGTCTGAACGATCGCCCTTGCTGTCTGTGCGAGCTCACGTCCCATATCGGTGAGATGTACCTTTTTCGAAATCACCTCGAATAGTGAGACCCCTACGGACTGCGAGATCTCCTTGAGTTGCATTGAAGCAGTGGGCTGCGTCACATGCATCACCCTTGCCGCAGCACTCACACTCCCCGTCTCAGCAAGTGCGAGAAAAAGCTTGAGTTGTCGAAAAGTGATATTCATAGATTTTTATCTATATATTTATATATAAGAATCGATTTTACAACGAGCGGTCAGTCACACTAAGATTGCATGAAAGGACGCACATGCAAAATCTTCTCGACCCTGCCATTTTGTTTTTTATCTTCGGCGTACTAGCGGGTTTCGTCCGCTCCAATCTAGAAATCCCTCCCGCTATTTCCAGGTTTTTGTCTCTGTATCTATTGATGGCGCTTGGTCTCAAAGGCGGCTTTGCACTCGCGCAATCTGGACTCACTGCCGAAGTGGCCACGAGTTTGGGCGCTGCGATTCTGTTGGCTATCATTGTTCCGGCCCTAGGCTATTGGATACTCAAGCGCTTTCTCTCAGGGTTTGATGCGGCAGCCATTGCTGCCACCTATGGCTCTGTCAGCGCGGTCACCTTTGTCACAGCGATCCAGTTTCTAGAAAACCAAGAGATCGCATATGGCGGTCACATGGCTGCAGCCATGGCACTGATGGAGTCGCCCGCGATTATTTTGGCCGTCATCCTCGCCAACTCATTACGTCAACAAAAAGCGATTCCGATTGGAAAAATTCTGCATGAATCTTTTACGGATGGTGCACAACTGCTTTTACTCGGCGCCATGTTGGTGGGCCTCCTGACAGGTGACGCAGGCCAAGCCGACATGCAACCTTTTTCAGGCGATCTTTTTAAAGGCATGCTGGCGTTTTTCTTGCTGGATATGGGACTGATGACGGCACGCAACTTGCCTCAACTAAAGGGCATCTCACCCGCACTGATTCTCTACGCAGTGATTGGGCCACTTGTGCATGCCTCGATTGCACTTGGTCTAGCACTTCTACTCAATTTATCACCCGGAAATGCCACACTGCTGATGGTGCTGGCTGCCAGCGCCTCCTACATTGCCGTTCCAGCCGTACTGCGCTACGCCGTTCCCGAGGCCAACCCATGCTTGTATTTTGGTTTATCGCTCGGGCTGACCTTTCCGTTTAATTTGATAGTTGGAATTCCGCTTTACGCAAGGCTGGCTGAATATATCTTGGGCTGACACAAGTCCCTGTTAAGATTATGGTCTCTTCATTAGCAGCCGACTGACTCACCAACACATGGAATCCCTTCTCGTCTCAACAGGCGTTGTCGCGCTCGCCGAAATCGGCGATAAAACGCAGCTCTTAGCGTTCATCCTCGCCGCTCGTTTTAAAAAACCTGTACCCATCATTCTTGGCATCTTGGTGGCGACCCTGATCAACCACGGCCTCGCAGGAGCCCTCGGTGCTTGGATCACCTCAGCCGTGACGCCCGAAATCTTGCGCTGGGTGTTAGGTCTCTCCTTTATCGGCATGGCAATCTGGACCATGATTCCCGACAAGATCGAAGAGGAGGAAACCAAAGTTGCTCAAAAATTTGGCGTGTTTGGTGCCACACTCATCACTTTTTTCCTCGCCGAAATGGGCGATAAAACACAGATCGCCACCGTTGCCATGGCTGCCCACTACGCCGCTCCCCTCATGGTAGTGATCGGCACAACGCTCGGCATGCTCATCGCGGATGTACCGGCGGTCTTTCTTGGGGATAAATTAGCCAACAAGATCCCGATGAAGCTTGTGCACTCCATCGCCGCTGCGATCTTTGCCATACTAGGTATTGCGACCTTGTTTGGAGCCGGTGCGGGGTTTGGGTTTTAGAAAAACCATTTAAATCAAACATCTAAATCACTTTTGCCCTATAATTTACAAATCTAAAGTTGAAACTTGGATTTGTAAATGATCCCTCGTGATGCAGCACATACCCTGACTCGCCTCGCCAAGGGATTCCCTGTGATTGCGATTACCGGACCTCGTCAAGCGGGGAAAACTACGCTTGCACGCAATCTTTTCAAAAACAAACCTTATATTTCTCTGGAAAACCCAGATGAGCGGGATTTTGCGCTCACGGATCCAAAGCGGTTTTTGGCGCGCTTTCCTCAGGGTGCGATTCTGGATGAAGTTCAACGCTGCCCTCAATTACTGTCCTGGTTACAAGGTCTGGTCGATGAGCGACAACGCATGGGCGATTTTGTCCTGACAGGTTCGGCGCAATTCAGTTTGATCGAAAGCATCACACAAACTCTCGCAGGTCGTGTTGCGCGCGTTGAATTACTTCCCTTGAGCGCCTCTGAACTCGGACAAGTCAACAAGCTCCCAGAGACACTCACTCAAACGCTTTTTCAAGGGGGCTATCCGACACTGTATGACCGTCCTGTTAGCCCGCAAGACTGGTTCAGCAATTACGTCGCGACCTATGTAGAGCGCGACGTGCGTCAGTTGATCGCAGTGCGTGATCTAGGTCAGTTTCAAACCTTCGTCAAAATGTGCGCGGCCCGGACGGGGCAACTCCTCAACCTCACTGCACTAGGCGCAGACTGTGGCATTAGTGCCGTCACAGCCAAACAGTGGCTGACCGTACTCGAAACCAGTTATATCGTCACCTTGCTGCGGCCACACTTTCGCAACTACGGCAAACGACTCGTCAAAACGCCAAAACTTTACTTCTTAGATTCGGGTTTAGCGGCATGGCTCATGGGCATACGCGATGCCCAAACCTTAGAGACACACGCAGCGCGAGGCGCACTATTTGAAACATGGGTTGTCAGCGAGCTTTACAAACAACGTCTAAACGCGGGTCTCGCACCCGATCTCTATTTTTGGCGAGACAACTCAGGCCAGGAAATTGATGTCTTGTGCGAAACAACGCAAGGGCTTCAAGCCATCGAAATCAAATCAGGCAGCACCTACGCTTCAGACTGGGCACAGAGTCTCAAAAAGTGGCAATCACTCGCAGGCACAGAGTCCCTCGACTCGACCATACTGTATGGTGGAACAAACAACTTCGAACGCGACGCAATCACAGTATGGGGCTGGAAAGATGTCGCTCAAGCCTCACCGCTTCCACGGATCGCTTAATCGCTCATCCTGCAAAAAACCTTCATCCGTGAGGGCATGTAAAAACGCGATCAGGTCTTGCACCTCTTGTTCGTTTACCTGAAACCCCACTAATAATTCGCTTCGCTTCGGGCTCGGACCCGAGGGCTGTCCACCGGCACGCCCCCCGCGCGCGTAATGCGTGCGAATCACTGTCGCCAGATCCGGCACAGAGCCATCATGCATATAGGGCGCAGTTTTAGCAATATTTCGCAGAGTCGGTGTGCGAAACTTGCCCATATCCGAGGCTGCTCCCGTGAACTCTTCGATCCCCGTCTGACCTGTCGGATACGCGCCTTTTCCATCTACGTTGTAGAGACCCGTATTGTGAAAGCCAAGCTCCGGAAATGGCAGGCGTGCATGCTTGATATTGTCAGTAAAGTTCAGACCGCCATGGCAGTGATAACACTCCATTTTTTCACCAAAAAACAAAGCCTCGCCACGCTTAGCCTGTGGACTCAGTGCGGCCTGATCGCCTCCATAGCGAAACCGATCGTAGGGACTATCAAAGGACAGCAGTCTGCGTTGAAAACTCGCGAGCGCCTTGGTGACTGTTGAAAGGGAGTACAGCTGAGTCTCCCCGCCCTGCGCCTCTTTTGGAAAAGCGTCACGAAATAAACGCTGATAGACCGGCTCTGTTTTCAGCCGCTCAAACAAAAGTGCTTCCTTGCCCGCCATACCCATTTCAACCGGGTGCTCGCCGAAAAGCGGGATCAGCGCCTGGGCTTCCATGGAAGTCAACATCGGATTGGACCATGTCAACACAGGCAGATACGCAACATTTGTCAGTGACATTGCATTGCGAATCGCCGACTGCCCACTAATCCCTTTTGCAAACCGACGGCCATCTGTAAACGCCTTGTCTTGGTGATGACAGGTCGCACAAGACATCGTTTGATCTGCCGACAAACGTTGATCATAAAAAAGATGACGCCCTAATTCGACTTTTTTATCCGTCATAGGATTGTCGTCTGGCACCACAGGCACAGGGACCCATTGTGGAATATCCCACTGATAGGTCTGTGCAGCGACATTAAACTGTGCAGCACTTGCCATGATGCCTAAAAAAGACACCATGGCCAGGCGTAATAAACGCAATTTCATCGGCTTACCGTTTTATGATGAACTGCTGAGGACCCGAGGCAGCCTTGCCATCGTAGGGCAGACCCAGCACACTCATGATCGGCGGACAATCCGCATCCTTTGGAAAACTCATGCAGCCGGGCGAGGTTTTCGGTGCATTCACATCCACATTGGAACCGGCCAGGACTCGACCAATGTCCACCACCACCTGATTTTTCTTTAAGTCAAAGTCAGTCAGTGTCACGTCAATCCGGTTGGGATTCTGACAGGCGGTCGGTGCCTGCGTCCGTGATGGAGAGACACACATCGTGCTACCCAAGTGCACCGAAAAACCCGAGGCATTTCCACCACCGTGGGCGGCGGGCTTGGCAGACTGAATTGGGCGACCCGAGGTTGCCGTATCAAACTTGAGGAACTTGTAGCCGCCCTGCCAAATCCAGAACATGGCTGTCGAGCTCAACGGTGCAGGTGCAACTGTCGGGTCGCCATGGTTGCGCTCAAAGGGGACGCCCACGGTGAATTTGACCCCCGTATATTGTCCCGCAGGCGCGGTGCCTCGGACAACAGTATTCATCGGAGGCGTACCATTTCTGCAAGGACCCTGACCATTCTCAAAGTCCAGCAAAGCAATGCCTTCTAACTGCCAAGTATTGTCCTGAACCAACTGCACTGGGACAGCCTTTCCTTCTGCCGTCATCAAGTGCACTTGACTGACAAACATCCGAAAATCCGTCGGTGTCATCGTTGAGCGTGTCGTGCCAATATTTTTATAGGATTGACCACATTCAAACGACTGTCCGTTGACCTCTGCGACAAAGCGCAACTCAACGGGCCGAGTGGCAGTCTGTTGTGAAGGGACAGTCGAACATGCAACTAACAATGATGTTCCGACTAAAGCTAAATAATTTTTCATCTTTATTCCTTAATGTTTGTGATCGTGCTGAGGCGCTTGCGAGCCTCTGGGTGTCTGCACCCAGACCATGACTTTCTTTTCCCCTGCGTGACGAAACGTCAGCCAGATCGGAAAGCGATCGCCGTTTTTCAAAGGGGCGTTGAGATTGACCAATAACAAGTGATAACCACTTGCCGCATCGTGTCGAAAAGAAGGTCCTTTGCCACTCGGCAAATTCACTTCCTTGATGACTAGATCTTCCGGAACTGCGCTCCCCGGCTCAGTACGTCGGATATCAACACGTCCAGCAACATCGGCACGCGCGCCAATCAGCGCATCAGCATTTTTCCCGCCATTCTCAAGGGAGCGAAAATACACAGCACTATTTTTCTCGCCAGATGGAGTGGGCGTCGCATAGGGGTGATCGACTTTTAAACCGTCGGCTTTATAGGTGTGACCATGGACCACACCCATCGCAAAGGGCAGCGCCGCGACGCTTGCCAACAATGCGCGACGCACGAGTTGAACTCGGCTCATGACTTCTCCAAATATATAAACGCAGCTCCCCGCGCCTAAAGGCGAGAGGCTCTCTGGATTTAGAACTTAGGAGAGTACGGGTGGCGCTCTGGCGAGCTGAGGTGCCCAGACAAACTGGGACTGAGGTGCTTGATAAAAAAGCGGTGGGAAAAACGCAAGGACTCGGACATTCAGAAAAGTCTGCGCTGCAGGGGGTGCGAAGGGGGTGAGCTGAAGATGACAATAAGGACAGTCCTCAGCATGTGCATGGTGCTCCCCTGAAGAGTCTTGCGAAATCAACCCCGACTCCGAAAAACTGATTCGTTTGACACCCTCAGTCGTACAAATCTCAATCAACGCAGACTGCGCCCCCTCCATCACGATCACTTTGGAAATCGTGGGCGCAGAAACGGCCAACAACATCACCGCGAGGAGAGTTGTAGCAAGGCGTTTAAGTTGAGTGAGGCTAAACATAAGAAATAATTCTACTGCAATTGAACACTCATGACTTTCCCTTGATCGGCTTGCCTGACAGCCAAAAGTCAGAGTCATGCTGTATAAAAGCATTTCTTACAAAAATACCGGAGATTGACATGCGCATTATTTCGACCATGACCCGCGCCCTCGTCGCAGGCGCCGCCCTCGTCGCACTGGCGCATGGCACCGCCTCGGCACAAGCTGATTATCCAACGCGTCCCGTAAACGTGATCGTGCCCCAAGGCGCAGGTGGCGCTAACGACACCATTGCCCGCATTATTTCCGCCAAGCTCAGCGAGGTTCTAGGCCAACAATTTGTAGTTGAAAACCGTACAGGCGCGGGTGGCAACATCGGCACCGCCGCCGCCGCAAAAGCTAAACCAGACGGTTACACACTGATGCTGACGACCAACGGCGCTCAGGTCATCAACCCTTGGCTCTATAAAACCACAGGCTTTGACCCCATCAAAGACTTCACACCTGTTGGCCTCGTGGCCAGCGCTGGTTATGTGCTTGTCGCCAACGCCGCTTTTCCAGCCAACAATGTCAACGAACTGATTGCTCAACTCAAAGCTAACCCGGGCAAATACAACTATGCCTCGGCAGGCAATGGCACGCTCAATCACCTGATCATGGAAATGTTCAAACAGCAGGTCGGCCTCAACATACAACATGTGCCCTATAAAACTGCTTCTGCAGCAGCAGCAGATGTGGCAGGTGGAATCGTTCCCGTCTCAGTACAAAGTGCGCCCTCCTCCCTGGGTTTAATTAAAGCCGGAAAAATCAAAGCCTTGGCTGTCACGAACGAAAAACGTATCGGTGCACTGCCTGACGTGCCTTCCATCAGCGAAACAATCCCAGGCTTTGGCTCGACCCCCTGGTACGGCATTTTGGCCCCCGCAGGCACACCTGTCGCCATCGTCAACAAGCTCAACGCAGCCATTAAGACTGCCTTGGCTGACAAAGATGTCCAAGAGCGTTTGCTCAAGCAAGGCTGTGAGGCGCTTGAGAGCACACCTCAACAGTTCGCCACACTCATCAAAGATGATCTGGCCAACTGGCAGAAAATCGTTAAAAGCTCGGGCGCAAGCGTAGACTAAAGGACGCACAAGTTGGCTTGATCAGCTCTTGATCGAGCAATAAAAATGAGGCGGCTTCCCAAAAGGATTGCAGCCTCATTTGCATTTAAAACAGTCGCCTCTAGACTCAAACACTCACTCAAAGACTTACTGAGACATTTCCACATCTGGCGAAACAATTTGCTCACCATATTTCAAAAAGTTTTCTCGATGTCTTCTGTAAAACAATAAGCCTTCTTTGAGGCTTGCGACCGTCGCCCCTTGCTCCAGCATTTTGTCCCAGAGATTCCAATCCTCTTGCGGATGCCCAACGTGTTCGAATCTCCTCTGGTATCCCACACGTTGACCGAAATCAGTGCGATACATCATTGAGCCGTGGTGCTGCGCTTGGCGATCCCAATACAAGTCACCCAAATGCGGGCGCGTTTCGCCAGGCACGCGTGTCAAGATTTCTTCTTTGAGCTCACCGGTTACTACGATGTCATAGGTCACGATGTCCGTTGTCGCCATTGACAACAGCTCAATCGAATCAGACCTGAGCCAATTGTCTGCGCCAATAAAAAGCACATACTCAGTTTCTACCCTTGAGAGCATGTCTTGAAAGTTATTCACTGTGCCTAAATTTTTAGGCCTGAGAATATATTCAATATCCGGGTACAAGCTGGGGAGATGGCCGCAATCCATCCCGCCATCATCGACAAATAAAATTCTCGAAGGGGGGCTGGTTTGGGATAACAAAGACTCGATGCAATGTGCAGCAAGGTGTCCGTATCGATACGAAGCAATCACGACAGTAATCATAGTGGTGCGCAGTAGATCATGAAAGTATTCCCAAACCCGTGAAGACCACACCAAAGATGTGTGTGGTGCGCGCCATATATGTTGACGCAAGCGACTTTTACGTCAATGATTCATAGATAACAGTTAAAAAACCAAAGAGGAGCGAGACAATGAAAGAAACCATTCGCATCGGTTCAGGTGCTGCGTGGTGGGGGGATCGTGTCGAACCCGCCGCACAAAACGCAGCGCAAGGCGATCTAGACTACCTATGCTTTGAAACCATGGCAGAGGCTACTGTCTCAGCCGCACAAGTCAGGGCCAGACGCGACAAGTCCTTTCCGGGCTACGACACCTACCTGGATGACCGCATGAAGGCTGTCCTACCCGCCTGCATGAAACGCGGCACCAAAATCATTACCAATCAGGGATGGATTAACCCAGACGCCGCTGCGAGGCGTGTTGCTGTACTTTTACAAGAATTAGGTTACAGCGGTGTGAAAATCGCCTCGGTCAATGGCAGCCTCATCACAGAGCATGTGCTTGAGCTAACCGATACCATCATGGAAACGGGAGAAAAAACCTCTACGCTTAAGTCCACCTTGATCTCTGCCGAGGCCTATCTCGGGGCGGAGCCCATCGTCGAGGCCCTGAAAGCAGGCGCCCAAATCGTCATCACCGGACGGGTGGCAGACCCTTCGATCTTTATGGCGCCCATGATGTTCGAGTTTGGCTGGGATCCCTTAGATCACGTCAAGCTTGGCCAAGGTACTGGCATCGGCCACCTGATGGAGTGCGGCGCACAAGTCACCGGCGGTTATTTTATGGATCCAGGTTTTAAAGACGTACCTGAACCCTGGAAATTTGGCTTCCCCATCGCAATAGTGAGCCGTGACGGCAGCGCCATCATCACCAAAGTTGCCGGCACAGGTGGTGCGGTCACGTTACAGACTGTCAAAGAGCAACTCCTGTACGAAGTCCACGACCCTGCCAACTACCTCACCCCCGATGTCGTGGTGGACTTCACCGCGGTCAAACTCGAACAAGTCGGGCCAGATCGCGTGCGTGTGAGCCACATCAGCGGCAAGCCCCGCACACCCACACTCAAAGTCTCGATCGGTTGCACCGAAGGGCATATCGGCGAGGACATGTTTTTTTATGCTGGCCCTGGCGCTCTGCGTCGTGCCCAGATTGCCAAAAAAGTACTCGAAGAACGCTTCAAAATCGTCAAACTACAAGCCGAAGATCTCCGCATTGATTTTCTGGGCTTGAATGCCATCCATGGCGATGCCACCCCAGCAGATGCTCCTGAGCCCTACGAAATTGCGGTGCGCGTTGCTGCACGAACCAAAACGAAAGAAGAAGCCGCCAAGGTTGGACGCGAAATTGATGGCATGGCCGTTTCAGGCATTGCACATACGGGCAAGCGCGTGCCGCACCAGGACCGCACACGCGAAGTCATTGGCGTATGGTCCTCACTCGTCCCGCGCGAAAAAGTCCCTGCGTCTGTCACCTACATTGAGAGCTAAGCCATGAAAGTCAAACTACAACACGTCGCGCACACGCGCTCGGGCGACAAAGGCAACACATCCAATATTGCAGTCTTTGCTTACGCACCAGAGCTTTATCCACTGCTCAAAGAACAACTCACCGAAGAACGCTTCAAAAAATTCTATGGTGGCGCCATTACGGGTACCGTGACGCGCTATGACGTTGACAATATTCATGCGATGAACTTTGTCTGTCAGGGCGCTCTCGGTGGTGGCGTCTCCAGAAGCCTGTGTCTGGACAACTATGGCAAAGCACTTTCTGCCGCAGTGCTAGGCTTTGAGATCGAAGTGCCCGAGCATTTAAAAGCATTTCTTCAGGCCCCAGAGTTGATTACCTGATAGTGAGGCAATCCCTACTGACCTGACTAGACCGATCATGTAACAAAAAACCTCATAATAATTAGGAGACATCATGACTCATCCCACTCGTACTCACACACGTCGCACCACCCTCAAAGGTCTCGCACTCACCACGATCATCGCATGGTCTGCCCTCGCCTCTGCACAAACGACCGACAAGACCTTGCGTATCGTCGTGCCCTACCCTCCAGGCGGTACAACAGACCTCTTGGCACGCAACCTCGCGCCTGGCCTACAGCAACGCACCGGCATGACCGTCGTCATTGAAAACAAAGCGGGCGCAGGCGGCGTGATCGGTTCACAACAAGTCTCTAAAGCCGCCCCCGATGGTAAAACACTTGTCATGGGCACGATCGCCTCCCACGGCATTATTCCTGCGCTCCAATCACCACCTCCTTACGATCCCACCAAAGATTTTGTGCCTGTGACGCTTGTCGCCAGTACGCCCAACGTTTTATTGGCGAGCCCCGCGTTTCCTGCCAAGGACGTCAAAGAGCTCATCGCGATGGCAAAAGCAAAACCAGGCTCGATTAATTTTGGTTCAACCAGCCATGGTGGCTCGCCACATATGAGCGGCGAACTGCTCAAAACACTCGCACAAATCGATATCGCCCATATCCCTTACAAAGGCGGCTCGCCTATGTTGACCGACCTGATGGGTGGACAAGTCCAAATCGGCTTTGACAACCTGCCGTCATCAATGAGTCTGATTAAAGCAGGCAAAGTACGCGCGCTAGCCGTTACCACGAATACCCGTTGGCCTGCCGCGCCAGAGATTCCCACCTTGGCCGAAGCAGGTGTGCCTGGTTATGAAATGTCAGCATGGTTTGGCTTGTTTGCGCCGGCAGGAACGCCCAAACCACTCGTGGATGACTTAAACAAACACATCGTGGCAATTTTAAATACGCCTGAGATGCAAAAGAAACTACTAGAGCTGGGCGCGCAACCGGTCGGCGATACGCCTGAACAGTTTGCCGCCTATGTCCGAGCCGATAACAAAAAATGGCAGGATGTCGGCAAGGCCAACAATATCAAGCTCAATTAATCAAGGTAACCGTCGACGTCCTTTTGGTGGATACGTAGCTTGTCATCTCAGCACGTATCCACCGAGCATGTATTGACTAGTTCAGCATACAAAAAGAAGGTAATGAAATATTTAAAAGTAGTATCCGTATGTGGCTTGATTTTGTTTGCCTCCTTCAGTTTTGCTCAATCGCCTGACCCAAAGTCTGTCGCACTCGCAAAAACAGTTCCCATCGCAGACGTGCATTTGCACACATACTCCCGCAATGGGCCCGTAAGTGCGGACATTGTTCAAAGAATGAATGCCAACGGTGTCCGCTGGGGGGGTGGCGTCGGTGACCTGCGTCAAGATATTGCTGAAGCCTTAGGCAACCGACATATTCCTGCAGCAGGTCAACGAGAATTCGCCGAAAGTTTTTTTCGACAAGGACCTTCAACACTCGTTGCGACAGAAAACATCTATTTCCGTGATCTGTTTATGAATGCCCGTGGCATGTTTGCGTCTGGGACCATCAAAGGTTTTGGTGAATTACATACCAACAACGAGTCGAGCGGCCCGCAGCCCTTTCGCCGAAAAATAAAAACTGATAATCCTGCGATGCGAAAGTTTTATGAGATCGCGAACGATTATGGTGGCTTTATACAAATTCATTCTCAGCACAATCCAGAGTTCACCGAAGACCTCCTGCGCCTCTCTGCTGACTTTCCAAACACCATCACGATTCTTTCGCACTGCTTGCCGCTCGCGCAACCAGATGATCTCGTCAACCTCTTTAAGCAGCGCAAAAACATCATGTGTGAAATGTCGGCTTCGGGCGAACTGCATAATCGTTTAGCAAAAATCAATCGACCCGGTCGCGCCTATACAGCAGAGGGACTGCGTCCGAAATGGAAAGCACTGATCGAAGCCTACCCAGATCGCATCATGCTGGGCTCAGACACGTGCTGCGGCTGGGATGCCCATTATGACGAGGCCATCGCTGAAATTCGGACCAATCTGCTGCCCTATCTACGACCAGATGTGATCGAACAAGTCGCATATAAAAATGCTTTAAGGGTTTTTACACTTCAATAGCGTAGCGCCCTATAAACCATTGATATAGAAATACTTGCTAAAGTGTCGTCTACGCATTCAGTCTTAGGATATCAGCATGGCTCAGCACCTCAAGAACAATCCATTAACGCCGACAGAGATCGAAGCCTTTGATGAGTTTTTGTCCGAGTGTCACGGCTCAATCCAAAGCTTCGAAGCGCTTGATGGACTGTTTTGTGCCTTGATTTGTGCGCCCCACTTGGTGCCAATCGATCAATACCTCGCAGTCATCATGGATCAGACGGACACATTCAAGACTGAACAACAGTCCCGTGAGGTGCTGGAATGGATGATGCGTCACGGCAATACCATCGAGGACGAGCTCCGGAGCACCGTCAAGACAGATAATATTTACGTGCCTCCACTCATCATGGACGAAGAAGGCGTGACGCTAGGCAATGAGTGGGCCGCAGGCTTTATGTTGGGCGTGTCTCTGAGCGACGACGGGAGTTGGTCAGACCTCATGGATCATGAAACACTTAGCCAACTACTCGTGCCAATGATGATGCTCGCCCATGAGCATCACCCTGACCCCGAGATACGTTCCCCAGCCATACTCGCCGAAGCCCGTGAGGAGTTGCTCGAATCGATGTTCGAGGGCTTGGCTAATCTGTTCGCATACTTTCAAAAACGCCGTCGTGGAACCGGAATATGACCACTCCCAACGCATTCGCACAATTACCTCCTGGCTGGCTAGGCGTCATAGGCGGCATGGGGCCGCTCGCCACTTCAGACTTTCTGCGCAAACTCACTCTTTCCACAACAGCGCAAACCGACCAGCAACATATTCCTGTTCTTTTATACGGTGACTGCACGACCCCCGACCGAACGGCATCCGTGCTGGGTGAGGGTCCAAGTCCCCTCCCACAACTGCTCGCAGCGGTCGACTTCCTGAACGCGGCGAACGTGCAAGTCATCGCGATGCCTTGCAACAGCGCGCATTGCTGGTACGAGGACTTGGCTAAACGAGCGAACATGCCTTTTCTGCATATCGTGGATGCGAGTGCCCAACAAGTTCTGGCTCGCAACCCGAATGCCACTTCCATCGGTGTACTTTCAACTGAGGGCACTGCACACATGGGCATTTACAGTCAACGTCTGACTGCACTGGGTCTCAAGCCTTTAGTACCGAGTGAGGATGATTTTCGTGTGCTGGTGTCGCCCGGCATCGCTTTTGTTAAGGCTGGCGATCTAGAAGCAGGAGGCGCTCTGTTGAGACAGGCCGCCAATCGGCTGTTCGATAGAGGAGCGGAGTCCGTCATTCTTGGATGCACTGAGATTCCGCTTGGCATGATCCACGAACTGGAAAATGACCCGCTGCGATTTATCGACTCCACCCAGTCTTTGGTGGATGCAACGCTGTTGCATCTGAGGAGCTAAGTAAAAGTATCTACTTTCGAGGCGACACCGCCCCTGATCCCGCCAAGAACGGATAGCGCGCAAAGAGCGAAGACATCATGTTCTGGACCTGCTCATCAGACGCTGTCTGCTGGGCATTGCCTACAAGCGTGGTGCCGACACCTTCCCAGACCATCTGCTTGCGCTTGGCGTCGATCAGGTCCACCTTCATCGTACCCTCGTTGTACTGAATGACATCCGGACCAAACGCATAGCCCGGCCAGCCACCGTAAAAGCCGGCGCCATAGCCATAGCCAAAACCACCACCCCACATCATCGGTGGTGGCCCCACATACTCAGTGCGACTTTGTACATGCGTCTGAAAATTTATCAACAAATCAGGATTTTTTTCATCAAAGGCATACCCCCTTGATTCCATCTGCATGGCTGCAGCGCGCTTGAGTCGTTCGGTTAGCAGTGTTGTGTAACCAGCGCGATCGGTACCGAGCGGCTCCATAAACGCAAACGTTCGATAAGAGGCGAAATCAGCACGTGGATCGTAATCACTCCGCACGATGGGTGCATTGCTGCAAGCCGCTAGTAAACCAAGCAGTGCGAGTGTTGCGATAAGACGGATGGTAGACATGATGGGGACCTCCAAAATTTTGAATACTTCCCTATTTGTGAATATTACTTACGACCGCCTGCAGAGGACTATTAGAAATAGAAATCATACCGACATAGGGATTGCTGAGCGTCACGGCGATGGTGCACATCGGCAGCAATATTGTCAGCGTTGTCACGCCCATCACCAGCGGCAAAACCTGCGGCCTAGGGATATGCACCAACGCCACCACCAACTGAACCAATACAGCCAAAATAATCGAGGCGTACCAACGGAGCGGATGAATATCAAAAGAAACAAACGAAAGTCTGGTTTTACGCGAGTCGTTCACAAGCTGAAAAGCATTCGTCAAGACCTTGGCCTGCGCATTGTTATCTAGCGCATCAATCGCTGCAAAGGTCGCATTTCTGAGTATTTCAAAATGTTTTTTGGTGACAGCGGCAGGTGAACCGTGCGTTGACAACGTGACCCACTCATCATTGATAATTGAGCGCGCATAATCTTTGGCATAGCTTGCTAAGGGCCCTTCTTTTAGACTTGGAACACTTTCTGCGAGCTCAACAATCGTCTCAAGCCCAAGACTTTCGCTACGGACAGATTTGTTGGCCATGCTGTAATTTTCCCAAATCGATGTCGCCATCAAAGCAACCGTCAAAGAAAATAACACCGCTGGCAAACTTAAAAATGGAGGGACAATACCTTCGTACCGTTCAAAAAATGGCCGCGTCTGTTTGCTGATCAATAACCAAGAAATACCAACGGCGATCGCGGTAAAGAAAAACACGATCGAGGCAACCATGATCCACTCATGGTCTTCAGCAAAAGTCTGCAACATTTGTATGAATCCTATATTGTGATCACTACATTCACTTCATTCAGACTAGTGTACGATTTTAACTGTCCCTCCAAGAGGCACCATTGATGCACTGCATTCCCGCTCTTACCTTCGAGTGATTGTTTAGTTTGCAGACAAATGTCTCGGGAAATACTGGCTATGCTGTCACACACATTAAAACTGCACTCGCAATCCCACGTTGACCGTACCCAGTGTTTGCCCACTTCGCGCTTCGCCCGAAATCCCTGCATAAGCAAAGGTATTTTCAGAGAGCTTGGCTGTGCCATACAAACCAGCCTGCATAAAAGCCTGGCCTGCATTGGGAGTGGTGATGCGCGTATTCATCCCCGCAAGTGATGCGTTGAGCGTTGGATTCAACAGACCCGGCGAGTCCACACCGACCCCGACATAAGCACGGTAGGTGTATTTTTCCGTATTTGGATTGTTGGCTTTTGATCCAAGTGCCACACCCAACACACCGC
Organism: Zwartia sp.; assembly: GCF_049655405.1. GTDB lineage: Bacteria > Pseudomonadota > Gammaproteobacteria > Burkholderiales > Burkholderiaceae_B > Zwartia. Next base: position 40,610 of record NZ_JBASJR010000012.1, read on the forward strand.
GCACACCATTTCCCGCAAAACTGTTGACATCGAGCGCTGCGGCCGTCGACCCTTCGTTGACGCCAGACTGCATCACCATCTGCCAAGTGACGCGAGCATAAGGCGTGATGCGAAGACTGTCGGTATCAAAAGGACGACTCAAGCCAACGCTGACCATGGCATCATTGCCCATGACTGTTTTACTTCTGAAGCCATTGCTCAAACCAGATCCATCTACACGCGAGAGATCGCTGGAGTTCAAGCCAACGCTGGCCATTGCATCGACCACATACGCATCCAGAGACTTCTTTCCATAGACAAAGACAGAGCCCTGCTGAATCGTACCTGCCCCATAGACAGGGTTTAAGGTTGTGTTGGAGAGCGCAACACCACCACCTAATTTAAAACCATCAGAGACATAAAAATCTGAACCGAACACCAACTGATAAAGGCTACTGTTCCAGCCTCCGGATTGACTATCACTGCTACGTTGACCCTTTTGATAAGCAAGGTCACCCCAGACTTTACCGTTGGAAAGGGTCTTGTATTCGGTGTTTGGCAGACGAAGACCTCTGGTATTGTCCAGCCTGGTTGCGACAGCCTGTTGAACACGTTGTGTCGTCTGCGCGATGACAGCAACGGCGGCTGCGTAAACCTCACCAGCCAAGCTTTGCGCATAGGAGACCAGGCTCGCGGCACTATTGGCAGAAGTCACATATAGCAACTGATCCTGTAAGTCGCTTGAGGTCCCAGCTTGTGCTGCCACAACCATGGCATCCAAAGCCTCACCGACAGACTGCGCGTTTTTGTTGCCCGCACTCGCGGAGATCGTATGTTTATATGAAGTCGGGATGACAGCCAGATCGATACTGTTGCTGCCGTTCATGTTGTAGAAAGGCAAGAACTGCGTCCCTGCACTTAATTCAGCTGGTTGCGTGACCGAGGCAAACTTGCCTGCAATACCACCCTCAGCCGTCACAAATCTAAAGCGATCACCTAGCAGCGGGGTATAAGGCGTAGTGCCGTAACCTGACTCCAGCTCATTAAACAAATTCGACAAAGCAGGAGTTAGTGTCACGCCCGGGCTGATGACGAACTGACCGCTTGTAATGTGGATATACGAATAGAACCCCGTTGTCCCAACGGGTGAAGAAGCAGAGGCCTGAGTCGTTCCCGCAATATCTTGTTGATAGATCGAACCGCTGACCATCGAAATACTGGATGCAGAGGAAATATATCCCGGTGAGTTACCAGGCTTCAATAAACCCGCGACGGTGAGAGCACCCGCAATGCTTCCTGTTCCCATCAACTGAGCCCCTGCCGCGACATACACATCACCCGTGCCAAGTGTGCCCCCCAGCAAGGTCAGCGTCCCTTCACTGACGGTTGTGCCGCCCTCATAGGTGTTGGCACCCGAAACCACTGTTGTACCTGCACCGCTAAAGTTTAATTTGCCGACACCAGACAACACACCGGAAAGCTGTGCGGCGCCCGACGTGGGTGCGACAAGCGTTCCGCCCTCGGTGAGGACAGAGATCGCTTGGCTGGAGCGCTCACCCTTTGCCAGCAATAACGAGCCTCCCGCTAGCACAGGACTAGAGGTTGTACTGAGACTATTCAAGCTAACCGATGAGCCGGTATTAATGCTGGTTGGGGCAGGAGCAGGCGGAGATGGAGGTGGCGGTGGGGGCGTAGGTGTGGGCTCCACACACACACTGCATCCAGTGATCGTGAGATTCCAGATGTTTGTACCCACACCCGTCATTGCCAAAGTAAAGGTGTAACCGCTTGAAGTCCCACTCCATGAAGGCACATTGTTGACGGTGCTGTAAGTGCCACCATTCACGTTGATACCAGAAGTACTGATGTTCGACAGCACTGAAGGCAAAGGGGTGTTGAGAATCGACGAATTAGTCGTGGATAAAGAAGAAATTCCGAAATTTGTTGTACCTGAGATAGCAACAACCGACAATTTGCCGTAGTGAGTATCACTAGAAACAATGATGTTGTAATGAGTGGGTAGATTACCCTTGTAATTTAAAGCGGTACTACTCGCACCCTGCAGGTTATTGAGCGTAGTGATGGCAGTCATGTTATTGATACCATTGCCTGCGCTGCCAGACGATCCACTCCTTCCCGGAGTTGTTGTAGCTGATCCACGGACCCCTCCTGCGCCCCCAGCGCCTCCGAGAATCGAACCCGTATTGGTCAACGTTGTGATGGTGCCTGTGTTGTAGAGACCAGAACCACCCTGCCCACCCGCACCGCCGTTTCCCGATCGACCAGGGCTACCGGTTGCATTGCCGCCTCTTCCACCACTCGCGCCTGCGCCACCTGTGACGAAACTAGAGTTATTTAAAGTACTCAACGTGCCAGAGTTGTTGATACCATTCCCGCCCGCGCCACCCGCACCGCCTGCGCCACCCGTGCCACCGTTGCGAGTCGTCGCCCCTCCTGCTCCCCCACTACCACCTGTGCCACCCGAAACGGCTGGCGAAAAATCACTCGACACACTAAACAAAACTGCTGAACCTGATACCGTGACAGCATTGGACCCAGCGATACCTGATCCACCTGACACTGCTGTTAAAAGTGATCCATTGGTTCCGCTCAATCCATTCGATCCATTCGATCCAATCACTGAACCAGCGGTTTCAACTGATGCTGATCCAGAAGGCAAAGTACAGGATAAAACGAGCGAGGTAATGACTGATGGACAGTCAGCGGCAATTGCTGAAAAGCTAAAAGTAATCAAACACAACAAAAATATGTGAAGCGCTGACTTTAAACACCGGTTAAATTTTTTAATAGTATGTGTCGTGTCAATAAAGTGAAATTTGCTGCTATTCATCTGTTCTGTGTGAAGCCTTCCAAATTGGATAGAAAGTATCCAATTTGGGCTACCCCATTTTACTCTTTGAGTACTTTAGAAAAAGCGCGTGCATATCAAATCAAGGGGTAAATTCCCGAATGAATGATTAATGTGAGGCTTTGTGAGAATGACCGGAGAAAGGACTGCGTCCAGTGCGGTTAGAACGGCGTATTTTTGCCGTGTTTGATCAGTACTACTATTTGATGAACAGTGCTCATCCCCCGTTAATGGGGTAGAGCCGGGATAGAGCCAATTTGGGATAGAGCCAATTGTTCGAACGACTTGGAATCAGTTCGAAATAGTTTTGGCGGCAGAGGGGGAGTCACACTGACATAATAATTACTTTTAAATCATATACATAAATTAATATAAAAATCAAAATACCGTCATAAATACCGTCTTGGATATACTGCTGAATAATAATTTGCAATAGTCTTGCCTAATGAGATGTGTCAGATTAAAGCGGTAGAGATTAGTACATTGAAGAAGGTATTTATTTTGGCTTTGCTGAGCTAACAGCCATTTCAAATATTTCTGGGAGTAAATGCTGTTGGTGTGTTTGGAAACCGCCAGGCAACCACCTTAGCAAAGATACTAGTGGCCCTTTATTCTCAGGAGAAATCAAGAATGAGTAGTGCAAGAATGGATTCAACCACGTAGGCTCAAAAAACTGTTGGTTAAAGGTGCTTTCCCTTGCCCAGGCTTTGGCATGACTTTTTTCTGGCGCCAACTCTAATAGACTCTTAATGCACTGAAGAGTGAAATACGGCATTGCTCTTGCTAACTCCCTAACTGATGCAACTAAAGGAAGGTTATTTAATTCTGCATCAAAGGCTAACAAAGAGCCATCTTCAAGCCAGTTGACACAGAACCCTTTATCCATCAACTCGGGTGAAGATGCCCTATGAGCAATGGCATTACGAAGGCAATCTTTTGTGATTGAATCAGAAATAATTGTCCTACTAAATATAGGAATCACCTCTTCAATCAACTCCAGAATTGATTTATGTGGTGACCTATCCTCGTGACTTTTAAGTAGCTCAGCCACTCCTTTGAAGTAGCGTACACCACCAAGTTGGCATTGAAAGTTGACTAACTGTGCAATACGCTCAAGTGTTCCTGTTGCTTTTAAAAGTAATGTTTCAACTTCGATTTCCAATCTTTGAGAAGAAATGCCTATCAAAGCCGGCGGATGATGCATAGGTTCCGAGTGTCCTTCCTGTTTGACTATAATCTTTGGAAATAAAGGGCACGGACTCGGTGAAAGAAGATTATTCTGTAGGTAATTAAGTTGATCCACAATGGACTCAACCGCTAACAAAACCCCGTCAAGATGGTGAAGAGCTCCAAGGTAATGCTGGATCCAATAGTGGTTTTCTTGATCAACTGCATCTGCAAGTAAAGCTTTTGTCAGATTTAATCGAGCCAATATTGCATTTTCAGGCATATAGCCACTAATTCCATGCGCCATATCCTGTCTGTAAGCAGTGTAGGCCACGCCGTCTTTATTGTAGTTAGCCATCATCACTACTCCAGATCTGCTTAATCAAACGCTAAAGATTCATAGATTTTTCCTAATCTATTAAACCCTATTGGGCATCGTAGCAATCATGTTCGGTGTCCAGAGATGAAAATCTTCTTTCAAAAGTGTTTCAATTAGACGCTATAAAAACATAGCAAGTACTTATGACTCACATTACCTAATCAGATGTACTAGAGCTAGTATTTTCAAGAGAGCCTTGCAGACTCAGCGGCAATATGTCCAGCCAGTGAGGTCACAAATGTTTTGAGTCCAGTCATAGATGACAGATCTGCGTATTCCCCGCTGTCAACTGCGCTACGTGGCGTCGATAATACGGTCGCGGTTGTGTAAAGCTGTTCTTTCATTAGCTTTTGGCAAAGCAAATCATATCGTCTGAGGTAAGACGCTCCTTGAAACTCTGGAAATATCGAGAAATGCGGGGATCTATCTCGCACTGGTGAGTTCGACTCAGGAGCATCTTCGACCATCATCAACCAGCCTACAAAAGGCCTGGGTTGCTCCCCAAACGCGCCTTCCCGATACGCTGTCCAGAGGTCTAACGCAGTGCCAAGCGCCTCTTCCGTGCGATTATTAAAATTATTGCCAAAGGAGGGGCCAACTTGGCTCTTGAGTTCGATGGCGGCAATTAGTTGGCCCTTATGAAGAATCAATAAATCCCAAAGTTTCGTGGGACGGAAGAATCCAGGCAGGCTCAGTGTTGCTTTGCTTTGATGGATGTCAGCATGCGCAAGCCCATTCGCTTTGATAACATCTAGTATTAGATCTAGGAATGCGTCCATATTCTTTCCGGCCGTTACTCCAGATCTTTCACCTTGATCTGCGTTGCCAGCGGCAGCCTGTCTATCAATTGCAGCTTTCCTCGCACCCCAAAACGACTTTACGGCAACTTGAGCTTTTTGTTCATAATTGACAAGATCCAGTGTCATTCAATCTCCATTACCCCCAAGGGCAGCTTGTTCTTCGTTGTTTAAATTGTAAAGTTTGAATGTTGCTATATTGCAAGCGTTTATGTTGCGATTAACCGCGGCATTTGATAGTTCTGATCTTAACGATATTGGTACTTCCGACCATTTAGGCATTCTGATTCTGCGTAGATATTGGGCTTGGAATCGCAGAAAACCGCCGCGCATTTTGGTAGAGTAAGTAGCAACAAAAAGACGTGTTACTGATGAAAGTAGGACGGCCTGCAAAGCGCGCAAGTCCCACTCTGTCGATGTTACATAATATAGATTGTGGTGAGGATATAGCTTACCTTCTTCGTATACCACGTGGGCTTCGCCTTTTATGTCTGGAAGCAGAAGTTTAGGCTTTAAAGCTAAGGATGGAGTAATACGATCAATAGTTCGGTACCAATTCTCAGGTGATTTTTGTGCACAATGACGCTTTGAGATTATTTCTCTTCTAGTCTCTAAGTAATCACGCAATTTGGGATAAGTATTAAGATCTACGAGCCCACCAATGTCCGCATATGGATTTATGACTCCAAGGCCTGTCCAGACAACTTCCCCTGAAACTATATCTTTCGTTGTGACCAGCGGAACTTTGCGGTCAGCCTCAACATTCAACTCGTCAAATTTTCCGATGAATGCCTGGTCGGAACCAGTGGCAACACCAATGCCGATTTTGCATCCAACGTCCTCAATGTTCGGAAAAGTTTGTTCTAGACGACGAATTAATTTCATTTGATCGACAGATTCTAGTAACCACGGTTCTGAACCTTTTACAACGCCAGCAACGTCACGCACCAATAAACTGTCGGTTTCAACTGCTTTATTAGTTAAAGCAACGGAGAGGCGCTTTAGTTCGCCATTTTCTATCGCTGGCCGGTGAGCGATTCTAGTCATTGCTGACTTTTCACGTGTAAATATCGTTATCGCCGGGTAAGCAATTACATTTGTGTTGAAGGCGGGTGTGTCCGTCATGTCAACGTAAATCTGAAGATGAAACTTATCTGCGACCAATTTGCGGAGAGGTCCGCCGTACTTGTTTTTCATCCAGCGATCAGCACAAATGAAACCGAGCTTTCCTTGGGGCTTAAGCACTGTCAAGGATTTTTCTATAAATGGAATGTATAGATCAGCACGGTCGTAAAGCGTCGAGTAGCGCCTACGATATTCATTCAAAAGTGCTTCAGGTATCAGTTCTTGGCGAACATATGGTGGATTACCAACAACAAAGTCAAAATCACCAACCAAGGAAGTGAGCAAGTAGTCACCTTGAACAAGCCATTTGTTAGCTAGCCCCAATGCAATTTCAGATGCTATACCAGCATTAGTTAGCAACATAACAACTGCTGTGTGCGTTGTTTTGTATGTTTCTTTATGTAGCTCAACTGCCAAAATCGCGTTGCCCAGCTCTTCCAGCGGGTTACTGTTGGATTTAGTCATACTCCACGCGTTGAGGAGCCTAGCGATTATCGGTAGTATGAAATCTCCCGCACCGAATGATGGTTCCAGAACTCGCTTCTTATGCAGGGGCTGATCCTCTGTGTAACCCGCGATGTCAAGGATAAAGTTGACTACTTCAACACGCGTGAATATCGCTCCCAACTCTCGTACGCCCCCTTGGGCAAGCATAGCTGTGTCGTCCTTAATGGCATCAGAATAATGAAAATCAAGCAAAGGCATATGTGTAAGTCAATTAAATTCAGTTAAGACTGCTTGATCATAGTAGCGTGAGTTTGTGCGATCTATTAGTTAAGTTACTACCAATGGATTGATTGAAATTATTAGGCAGTAAAAGGGAGTAAACCGATCGTGAATCGATTGCAATTGCTCTAGAAATTTTGCACAGAAGAAACAGAAGCTCGACAACACCAAAAATTTTTTGATTAAGAACTAAAAGTCTGGGATTAACTAGCAAGTGAAAGGCTTCATCAAACCGGGGGATGTCCATGCTCTAATTTATACGCTATTTCTCACGCAATTAGCTGCAGAAAGTCCAGATTAGGGCAGGTCAAGATGACATTTAGTTAGTTTTAGGATGTGCAAATCAGGTTAACTTAGCATTGAAAATGAATGATGCCAGCGCTTAACTTTAGCCAAAATATTCAGAAACTAGCTGCAAACAACCCCCGAGGAAGATGAAAAAAACACCCCATGCCGCTCTTCTAGAAGCAATTTTTAGCATATTTGGGATGATCTCCTTGTTTGGGTCCTTGCCTATGTAGCGGCCCGCCATACCACTAGTCGATGCACGATCTAGTGCAATCAAGTCGGCACTACGCAATACAACACCAGCAGCAATCCAACACGCCCCAAGAAAATTTAGAAGAATTGAATTAACTGTAAGTAACCGCTTTATATTTACTTGACCGGTATTTGTAAATTCGAGCCAGCCTGAAACAGTAACAGCAATCGCTAAAGCACCTAGAAGAAAACTAAATATGATTAATGGATGTGTTTTAACTTTTTGTAATAACAATTGGATGTCCTTGCTAATACCAAGATAGTTGTTCATTGCGATGGATCGAGCGATTCAACTAGCAGTCGATTTTACCCCTTGAATATTCCAGCATATTTTATCTGTGATTCGAAGATACTAGGACCTGGCCCACAGTAATGCCTCGTGGTGGCTGAACATGCTGATGCCGGGGAAGCACTCTTGCTGATTAATGGGTCGATTGCTACATGCTCTAATCCAAAAAAGTGAAAATATTTATTTTTTAACGATTAAACACCGGCATTTTTTAAGTCATTGATCAGCATGCTGAGAGATCCCGAAAGGGTCTCACAGAGATCATTCCATTCATTTATATCGTTGAGATGAACTCCCGTTCGAGCAAGAAATAAGTTGATTAATAGTTCTGGTTGCTTTTCTGGACTTTGTTCAATAACTATATTTGTGTATTCAAGTGGACCGTCAGATAGCACGAGTGCAAGCTTAGCAGCGTAGCTAGTAGCATCTATTTTCCCCTGTGTAATTTTCTCTAGATTTACAGCGTACGCCATCAAAACTGTTGTCGTAAGCTTTGCAATGATCCTGAGAGGTTTGCGTCTGCGTAGACTGACAAACGCGTTGACTACTGACACAGCGAATATCAGCAGCTCCATTTGAAGAGAAATTGCATCTAAGTCTTTTACGTTAAGGATGGGCCGTAAAGATTTATAGATACGACTTCCGAACGCGAGTGTTGCGTTTGCAAGTTCCCTATCGTTAACACGATTAAATAAGGAAATTAAATAATTGAACATGTAGGGCTCACAATCATTGTGATCTCTTTTAAAAGTGGCGGTTCTTTTCAATCATCCTCAGGTGCGGTTTGCTGCTCAAAGTGCTCTCTAAGAGTGGGCCAGCAGACGGCACCGTCGAATACTCTTAAAGCGTTCTCTGCAGCGGTAATGTAATTTTCTTGAATATATGCCTCAGTGCTTAGACAGAGGAAAGGGAAGCTTCCTAAGTCGTGATCATGCCAATGAATTTCGATTTTGCACCCAGTTAGCATTTCTCCGCACGCAAACTTTACGTAGTCTTTTGCTAGGTTTAAAGCAAAAAGAATCCAGGTTTCGTCCTCTGGCATTGATCCCGTGCTAACACTCCCCAAATTTTCACATCTCATTTCTTTACTTCCGGGTAAAGATCGAAGCAAAAGCCGATTGCCCATTTTGTCTTGGCATGTATGGCGCACTCCTCTGCGCTGCTGTAGCCAAAAAGTTTAGGGTAAATGTATGGGCTTACAAAAAAACCAATAAAAAATGCAATCAAAATACTGAGCCAGTATTTGCGGTTACTTAGAAAAATCTTTAAATCCTTTGCTGTACTCATATGTCCTCCATCTTTGATCGTTTTTATTTTTTTATAAGTATTAATACCTAGTGTTGAAGATACGCACACAGACATTCATAATTTTTATCGACAATCAAAAAAGTAAGTGGACTCTGCAACGTTTGCTCTAACTGTCTGATTCAATCTGGCAGATTTGCTGAATTTCTTGCATTCAGCATCTGCCATGACTTGTGCTTCCCCAGCATAGTCATTGTGTGCCTTGATCACCACATTATTCATCGAGGAGTTCAGCAGACTTGGGGCACATCCTGATAACAAGACACAACCGATGATGATGATTAATCGATTTTTCATATTTTTATATGGGTCACTTTTAATGAGATGAGGTTAGGAGTTGTTAGGAGCCTTAGCTCGATAACAATATGCTTAAGCATAATGAGATTTAAAAGCAGTAGAGTTATATACTGTAGAGTGATTGGGTACACTGCGTCAAGCTTGACGCATGATGAGTGTTAAAAAATCAAGTAACTTCCTTCGACAGCGTATCGCTTTGAACATTAAGCGATTACGATCTGAAAAGGGCTTAAGCCAAGAAAAACTTGCTGAAATAGCAGATTTTCATAGGACCTACATCTCCCAACTGGAACGTTGCGTCACAAATATCAGTGTTGATGGGTTAGAGCGTGTTGCCCATGCTTTGGAGGTTGATGTTTTGGAATTGTTCCGACCAACATAAATTCATAGGCTTTAGGTGTGTTGACCCAGATTTGATCTGACAGATGCTGACTGATTTATCGAATAGAAAACGACTCTGATTAGCTTCTCAGAGCAAAGCCCCAAGGCCTTCATCCGATAAGTAAGGAATCAACGTTATGACACGGATCCTTTCGCAAGCTATAGCGTTGATAGAAACGAATGCGCTCACGGCACTTATGCAATGAGCGAGATGTGCACAGGAGCAGAGGTGTGTACAGAATCCGCAGTAGAAATTAAAATTGAAGAATCGCGACACAGAAATGAATCGCTAAGTGCTGCCAATTCATCATCTCAGTCTCCGCGGCTAAGTGGTTCGGCTTAATTGAGGCGTTAGTTATAAATAATCATGGACCTTGTTGACACACTGCAAAAGAAGATCAATGTACTGGAGGCCGGCGAGCACGTCCCTGGATTAGAGGCAGTGCTACTGCATATTGAAACTGCCTTTCGACACCTATCACGCGGACAAGAGTCCGACGACGATACAGCCTTCACTGACGCCATCTATCGAACAAACCAAGCGTTTGAAGGTAGTGTCAAAGAAGCCTATCGAGTTCTAGCGGGTCAAGATCCTGCGAAGAAGCGCCCTTTTGAGATTGAGAACTATCTAGAGCAAAACAACATCTTCCGAAATAGGGTGTTGAGCCAGCTAACAATTTACCGCAAGGAGTGGCGGAATCCTTCGGCGCACGATTACAAATTGGTCTTTGACGAAAGCGAAGCCTTTTTAGCCATCATTTCTGTATCTGCTTTCGCTTGCCTCCTCCTCGATCAAATCGCTGAACGACTCGCCTTCACAAGGTCACAAACAGAAGCCGAAGCACAAAAAGCAACCCTTGAGTCGAGCCTTGCGCAAACATTAAACGCCGACCTACTGGTTAGATCTACAGAACTATTAAACCAGTTCTGTGCAATTCACTTGCCTTCGGTCTCGTCTTCAGGAAAGGTAACTGAGCCACAACTTATCGGCGCACTTCATGGCTTTCTGTCATCGGCCGCACCCGAGCTGAACGTTCAGACCGAAGTTCGCCTGAATGTAGAGAAAACATTCCGGGCGGATTTGCTTGTGTCGCGAGGGACAGAGAAGGTCATTATTGAGATCAAACGAAGACTGACCAAGCAAAGCTATGCGAGTGCTGTCTCGCAAGTAGAACATTATTTGCTTATCGGGGGCATCAAGGATGGCATCTTATTGTTCTTGCCTGATGCTCCGTGCGAGATGGAAAGAATTGACACCGTTATTTCAGGCACGGACAAGAGGCTTGTCGTTCTGTCGCCTCTAGGGTCTAACCCACCGCTCAACCGTACGACTTCCGCCCTCCAGCCGCCGGTCATCTCCAACGCTTAACTTCCGAATGTCCATGCACCAACGGCTGCTTGTGGCCGAAAGCGGGGGATGCGAGCCTCAATACAACCCCTCTGACTGTGTATGTCAGATCAGAGCTGAATTAATACACCTTCAGGTTTGTCAGTTTTTTATATAGAAGGCCTTTGCACTGACAATCCAGTATCGCCATCGCGCGCGCGCACTTGTTCACAAAACCTTTAATAAAATTTCAACAAACTAAGTTAGGTGACGAATAGTCATTTTTAAGTCGACCTGTACATATTGAGTTTTTTCTATCTGATAACTTTCTTTGCCTTGTAGTGTGTGTCGGCCTGCATGAGTTGGCGAATTTTCCTGTTGATCTTCTCTTCTGGTGCATAAAATTGAGGCCGTAACCTTGAACTACCAAGCAATATTCGCTCAAGAGTCCGGCCCAGACATTCTCCTTGTTGTCTTAAGTTTTGAAGTTTCAGGACTAGATCACTTGAAATATATGCACTAACTCGTTTAAAACCTGCTTGGTAAAGTCGTTGCCGGTATCTGGTCAATCGCTCATTCTTATTTTTGCGTGGGTTCATATCACACCTATTTTTTAATTAAAGACGAAGAGGGTTGTTGAATTGCCCATCTGTATCTACTGGCTCGATTGCCCGCGCCTTTTTCTACTAAATTAATAACACCATCCGCAACTAAAGCTGAAAGTAGTTTGGCGGCATCAGTGAAGTGAATACCTAGGAGCTCACCTGCTTTGCGAGCACCGATAAAAAAGGGCTCTGCGCCTTGATGTGTAGCTAGTCGCTGGCAAATTCTTGCGATTTCAATGCCGTGATTTCCGTATCCAAGTGTTTGGATTCCTTCAGGTATGGGATCCTGACTTACTCCCGCAAGCACATCGGTCAAGGTCTTGCCTAATGGAAAACGTACTTTTTCCCAGCCACGAATGAAGTCAGCCCAAGTTATACCGAAGTCTTTTGTCCCAATAACCGGTAGTGACAGACGATGCCACTCTAGGACATAGGCGCGTACATCTTTGATTTCTGCATTAATGATAGTTCCCTGAAGGTGCCGTGCTAATTCGAAAAGTTTTTTATTTCGCTGGCCAATACTGTCGGGAATAGTGCTACAAGGAATAACTACAGAAGAATACGGAGGATGACTTATGTCATCTTCTGTAATCCTCCGTACTCCTCTGTGCTCCTCTGTAGGTGCAAGACTATTCGATACAGAAGTAAAACCCGGAAGTTCGTATATGGGGCCTTCGCGCAACACATGGCCGGTCACAGTCAAGTAACGCCCCCTAGAGTAAAGCTCTACCTTGATGCCATCCAAAATACCTTTACGGCGGATTTCAGGTTTGGAATATCCGAAGCTACGTAGTCCCCTTCCTGATGGAGAGATCTCAATGTAGCGGCATCCAATTCGATCAAGTATGGCAATGGCTTTGGGGTCAGGGTTGTCATGATCTACACAGTCATCGAGATCAACCCCCACTAGGCCATCGTTATTTAGAACAAATCCAACACCTTTACGCCCCCCATCTTCATAGGCGGACCTTGCGTTATCAAATGTTCCCCATGTCTGAGGATCTGTCACGCTTGCGAGGCTGTTAGGTAACCTGGGATCGAATGGTATTTTGTTTTTACCCCACGACACCCACCGATGATGTTCTTTTAAAGCGGTGGGGATAGATTCAAATCTAGGTATCAGCATGATGAACCTCCTAGCGATTTGGAGCTTTTCAAGCCAACACTCCAAGTACCGTTTTGATCTAGGCTAGCCCAATGCCTCACGCAGAACATACACGTCGAGGTAGTCCATTTCCCCGTTTCCACGCCGAAAGTGCACCTCTTCGAGTACTGGTTACAGACTAAAACTGCAACAACCTGTACCAAGCCTCTCAGCAGTTGCGTTACACATCGAGAAATATCCCTATGAACGATTACAGAAAAATCATGCCAAACTTCTATTGAACCGATAGCGACAGATACGGCCTGCTTGCAACTTTCGACTTTATGGCTTGTATTTGTACTTAGTTCGATGCTCATTTGTCATCTCCGCTATTAACGGTTTGCCAACCTTGCGGGTCCGACATCCATTTGCGAATATCAGACAGCCGCCACCGAGTACACCGTGAGGACAACCTGATCGGCTCAGGGAATTTACCGTCTTTTACAAGTTTCCAAGGCCAAGAGCGAGATGCGCCTATTAAATGCGCGACATCCTTATCTGTGATGAGCCTATCTTCGGGTTGTGTAGTCTGGTGTGCCATGTCATACCCTCATGTCGTTAGTAAGAGACATGATTCTGTATGCCCGGACATTGCAGCTCCCCGGGAAATTGCAAACTATTTACTTGGATTGTCTGAGAGCACCTTAAAGATAGTGCGATGGCCATATCCTGCCTCGACCTTTTTATCACCATCACCAGAGTGCTTTTGCTCGATCATCTTAGCTACTGCATTGTTGGTGAGCTTTGAATTTTTACGCCTTATTTCGTGCGCTTCAGCGAGAATATTTTGAATCCGAAATTGTTTCTGATCGCTCTTATGACGAGACTGGTTTCCTTTTACACTAGACGCTCTAATTTTTTTCCCAGTAGATATGTTTTCCGCATGTAGCTCCAGACTAGCGAATACAAACCAACTGTTTGCAGTAACACTAAGCGTTTGAGACTTAATAGTCGCTACCTGCAAAGAGGGATCCAAGCCATACGGTTCGGCACAAAGGGAGTCAGCAGCCCTTTTGGTAAAGTGCAAAGATACCGCAGCAACTAATTCCCATTTTTCGGCGCTTAGTTCAGCCAACCTTGGATCATTTACAGTCTGGTTTACTAACCGCCATAAACCCGTCGCATGAAGTTCCCAATTAAATTCAGGTGGCGGGAGTTTGATCTCGGTGAAATCATCTTGATCAGCGTTGATTTCTATAAACCCGGTCATTGTTTCAAGCATTGTTTCGACATCCGAGACTGTACGGTTCGACAATAACTTGCAAACGCCAAAACGTGTCATATCCAACCCAAGCAACCTTCCATGTGGAGGAATGAACCCCACCCATTGCTTTAAGGCGTTAAAACGATGCCATCCACCTGTTTGGGTCATCATGCGCTTCGCAGCTCCACCACATTATTCGAACGCAAGACATCTAGATGATCAGCCCAGGCTTGCATCATCTTGGCACGCTGAGTCAGGTAAAGAGCATGGTTATATGCTGCAGAAACATCGTCTCTCTCCTGGTGAGCCAGTTGCAACTCAATTTGTTCGTGAGGTTGCCCCTGCTCATGCAAGATGGTGGAGGCTACACCTCGGAATCCGTGGCCAGTCATCCGCCCCCGATAACCCATGCGATACAACGCATAGAGAATAGTGTTATTGCTCATATGTGTCGGCTTGCCTGTATCAGCAGGAAAAACAAATTCCCGTCCATAGGACAAGGATTGCAGCTTAGTCAGCACTGCAATAGCCTGTTTGCTCAAGGGCACGATATGTGGGGTCCGCATTTTCATCCGTTCTGCAGGGATATTCCACCGCGATGCATCCAAGTCAAACTCTGCCCACTTAGCACCAATCAACTCGCTTGTACGAACAAAAGTCAGCACCATCAACTGCAAAGCTAGGCGTGTGTGTTCACCGCCAACATAGGCATCTATGTCTCGCAATAGCTCAGGAAGGTCTTTGACATCAACACGTGAGAAATTACGCTTCTTGCGCGCTGGCAATATATCGGATGGCTTTATATCAGCGACCGGATTTCGCTCGGCTAACTCATGCGCAACGGCGTACCGCATGACCTGACTACATTTCTGTAGCTGACGCTTGGCAATATCCAATGCTCCTCGAGCCTCGATCACTTTAATGCAATCACGAATCTGGGTCACCGTCAGAGCATTGACAGGTATGTCACCAAGGGCGGGCAAGATGTCTAGCTCAAGCCTGCGCCAGACTTCTGATGCATGCTTTTCCGTCTTGCCTACCTTCCAGTGCGCGAACCATTTCGTAGAAACGGTATTAAATGTCGTGGAATCAGCATGCTTTTCGATCTTACGCACCGCCATGGGATCGCGCCCTTCGGTCAACCCTCGCTTGACCATCATGTGGACCTCGCGGGCGGCCGACAGTGTTAGGACTGGGTAGACGCCATATGAAATGGTCTTACGCTTCGAATAAAACCGATAGTCATATCGCCAATACTTACCTGCCCGATTCACAAGTAAATACAACCCAGTGCCGTCAACCAGCTTATAGGGCTTCTCTTGGGCTTTTGCCTGCCGGATAGTCACATCAGTCAGCTTCATGACGGTAGTTATCTTTAGTGAGGGGTTGATACCGTCTAAAGTACCGTTCAAATACCGTCTATGTCAATCGACAGTCGTATATGGTTAAAGACATGAAAAAACCCGCAGAACCATTTGGCATGCGGGTTTATATATGGCAGTCTGTTGCTGTAGACAATTTACTGGCGGACAGAGGGGGATTCGAACCCCCGATACGCTTTGAACGTATACACGCTTTCCAGGCGTGCGCCTTCAACCGCTCGGCCACCTGTCCGTTTTCACTACAGCCCGCTATTCTAGCATTAACGGGGCAAAGACAGCATCCGCTGAACATAACGGGCAATTGTGTCGACTTCGAGGTTGACCCGTTGACCGACTGTGAGGTGCTGCAAGGTCGTGACAGCAATCGTATGTGGAATCAGATTAATACTGAATTGTGTTCCACCCGCCAAATCCTCGACGCGGTTGACTGTCAAACTGACACCATTGACCGTAATTGATCCCTTATAAGCCAAAAAAGGCGCCAAGGATGCGGGCGCCTGCACAATCAGCTCCCAAGACTCACCAACCGGCTCAAACTTAACCACTTCACCCAAACCGTCCACGTGACCCGAGACAATATGACCGCCGATTTGGTCGCCAACACGTAAGGACTTTTCAAGATTGACCGCACCCTGCGCATCCAATCCCATGGTCAGGCGCAAACTTTCACGCGACACATCCACAGCGAAACCGTCGACATGCTTAGACACCACCGTCATGCAGGCGCCTTGAATCGCGATTGAATCACCTAAACCGACATCACTTAGATCTAAACCACCTGCATGAATAGAAAGATGCACACCCGCATCGGCCTGACCGCCTGCAAGAGGTTCAATTTTTTCAATGCGACCCACGGCCGCGACGATCCCAGTAAACATTAGAGTGCCTGTCCTGTGCTGTATTCAGTCAAATGGATTTTTTGCATCAGCTCGCGCCAGTGCTCTGGCAGTCGCGCGCGCAAACGCACATCCGCACCGAGCTGCTTGAGATCAGTAAATTCAAAACGCTGCACGCCCTCGAGCTTGGTCAGAGTCGGCAATTGGGCCATCCCCATCCCCTCACCCAGCAACATCGGCGCCAGATAAATCAACAATTCATCGACACAATCCGCACTCAAAAGTGCACCATTCAAGCCAGAGCCCGCCTCAATGTGCACCTCGTTCGCATCGTGCTCGCCCAGCCATTTCATCATGGCGCGCATATCCACACGTCGACGCACGCGACCGCTTGCGGGTGCATCGTCTTCGGGCACGTACACCACCTGCACGCCTCGATCCGTCAGGCGCGCAAATTTCTCGGCGTTTTGATCACCGGTAAAAACGATCGCCCCCTCACCCTTCAAAATGGCCGCATCTTCATTGATTTCAAAACCTGGATCAATCACAGCGCGGCGCGGCTGGCGCATCGTCGCCACATGTCGCACGTTCATTTGCGGATCGTCCGCGCGGACAGTACCGATACCGGTCATCACCACACAACTTCGTGCCCGCCAATGATGGCCATCTGCACGCGCCTCAGCACCTGTGATCCATTGCGACACGCCATTGGAGAGTGCGGTACGACCATCCAGCGAAGCCGCCATTTTCATCCAGACGTATGGCACACCACGCGTCATGCGAGAAACAAAGCCTGGATTGATGGCCAGCGCGAGATCCGCACAAATCCCAACATTGACCTCAATCCCTGCACCGCGCAGCAGGTGCATACCGCGACCGGCCACATGCGGATTGGGATCAAAATGCGCAAATACAACACGCTCAGGTTTGGCAGAAATCAGCGCATCCACGCAGGGAGGCGTGCGTCCATGATGACTGCAGGGTTCGAGCGTGATGTACACCGTGGCGCCCTCGGCGGTTAAGCCGCGCGCGCGCATGTCCTGCAAGGCCATCACCTCTGCGTGATGGGAGCCAACAGCCTGCGTCGCACCGCGACCAATCACCTGCGCGTCACGCACAATGACGCAACCTACGCGTGGATTAGGCGATGGTACGTACAGCGCCTCCTCTGCGAGTGCGAGCGCCTGACGCATAAAAAACACATCTTGATCGGGATTGCGCACATCGAGAGAATGGGAAGGTTTCATATTCAAATTTTGCGCTGTGCGGGCGGACCCTGCATCTCGCGTATGGCTTCGACAAACTCACCGATGTCTTCGAAACTTTTGTAAACGGAAGCAAAGCGCACGTAGGCGACCTTGTCGAGCTTTTTCAATTCATTCATCACCAGTTCACCCAAGAACTCGGTCGAGACCTCACGTTGCCCACTGGTCAGCAGGCGCTCTTCGATTCGCGCGACCACGGCATCGACTTCTTCAGTGCTCACAGGACGCTTACGCAAGGCAAGTGACAAGCTCGCACGAAGTTTGCTGGCTTCATATTCGTTACGGCTGCCATTGCGTTTGACGATCGTCGGCATCTCGAGCTCGGCGCGCTCGTAGGTTGTAAAACGACGATCACAAGAAGGACAACGCCTGCGACGACGAATGAAGTCCCCTTCATCCGCGCCACGCGAGTCTACGACTTGTGTATCAGCATGCCCGCAAAAGGGACACTTCATGAGGCCGCCTTGATCAAAACACTCAGGGCAACGCGCTGCGCTGCCCGTTGATTAACGGTAGACCGGAAAAGAAGCAGTCAGTGCATTGACACGCTCGCGCACCGACTTGATATTGGCGGGGTCACGTGGGTTGTCAAACACATCAGCAATCAGATTACCTGTGAGTTGCGCTTCGGTTTCCTTGAAGCCGCGTGTAGTCATCGCAGGTGTACCCAAACGGATACCGCTTGTCACAAATGGCTTTTCAGGATCATTCGGGATCGCATTTTTATTGACCGTGATGTGCGCTTCGCCCAACACAGCTTCGGCTTCTTTGCCAGTAATGCCCTTGGCGCGTAAGTCCACCAGCATGACATGACTTTCTGTGCGACCAGAGACGATACGCAAACCGCGCTTGACCAAGGTCTCGGCTAATACTTGCGCGTTTTTGACCACTTGCGCGGCATAGGCTTTGAACTCGGGCGTTGCGGCTTCGCGGAAGGCCACAGCCTTGGCTGCGATCACGTGCATCAACGGACCACCTTGAATGCCTGGGAAAATCGCGGAGTTGATCGCCTTTTCGTATTCGGCTTTCATCATGATGACGCCGCCACGGGGACCGCGCAAAGACTTGTGCGTGGTGGAAGTGACGAAATCAGCATGAGGGACTGGATTGGGATACGCACCGCCCGCCACCAAACCTGAATAGTGCGCCACGTCTACTAACAACAATGCGCCATTGTCTTTAGCAATGCGTGCCAGACGCTCAAAGTCCATGCGCAACGAGTAAGCCGAGGCACCCGCCACGATCAACTTAGGCTTTTGCGTCTTGGCTAACTCTTCGACCTTGTCGTAGTCCAACACTTCATCAGCGTCCAAACCATACTGGTGGAAGTTGTATAGCTTGCCCGAGGCATTGACCGAAGCACCGTGCGTCAAGTGTCCCCCTTCAGCCAGACTCATGCCCAGCACAGAGTCACCTGGCTTTAACACAGCTAAATAAACAGCTTGGTTAGCCTGCGAGCCAGAGTTAGGCTGCACGTTCGCAGCCTCAGCGCCGAACAAGGACTTGAGGCGATCGATGGCGAGCTGCTCAACAATATCCACATACTCACACCCACCGTAATAGCGCTTACCTGGATAGCCTTCGGCGTACTTATTCGTCATCTGAGTGCCCTGCGCCTGCATCACGGCAGGGCTGGCGTAGTTTTCAGAAGCGATCAGCTCAATGTGCTGTTCTTGCCGTGTGTCTTCTTTCTGAATGGCGGACCAAACTTCAGGGTCAACACGGTCTAGAGTGAGTTTGCGATCAAACATAGGAATCCTGGCGAAATTAAAAGCAAAATTTGAATACTGCTAGTGTACTGCGCCTTGGTTATCTTAAAGACTCAAGGCGCTTAGGGATAGCTTAAGCCACCGTTACCCGGGCAAACTTACGCTTTCCAACCTGAATAACGTAGGTGCCCGCGCTGATCTGCAAGCCTTTGTCCTCGACCCGATCGCCATCCACCCGCACACCACCTTGTTCGACGTTGCGCTGGGCTTCCGCACCTGAGGCCACTAGCCCAGCCTCTCTCAGCAGCTTTAAAATGCCCACAGGCGCACCGGCAACCGTCACCTCAGGCATATTTTCCGGCACTGCACCATCACGGAAGCGTGCCTCAAACGCTGCCAGCGCAGCGTCTGCGGCAGACTGCGAATGAAAACGCGCCACAATTTCCTGGCCAAGCATGACTTTTGCGTCACGGGGGTTACGACCCGCCTCGGTCTCGGCGCGCAGAGCAGCAACCTCTTCGATGCTGCGAAACGACAGCAAATCAAAGTATTTCCACATCATTGTGTCCGAAATCGACATGATTTTGCCAAAAATGGACTCTGGCGCCTCACCAATTCCAATGTAATTGTTCTTGGACTTTGACATCTTTTCGACGCCATCCGTGCCCTCAAGCAAAGGCATCGTCAAAATGCATTGCGGTTCTTGGCCGTATTCTTTTTGTAGCTCTCGACCGACCAACAGATTGAATTTTTGGTCAGTACCGCCCAGTTCAAGGTCTGATTTCAAGGCGACTGAGTCGTAGCCCTGCATAAGTGGGTACAGAAACTCATGCACCGAAATCGGCACCCCTGACTTAAAGCGCTTGGTAAAGTCATCGCGCTCCATCATGCGCGCCACCGTATAACGCGAGGCCAACTGAATCATTCCTCGGGCGCCCAGAGGGTCACACCACTCTGAGTTGTATCGAATCTCGGTTCGGGCAGGATCCAGCACCAGGCTCGCTTGGGCGTAATAAGTCCGGGCGTTTTCCTCAATCTGCTCACGGGTCAACGGAGGACGCGTTGAGTTGCGACCAGACGGGTCGCCAATCATGGAGGTAAAGTCTCCAATCAGAAAAATGACGGTGTGCCCGAGGTTTTGCAACTGGCGCATTTTATTGAGTACGACCGTGTGCCCAAGATGGATATCAGGTGCCGTAGGATCCAAGCCCAGCTTGACTCTCAGAGGAATACCTGTCGCCTGACTGCGGGCCATTTTCTGGGCAAATTCGGTCTTGACCAGCAGCTCATCGCAGCCTCGCTCGACTATGCGTAAGTTAGCTTCAACTTCTGGGGTAATCGCGTATTTAGACGTCAACATAAAAGAAGTAAGCCAATTTGATCGGTGAAAGTGACAAAAAAGCTGTTTGATCGCTCGAAATCGGCTAACATACTTTTTTACAAGACTGACATCATACGCAAACTAATCTTGCTCTGCCACGCAAAATCCGGCATGAGTGTGGTGTTTAAGCATCGTTTTACACGAAAGCTTAATGCGAACTGATGTTGCGACGTACGTTGTACATAGGATTATTCACTAATGCGTTTTAAAAACCACTTAACCACCAAACCCGCCCTCGCCCCCACAGCCTTGCCGCTGTCTGGTCAACAAGAAGGTCGCTCGGGTATGGTGCGTGGTGTGGTGGTGAGTGCCGCATTGTTATTAGCGCTAGGCGCTGTGGCACTGGGCGTGATTCAACCCACGGCGGTTGATGCCGCCGATGGAAAGCCCAAGGCTACAAACGAACCCGCTCCAGAACAAAAATTGGTTCTTGACGTGGTGCCAGTCCCGACGCCAGTCGAGACAGCGCCTGTTGAACAAGCCTCCGAAGAAACACCTTATATTGTTGAGACGCGAATCCGTTCAGGCGATACGCTCGCAACGGTTCTCAAGCGCGTAGACGTCTCGGACTCCGATCTTCTTAACTTTTTGACGCGTGAGCCCAAAGCGCGCTCTGTCTATAAACTGATTGTTGGTCGTTCCGTACAGGCTGCCACAAACGACGATGGCGACTTATTGTGGGTGCGTTATTACCACACCCCCAACTCTGACTCCAACGGCTCGGGGATAGCCAAAACCCTCCAAATCACCGCAACAAAGTCTGGCTTTGTTGCCGAAGAACTCCTCCAGCCTCTCGAGACGCACGTTGAGGTCGCAGTCGGCACCATTCGCTCTTCGCTCTTTGCCGCTACTGACATTGCAGGCGTTCCCGATGGCATCACCTCGCAAATGGCTGAGATCCTGAGCAGCAAAGTCGACTTTTTACGTGGCCTGCGCCCAAATGATCAATTTCGCGTTGTCTATGAGACTCGTACGATCGGCGGTCGTACCGCAGGCAATGGCCGAGTGCTGGCGCTAGAGTTTATCAATGGTGGCAAGACTCACAATGCGGTTTGGTTTAGCCCTGACGGTCAAACGGGCGGCTATTACGACCTTGAAGGCGAAAGCTTGAGAGGCGCATTTTTACGCAGTGCGCTCAAGTTTTCCCGTATCAGCTCAACCTTTGGTATGCGCAAACTGCCTGGCTTGCAAGCGTGGTCTGGTCATCACGCCGGCGTCGACTATGCCGCACCGACCGGTACGCCCATTCACGCCACGGCCGATGGTACGGTCGAGTTTGTGGGCTGGCGCAACGGCTACGGCAACACCGTCATCCTTAAACACCACAGCAGAATCACCACACTCTATGCCCATCAGAGTCGTTTCGCATCGGGCCTGCAGGCTGGCAGCAAGGTTTCGCAAGGTGACCTAATTGGCTATGTAGGCTCTACAGGCTGGTCGACTGGACCGCACCTGCACTACGAGTTCCGCGTAGCCGAAAAGCCGATTGATCCCTTAACTGCGACGGCAAACATGCCAACGTCTCAGCCGCTCGCACCAGAGCATCGTGAAAAATTTGCACAAATTGTGAGCCCCTTTAAGCAACAATTGCAAGTGCTCGCCAAGTTTCAGGAAGCCGTCCCTGAAACAAATAATGTTGCTAGTCGCTAAAAGAATAGGTTCCTTTGGCTGAGCACGCCCTTTATGTAGGACTCATGTCAGGCACTAGCCTGGATGGCATTGATGCGGTTCTGGCGCGCTTTGATCACGCGGGTCACCCCACACTTCTGTCCCGCGCTGCCACACAGTTCCCTCCCTCCCTGCAGGCTGAGCTTCTCGCGCTGAACGAACCCGGTCCTAATGAACTCGAACGTGCTGCGCTCGCAGCAAACGTTCTGGCCACACTCTATGCACAGGTCGTTCAAGAAGCTTTACTCAAGGCGGATGTGACACCCAAGCAAGTCGCAGCCTTGGGTGCGCATGGACAAACCATTCGCCACAGACCTGATCATGGCTTCACGATTCAACTCAACGCTCCCGCACTCTTGGCTGAACTCACCGGTATTAGCGTGATCGCCGATTTCCGTAGCCGGGATGTCGCGGCCGGCGGTCAGGGCGCACCTCTTGTTCCGATCTTTCATGCGGGAATATTTCCCGCCCCCCACACCCGCGTGATTTTGAATCTCGGCGGCATTGCCAACATTACTATCCTGCGCCCCAATCAGCCACCCGTTGGGTTTGATACCGGACCGGCGAATGTGCTGATGGATATGTGGTGCGCACGTCATACAGGACGCGCCTTTGATCAGGATGGAGCTTGGGGAGAAGGCGGACAGGCAGATACAACGCTGCTGACAGCGATGCTTGACTCAGAGCCATGGTTCGCCTTGCCCGCACCAAAATCCACGGGACGGGACTTATTCAACCGGGACTGGCTCGAAACACGACTCAATGCCTATCAAGCAGGCGATCAGCAAAGCACGGCTGTCGACAGCGCTTTGGCCCAGAACATTCAAGCCACACTCAGGCGATTGACCGCAGAAACGGTCACGCGTTCGATACAGACTTACGCTGCCGATGCAAAAGAGGTACTTGTTTGTGGAGGGGGTGCTCGAAACACAGCCCTCATGGCTGACCTACAACGCACTCTGTTCTGCGATGTACGAACAACGGATAGCGAGGGAGTTGGCACTCAGGATGTGGAAGCCTTAGCGTTTGCTTGGCTTGCTTGGGCTCACCAGCAGGGCATACCTGCTGGCAACCCTGCCGTGACGGGCGCCAAGGGGATGCGTATCCTTGGCGCTTGCTGGCCTGCGTAACTTAGACCGAGAACGAAGAACCACAACCGCAAGTCGTGGTCGCATTTGGATTGCGGATCACGAACTGCGAACCTTCGATGTCTTCTTTGTAATCAATTTCAGCGCCAACGAGATATTGAAAACTCATGGGATCAACCAGCAAAGCGACGCCATTTTTTTCTAAAGTAGTGTCATCTTCGTTGACGTCTTCATCAAACGTAAATCCATACTGAAAACCCGAACAGCCTCCACCCTGCACAAATACGCGCAGTTTGAGATTGGCGTTACCTTCCTCGATCAGCAGATCTTTGACCTTGGCTGCTGCAGAGTCAGTAAAAAGAATAGGCGTGGGTGGTGCCTGAAGATCGACGGTTTGGCTCAGTGTGCTCATATTTAGCTCCTGCCCTGCTTAAGGGCGACTATCGCAATCAATCTAAATTACTGTCGGAGATACCCGACTAATTAGCTCAACTATAACGCAAACTGATGGTGGAATTAAAGATCAACCTTGCGCGAAGCAAGGACAATCTCACCTGACAAAATACTCACCACCACCGAGCTTGGCTCAAAATCTTTGGGCAGCGCAAGTACGCCCTGACTGCGCTGAAACTGATCAAAACTCAGCTTTAGGCTATCCTGGTCCTCGGTCGCAGCGCCCAGCGTATTTAAAGGGGACTTTGAGGCCCCGGCACTCACAGCACGCTGGGAAGGTTGCAATACAACTGTGACCTCTTGACCGTCCTTGAGACCCGTCGCCACGAATTGCAGACGTCCATTGAACCGTTCAGCAGGTTTACCGGGCTTACCGCTGCGCATGAGCAGCACCCTGAATGCAAGCGTCCGGTCCTGTCGTTCTAATTCGACAGCTCGCAAGGCAAGGGCACCCTGAGGTCCTGGTGGCAACAATTGTTCGTAAAACGCCAAGTGGTCTCTGTTGCGGCCAAGCTCCTCTTGAAGTGTTGCCAAACTTTTTTCAAGCTCTGCTCTTGCTGCCCGCTCAATCGTAAGCGCTTGTTGCACTTGCTGAGTGCGCGCGTTCGCAGCTGCAATTTGAGACTCAAACTCGGTGAGGACTTGGGCCTGGGCAGCTTGCTGCGTGCGCAGCTGCAACTCAAGCGCATCCGGACCAGAGCGCTGCGTTAAAAACACACCGGCCCCCATGCCTGCCGCAATCAGGGCAAAAGCTCCGAACACCCAAAACACAAGTGTCTTGAGTGGGAACTTGTCACCAGAAAATCCGCTCAAGAGGCACTCCTCAAGGCAAAATCGCAACCTGATTCAAACCAACGTTATCGGGCAAACCAAACATCAAATTCATATTTTGAATCGCTTGTCCTGCAGCACCTTTGACAAGATTATCTTGTACGACAAGAATAATCAGACGGTCACCGTTACCCGGGCGATGCAGCGCGATACGCAACGCGTTAGATGCGCGTACCGAGCGCGTATCTGGCAAGCTGCCAGCCGGCATCACATCAACAAACGCCTCGTCGGCATAACGCTTTTCAAACAACGCCTGAAAATCAGTCTCACGCGCCTCTGGCAAAATTCGCACATAAATCGTACTGAGCATACCGCGAATCATCGGTACGAGATGAGGCACAAACGTCAGTCCGACTGAGGTCCCTGCCATACGATCCAACTGAGCTTTAATTTCGGGGTGGTGACGGTGGCCAGCCACACCATAGGCTTTGAAATTATCACCCGCCTCAGAAAACAACATGCCGACCTCAGCCTTGCGACCTGCACCGCTCACACCAGACTTGGAGTCAGAGATGATGTCAGTGGTATCGATCAACGGCGTACCACCTAGCAACGGAGCAAGCCCAAGCAACACAGTGGTCGGATAACAACCTGGATTGCCAATCACGCGCGCGCGCGAAATTGCCTCGCGATTAAGCTCAACCAAACCATAGACGGCCTCTTCGAGCACCTCAGGGCAGGTATGTGGAATCTTGTACCAGTGCTCAAACGTGGCAATGTCTTTCAGACGAAAATCAGAAGCCAGATCAATGATGCGCACACCTGCGGCAAGCAACTCTTTGGCCTGACTCATTGCTACACCGTGAGGCGTCGCAAAAAACACCACATCACACCCTGTCAGAGGTGCCTTGTCTGGCGAGGAAAACGCTAGATTGACGTGCCCTCGCAGGTTGGGAAACATATCAGAGACTGGCATACCGTCTTCTTTGCGCGACGTAATCGCGTGAAGATCGACCTGTGGGTGCTGAGACAAAATGCGCAAGAGTTCGACACCGGTATAACCCGTGCCGCCCACAATACCGACCTTGATACGCTTTGATGATGTTTGTGTCATGAGAGTGATCCTGAGTAATGCCTACATTATCCCATGCGAATTTACACGAGAGATGTTTAAAAACAAACAGGCCGCTTGCGCGGCCTGTTTGTTTTGAGATCCCGAAAGATCTCGCGCTTGGGTCACAAGCGCTTGAGTCATCAGCGCATGCGTGATTAACGCTTGCTGAACTGTTTCCGACGACGTGCTTTGTGGAAACCGACTTTCTTACGTTCGACTTCGCGTGCATCGCGTGTGACAAAGCCGGCTTTCGACAGCGCGGACTTGAGCGTTGCATCATAGTCAATCAGCGCACGAGTAATACCGTGACGCACCGCACCCGCTTGACCGCTTTCGCCGCCACCGTGCACGTTGATATGAAAGTCAAACGAAGCAGTATGGCCTGTCAGCTCAAGAGGCTGACGCACCACCATGCGACCTGTTTCACGGGCAAAGTACTCGTCAACGGGCTTGCCGTTCACGACGATCTTGCCTGCACCTTTTTTCATGAAGACGCGAGCCACCGAAGTCTTGCGGCGGCCGGTTCCGTAATTCCAATTACCGATCATGGCCTGTCCTTAAAATTCGAGGGGCTGTGGCTGTTGGGCAGAGTGCGGATGCTCGGCACCAGCATAGACCTTCAGCTTTTTGATCATCGCGTAACCCAAAGGACCTTTGGGCAACATGCCCTTGACGGCCTTCTGGACTGCACGACCCGGAAAACGCTCTTGCATTTTTGCAAAGTTCGTTTCGCGAATACCACCTGGGTATGTCGTGTGACGGAAATACTTTTTGTCTTGCGACTTATTACCGGTTACGACGATCTCAGCGGCGTTGATAATGACGATGTAATCGCCAGTGTCAACGTGGGGCGTGAATTCTGGTTTGTGTTTACCGCGCAAACGACGTGCGACTTCGCTGGCCACACGACCGAGGACTTTGCCCTTCGCGTCAATCACGAACCAGTCACGCTTGACTTCATGCGGCTTGGCCACAAATGTCTTCATGATTGGATCCTAATAAATTCTCTCTGGGACCATCCCGGAAAGACTCCCCCTGATTTTTGAAAAAGCATGTTGCCAAAGCGTTGTTACCCGCCCGTGCAAACACTCACAAAAACCAAAGCTTGAACATCAAAAACAATGCCAATACTCGGGGAAAGCCTTTGATTCTACAACAAAATTCGACGATCAGCCAACTAGGTCCCCGCAATCGACATCCGCTCAATGAGGATCGAGCCAGTCGTCTTGCTACCGCGAGTGATGGTGTCGGCTCCCACCGCAACGATTTGGGCAAACATATCTTTCAAATTGCCTGCAATCGTGACTTCTTCGACAGCGTGCTGAATTTGACCATTTTGAACCCAGTAGCCAAACGCACCCCTTGAATAGTCTCCCGTCACGTAGTTCACCCCTTGACCGATCAGCTCGGTCACCAGCAGGCCCGTACCCATTTTGCGCAACATCGCCTCAAAATCGTCTTTTTTACGTGTCTGCGATGAACGCAAGACGAGGTTATGAGAGCCTCCGGCGTTGCCGGTTGTCACCATGCCGAGTTTGCGAGCCGTGTAAGAGGACAAAAAGTAACCTTGCAATACCCCCGCATTGATCACCTCACGCGCCTGAGTTTTGACTCCCTCTTCATCAAAGGGCGAGCTTCCCATAGCACCCTTGATGTGGGGGTCCTCAAGGACGCTAATATGTTTTGGAAACAGTTGGCGACCAAGCGAATCCAACAAAAAGCTCGTCTGGCGATAAAGCGCCCCCCCGCTCGTCGCATGGGTCAACGCGCCCAGCAAGCCCAGCGCGAGCGGTGCCTCGAAAAGCACCGGAAAATGACCGGTCGGGATCCGACGAGCAGAAAGGCGCGCCAGAGCGCGTTCGGCCGCGTAACGGCCTACCGCTGCAGGATCTGCCAAACGGTCGGCGCGGCGATCGCTGGTATACCAATAATCTCGCTGCATCGACTGACCACGTCCGGCAATGGGTGAAACAGACAAACCATGCCTTGAATACGCATAACCATCTAAAAAGCCGCGTGTATTACCGAGGACAAAATGCCCTTCGTGAGTATCGACACCCGCACCTTCTGTATTAGTAATGCGCTTATCAGTGGCCAGCGCGGCGCGCTCGGCCTCGACAGCAAGGCGCGTGGCCTCCTCGACGCTCAGCGCCCAAGGGTGATGCAGTTGTAGCTTGTTTTTGACACCAATGGCCAACTGATCTGCCTCGGGAAGGCCCGCTGCAGGATCTTCCGCCGTATAGCGCGCAATATGCCAAGCCGCCTCGACAGTTTCGCGCAACGCTTTGGTAGAAAAATCAGAGGTCGAGGCCGAGCCGCGGCGCTGTCCAGCAAATACGGTCACATCCAGAGAGCGATCTCGGGTCTGCTCGACCGTCTCGACATGGCCCTTTCGGACCGAAACAGCCAGCCCCTGTCCTTCGGAAACCTCGGCGGCCGCGTCGCTCGCGCCTAAACTTTGGGCGTGTTTAAGCGCCTGAGTCACTAAATCTTCGAAAATCGGTCGATTTTCAGCAACAGGAAGAAAAGAAATTGAGGAAGTCATATTAGTCCGTTAGCGTGAGGCTTTATGATAGCTCTATGACACAAGAATTACCTCAAACACCTGACGGGACCGATGAGTCCCCATATGACGGCCCAAGCAAGTCGCAATTAAAACGCGACATGCACGCTTTGGTCGACCTTGGACGCGAGCTGGTGGACTTGTCCCCGGAGCGTCTTAAACAACTGCCTTTATCAGAACGCCTCTATGATGCGGTCCGCTTAGCGCAGCGCACCACCAGCCGCGAAGGCCTGCGTAGACAGATTCACTATGTCGGCAAGCTCATGCGGGATGCGCCCGCAGAGGAGATCCGCGTCCTTCTGGATACATGGAAAAATGGCTCTCGCGTGCAAACGCAGGCCATGCATCGCCTCGAAGCCTTGCGCGACCGCCTCCTCAAAGAAGATGCCGCACTCACTGTTTTGTTGCAAAAATATCCACATGCGGATATTCAGCACATCCGCACACTCATCCGCGAGGGGCGCAAAGAAGCCACAGCCAACGAGTCGCTACGCCAAGGCCAAGAGCCACAACGCAAACATTACCGCGCACTATTTCAGGCGCTCAAAACTCTTCAAGATCCGGACACTGAAGCATGACCACAGACGCCCTGCTTGACTGTGCTGAACACAACACAGGTTCTCAACCCACGCATAGCGTCATTTGGTTACACGGCCTGGGTGCCGACGGCCATGACTTTGCACCCATCGTACCCGAGCTGCGCTTGCCCGCTTCGCTATCCGTTCGCTTTGTCTTTCCGCACGCCACCATTCAACCCGTCACCATCAACGGTGGCATGGCGATGCGCTCTTGGTATGACATTTTGACGCCCAACCTCGTCAAGCGAGAGGACGAATCAGGTATCCGTTCGTCCGAGCGCTTGATACAAGCGTTGATCGCAAGAGAAAATGCGCGTGGCATTCCGACCGAACGCATCGTGCTAGCCGGCTTTTCGCAAGGCTGCGCCATGACACTGCACACAGGCATACGTTTACCCAGCAAGCTCGCAGGTTTGATGGGCCTGTCAGGTTATTTGCCTCTGATTGATTTATCAGACAATGAGCGTCATTCCGCCAATACCGACACACCAATCTTTTTGGCGCATGGCACGCATGATCCTGTCGTCGTGCTCGAGCGAGCAGAGGCCTCACGCGCCAAACTTGTCGCGCTGGGCTATCCCGTCCAGTGGCACACTTATCCGATGCAGCACTCTGTTTGCGCCGAAGAGATTCACGATATTTCACGTTTTTTACAAAGCGTGCTGATTTAAAAGGTTTTCTATGTCCTCCGCTTCAACACCCGTTCGCACACGCTTTGCGCCCTCTCCCACTGGTTTTCTCCACTTGGGTGGCGCCCGCACAGCTTTGTTTTCCTGGGCTTACGCCAGACATTTTGGTGGCACCTTTATTTTGCGTGTCGAAGACACTGACCTCGAGCGGTCAACGCCTGAAGCGGTGCAAGCGATCTTAGACGGCATGGCTTGGCTGGGGCTCACGCCTGACGAAGGTCCTTTTTATCAAATGCAGCACATGGATCGCTACCGTGCGGTTGTGGCCAAGATGCTCGCAGAAGGCACCGCCTACCACTGCTACAGCTCTCCTGCCGAGGTGGACGAGATGCGCGAACGCGCCCGCGCGCTCGGTCAAAAACCACGGTATGACGGCACTTGGCGTCCCGAACCCGGCAAAACCTTGCCTGCCATCCCAGCAGATCGCAAGCCAGTCGTGCGCTTTAAAAGCCCACAGGATGGCGCGACCGGCTGGGTCGACATGGTCAAAGGTCCCATCACTTTTGACAACAGCGAACTCGATGATCTCGTCATCGCACGGCCTGACGGCACGCCGACCTACAACTTTTGCGTGGTAGTGGATGACTGGGACATGCGTATTACCCACGTGCTGCGTGGTGATGACCATGTCAACAACACACCTCGACAAATCACGATTTTGCGAGCCCTCGGCGCGCCTGTTCCAGAGTACGGACACGTACCAATGATTTTGGGTCCTGACGGCGAAAAGCTTTCCAAGCGCCATGGCGCAGTCAGTGTGATGGAATATGACCGAGACGGATACTTACCCGAGGCCATGATCAATTACTTGGCTCGCTTGGGGTGGAGTCACGGCGATGACGAGCTGTTTTCACGTGAACAACTCGTCGCGTGGTTTGATCCGCAACATTTATCCAAGTCCGCAGCGCAGTGGGATCCCAAAAAACTGAACTGGGTCAATGCGCACTATATTAAGCAGAGCGATGATGCCGTGCTTGCTCAAGCGGTGGCGCCTCGCATCACTGCCCGCGGTGGAGACACGCAAAAAATCGATTTAACTCAAGTGGTTGCTTTGCTCAAAGATCGCGCAGAGACACTCGAGCAACTCGCCGAGAGTGCGATGTTGTTTTGTGGTGCGTTTCAACCAGCTGCGCCAGAGCTCGTGGCACAGCATCTGACTGAAGCAGCGCGTATTGTTTTAAAGGATTTCGCCGCTCAGTCCGTCACCTTGGAGTGGACACGAGCGTCAATCGGTGCTTTAGTGAAATCGACTTTGGCGACACATGGCCTCAAGATGCCTCAGCTTGCCATTCCTTTGCGCGTCGCCGTGGCAGGCACCACGCAAACACCTGCGATTGATGCCGTGCTGGAAATCCTAGGAAAAAGTACCGTTCTCGAAAGACTTGCCTTAGTTTGACGTCGCTCGTCTAGCGCGAGAGACTTACATCAACCTAAAGCTGTCTTGAACACGCTGTCCCGTGATGGGCTTGCTGCCAGGCTTGTCCTCACGAAAGACGACCCGGCGGGCGTCGTTACGCTCTATTAGGTAGGTGAGCGTGTACATCGGGTCGCGGTAGTCCACCATTTCACCGTTGGAACGGCTAATGCGCAACACAAGTTTTCCTTGTGGTGCCTCCCAACAGCCGGTTTCCCGGAGCTCAGAGCGAATATTACGTCCCTGCTTGACACGAATCTGCTGTCGCATTTTTCCATCTGCTGTCAGCGTCAACAGAGTCTGAACTTCACCGGCGACATCCGCTTGTTTACGCACGACGTACCAAACGCCCGTCAGGGACTGCCCTGCCGCCGGCGCTACGCAGACAGGCTCGGGTAAGTTTTCTGGTGCAAGCAATAGCAAAGAATCAGATGGACGCGGAATCCCGCAGCCAGCCAACATTAAACAAACAGCCGCTGCAGACCAGCGCAAGAACCCATGATTGGACATCAACACCTCAAAGCAACATCAGAAACGGAATACGTAAGTGGAATAGTGCTACATATTTAGTAAAAAACAGTAACCTCTTTAGTGATTTAACAAAAATCCTATTTCCCAAAGCGGTGGAATTGGCTTTTACGCCACACTTTTTCAAAACATAGGGTTAACGATAGTAAAAAAATAATAAATTTAAATATTGCCTAGCTTCGTTACAAACACTAGAATTAGTATCCATTAGATAATAAAACACTACATGTAGTGGTCGCTTGCCAAGATGCCAAATAGCTCTTTACGCAGGCCTCCTGATTGACTACG
The DNA here is from genome assembly GCF_049655405.1 of Zwartia sp. Taxonomy (GTDB): domain Bacteria; phylum Pseudomonadota; class Gammaproteobacteria; order Burkholderiales; family Burkholderiaceae_B; genus Zwartia. Next base: position 72,471 of record NZ_JBASJR010000012.1, read on the forward strand.
TGATTTGCCATGACCGAATTCGAGTGGGGCGTGTGCCCTACTCACCTTGCAGGAGCCCAAATGCAAACTTCTACCAGCACCGTGTCGCACCGCGAAGCCACACCGCAGTTCTCCCAACCAAACGCGCCGATTACCGAGGCCACTTGGACGCAATATCACATCATTCGCCGCAACGGCGCGGTGGTCAATTTCGAGCCTAGCAAAATTGGCATCGCCATGACAAAGGCTTTCTTAGCCGTCAATGGTGGTCAAGGCGCAGCATCAGCTCGCGTCCGCGAGCTCGTCGATTCACTCACACACCAAGTCGTTCAAGCGCTGGTGCGCAGCCGCCCAAATGGTGGCACGTTCCATATCGAAGACATCCAGGATGCTGTCGAACTTTCCTTGATGCGCTCTGGCGAGCATGACGTCGCAAGATCTTACGTACTGTATCGCGAGCGTCGCGCGCAAGAGCGTGCGAAAGCAAATATCGAGCAAGCTCCTGCACAAGCCACCACACTGCACGTCATGGATGGCGGCGTGCGCAAGCCGCTGGATCTCGCCAAGCTTCAGGCCACGATCGAGTCTGCAGGCTTTGGTTTGGGCGACTTTGTTGACACCGCTGCGATTCAGCGCGAGACACTCAAGAACATTTACGACGGCGTGCCTGTCGACGAAGTCTACAAGTCCGCAATCTTGGCTGCGCGCTCAATGGTCGAAAACGACCCTGCTTATAGCAAAGTGACGGCTCGCCTGTTGCTGCATACGATCCGCAAAGAAGTTTTGTCAGAGGAAGCCTCTCAAGAAGACATGGCCACTCGCTATGCCACATACTTCCCAACCTTTATCAAACGCGGCGTCGAAGCAGGCCTGCTTAACTCCGAACTCTCACGCTATGACCTGCCACGTCTGGCTGCAGCACTTGATGCCAGCCGCGACCTGCAGTTTGATTATTTAGGTCTGCAGACCCTGTATGACCGCTACTTCCTGCACATTCGCGGTCAGCGCATCGAACTCCCACAAGTGTTTTTCATGCGCGTGGCAATGGGCTTGGCGATTGGTGAAGTCGATCGTGAAACGCGCGCGATCGAGTTCTATCAGATTCTGTCGTCCTTCGACTTCATGAGCTCCACCCCAACACTGTTCAATGCGGGTACGCTGCATTCACAGCTGTCATCTTGCTATCTCACCACTGTGTCTGACAACTTGGACGGCATCTACGAAGCCATCAAAGAAAATGCATTGTTGGCTAAATACGCCGGCGGCTTGGGCAATGACTGGACACCTGTGCGCGCCATGCGCAGTCACATCAAAGGCACCAATGGCGAAAGCCAAGGCGTTGTGCCCTTCCTTAAAGTGGTTAACGACACGGCTGTCGCGGTCAACCAAGGCGGCAAACGCAAAGGTGCGGTATGTTGCTACCTCGAGTCCTGGCACTTGGACATCGAAGAATTTCTGGAGTTGCGCAAAAACACAGGCGATGAACGCCGTCGTACACACGACATGAATACTGCCAACTGGATTCCCGACCTGTTCATGAAGCGCGTGATCGAGGGAGGAGACTGGACACTATTCTCACCCTCCGACTGCCCAGACCTGCACGAAAAAGTCGGTGTTGAGTTTGAAAAAGCCTATGTCGGCTACGAAGAAAAAGCTGCGCGCGGCGAATTGACCTTGTTCAAGAAAATGCCTGCGACCAATCTCTGGCGCAAAATGCTGTCAATGCTGTTTGAAACAGGTCATCCATGGATCACTTTCAAAGATCCTTGCAACATCCGCTCGCCACAGCAGCACGTCGGCGTCGTGCACAGCTCAAATCTGTGTACAGAGATCACGCTCAATACCAACGATACAGAAATTGCAGTGTGTAACTTGGGCTCAGTCAATCTGCCTGCTCACTTGAAACAAAACGCTGACGGCACGCTGACACTTGATCATGACAAGCTTCAGCGCACAATCAAGATCGCCATGCGCATGCTCGATAACGTGATCGACATCAACTACTACGCTGTCGCGAAAGCACGTAACTCCAACGTGCGTCACCGTCCTGTGGGCATGGGCATGATGGGCTTTCAAGACTGCTTGCATTTGATGCGCGTGCCTTACGCTTCACAAGATGCAATCGAATTTGCTGATCGCTCAATGGAAGCCGTTTGCTATTACGCCTACAGCGCCTCAAGCGATCTCGCAGCAGAGCGCGGCCGTTACGCAAGCTTCGAAGGTTCGTTGTGGTCACGCGGTATCTTGCCGCATGACTCGATTGCACTGTTGCGTGAACATCGTGGTGGCTATGTTGAAGTCGATGAATCCAGCACGATGGATTGGGATTCGTTGCGTGAACGCATCAAACGACAAGGTATGCGCAATTCAAATTGCGTTGCAATTGCCCCAACAGCAACAATTTCGAATATTATTGGCGTGTCCGCGTGCATCGAGCCAACTTATCAAAACTTGTACGTTAAATCGAACCTCTCCGGCGAGTTCATTGTTGTCAACGAACACCTTGTTCGTGACCTCAAAAAACTTGGCCTCTGGGATGAAGTAATGGTCGCCGATCTTAAATATTTCGACGGCAGCTTATCCCGCATAGATCGCGTCCCGGCCGATTTGCGCACCCTATACGCTACAGCTTTTGAAGTCGAACCTAACTGGATCGTCGAATGTGCTGCACGCCGTCAAAAGTGGATCGATCAAGCGCAGTCGCTCAACATCTATATGGCGGGCGCCTCCGGCAAGAAACTCGATGACACCTACAAGCTTGCATGGTTGCGTGGTCTCAAAACCACTTATTACCTGCGTACGCTTGGCGCAACGAGCGCTGAAAAATCAACTGGGCGCGGTGGCGAGCTCAATGCGGTCAACGTAGCAGGTGCTGGCTCGACCAGCGGCACGTTTGCCTCGACAGCAGCCCCCGCACTACCCGACCCCGAAATTCTCGGAGCGGCCTGCACCATGAGACCTGGCGATCCAGGTTTCGAAGAGTGCGAAGCTTGCCAATAACCGCCACCGGAAAAAAATATCATGCTTAGCTGGAACGACGAACCTACGACCGCAACCACCCCGCCAGTTGGCTTGGGTGGGGCGCTTTCCTCCGTACAACCCGCATCACTCGCTGCCTCCATGTCTGCGCGTGCAGCTACAGGCGTTTTTGGCGATACTGCTTTACCAACGCCCGGCCTGACACAGTCACCTGTTGCAACGGATCCTGCAAGACGCGTCAATGTTGCCGACAAGCGCATCATCAACGGTCAGACCGATGTCAACCAACTCGTGCCCTTCAAATACAAATGGGCTTGGGAAAAATACATCGCGACCTGCGCCAACCACTGGATGCCGCAAGAGATCAATATGTCGCGCGACATCGCGCTTTGGAAAAATCCAACCGGACTGACTGAAGACGAACGCCGTATTATCAAGCGCAACCTCGGTTTCTTTGTGACGGCAGACTCTTTGGCCGCCAACAATATCGTGCTGGGCACCTATCGCCACATCACGGCTCCCGAATGCCGCCAGTTTTTACTGCGCCAAGCATTCGAAGAGGCCATCCATACGCACGCTTACCAATACATCGTTGAAAGTCTGGATCTCGATGAGTCCGAAATTTTCAACGCTTACAACGAAGTTCCTTCGATTCGCGCCAAAGATCAGTTCCTGATCCCTTTTATTGACGCGATCGCAGACCCGAACTTCAAAACCGGCACACTCGAAGCGGATCAGACGCTGTTGAAGTCCCTGATTGTGTTTGCTTGCCTGATGGAAGGCTTGTTCTTTTATGTAGGCTTTACCCAGATTCTTGCGCTGGGTCGTCAAAATAAAATGACCGGCGCCGCCGAGCAATACATGTACATCCTGCGCGATGAGTCCATGCACTGCAATTTCGGTATCGATCTGATCAACACCATCAAGCTCGAAAACCCACAACTCTGGACGCCAGCCTTCCGCGAAGAAATTCGCGCGCTGTTCGCCAAAGCGGTCGATCTTGAATATGCTTACGCCGAAGACACCATGCCACGTGGCGTGTTGGGTCTGAATGCGCCCATGTTTAAGTCGTACCTGCGCTTTATCGCTAATCGTCGTTGCCAGCAGATCGGCATCGAACCTCTGTTCGCCCAAGAAGAAAATCCCTTTCCTTGGATGGCAGAAATGATTGACCTAAAGAAGGAACGCAATTTCTTTGAAACACGTGTGATTGAGTATCAGACCGGAGGCGCCCTCAATTGGGAATAAGCCAATTGGGAATAAGTCTCTAGTCAGAGTTTCAATCTCACTTTGTACTTTCCAGTCGGCGGCTCACCCCGCCAGCTGGTGCCATTTGAATTGGTTCGCGTCCCAACGGGAGGCAGTTCAAATGGCTGTGCCGGATTCATCAGCACAAATCAACATGCTACCGCTGTCTGGTAGTGGCTTGTGACGATGAATAACTCGGGCGAAACATCCTCCCATGGTGGGCGGAGTCGAGCACGGGTTTTAATGTTTGGGACCCTGAACTAAGGAGTATTACCATGGCAACAGCCAAAAAAGCAGCAAAAAAAGCAGTGAAAAAAGCCGCAGCAAAGAAGCCAGTTGCAGCTAAAAAAGTCGTTGCAAAGAAGCCAGCAGCAGTAAAGAAAGTTGCTGCTAAGAAGCCTGCAGCAAAGAAAGTCGTTGCTAAAAAAGCAGTCAAGAAAGTAGCGAAAAAAGCAGCGGCTAAAAAGCCAGCAGCGAAAAAAGTCGCCGCTAAAAAGCCTGCAGCAAAGAAAGTCGTTGCTAAAAAAGCAGTCAAAAAAGTTGCAGCAAAGAAGCCTGCAGTCAAAAAAGTAGCAGCTAAGCCTGCGGCCAAAAAAGCCGTTGCTAAAAAGCCAGCAGCTACAAAAGTTGCTGCAAAAAAAAAATAGTTAAAAAACCCGCTGCTAAAAAGCCGGCAGCCGCTGCCCCCTCGACAGCCGCAGCTCCAGGTGCAAAAACTGCCCTGAATCCTGCTGCGTCTTGGCCTTTTCCTACGGGTGGCCGTCCCTGAGCTTTTAGCTGAGGTAAGTTAGACCTAGCCGCCTGGTTCGCCAGGCGGCTTTTTTGTACACACCACTCTGTTTCCGCTGGTGCGAGCAGAGACTCGCGTGCGACAATGGTGACCTTGTTTCTCCACTCGGGACAGATTCTTTATGATTGGCGAAATACTCCGCTTTGTTCTTGATATTGTTTTTACGCTCATCGGTGCGGTGCTTTTAGCGCGCGCTTGGTTGCATGCGGTCAAACTACACCCCTTCAACCCCATTTCTCAAGCGATTATCCAGGCGACCAACTGGCTCGTCACGCCGCTCCGCCGCGTGGTGCCTACAGGCGGTGGGACAGACTGGGCCAGCCTGCTTGGCGCCCTGATCGTTGCAGTGGTGTATCTCGTTTTATTGTGGCTGGTATCGACCACCAGCATGTTGCCTGTCAAACTCATACCTGGTGTGATTGGCGCAGGCTTCGCAACTGTTGCGCGCTGGGCGCTCAATTTGATTGTTTGGCTGACTTTGATTCAGGCCGTACTGTCATGGGTCAACCCGATGGCAACGATCATGCCCGTGTTGCGCACGATGACAGGTCCGCTGCTCGAACCCATCCGTCGCATCTTGCCAAATCTGGGCGGTTTTGACTTGTCGCCCATCGTACTGTTGATCTTGGCTCAAATCGCCATCATGGTGGTTAACCGCATCACCTACCAACTCTTCCCGCTATTTATTCTCTAGCGTTTAGAGGATTTAGTTCTGTGTGAGCGGCACCACACGTGTGGGCCCTGCTCCACTAATGACCTGGACACGCTGATTCATCATGATCGGCAAGTCAGCCTCCTGAGCAATCACACGCGTCTCGCCATTATCCAAACGCACTGAAATTTCCAGTCCGTCTTTTTTACCCACCTGATCTTCGACAGCATTACCAGCCAGCGCGCCCAAAATCGCGCCACCAATAATCGCTAACGTGCGACCCGTCCCACCTCCAACCGCACTGCCGGCCACACCACCGACAGCACCGCCAGCAATCGCGCCTACCCCAGAAGTCTGGTCACTCTGGATCGTGATCGGTCGAACATTAATCACCGTTCCATTACGCACGATTTGGTCGCGTTGAGTTTGGTTGTAGTTGTAGACATTGGCAGAAGCCGAGGGCTTTGCGCAGCCAGAAACAAGAACCACCGCCGATAGGGCACATGCACTGACAAACAAGCGGGCGCTTAAATTGGTGGAGAGTATTGATTTATTCATCGCAAAATTCCCTTCAAATTCGCTTAAACAGGCAGTTGCAAATTGAACTGACCTTTGAGCATAGCGTTTATTTCGGCTCGGCTCGGTGCATGATTTTGAGGACCACGCGATGCAATCTTGATCGAACCCATCAGATTACCGAGTTTACAGGCATCGATCCACGTCCAACCTTGTGTCAGACCGTATAGCAAGCCCGCGCGATGCGCATCGCCGCAACCAGTCGGGTCGACCAGACCCTGGGGCGCCACGGGATCAATATGATGCTCTTGCCCCTCGGTATAAAGCGTCGCCCCCGCAGAGCCGCGGGTCACGACGACTGCGCGCAAGCCCTGGGCTAATTCAGCAATACTCTTGCCAGTACGTTGCTCAACCACGCTTGCTTCGTAATCATTCACCGTCAGTGCCTGCGCTAGACTAATCATCTGTTTGATGTCTTCACCATCAAACAGAGGCATGGCCTGTCCCAGATCAAAAATAAACGGTGTACCTTGCGCATGCAATCGCTTGGCATGTGCGACCATGCCCGCTTTTGAGTCGGGGGCCACGATCGCCCAAGCAGCCTGATGACCCGTCAAATCGTTTTCAGAGGAGCGATCCATCGCGCCAGGATGAAACGCTGAGATTTGATTGTCATCGAGATCGGTTGTAATGAAACATTGGGCAGTCAACGTGTCTGGCAAGCTACGAATCATATTGACGTCGATTCCCAGCTGCTTAAAGCGCTGCAAATAATCATTCGCGTCATCGCCCACTGTTGCCACAGGAATAGGATGACCACCAAGAAGTTTAAGGTTGTATGCAATATTGCCCGCACACCCACCAAACTCTCGACGCATACGGGGCACTAAAAAAGACACACTTAAGGCATGAATCCGGTCAGGCAAAATATGCTCTTTAAACTGCCCTTCAAAGACTGCGATCGTATCGAAAGCGACTGAACCACAAATCAAAACTGACGCTGTCATGCTAAATGCCTCAAGGAAAAAATGGTTTAAGCGAATAGCCGTTAATCTGTAATCCTGTCACAGTAACGGGCAACATTAGACTGACTTCCTGATTGGCCCCAAAAGGCTTTTCGACCAAAACAACAGGCAGATACTCATTCGGACTCAGACGCTTTCTCAACACCACTGTCCCAGACGCATCGGTCAACTCAAGAGAAAGATAAGGCCAAGGTTGCGGCTGATTAAAGCGATTACGCAATGAGAATTTCAGAGTCATTTCAGCAGACTTAGACTCTTGGTCTACAGCGGACTGACGTTCGAACGCGATGACCGAGACAGAAATTCGCTCAAGATGTCGGCGCAAACTGACTTCGCAACGCAGTTTGACGCAAAGAGACTCTAGTGCAGGACGCCAGGCAGGCACAATACTCGCCAGATCGTTACGATACACATAAGCCAACTGCACCACTAGCAGCGCAAGCGCTAAGACACTCCCCAGGCTCCATAACAACATCTTTAATCTTGGGGTGTCGACCTCATCGACCAAAAACTCTGGCTGGGTTCGACCAACAGAAGGTCCGTCTCCCCGCAAACGTGATTCCCCGACGATCATTGTGTCCAAACGCTCTTGCTCTTGCTCTTGCTCTTGCTCTGCTGACTTAGCAGAAAAAGAAAAGCGTTGAGTGTCTCTCGGTCTCTCGCTGGGCTCAACGCGCTCAGTGTGCGAGGCGGGCTCCGGAAACGACCGTGGCTCAGTGCGTTCAGTGCGGTGACGTAGCACTGTCGGCACAGGCGCAACTGATGGTGCAGGAGTGGAAGCAGAGGTTGAAATAACCGGAGATGCAGGCGCCACTGTCAGCGTGGGTGCGGAAGAGGATGCGCCACCCATCGAGCCAAGCCCTGGACGCTGAGTCAGGGTCGGCAACTGACTTTGTAATGTCGCAAAGCCATCAAAAATATGCGAGCAGGCACCACAGCGTACCAAGCCATCAAGGGCTTGAAGTTGCTCAAGCTTGACGACAAAATCGCTGTGGCACTTTGGACAGCGCGTCACGAGACTCATGCGCTCACCTCAGGGTTTGCGGCCAGCCAGACACACCCAGCCATCGCGAGACTGCCAAACGGTCATTGGCAGCCAAGGCGCGTAGGCCTCTGCAACTTCTAATGCCTGTCGCTCAAGCACGCCTGACAACACTAAACTGCCACCGGAGCGCACGCGCGTCGAGAGCATGGGTGCAAGCACTTTCAGCGGATTAGACAAAATATTGGCAACGACCACATCGAACTGACCATCTATGAGGCCCTCGGGCAATTGCGCATTGACTTCAGTTTGATTGGCGAGCGCATTGGCAGCTGTCGCTTGAACCGCTTGTTCATCAATATCAACGCCCGTTACGCTTGAGGCACCCAACATTTTGGCTGCAATCGCCAAAATGCCAGATCCACAACCATAATCCAGCACTGTTGCGCCAGCGGGTAGCTCATCGGCCAACCACTCCAGGCAAAGATGCGTAGTGGGATGGCTACCTGTACCAAAAGCCAAGCCTGGATCCAATTGAATCGCGATCCGCCCGGCCTCTGGTGTGGCAGGCATCTGATCAGCATGCCAACTCGGCACGATCAGAATATGATTGCCCACCGAGATCGGACCAAATTGTGATTGTGTGAGTCTCACCCAGTCCGCATCAGGCACCTGACGTAAATGCCATGGCAAGTCCGTTTCTGTATCGAGGTCCTCGCGGGCACTCGCCAGCAACTGCTCGGGGTCAGTCCCGTCTGCCAACAGTACCACTAGACGATTACGCGCCCATGCTTGGGTGTTAGGTTCGCTGCCAGGTTCCCCAAACAGCGGTTGCTCTTCGTCGGTATCGAGGTCTGCGTCTTCGACAGACACAGACAAGGCGCCTGACTCAAGTAAGCCGTCAGAGAGTGGCTCTGCGAGAGAGCCTGGGCACAACAGAACCAGTTCACGCATTGTGGTTTCCGTTATTCAGCTCGTGAGGCAAGTTTGTGCTCGAGATAATGAATACTCGTGCCCCCCTCAACAAACTTTGAGTCAGCCATCAGTTCGCGATGCAAAGGAATATTGGTTTTAATGCCTTCGACCACCATTTCTGACAAGGCAATCGACATCCGCGCCACAGCCTGAGCGCGCGTATCACCATACGTGATGACCTTAGCAATCATTGAGTCGTAGTTGGGCGGCACAAAATAACCATTAAATACATGCGAGTCGATTCGTACACCTGGACCACCGGGGGTGTGCCAATTGGTGATGCGACCTGGGCTAGGCATAAAGCTAAAAGGATCTTCTGCGTTGATACGACACTCGACGGCATGTCCGCGGAACGTAATGTCTTTTTGACGCAAGAGAAATTTTTCCCCTGCGGCAACACGAATTTGCTGCTGTACCAAGTCAATCCCTGTGATCAATTCTGTCACAGGATGCTCAACCTGAATTCGGGTGTTCATTTCAATAAAGTAAAACTCACCGTTTTCGTAAAGAAACTCAAAAGTCCCTGCGCCTCGATATTCAATCTTGCGGCAGGCCTCAGCGCAGCGCTCACCGATTTTTTCAATCAGCTTGCGATCAATCCCTGGGGCAGGCGCTTCTTCGATCACTTTTTGGTGACGGCGTTGCATTGAGCAATCGCGCTCTCCCAGCCAGACTGCATTCTTGCCGCCATCCGCCAGCACTTGAATTTCAATATGACGGGGGTTTTCGAGAAACTTTTCGAGATAAACCTCGGGGTTATTAAAGGCAGCGCCCGCCTCTGATTTGGTCATCGTGACGGCGTTGAGCAAGGCAGCTTCCGTGTGGACAACGCGCATACCGCGCCCACCGCCGCCACCTGCAGCCTTGATGATGACTGGGTATCCCACCTCGCGTGCTATACGCAGAATCTCTGCGGGGTCATCGGGTAAGGCACCCGCCGAACCCGGCACCACAGGCACACCCGCCTCAATCATGGCGTGTTTTGCGCTGACCTTGTCGCCCATCAGACGAATCGACTCAGGTCGAGGTCCGATAAAAACAAAACCGCTCTTTTCTACGCGATCTGCAAAATCTGCATTTTCAGACAAGAAGCCGTAACCCGGATGAATCGCTTCGGCATCCGTGACTTCAGCTGCAGCGATGATCGCCGGCATATTGAGATAGCTATCGCGGGACGCGGGTGGGCCAATGCAGACAGACTCGTCAGCCAGACGCACATACTTGGCATCACGATCGGCCTCTGAGTGGACCACAACGGTCTTGATACCCATTTCACGGCAAGCGCGTTGAATCCGCAGTGCAATTTCGCCTCGGTTGGCGATCAGAATCTTTTCAAACATATCAGACGATCACAAAAAGTGGCTGGCCATATTCGACCGGCTCACCGTTTTGAACCAAAATTTCCTTGATGACACCAGACTTATCCGCCTCGATCTCATTGAGCAGCTTCATCGCCTCAATGATGCACAAAGGCTCGCCTTCTTTGACGGTCTGACCCACTTCGACAAACGAAGGTGAGTTTGGATTAGGCGCGCGATAAAAAGTGCCAACCATCGGAGCCTTGACCGTGTGACCCACAACAGCCGCAGGAACAGGTGCTACAGGCGCAGCCGCAGAGGCAACTTCAGCACCAGGCTGAGGCGCATATTGTGGTGTAGGCGCATAGGCCATCGGCTGAATAGCCTGGGAAAACTTGACAATGCGGACCTTGCCCTCACCCTCTGTAATTTCCAGTTCGGCGATGCCAGACTCGGCCACCAAGTCAATCAATGTTTTCAGTTTTCTCAGATCCATAGTATTTCCATAAGGTTCTAGATAAGCTCGTATTGAGCGGCAAAGCGTACTGCAGCCTCATACCCAGAGGGGCCAAGACCTGCCACCACACCAACCGCCAAATCTGACAGGTAAGAATGATGACGAAATTCTTCACGCTTGTAGACGTTAGAAACATGCACCTCTACAAACGCAATACTGACACCCGCCAAGGCATCACGTATTGCAACACTCGTGTGCGTGTAAGCACCCGCGTTCACAATGATGAAATCTGTCCCGTCGGTACGGGCTTGCTGAATACGGTCGACCAACGCACCTTCGTGATTGCTCTGAAAAGTAGAGAGCTTGACACCGAGCGTCTGCGCTAAAGCCACCAAACCGGACTCTAGTTGTGGCAATGTCGTGTGCCCATAGAGATGCGGCTCTCTCAACCCGAGCATATTCAGGTTGGGTCCATTTAGAACAAGAAGGTTTTGTGCCATGCCGTATCGCCAAAAGCAATGATCAGGTGCGCATTTTTACGCCAATTCCCGCCATTTGTCTATCTACGTCTTTGATTTTGCCACTAAGCGAGCAATCCGCTTTTGCAAATCCTCAGGTGAGACCTGACCGAGTATTGTGTCGAAAATGTGCCCTTCTGCATCCAACAGTACGGTAAAAGGGAGTCCTCCTGCTGCATTACCCAACTCTCTCACAAGCGCAATACCTGAATGCCCCGCAACATATAATGGATAGGAAACAGGAATTTTAGAGACAAATTTAGAGATGTTAGCCGCAGTATCGATGCCGATACCAACAAACTGAATATTAGGCAAAGATTTAGAGAGCGCATCAAGATGCGGCATCTCCTCAACACAAGGTGCGCACCAAGTCGCCCAGAAATTCGCCACGAGCGGGCGCCCTTTAAGCTGACTGAGTGCCACGGGATTGCCTGACAAGTCCGGTAACGACGCCGAGAACAAAGCACTTGGATTAGGCGCGACTTTGCTGGTCGCGCTTCCTGGTAGACCGACGGCACGATTCGCAGCTGGAGCGCGCTTCGAGGTGGAGTGCCAGGCAAACCAAGCGGTCGTGGCAATCGCCGCCAAACCCGCTCCGCCAAAGATGATGGTTCTTCTCTTCATGCTTCATATCATAGCGCCCCTCGTGCTCTCAATGTACCAATCGCAATAGGGTTTGGAACGCGCCTGAGCCGAACGACATCTACCTCTACAATGTGGGGAGGAGACTGTTCATGCATCTGCATATTTTGGGAATTTGCGGCACATTTATGGGTGGCTTGGCGCTGATTGCGCGCGCCGCAGGACATCGCGTCACGGGTTGTGATGCCGGTGTCTATCCCCCCATGAGTACGCAGCTTGAAGAGCAAGGCATTGATCTGATTGAGGGGTTTGATCCCGAGCAACTCGCACTCAAGCCGGACCTTTTTGTCATCGGCAATGTGGTCTCGCGCGGCAATCCTCTCATGGAAGCCATTCTTGATGCGGGCTTGCCCTATACCTCTGGGCCTCAGTGGCTTGGAGAGTTTGTCTTGCAAGGCCAGCATGTTTTGGCCGTAGCAGGTACGCACGGCAAAACCACCACGAGCTCCATGCTGGCCTGGATTTTGCAATACGCAGGCAAAAAACCAAACTTCCTAATCGGTGGCGTTGCGCCTGGACTCGAAGTCTCGGCACGATTTGATGCCACACAGCCTCTTTTTGTCATTGAGGCGGACGAATACGATACGGCCTTTTTCGACAAGCGCTCAAAATTTGTCCACTACCGCCCCCGCACGGCCATTCTGAATAACCTCGAATATGACCATGCGGACATCTTTCCTGATCTCGCTGCCATCGAAACACAGTTTCATCACTTATTACGTACTGTGCCGCGTACCGGGCTCGTCATCACGCCCTCACAAGACGACGCACTCGCTCGCGTGATTGCTCGGGGGTGCTGGGCCGAACATACCGCCATCAACACGACAGACGGCTGGCACACACACTCGCGTGACGCGGTGTCATTTGATGTGTTGAACGGGTCACTCACGCTTGGCACCGTTGCATGGACGCATACGGGCGCACACAACCAACATAACGCGCTCGCCGCTATCGTAGCGGCACAACATGTCGGCGTCTCCGCAGCCACTAGCATCGAGGCGCTTTGTGCGTTTAGTGGTGTCAAAAGACGAATGGAGGTTCGCGGCACGGTCCGAAACATCACGGTCTATGATGACTTTGCGCATCACCCAACCGCCATTGCCACCACCTTGGCAGGTTTGCGTGCGCAGATAGGAACACAGCGTATATTGGCTGTGCTCGAGCCGCGCTCGAACACCATGAAACTTGGCACAATGGCTGCACGGCTCCCTGCTGCGCTCGTAGACGCGGATTTAGTGTTTTGCTATGGACAGCGCGAAGGCAAGCAGGCGCTCGGCTGGGATCCGTCCGAAGTACTTGGCTCACTCGGCTCGCGTATGCAGTCGCATCAAGCAATTGAAACACTCGTCCAAGCCATTCAGCGTGCCGCACAACCCGGCGATCACATCGTCGTCATGAGCAATGGCGGCTTCGCTGGCGTGCATGACCGACTCCTTGAGGCGCTTGCCGCATCACCCGCCTAAAGGGCGCTCGACAGATTCACTGGAACACCAATATTCATGTACGTTTTATACGAAGAAGATGGCGCCTTTAAAACAGGTCACATCATGGCTGAAGCCGATGCAACCCTTCAGGTTGAATCCGAATCTGGCAAACGCAGCAAGGTCAAACGCGCCAATTGCATCTTTACGTTTGCCAGCCCAACACCAGATCTGTTGATGCCTCAGGCGGATAGTCTCGCCAATGAAATCGACCTGCCCTTTCTTTGGGAGTGTGCACCCGCCGATGAGTTCGACATCGAGACAATGGGCGCTGAATATTTTGGGCATCCGCCTGACACGTTAGAGAAAACCACATTACTACTCAGGCTGCACAGTGCCCCAATTTACTTCCATCGGCGTGGCCGAGGTCGTTATCGCGCAGCACCTCCCGAGATTTTGAGCGCAGCGCTAGCGGCTCAAGAAAAGAAACAACGGGCGGCGGCCCAAACCGAGGAGTGGGCGCAAGCAATCGCCGCTGGCCAGCTTCCGGATGAGGTCGCGCAGGCCGCCATGACCTTGATTACAAAACCAGACAAAAACTCACAAGCATGGAAGGCTCTCGACGCTGCGTGTACACAACGACAGACATCGCCAGAGCGCCTCTTGCTGGACTCGGGCGCGTGGCCTCATGCACTCGCTCTGCACAAAGGACGCTTTCTGGCGAACCATTTTCCGCGTGGCACTGGTTTTGCGCCGTGCGACGTACCGGACATCGCACGCGAACTCCCTCTCGCAGAGGTAGAGGCTTACTCTGTCGACGACATCAGCACGACAGAGATTGATGACGCGCTTTCTGTGACTCGGCTGCCTGACGGCAATCTGTGCGTGGGCATCCATATTGCCGCCCCTGGACTGGCTGTCACCAAAGACAGTGCGCTCGACAAGCTTGCACGCGCCAGGATGTCCACGGTCTACATGCCTGGTGACAAAATTCCGATGCAGCCCGATGAAGTCATTGCCGCTTTTTCGCTGGACGAAGGCCGACCTGTTCCTGTGTTGTCACTGTACGTCACCGCCAATCCCGAAACGGGAGAAATCATTTCCCACGAAAGTCGTCTCGAACGCTTGGCTGTGCGCGCAAACTTGCGTCACAACGCACTCGATGCCCTCATCACCGAGGAGTCACTTGCAGATCCGAGCATCGAACTTCCCCATAACGACTGGATTCGTCCGCTCTGGCAACTTGCGCTCGCACTATGTAAACAGCGTGAAATCGTACGTGGAAAACCTGAAAACAATAACCGGGTCGAATACAGCTTTTATGTCGATGGCGATCCGGACGATCCGAGCTCGACCGTACGCCTTGTGCCGCGTTTGCGTAACGCACCCTTAGACAGATTGGTCGCCGAGTACATGATTCTGGCGAACAGCACCTGGGGTGGTTTGCTGGCGACCCATGGCCTACCCGGCATTTATCGCTCACAACAAACTGGGCGCGTGCGCATGAGCACGCACGCCCTTCCTCACGAAGCGATCGGCGTTCCGCAATACGCTTGGTGCACCTCACCTTTGCGTCGCTATGTTGACCTCGTCAATCAATGGCAACTGATCGCTGCCATCGAAAATGGTGTATCAGCCCCACTCGTCGCGCCCTTTAAACCGCGTGATGCAGATTTGTTCGCCATTATCGGGGGGTTTGAGTCACAATATGTAGCATGGCATGACTTTCAAAACAGCATGGAGCGGTTCTGGTGCTTGCGTTGGCTTCAACAACAGCAAGTCTCCGAATGCGAAGCGACCGTTCTCAAAGAGGATTTGGTGCGTCTGAGCCATGCGCCGATGGTCGTTCGTTTAACCGGTCTACCAGCGCTCGACAGAGGACAGCGCATCACACTGCAAATTACGGGATTCGATGAGCTTGCTCTTGAAATGGATTGCCGATTTGTAGCGAGCATTGAAAGCGAACAAACCGAGGAAATCAACCCAGCAACGTGAACACGAGTCGTTTCAATCCCCTCCAAGCGCCTACGCCAGCTGGTGCAAGCTGGCTGAACGCGCAGCAGCGTTTTTTACGCTGGGGGCTGTTGTTGTCTATTACCTGTCATCTAGCTTTGCTTGCTTGGCAAAGAGCCGCACCGCCCCCCTTCGAGCCCAAGCCTTCCGAGCTTGAAATCGTCATGGTCAATGCCGCCACCGAAAGCGAGCCGAGCCAAGCCAACCTACTCGCACAAAGCAATGTGGATGGAGGCGGTCAGGCCGAAAAAGGCTATATGTCCACCATCATCCCGCACACCGGTGATGCTGCTGAGCCCATCATGCTGGACGCACTCATTCGTCAGCGGCAACAACTCGAAATACAGCAACAGCAACTTCTGACCCAGCTTCGTTCACGTGAGCAAACATCTCCCGGACAACCCGCACCTTCACCAACCGACGCCAGCGAGAAGGCCGGCGAGGACGAAACGGATCAAGACAGTATTGTTTTAAACGGACAGATTGCAGTGCTGGCGCAGCGCATCGAACGCGACAATGCGCGCCCTCGCAAGCATTTTGATGCAGCATCCGCTCGCAAAACGACTTACGCCCCATATATTGATCAATGGCGTCAGCGTATTGAACAAGTGGGAACCGAACACTACCCAAAAGGTGTGGAGGGAAAATCCTATGGCAGCGTTCAGGCAACCTTAACCATACGCGCAGATGGCTCGATTGCGGATATCACGATCAATCGTCCCTCGAACAGTCCTCTGCTCAATCAAGCGGTCCGACGCATCGCCCAACTATCTGCCCCATTCGCGCCTTTTCCCGCCGACATGGCCCGGCAGATTGATCAACTTGTTCTCACCCGAACCTGGCATTTCGTCAACGGCGCTTTGGAGACCAGACAACCATGACACTCATCGTCAAAACTAGATCATCCACTCCCTCCATACAAGCGGCAGGGCAACGGTTCGCAGTGATTGGTCATCCAGTCAAGCACAGCCGCTCACCATCGATTCATCAACAGTTTGCGGCACAGACACACATCGCACTCACCTATGAACGACTCGAAGCACCCTTGGATGCCTTTAAACACACGGTCAACCAATTTTTCTCAGCAGGCGGTCGCGGCTTAAATGTGACCGTCCCCTTCAAACTCGAGGCGTGGGAGTTGGCGCGTGAGCATCTCAGCACACGGGCACGGCAAGCACAAGCGGTCAATACACTTTGGATGCGTGATGGTGCTTTGCACGGTTGCAACACGGACGGAGTGGGTTTAGTGTCAGATTTAAAGCGTCTGGGTGTTCGATGCGAGGGTGCAAGGATTTTGATGGTTGGCGCGGGCGGGGCAGCGCGCGGAGTGTTGGGACCACTACTTGAAACTGGGTGCAAGCAACTTCACGTCGTCAATCGGACCGTTGCGCGCGCGCAAGCATTGGTGTCAGAGTGGCACGCGTCAGAACCCTCCATGCAAAAAGTCCTCTCCGCAGGCAGCCTCGCGGACACCGCCGTCCCTGAAAGATGGGATATTGTGGTGAATGCGAGTGCAAGCAGCCTGAGCGGTGAAGCACCCGCTTTGCCCGCAGGGCTTTATGCACCGGGCGCGTGGGCCTACGACATGATGTATGCGGCAAAGCCTACCGCGTTTATGCTCCAAGCCAAAGCCGATGGCGCGACTCACCTCAGTGATGGCTTAGGAATGCTGGTGGGACAAGCGGCTGAAAGTTTCTACCTTTGGCATGGCTTGCGTCCAGATGTCACTCCAGTACTAACTTCTTTACGGGCAGAACTCAGTCAACCGTGATTGGGGATTACACTTGAAACTATGAGAACTGCCCGCCGTTACCTTGCCCGAGAAATCTATCGCTCCACCTCTGTGGTGCTGATTGCTTTGCTCGGACTATTTACGTTTTTCACCTTGGTCGATGAGCTCGACACGGTTGGAGACAAGTTCCCGCTTGCTGCATTGTTTTATCTGCAGGTTCTCTCGATTCCGACACGGCTTTACGACCTGCTGCCCATCGGAGTATTGATTGGTGCGATTCTGGCGCTCTCTAGCTTGGCCCAGCGCAACGAACTCGTCATTCTGAGGGTGTCGGGCGTCAGCGGCTTTGGGTTGCTCAGAATGCTGTGGACTGTTTCTATCCCCATCATCCTGGGTGCACTGATCCTTTCCGAATTCCTCACGCCCATGGCGGAGATCAAAAGCAGCGAAACCAACTTGCTCATGCGCGGAAGGGTGGAAGGCGGACGTCTCGCCAGTGGCTACTGGTTCAAAGAACCCACGCCGAACGGCGGCACGCGGATCATCAACGTTGGCAACTTGCTCGCCTCGGGTAATGTGTCTAATTTGCGTGTCTACGAGTTTCCGGATGGTCTGACACTTTCTCTCGTGGCTCAATCCGAAGCCGGCCGTTTCGTTGATGGCAAGCTCGTGATGCAAAAAGTCACAGAAAACCATATTGCGCCATCCATCGAAAAAACCCTTTCTGACGCCAAAGTCTCAACCACGCCTTCTGTAACGGTCACCCAATCTGCCGAGCGCAGCTTTGACACCTCTCTTTCAGCAGAACGCTTGGTCGCCAGAATTCTGACGCCGGAGCGCATGTCACTTCTCGCTCTGCATGACTACATCGACTATCTCAATCGCAATCAACTCCAGGCCGATCGCCAAGTCGTGGCGATCTGGCGCAAACTTGCCTACCCCTTTACGCTGTTGGTCATGCTGACGATTGCAGCCCCGATCAGCTTTATGCAGACGCGGCGTGGCGGCGTCGGCGCCAAGGTTTTTCTGGGCATTTTGCTTGGCACGGGCTTCTTTATGTTGAACCAACTCGCTTTAAATGTGAGTCTGCTTTACAACTGGTCGCCTGTCGTGACAGCATTACTCCCCAATATCGGCGCCATGATGATTGCGCTCTCCGCAGTCTTTACGATGGAAAATCGTAACGCGATTGCCAACCGACGGCGCGGTCGCTCCTTTTGGAAAAAATCACCGATATGAGTATGCATAGCATTTGGATGGTTGGTGATATTCAAGGTTGCTGCGGCTCTCTTGAGACCTTGTTGTCTCAGCCCGACATTCAAGACGATCCCGAGGCGCACTTTTGGTTTGCTGGTGATCTGGTCAACCGAGGACCTCAATCTCTCGCGACGCTTCGTCGCATCATGTCGCTTGGCGAACGTGCCACGGTCGTCTTGGGTAATCACGACCTTCACCTCTTAGCGATGGCGGCCGGTGTTCGAAAGACCGGCAAAAAAGACACGCTTGACGAGGTACTCGCCGCCGATGATGCCCAAGACATCATCGACTGGCTACGTTTTCAACCTTTGGCACATTTCGAGTATGGACATTTACTCGTCCATGCGGGCGTTCTTCCTCAATGGGATGCCGAAGAAACGGTCGAACTCGCAGGTGAAGTCGAGTCCGTCCTGCAAAGCGCGGACTGGAAAAAACACTTGCAGCTGATGTACGGCAACACGCCTGATCAGTGGGATGATCGCCTCAAAGGGCCTGACCGTTTGCGCGTCATCATCAATGCGCTGACCCGTGTGCGTTTTTGTGACAAACAAGGACGCATGCTCCTGAATGTCAAAACGGAACCTGCGCCTGAAGACAAGTCCCTCGTCCCTTGGTTTAACTTGCCCAAGCGTGCCACGCGTGACGTGACGGTGGTTTTTGGACACTGGTCTACGTTAGGGCTTAAGCTCGACAGCGATGTGATTTGTCTGGATAGTGGTTGCCTGTGGGGCGGCCACCTCACCGCCGTGCGCCTGCAAGATCATGCGGTGGTTCAAGTCCCTTGCGCGCAGACACTCGATCCGCACGATGACTAGGCACCCATACTGACTACGCAGTAGTCTTTCCCTCTAGGAACCAGGCCTTCAGCAGCGCATTGACCGGCTCAGCCGCCTCATAATTCACCCAATGTCCGATCTCCGGCAAAATCACACCCTGGCGCCTCGCCTGCCCGTCGATCATATGCGTCATCAAATACTCTGGCGTACACGTGATGTCATGCTCACCCCATATGATGAACGTCTCTCCACTGTAATTATCCAGTGCGGGGCCCAATAAGCCACGACCCGAAATACCCCTGCTACGAAAGCGAGTATTGATGCAAGAGTAAGTGTGAATCCCCATCGCAAAGGGATCGATTTGTTCATCGGCATAAATCATGTGTGCCCACAAATTAAAGCGCATCGCCTCAAGCAGTGCTTCGTCCGTCTCAGCACGCTTCCAATTAATCAGTTTGCCACGCTCACGACGTGGCCCCCCATGACCTCCCGGTCCGAGCAGGGCCAGACGGCGCACGGGAAGCCCTTTGGCCGCCACATTGGCAGACACCAAGCCTCCAAAAGAAAATCCCGCCAGATCAAAGGGCGTGTCTGGCCCGAACAGCTGAGTTAAACACTCTGCTGTGACATCTACCATCGTTGCAAAATCATCAAACCTGGGATCGCTAGAGTCACCGTAGCCTGCCAAATTTGGGATCCACAGTGAGAAGTCCTGAGAGAGCGCCTCAATATTGCGCGCCCAATGCAGCCAGCTTCCATGCCCCCCATGAATCAGAACGAGGGGGGGACCCTCTCCGAACTGTCGCCAGCTAACTTGGTGTTCCCCTACGGTGACAACATGACGTGTGGCACGCGACTCAAACTCGGCGATCCAGTCAAGAGTTTGCTGATTAACGGGGCTGGACATGGCAACTGTTCCTCTGTGGCAAAAAACAAACATTAAGCTCGCAAGATAGTATCCCAATGGACAAGTCCGTCAAACTCAGCAAAATTGTGTAAAGTGCAATTTTTGATTGTTGACTGAGCTCAAACATGATTATCGATTGCCACGGCCACTTCACCACGACCCCACCTCAGGTCGCCAAATTTCGTGCGGACCAAATCGCAGAATTTCAGCGGACCGGTCAGGCACCGACGGCGCCACCACCTGCAGTGTCCGACGAGGAAATCCGTCATGGCATCGATAACAATCAGCTGCGCATCATGAAAGAGCGCGGCATCGACATGACGATTTTCTCGCCTAAAGCAGTGGCGATGGATCACCACATGGGCAACGAAGACACCAATGTGGTCTGGGCGCGCTACAACAATGAGCTGATCAACCGTGTGTGCAAACTCTATCCTGAGCACTTCATCGGAGTGTGCCAGCTGCCACAAGCCGCTGGCGTCGCACCAGGCAAGCGTGTCATCGAGGAACTCGAGCGTTGCGTCAATGAGTTTGGTTTTATCGGTGCCAACATCAATCCCGACCCGACGGGCGGACATTGGAGCGATCCACCACTCTGGGACAAAAAATGGTGGTATCCCTTATATGAAAAAATGGTTGAGCTTGATGTCCCTGCCATGATCCATGTCAGCGGTTCATGCAATCCGCATTTCAACGCGGTGGCCACCCACTACATCAATGGCGATACAACAGCCTTTGTCCAATTCATGACCTCGGATATCTTTAAAGACTTTCCGACACTTAAATTCATCATCCCGCATGGCGGCGGTGCAGCGCCCTACCACTGGGGTCGTTATCGTGGCATGGCCCTGGATATGGGCATCCCTTCACTAGAAGAAAAAGTCCTGAATAACGTGTTTTTTGATACCTGCGTCTATCACCAGCCAGGCATCGACTTGCTGTTGCGCGTGGTGCCCAATAAAAACATCCTGTTTGCGTCAGAAACCGTCGGAGCGGTTCAGGGCATTGATCCATTGACGAACTTTTACTTTGACGACACACGTCGCTATATCGAAGCATCGCCTTCGGCAGATGCCTCGCAGAAAAAGCAAATTTTTGCCAACAATGCCTTGGGCGTCTACTCACGTCTGCGCGCGCATCCACGTTGCCAGAGTTGCTGAAGCGCTAGCGTCTCAGCACGACCTCTCTGAGCACTTGGTGTGCCCGTGCCCCAAGCTCTGCTCGGGCAGGTGCCGGCAATCCGTCCGGCACCCAAATAGGCGCTAAAAATTCCACCTCTATACGAACACCTTTCCCGCCCAGCACTTTCCAAAGATTTTGCATCAGATTTTCATCACCGACAAAGGCAGCGAAATCACTGCGTTTATCATGATGAAAAAATAACAGGGCAACGGGTTGTATTGGCACGTTTGCACGTCGGGCAGGCTCGAACAGGTTGGCATAAAAAGGCAACAAATCGTAACCTTGAGATGTCGTTCCTTCGGGAAATAGTCCGACGACTTGTTCAAGCTTAAAGATATCCTGCATCTCTCGGCCAACTTTTTGCACTGCATGCCTAGAGGCACGTTCGATAAAAATCGAACCTGCACCGCGGGCGAGCAAGCCTAATAATGGCCATCGGCGAATTTCGCTTTTGGCAACAAACACCACTGCGCGCACCGTATTGACCGCAAAAATATCTAACCATGAAACATGATTCACCACCCACAACACGGGCCCACTGAGTAGCGGTTTGCCAACGTGCGACACCCGTACGCCGCATAGGCACAACAAAACCATCGACCAATATTGCTTGGCCCATAACCGTCCAGAATGCCTGAGCAGAGGGAAGGTCAGAACAATCACGAGCAAGCCAAAAACAACCCAAGTCAAGACCAGCAATGCCCTCAAGGAAAAACGCAATATCTTCACGGCATGCGCTCCCATACCACTTGGCCGTGCAACACCGTTGCACACACACGTCCAGGCAACTCTCGACCAAAAAATGGCGTGCACTTACTCACACCAGTCAGATTTTCACGGCTAACCAACCAGTATGCGTCTGGATCGATTATGCACACATCCGCTTGATTGCCTATGCTCAAACAACCAGGCTGAAAGGACCAATTGGCACTCTCTGCCAGCACTCGACCCGGACCACAAGTGACCAGTTTGAAAGCCTCACTCAAAGGCACCCGCGCATCTTGCGACCACTTGAGCACCAGTGAGAGCAACAACTCCAAACCCATCGACCCCGGTACAGCATTGGTAAACGGTTGTTGTTTATCCTCATCCGTCAGAAGGGTGTGATCCGAACATACTGCGTCAATCGTGCCATCCAATAATCCGAGTCGAATCGCATCGCGATCACGCTGACCACGCAAGGGCGGCTCGAGCCGGAAATGGCTGTCATAAAAGCCAATATCGATATCAGTGAGGTGTACATGATTTGCACTCACGTCACAGGTGATCGGACGCCCTTGTTTTTTAGCGGTGCGCACCATGTCAACGGCCTCGGCACTCGACAAGCGACAAAGATGCAGGCGCACACCTGTCGCGCGCTGTAACGAAAGCAACGTTTGACACGCAATCGTCTCAGCTTCTACCGGAATCCCTGCCAAACCTAGACGCGACGCATAGGCACCGCTCGCGGCCACCCCATCGCGCGCGAGCCATGGATCTTGCGGTCGACACCACACGCCGTACTCAAATGTTTTGGCATATTGCATCGCGCGCAACAGGACTGCGGTATCTTGCACAGGCGTATCGCCTTGTGAAAATCCCACACAACCGGCTGCGGTCAGTCTCATCATTTCAGACAAAGCTTGCCCCTGCAAACCCTCCGTCAACGCACCCAAATGATAAACATTGACCCGAGGGCTGAGTGACGGCGCAGAGACAGTCGTCACCACCTCTGGCGGCTGCACCACGCTTGTCACACCGCCGGCCAAAGCCGCATCCAAGGCATCGCCAGACGCACCCACGCGAGCGGACAAATCGACCAAGCCGGGCAATACGATCATGCCAGAGGCATCAAACACTTTATCCGCGACAAACCCCTCTGGAGCCGTCCCCACAGCAACAATCCTACCCTGCGCAATCCAGACATCCGCCAGCGCATCAAGATGATTTGCAGGGTCGATCACACGCCCCTGTTGAATATGCAGTTTCATGCCAACGCACCCGCAACAAGACTCAGCGCCGCCATGCGCACTGCGATACCCGCAACTCGGCTCGCCTTCCTTGAACCCTCAGTTCCAAGCACTAAGCAATCAGGTTTCGCGCATGCAAGCTTTTCTTCTGTGAGTCCATAACATTCAACATATTCGCGCGCCGAAGGTATATAGGTTGCATCTATTCCCGTCCGCTCTTGATCCAGCATGATGACGACGTCAGCGTCTCGCAAGCCGTCGGCCAGATGCGTGTATGCGCGCACACCTAATTGCGCAAGACCCTCAGGCAACAAAGTCAAAGGCGCGACGACACGCACTTCGGCGACACACAGCGTGGTAAGTGCATGAATACAGGAGCGCGCATGGCGCGAGTGCAACACATCGCCCACCAACACGACCGTGAGATTGGAAAAATCATTTTTTGCGCAACGAATGACGTGCATATCCAGCAAGGCAGACGATGGATCTGCATGACAGCCATCCCCCGCATTCACAATATGCGTGTGAGCACCGATCTGCTGTGCGATAAAAAATGGCACACCGCTCGCCTCGGTCCGTAATAAGACGATATCGATATGACGTTCACTGAGCGAAGAGATTGTGGAGAGCTCCAGTTTTTGGATTCCCAACCATTCAGCGGACAAACTCTGAGCCGCGGACTCAAATCCCCCAACATCGGTTGACGCCTTGTCAACAAACAGCTCATCAACAAGGCTCAGTATCTTTTTGTCTTGCAGAAGCGGGGTTTTTTTGAGTGCACCCTCTGTCGACGCAAGAAACAACGCAGTCGTGTCGAGAATGCGCGTCAGAATCGCGCGCGACAGACCTTCGGTCGTGAGCAGATGTGTCAGCTCGCCGCGTTGGTTTAGTTGAGGATTGCGCATGCGTTCATATGCCCGGATTCATTTAAGTCAGCGCATCAAAATAGCGCTGCAAAATGATAGCCGCAGCCACCGCATCATCGGGCTCATTTCCCGTGATTTTTTGGGCTTGGACACTCGACCCCCGCTCATCGACCAACACGACGGGCAAACCAAACCTCCCCTCGAGCTGACGTGCAAAACGTCGGCAGTGTTGGCTCGCGTATTGTTCGCTTCCATCCGTCGCGAGCGCCAATCCGACCACGAGTCTTTCAGGCTGCCACCGCTTGAGCAGCGCCTCGACTCGCGCAAAACGACCGTCGCGAGTAGGCTCCAAAATAATGTCTAGCGGATGCGCCTGTTTGAGCAAGGTATTGCCTAGGGCAACACCGAGCTTTTTAGCACCGTAATCAAATGCCAGAAGCGTTTCTTCAGGCATGACCCGCCACACCGGTCAGCATCACTGGGTCGATTCCCAACAGCTTGAGAGCGGCGGGATAGCGGTCTTGAGGTGGCGTATCAAAAATAATATTTTCTTGCGCTGCGACAGTTAACCAAGCATTTTGCGCGAGCTCATTTTCGAGCTGGCCTGCCCCCCAACCCGCATAACCCAGCGTCACAAACAATTGCTCTGGACCGTTTCCATGGGCTACGGCCTCCAATACGTCTCGAGAGGTGGTCAACGCTAAGCGCCCCAGCTTAATACTTGAGCTGTAATCACCCGCGGGAAAATGCAAGACAAACCCACGATCAGTCTGTACTGGACCGCCAAAAAATACCGCAGGGCTGTGCGCAATTTGTTGCTCCGCACTCTGCCCGGGCGCAATCTCAAGCTTGAGGTCGATTTTTTCAAGCAAACCGGCCACACTGAGGTCAGTCGGCCGGTTAATCACCAAACCTAACGCGCCTTTTGAGTTGTGCTCGCACAAATAAATGACGGTTCCAGCGAGATCCCCAGAAACCATACCCGGCATGGCCATCAGAAACTGATTGGACAGGTCGGTCACGGTCTCAGGTGTGCGTTGGGATTGCTCCATACGAGGACTTTAGATCTCCATCAACTCAAAATCTTCTTTACGTGCGCCGCACTCTGGGCAAACCCAGTTTGGAGGCACATCTTCCCAGCGTGTACCGGCAGGAATCCCTTCTTCGGGCACGCCAGTCTCTTCGTCGTAAATCCAACCACAAATCAAACACATCCAAGTACGCATCATTCTCTCTTTTGGTGGAACCCGTCTGTCCTCAAGGAAAAGGACAAGTAAAACGGGTCATCTCTTACAATGGGGTCAATCTTACCGAAACCAACACATACGTGCCTACACATCGCTTGTCGTTTTGACATGAATCAAACTATTTCAACACCTGTCACTCTCATTTTTGGCCCTTTTGACCCAACAGGATCAGACGGGTTGCCAGCGGACGCGATTACCTGCGCGGCCTTGGGAGGACATGCGATCTCCACTTTGACCGCTGTCACCATCCAGGACAGCGCAAAAAGCGAGTCTGTACTGCCCTGCTCGGCCGAGCAAATTGATGACCAGGCTCGCTGCCTGCTGGAGGATATTCCCGTCCAGGCCATCAAAGTCGGTGCGCTCTCCTCGGTTGCAGCGGTGAGCGCCGTCGCCCAGATCGCGGCGGATTACAGCCAAATCCCGCTTGTTTTACATCTCGGCGCCCAAGAAATCGATACTGAAACGCCAACCGAAGAAGAGGACGAGGTCGACGACTTGATTGGGGCCGTGATCGAACTGCTTGTTCCCCAAGCTCACATTGTGGTGATTGAGGCGCGACGACTCAACCAATGGATCACTGAAGAGGTCATGGAAGCCTCTGGCCATGCAGGCGGCGCTCAAGCTCTGCAAGCGATCGGAGCCCAATGGGTCCTTATCACCGGCGTTAAACAACGTCCGGGACTTCAGACCAATGTGCTAACGGGTCCTGAAAGTGAGACCATCGCTTGGCCGTGCGCCAACGCCCCCGAACGCACAAGAGATTCGGGTGGATTGGTCGCGACTGCTCTGGCTTGCCTGCTGGCCCGCGGACTCAGCGTACCCAAAGCCGCCGAACAAGCCTGCGCTCACGGCAGCCAAGCCCTGCTACAGTCCTTCCAGCCTGGCATGGGAAACCTGATCGCCCGTCGCATTCCAATTGCACCTTAACGACCCAATTTGCTGATGCCCTCAACACTCAAGTTTCCTAAAGGTTTATATGGCGTGACCCCTGACTGGGATGATGCCAAGCGCCTCGAGCAAGCTGTTCGTGACGCGGCCCGTGGCGGCATGAAGGCCTTGCAACTGCGCCACAAAACGGCCACGCCTGAACTGCGTCGCCATTTAGCCCAAACTCTACTACCCGTCTGCCAAGAGCTCGACCTCATTTTTTTAATCAACGATGACTGGCGACTCGCCCTCGAACTAGGTGCACACGGTGTGCACGTTGGTCAGCACGATGAGGATCCGGCGCGAGTCCGCCAAGAAATCGGACCTGACATGCTGCTTGGGGTATCTTGCTATGCCGACCCCCAACGCGCGCAAAGCATGCTCAAACATCAAGTGGCCTATATTGCCTTTGGTGCCATGTACGCATCCTCAACCAAGCCGCTCGCCCCTACTGCGCCGCTTGAAGTGCTTCGCGCAGGGCAGACACTGGCTCAGACGCTTGAAGCACCTCGACCGGCTGTGGTGGCCATCGGCGGCATCGGCATCTCCCAGGCGCCGGTCTTAGCAGCCGCAGGTGCGGATAGCATCGCAGTCGTCGGCAGCCTATTTTTAGCTCAAAATATCGAAGCTGCGGCACGCGCGCTTTCTGCACCTTTTGCCCAAGCGCCGCTCACACCCCCTATTTCCACATCCACTTCTGCCGTCTGAACGGAGTATTTTTTATGTCACGCAACGTAGAACTTTTCGATCGCGCCTGTATTAGCATTCCCGGTGGCGTGAACTCACCCGTTCGGGCCTTTCGCTCCGTGGGTGGCACACCACGCTTCGTCGCACGCGCTCAAGGCCCCTACTTTTGGGACGCCGATGACAAACGCTACATCGACTATATCGGCTCGTGGGGCCCTGCTATTTTGGGTCACGCTCATCCTGAGGTCGTCAAGGCCGTCCAAGACGCTGCAGTCCATGGCTTGTCCTATGGCGCGCCCACAGAGACTGAAATCGTCATCGCAGAAATGCTGATTGAACGCATGCCGTCTATTGAACAGGTCCGCTTGGTCAGCTCAGGCACCGAAGCCACCATGACCGCCATCAGACTAGCTCGCGGTGCAACAGGTCGCAACAAAATCATCAAATTTGAAGGCTGTTATCACGGCCATGCAGACAGCTTGCTAGTCAAAGCGGGCTCAGGACTCTTGACGTTTGGCAACCCAACCTCAGCCGGCGTACCGCCTGAGTTTGTCGCCCACACCATCGTGCTCGACTACAACGATATCGAGGGCGTCAAGGCAGCGTTCGCTCAACACGGCAAAGAAATCGCCTGTGTCATCGTCGAACCCATTGCCGGCAACATGAATATGATTAAGCCGATCGCGGGCTTTCTCGAAGCACTGCGCAGCGAATGTACTGCGCATGGCGCATTGCTGATTTTTGATGAAGTCATGACAGGTTTCCGTGTTGGTCCTCAAGGCGTTCAAGGTCTGACCGGAATCAAACCTGACATCACGACTCTGGCTAAAGTCATCGGCGGTGGGATGCCGATCGGTGCTTTTGGTGGCAGCGCCGAGGTCATGAAAAATATCGCACCCTTAGGTGGCGTTTATCAGGCCGGTACACTGTCAGGCAATCCCGTCGCAGTCGCAGCGGGCATCACCACACTTAAATTATTGTCCAAGCCAGGCTTTTATGAAGCGCTGGACAAGCAGACACGCGCACTCACCAAGGGGTTGACCGAACGCGCGCACGCGCATGGCATTCCTTTTAGCGCAGATAGCGAAGGCGGTATGTTTGGCCTGTACTTCTCCAACGACATCCCCACCTCTCTCGCTGCAGTGTCGGCCAGCAACATTGAGATGTTCAAGGTGTTTTTCCATGCCATGCTGGATGAAGGTGTCTATTTTGCACCCTCAGCCTACGAGGCGGGCTTTGTCTCCGCCACGCATGATGACAGCGTGATTGCCGCAACGGTCGCCGCAGCAGACAAGGTGTTTGCCAAGCTCGCCAAGGGCTAAGCCCTCTGACGTATCTTCGTTCAGGTGTTTAGGTGCGCACAGTGCCTGAACACCTGAATGAAGACCTCACTGAACACCACACTAAACGCCCAAATAGCGCGTCCAGAGACTGCGATCCGCATCCAGTTCAGCAGAACTACCCTGCCACACGACAGCGCCACGCTCCAAAATCACATGCCGGTCAGCAAGTTTTAGTAGCCGCTCGACGTATTTATCGATCACGAGAATGGTCTGCCCGCTCTCACGCAAACGTGCGATGCACTGCCAGATTTCTTCACGCACCAGAGGGGCAAGCCCCTCAGTGGCCTCGTCCAACACGAGCAGCTTGGGATTGGTCACGAGCGCTCGCCCGATGGCCAGCATTTGCTGCTCACCGCCGGACAATTGATTACCCATATTGCGTGCTCGTTCACGCAAACGCGGAAACATTTCAAACACTTTCTCAACGTCCCAGGGCTCGCGAATCTCGGGATTCCGGTGCGCGACAAAAGCCGTCAGGTGCTCCTTCACAGTCAGATTAGGAAAGCACTGGCGGCCTTCGGGCACAATGGCCAAACCCAGCCGCGCGATACGATCAGAGGGCCAGCCCGCAATATTTTGCCCCTCAAAAGTCAGAGTGCCTGCAGACAAGGGGAGTTGGCCAAACAGCGTCTTGATGAGCGTACTTTTGCCCATTCCATTACGGCCCAATAAAGCCACGACTTCGCCACGCTGAATATCGAGGGAGACCTCAAACAGCACCTGACTCAGTCCATAACCACTCTGTAACTGATGGGCATGCAACATCAAGCGTGCTCCTCACCCAAATAAGCTTCTCGCACACCAGCATGATTGCGGATTTCTTCGGGCGTACCGGTTGCGATGATACGACCGTACACTAAAACGGAGAGTCGATCCGCGAGACGAAAGACTGCCTGCATGTCGTGCTCGACCAACAACATCGTCGTGCGTCCACGCATCGAGGCGATCAGCTCCGTCAGCTTGAGCGTTTCATCTGGCCCCATCCCTGCCATGGGTTCGTCAAGCAGCAACACGGACGGTTTGGATGCCAAAGCCAATGCAAATTCAAGCTTACGCTGCTCACCGTGGGGCAAAGTCCCTGCCGCCGCGCGCCAACTTTCTGGGCTGATGGCACAGTCCTGCGCCAATCGCTCCGCAGCCTCGGTCAAGGCTTTGTCCTGTGCACGCGGGCGCCAAAAACTAAAGCTACTGCCAGCGCTGGCTTGCACCGCTAACAGTAAGTTTTCAAAGACAGTCAGTTGCTTGAAAATATTGGTGATTTGATAGGATCGTGACAAGCCCGCCGCCACCCGCTGATGCAAACCCGAGCGGGTGACATCATGC
Source organism: Zwartia sp. (assembly GCF_049655405.1). GTDB lineage: Bacteria > Pseudomonadota > Gammaproteobacteria > Burkholderiales > Burkholderiaceae_B > Zwartia. The sequence continues at coordinate 102,162 of NZ_JBASJR010000012.1, forward strand.
CCCTTGAGAGTCAGTCGCCCACTATCTGCGGCAACAGAACCAGACAGCAAATGAATCAGTGTCGATTTACCCGCACCATTAGGGCCAATGAGCGCGTGAATCTCGCCTGACCGAAGCGAGAGCGATACCTGATCGCATGCGACCAACGCGCCATAGCGCTTGGTGAGCTGCTGTGCCTCTAACACTATGTCAGGGACGGTCGCATTCATCGCGCACCGCCCGGTTTAAACATCCCTGCGAGGCCACGAGGCGCAAACAACACAATCGCAAGCAACAGCACGCCCAGAGGCAAGTGCCAATAGTCCGTATACAAGCGCAGGACTTCTTCCAGCCACAACATCACCGCAGCCCCCACGAGTCCACCATAGCGCAAGCCAATGCCTCCAACAATCACCATAATGATCAGGTTGGCCGACGCCGTCCAGTGCATCAGGCTCGGCGAGACGAATTGGTTGTGGCTCGCCAACAGCGCGCCCGCAAGTCCCGCCATCACGCCTGCAATGACAAATGCGAGCAACTTAATGCGGAAAACCGGATATCCCAACGCCTCCATGCGTGACTCGTTTTCGCGGATCCCTTGCAAGGCTTGGCCAAAGCGAGCCTGAATGAGACGATTGAGCCACCACAAGCAAACCAGCACCACGCACAACACCACGTAATAAAACGTTCGGTCATCCGCAAGATTGAGCCCGGGTAGCAAGGAGGGACCTGCCAGATTGATGCCATCCTCTCCCCCATACTGTCGCAAAGAGATAAACAGATAAAACACCATCTGGGCAAAGGCCAGCGTAATCATGATGAAGTAGACCCCGCGCGTGCGCAAGGAAATCAATCCAATCACAAAGGCGAGCATACCCGCCGCGAACATGGCCGCAGGCCAGGCAATCAACGCCTGCGAAACCCCTTGGACGGAGAGAATTGCCACGACATAAGCACCTGCTCCAAAAAATGCAGCATGTCCCAACGCGACCATGCCACCATAGCCCAAAATAAAATTCAGACTGGTCGCCGCTAAGGCAAAAATCAAGACACGCCGAACAAATGAAACATAAAAATCAAGATTGAGTGCAGGTGCTACCAATGGAAATACCAACAGCAGCACAAGACCCAGCACAGACAAACTCTTCGCAGTCAATAATGTGCGCATCATCAACCACGCGCCGGAAAAAGACCCGAGGGTCTAAACACCAACACCACTGCCATCAAAATATAAATAGACAGCGCAGCCAAAGTCGGCCCCACACTGGAAGCCACAGCTGGAGAGAAAAATATTTTGAGTAAAGACGGTAAAAATGCTCGACCCGCAGTATCCACAAAGCCGACTAACAGGGCACCCACAAACGCGCCGCGCATCGAGCCAATTCCGCCGATCACGATGCATACCAGCACCAAAATCAATATCTGCTCACCCATACCCGTCTGAATCGCCGTCACCGGACCCAGTAAAGCGCCAGCAAGCGCCGCCAACATTGCTCCGAGCACGAACACTCCGAGAAACAGCAGCGGCACACGCACGCCCATCAGTGTGGCCATCTGCCGGTTTGATGCGCCCGCGCGCACCAAGACACCCGCTCTCGTGCGCGTGACAAACAAATAAAGACCTAAAGCAGCCGCCAAACCCACCGCGATGATCAACAGGCGATAGGCCGGGTACAAGAGATCAGGCAAGAGCTGCACCGGCCCCGACAATGCAGGCGGCATACTCATCATCATTGGTGCGGGTCCCCAGATCATCTTGACCACATCGTTGGCGATCAAAATCACTGCAAAGGTCCCCAGCACTTGCGCCAAATGATCTCGGATCACCAACCTTCTGATCAGAACGAGCTCAAGCACCAGTCCCACCAGCCCCGTCACGACAGCCGCCACCACCACAGCAGCAACAAAGGACTGAGTCACTTGCATGGTTTGAGCGGCAACGTAGGCACCAGCCATATACAGCGAGCCGTGCGCCACGTTCAGGATATCGAGAATCCCGAACACGAGCGTGAGGCCCGCTGCAATTAAAAACAACATCAGGCCAAACTGCAGTCCATTGAGCAACTGCTCGGCGATCAGCGTCGAACTCATAAGTTCAGAACAGGCTCTTTAGTCGGTGTTATTTTTTGCATTGACCCACATACACGTCCTGATAGGAATCAAACACCTTGCCCACCAGCTTGTTTGTAATCTGGCCCGCTGCGTTCTTTTCAATCACGCGCACGTAGTAGGGCTGAATAGGAAAGTTGTTGATGCCATAGGTAAAGGGTCCACGCACAGAAGCAAAGTCCGCTTTTTTAAGCGCAGCCAAAACAGCTGCACGATCCGCCACCTTTCCGTTGGTGGCTTTGACCGCCGCATCAATCGCCATGATCACGTCATATGCTTGGGCAGCATAGACTGAAGGCATACGGTCCTTGTATTCCTTGCGGAAGGCCTCAACAAACTTTTTGTTGGCTGCATTATCCAGATCATGGGCCCACTGCGCTGTATTAAACATACCGAGCATGGGCTCACCCACCGCACGAATCACGTCTTCATCCGCTGAAAACCCCGGGCCGACCAACTTGATGCTTTTGTTCAAGCCTGCGGAAACGAACTGCTTAATAAAGTTAATCCCCATGCCGCCTGGCAGAAAGATGTAGACCGCTTCAGGCTTGGCATCGCGAAGCTGTGCTAACTCAGCGGCATAGTCGATCTGTCCCAGCTTGGTGTAAACCTCTTGGCCCACCGCTGCTTTGTAACCACGTTTAAAACCATTGAGAGCGTCTTTGCCGGCCGGATAATCGGGGGCCATGATCACCATGTTTTTAAAGCCACGATCAGCGGCAACCTTGCCTGCTGCCTCGTGGAAGGCATCGTTCTGATAAGACACGCCAAACCAATAGTCATTACACTGGGCGCCTGCAAATTGGCTGGGGCCGGGATTATTGGAGAGATAGGGAATCTTGGCAGCGAACAGCGCAGGACCGACCGCTAAAGCCACGTTCGAACCAATCGGACCTGTAAAAAAATCGATTTTGTCGCGCTGGATGTAACGATTGACGAGTTGACGTGCCTGATCAGGATTGCCACCCATATCGGTTTGCAAAAATTCGGCGGGTTTGCCGCCTAGTTTTCCACCTAGCTGTTTGATCGCCAGATTGAAACCATCACGCGCCTCTGCGCCTAGCGCAGCAAAAGGACCGGACAAATCATTCGCAATGCCGACTTTGATCGGTGCCTGCGCGAACGCCAAACCAGGCACAAGAGCGGCCATGGCGAGAAGTTGCTTAAATAAACGCATAAAAAGTCTCCTGAGCGATCAGTCGCCCAAAACGGGGCAAAAGGGGTGCTGCTGCAGCGCAAATAGTAGCAGGTGAGCCACGCTCTGCCGCCATTCAGACCTCATTCAGACCTCCTCAAGCAGACACAAAACAGGTGATAATGTTGAATTGCTCAACTCTTTTCTTAGCAGACCGAACATGGCCGTTAATTTGCACATTCCCTCCGACGATGCAGTCTTCCCCGTTGCCGGCGTAGAAATCGGCGTGACCGAAGCGGGTATCCGCAAGGCAAACCGTCGCGACTTGACAGTCTTTCGACTGAGCCCGGGCTCAACGGTTGCCGGTGTATTTACCCGCAACCGCTTTTGCGCAGCCCCCGTTTTGGTCTGTCAGGAGCATTTGGCCAGCGCAAGTCCAATCCGCGCCCTCGTCATCAACACAGGAAATGCCAATGCAGGCACCGGCGAGCCCGGCATGCAAGCTGCCAACGAAACCTGTCAGGCACTTGCTGCACTCATGCAGCTCGACAGCAAGCAAATATTGCCGTTTTCCACGGGGGTCATTCTTGAGCCACTGCCAGTGGACCGAATCAAGGCAGGTCTGCCCGGCGCACTGAAGAATCTGAGTGAGAACAACTGGGTGTCAGCCGCGCACGGCATCATGACAACCGACACCCAACCCAAAATTCACTCACAACGTGTCAGTTTGGGTGGACACCCCATCACGATTACCGGCATTAGCAAAGGCGCCGGCATGATCCGCCCCAACATGGCGACTATGCTGAGCTACCTGGCGACCGATGCGGGCATTGCCCAACCTCTGCTCAATCAGCTCGCCAAAGAGCTCGCCGACGTGTCGTTTAACCGCATCACAATTGACGGAGACACTTCGACCAACGATTCCTTTATCGTGATTGCCACAGGCAAGAGTGGCCTGACCATCGATAGCGCCTCACACCCTCAGTACGCCGCACTCAAAGCCGTACTAGCTGCAGCCGCAACCGATCTGGCACAAAAGATTGTGCGTGATGGCGAAGGCGCGACTAAGTTCATGACTATTCAGGTCCAAGAAGCAAAAACTACCGAAGAGGCATTACAAGTCGCCTATGCGGTCGCGCACTCACCTCTTGTCAAAACCGCTTTTTTTGCCAGCGATCCGAACCTCGGCCGTATTTTGGCTGCGATCGGCTACGCCGGCATCACCGATCTTGATGTGAGCGGCGTCAAGCTCTGGCTGGGTGATGTGCTGGTTGCCACCAAAGGCGGACGTAACCCCGACTACCAAGAGGCAGACGGCCAGCGCATCATGAAAGAACCCGAAATCCTCGTACGTATCGCACTGGGCCGCGGCCAAGTGTCCGACACCGTTTACACCTGTGACTTTTCGCACGAATACGTCAGCATCAACGCAGATTACAGATCCTAATGACAACCTCTACACCTATCAGTGGCCAAGAAATGGTCGAACTCTTGGCGCGTGCCACACGCGTTCTCGCTCAACTCGAAGCCTGGCTTCCGCCGGCCCCACCTGCCACCAACTGGGACGCCCATGCTTTTCGCTGGCGTAAGCGTGGTACCTCGCATGGCTGGCTTGATGCGATTGCGAACGTTTCGCTGATCCATACCGAAGACCTTCAGCATATCGAGCGTCAAAAAGACATCATTGATCGCAATACACACCACTTTATTCAAGGCAAACCCGCGAATAACGTGCTGATGACCGGCGCACGGGGTACCGGCAAGAGTTCGCTCGTCAAAGCAATGCTGGCCGCCTACGGTGATCGTGGATTACGACTCATCGAAGTCGACAAGTCCGACCTGGGTGACCTCGCGGATATCGTCGATATGGTCGCCAAGCGTCCAGAAAAATTTATCGTTTTTTGTGACGACCTTTCTTTTGAAGAAGGCGAATCGGGCTACAAAGCACTCAAGTCTGTCTTGGACGGTTCAGCTGCTTCAACGGGTAATAACGTGCTGATTTACGCGACCTCCAACCGTCGTCACCTGATGCCCGAATACATGAGCGAAAACCTTCAGGCCAAACACGGCTCAGATGGTGAGGTACACCCCGGCGAAACCGTTGAGGAGAAAATCTCTCTGTCGGAGCGTTTTGGCTTGTGGCTGTCCTTTTACCCCTTCCGCCAAGATGATTACCTGGACATCGTCTATCACTGGCTGCGCACGCTTGGTTGCTCCGAAACGAACATCATGGAGTCCCGCACAGAAGCCTTGCAGTGGGCGCTCGAACGCGGTTCGCGCTCAGGTCGTGTTGCCTGGCACTTTGCGCGCGACTGGGCCGCCCGCAATGCCTGACAAAATCATTGACGTCGCAGTGGGCGTGCTACTGCGACCCGATGGCACAGTGTTATTAGGCAATCGGCCTGCAGACAAACCTTGGCCAGGCTGGTGGGAGCTACCCGGTGGCAAGCTTGAGCCAGGCGAGTCCGTTCTGCAGGCACTCACGCGCGAACTACAAGAAGAAATCGGCATTACGGTCACACAGGCTACGCCCTGGGTGACCTACGTACACAAGTATCCCACCACCACTGTTCGCCTCGCCTTTTGCCGCGTGACGGGCTGGGACGGAGAGCCGCAAGGCCTCGAGGGACAGTTGCTACGCTGGGTTCCCATCGACGCAGCTCAAGATGTCCCGCAGCTTCTTCCGGCAACCTATCCTCCTCTTCGCTGGTTACAGTTACCGACAGTCTATGCACTCTCCTCTGCCGGCACACCTGAGCAACTCCCCCTGTTTTTAAACAAGCTCGACGAAGGCCTGAAGGCAGGCATCAAATTATTTCAGTGGCGTGAGCCCGGCTGGCCGGGTGGTCCTCATCAGCCAAATCTGCATCAAGCTCTCAAGACCGTGCTCACACGCTGCCATGCGTTTGGTGCCAAAGTCTTGGTCAACAGCATTCACCCCGAGGCTTGGTGGCACGAAGCCGACGGCGTCCATCTGCGTTCGCATGACGCAGCAGGCCTCACCAGCCGGCCAACGTTGGCCAGCGACAAACGGGTAGGCGTCTCTACGCACAATCTCGCCGAACTCGAGCATGCACGTGCCCTAGAAGCGGATTTTGCCGTGCTCGGACCTGTCCTGCCCACCGCCTCACACCCAGGACACCCAGGCATCGGCTGGGAAATGTTCGCACAACTCAATGCACAAGCGGGCTTGCCAGTTTTTGCGCTAGGCGGTCAGTCCGCCGCCACGCTTGCGCACGCACAATCAGTTGGTGGGCACGGTTTTGCTGGGATTCGCGGTTGGATTACCTGAGTCATCTAGACTCTTAAGATCCTCCGCCGACCAACCGCCCCCCAAAGCCGCTACGAGCCGCACACTGGCCGCAAAACGATTGCCGACCAGCGTGATATAGGTACGCTCATTATTGAGCGCAGTCGTTTCAAGCACCGCAACACTCAGATAATCAATCAAACCCTGATCGTACTGATTGCGCGCAAACCGCAAGGACTGTTGTGCAGACAACACTGCCTGTTTTTGCACGACCTCTTCTTGTTCGAAGACGCGCATCTGAACCATCGCGTTTTCTACCTCTTGTAAAGCCGTCAAGACAGTCTGGCGATACGCGGCCGCTTGCACATCGAACTGGGCACGCGCCTGATTGATCTGAGCCTGCCGCGCGCCACCATCAAAAATCACTGCGGCTAATTGCGGGCCTAGGGCCCAGATTTGTCCGGGCGCACTAAACCACTGGGTAAAGTCGTTGCTGCGATAGCCGGCACTTGCGTTGAGGGTTAAATTTGGAAACCAGGCCGCTGTCGCCACACCAATCAACGCATTCGCCGAAGCGGTACGTCGTTCTGCCGCAGCAATGTCTGGTCGACGCTCCAAGAGCTCAGAGGGCAGACCAACAGGTACGGCAGGAGGCACCAGCGGCACTTGTGCAGGTGCAATCGCAAACGTCGAAGGAGGCCGTCCGATCAAGACTGCGGCAGCATTTTCAAACACCGCACGCTGTTGTTCCAGATCAATCAGTTGCGCGCGAGTACTCGCAAGCTGTGTACTCGCTACCGCCACATCACCCTGACCAGAAATGCCTGCGTTGTAACGATTTTGCGTGAGTTTGAGCGCGCGCTCATAGGCGCTGACTGTTGCCGTCAACAACCGCCTCTGTTCATCCAGCACACGCACCTGCAAGTACGCCAACGTCAATGCGGTCTGAGCGGTCAGTCTGGCACCTGAGACATCCGCCGCCAAGGCCAGCTCGGTCGCATCGGTTGACTCAATATTGCGACGAATGCTTCCCCAAATATCCAGCTGCCAGCTCGCCTGAGCATTCAGTCCATATCCCGTCACAGCACCACTGCTTGAGGCGGACACTCCACCGCCACTGCGTGTGGTGTTGGCCGTCGCAGAAACCGTAGGCAATAGAGGAGCACGAGCACCTTGGGTGACAGCAACCGCTTGTCTGAATCGAGCCTCCGCTTGGGCCACGTTTTGGTTTGACACATTGAGCTCTGTGATCAGCGCACTCAGCACAGGATCAGCGTACATCGTCCACCAGGGGCCGCGGGGATCATTGGCGGCAGGGCGCGCCACTTTCCAGCCTGGTGTTTCTTTAAATTGCGTCCCAACATCAATGACTGGGCGCACATAATCAGGACCGACCATACAGCCGACCAGCATGAAGCAACAAACAAGCGCACCGGAGAGAGGACGTAGCCGCCTCTCTGTACCACTCATTTTTTTTAACTGATCAAGCATCATCGCTTTGCACACCACAAACGGAAACGATCCAGATATAAATACACCACAGGCGTAGTGTAGAGCGTCAAGAGCTGACTGACTAACAATCCACCAAGAATCGTAATGCCCAGCGGTTGACGCAGCTCAACGCCCGCCCCCGTCGCAAACACAAGAGGCATCGCGCCAAAGATGGCGGCGCAAGTCGTCATCAAAATAGGTCTGAATCGCGTCAAACACGCCTGATGGATGGCATCTCGCGGTGACATTCCTAGTCGGCGTTGTGCATCCAGCGCAAAATCCACCATCATGATGGCATTTTTCTTGACGATACCAATCAGCAAAAACACACCAATCAACGCGATCAAACTGAACTCAGTCTTGAGCAATAGTAAGGCCAGCAAGGCGCCCACACCAGCCGAAGGCAGGGTCGACAAAATAGTCAGGGGATGAATCGTACTTTCGTACAACATCCCCAACACAAGATACATCGTAATCAATGCGGCCAAAATTAACCAAGGCTGATTGGACAACGCACTTTGCAGTGCTGCAGCTGTTCCTTGAAAACCTGCTTGAATCCGGTCGCTAGGCAAATTGATTGATGCCACCGCCTGATCAATCGCGGCATTCGCTTGCCCCAGGGACACTCCCGCTGCCAAGTCAAAGGAAATCGTATCGGCCGCGAGTAAGCCCTGATGGCGCACACTCAGTGGCGCATTCGTGGTTTCAAATTTCGCAAATGCAGAAAGCGGAACACGCTGACCCGCCTTACTTAGCACATAGACATCGCTCAAAGACTCCATTCCTTGAGCATGACGAGGTGCGACTCCCATCACGACACGATACTGGTTTCTAGCCCCGTACATCACAGAGATTTGTCGCTGGCTAAAGGAATTATTCAACACAGCAGAAATACTTTCCATTGACACGCCAAGCCGTTGCGCGGCATCGCGATCAATCGCAATCGATACCTGCCTGCCGCGATCCTCCACATCCGTATCTACGTCCACCAACTCGGGGAGCGCGGCGATTGCTTGCTGAACTTTTGGCAACCATTCTTTTAAATCCGCCAATTCATTCGCCATCAAGGTGTATTGATACTGAGAACTTGATTGTCTCCCCCCCACCCTGATGTCCTGCTGCGGAATCAAAAACAACCTTGCGCCGGGAATGCTGGCCAGCTGCGGACGTAAACGCGCGATGACTTGTCGGACCGGCACCTTACGCTCGCTCACTGGTTTGAGCTGCACCGCCAGAAAACTTGAGTTACTTCCCCCACGCCCACTCGCATAGGCGGTGACTGTATTAATCGCAGGATCCTTCATCAGTACTTGTCGAAACTGATCGAGTTTAGGCTTCATCGACTCAAACGAGGTACCGTCATCCGTCGAAAAAAATCCGATCATCATCCCCGTATCTTGTTGTGGAAAAAAACCTTTTGGCACCACACCATAGAGATAAAAATTGAACCCTACTGTCGCCACTAACAGCAACATCATGAAGCGACTGTGCGCAAGTGCCCAATTGAGTGAGCGAGAATATGCATTGACCGTCGCATCCATGCTTCGCACGATGATGCGCTCAAACAAGCCCGGACGGACTTTTTCTTCTGAGGCAGGCGGATGTCGTTTGAGCAAACGCGCCGCCATCATGGGGGTCAATGTGAGCGACACAAACATTGAAATCAGAATCGCCGCAGACAAGGTGACGGCAAACTCACGAAACAGCCGCCCTGGCAAACCACCCATCAATAAAATCGGGATAAACACAGCGATGAGGGAAATGCTCATAGACAGCACGGTAAAGCCGACCTCGCGGGTGCCTCGCAAGGTCGCGCGCTTAACCGATTCACCCCGCTCAAGATGACGCATGATGTTTTCCATCACCACGATCGCATCGTCCACCACAAAACCCGTCGCAACAATCAATGCCATAAGCGACATCGTATTGAGCGAATAGCCGAGCAAGTGCATCACACCAAAGGTCCCGATCAAGGAAACGGGAACGGCAACCGTTGGAATCAGTGCAGCGCGCCAATTGCGCAAAAATAGCAACACCACCAGCATCACTAAACCAATCGCAATGATCAGGGTGTGCTCCGCCTCTTTCACAGAGGCACGAATACTGGGCGTGCGATCCTGCGCCACGCTTAAGTTAACGTCAGCAGGCAGCATCGCCCTCAACGTGGGCAAATCTGCGCGTATTTCATCGACTGTTCGAATAATATTGGCTTTAGCTTCACTTCGGACCAATACCAAAATTGCTTGTTCGTTATTAAAGTAACCAATATTGTTGGTGTCTTCGACAGAGTCTTCGACTTTTGCCACATCCGACAAACGAACAGGTGCATCGTTACGCCACGCCACAATCAAAGGTCGATATTCCTCGGCTTTCCAGAGCTGGTCATTCGCAGTAATCAGCCAACGATTGGCATCATTTTCCAGCAAACCTTTCGGTTTAGTGGAATTGGCGGTCGCAATCGCAGCACGCACCGCATCGAGTGAAACACCGTATTGCGTCAAGGCATCTGGATTGAGCTCAATTCGCACCGCAGGCAACGAGCTGCCTCCAATCTGAACCTCGCCCACACCCTGCACTTGAGAAAGCTTTTGCTGAACTGTCGTAGAAGCGATGTCATAGAGCTGGCCCTGTGACAATGTCGCCGAAGTGAGCGCGAGCGTCATGATCGGCGCTGCTGAGGGGTTCGCCTTGCGATAGGAAGGATTGCCTTGCAGACCGCTGGGCATCATTGCCCGCGCAGCATTGATCGCGCCCTGCACATCCGTCGCGGCACTGTCAATATCACGACTCAAATCAAACTGCAAAGTAATGCGTGTCTGACCAGTTGTGCTGCGCGAGGTCATCTCCGTCACACCGGCAATCGTCCCCAGCGAACGTTCAAGAGGCGTCGCCACTGTTGCCGCCATCACTTCCGGACTCGCGCCCGGCATACTGGCGCGCACCGAAATAACCGGCAATTCAATTTGCGGAAGAGGCGCGATGGGCAACAAGCCATGCGCCAGCCAGCCAGCCAACACCACACCCAGCCAGATCAGCGTCGTCGCGACTGGACGGACGATGAAAGGGCCGGAAATATTCATGGCGTCACACTGTCGATCGCTGTGCGCTTAGGGTGTGCACGCAAACGATCAAAAAACAAATAAATGACCGGGGTCGTGAACAAGGTCAGCACTTGACTGACCAACAATCCGCCCACCATGACCAGACCGAGCGGCTGACGTAACTCGGCACCTGTACCCGTCGACAGCATCAATGGAATTGCACCAAACAAGGCGGCCAAGGTCGTCATCAAAATCGGTCTGAAGCGCAACAGAGCCGCCTGCTCGATGGCCTCACGCGCAGACAAACCAAGCTTGCGCTCCGCGTCCAGCGCAAAGTCGATCATCATGATCGCGTTTTTCTTGACAATCCCGATGAGCAAGATGATCCCGATCACACCGATCATGTCTAAATCCCGCCCTGTCAGTAACAATGCGAGCAAGGCGCCAATCGCAGCCGACGGCAAGGTCGACAGAATGGTCACCGGGTGGATAAAACTCTCATACAACACGCCCAGCACGATATACATCGTAATAATGGCGGCCAAAATCAATAGCAAGGTACTCGAAAGAGAAGCTTCAAAGGCGCGAGCTGCCCCCTGAAAGCGCGTCTGGATCGCCGCTGGTAACGTAATCTCACGCGTCGCGCGTGTCACTGCTTCCACGGCACTCGACAAAGAGGTTCGAGGCGTTAAGTTAAAAGAGATCGTGACAGAAGGGAACTGGTCGAGACGATTAATCACTAGAGGCGTTCTTCCCTCGGTGACCTTGACAACCGCGCTCAAAGGAATGGGCTTGCCCGTATTGCTCTTGACATAGACCGAGTTCAAGGCAGAAGGATCTTGACGAAACTGCGGAGGCACTTCTATCACCACACGATATTGATTAGATTGCGTAAAAATGGTTGAGATCTGCCTTTGACCAAAAGCGTCATACAACGCGTCATCGATCGAGGCGGCAGACACACCAAGGCGTGCCGCCGCATCACGGTCGATATCAATAAACGTGTTCAGGCCATCTTCTTGCAAATCATCCACGACCCCAGAAAGCTCAGGCTGTAAGCGTAACTGCTCCACCAGCTTGGGCACCCACTCCGCCAGCAAGCTCGCATCCGCGCTCTCAAGCGTCAGCTGATACTGCGTCCGACTCACACGATCTTCGACAGTGAGATCCTGAACGGGTTGAAAGTAAAACTGCAAACCCGCCACATCATTCAAGTCAGTTTGTAAGCGCTGGATCACTTGTGTCACACCATCGCGACGCTGATGATGGGCATGCAACGCAATCTGGATACGGCCCGTATTCACCGTTTCATTCACGCCATCAATACCGATAAAAGACGCCACACTTGCGACACTCTGATCTTTCAAGATGAGCGCCACCGCATCCTGTTGACGCGCAGACATGGCATTGAAGGATAAATTTTGCGGAGCCTGCGTCACCACCTGAATCAGCCCTGTATCCTGAGCTGGAAAAAATCCTTTCGGAATGGCAAGATACAGTAATGCGGTCAAAACAAAAGTCCCTACAGCGACCAATAAGGTGATGGTCTGGTGACGCAACACGAACTTCAATCCTCTCGCATACTGACCAATCAAAGATTCAATCCATTGGTGCGTTTTACGCGCCACCCACCCGTACTTTTGCTCGTCACCCGCGCGTAATAGTCGCGCGCACATCATGGGGGTCAAGGTCAGTGAAATGATGAGCGATAGAAAAATCGCAACCGCTAACGTGACCGCAAACTCTCTAAACAAACGCCCAACCACCTCAGTCATGAACAGCAGGGGAATCAGCACTGCGATCAGCGATAGCGTGAGTGAGACAAGCGTAAAACCAATTTGCGAAGCACCTTTTAGTGCCGCCTGCAAGGGCTTTTCACCACGTTCGAGATAGCGTGCGATATTTTCAATCATCACAATCGCATCATCCACAACAAAACCCGTAGCAATGGTGAGCGCCATGAGTGTGAGGTTGTTGATACTGAACCCCACCAGATACATGATGCCAAACGTGCCAATCAGAGAGAGTGGGACCACAACACTTGGGATCAAGGTCGCCGTCAAGGTGCGCAAAAAAACAAAGGTCACTAGCACAACCAAGCCAATCGCAATCAGCATTTCAATCTGTACATCCTTGACGGAGGCTCGAATCGTTTGCGTACGGTCTGACATCACGGTCACGTCAAGATTGCCTGGTAATGCTGCCCGCAACTGAGGCAAAATCTTTTGTATGCGGTCGACCACCTCGATCACATTAGCACCAGGCTGTCGCTGTACGTTCAGCAAGATCGCAGGCTGTTGATTCGCCCAGGCAGCCAAACGAGAGTCCTCCGCATCCATCACCACGCTGGCGATGTCAGCCAGTCGCAAAGGCGCCTCATTGCGATAGGCCACAATCAGACCCCGATAGTCCGATGGATTTCTGAGCTGATCATTTGCATCAATCGTCGTCGAGCGCACAGGACCATCGAGTGTGCCCTTGGGTTGGTTGACGTTGGCCGATACGACGGCTGTTCGCAAGTCCGCGAGCGTCAAGCCATACGCTGCAAGCGCTTGCGGATTAGCCTGAATACGCATTGCAGGTCGCTGCCCCCCAGCAATCGTGACCAAACCAACCCCAGTGACTTGTGATATTTTTTGTGCCATTCGGGTATCGACTAAATCACGCACCTGGGGCAACGGCACAGTCGGCGAAGTAATGGCAAGCGTCATGACCGCAGCGTCGGCGGGATTGACCTTGTTGTATATCGGTGGCGCAGGTAAATCTCTGGGCAATAAATTAGAGGCGGCATTAATGGCTGCCTGCACTTGCTGTTCGGCAACATCGAGAGGCAAAGTCAAAGCGAACTGTAAAGTAATCGATGAGGCACCCGAGGTGCTACTCGATGTCATCTGCCGCAGGCCCGGCATTTGACCAAATTGACGCTCTAGCGGCGACGTCACCAATGCCGCCATGACTTCAGGGCTCGCCCCCGGATAAAACGTCGTGGTCTGAATCGTTGGGTAATCTACCTCTGGCAACGACGAAACAGGTAGCCACCGATAAGCGATCAAGCCGCAAAGCAGCATGGCGATCATCGCGAGGGTTGTCGCAACAGGTCGCAGAATAAAGGGGCGTGAGATGTTCATTGACGCGATGACCTAAGGCCTTGCTGCGCCCGGTGCGCCGGGGGGACGTGCGCCATTGCGTGGGGCACTGCCTGCAGCGGGCACCCCAGGCTCGATGACACGTACCTTAGCGCCTTCGCGCAAACGATCTGTGCCTTCCAATACCACGCGCTCTCCTGCTTGGATGCCTTCGAGAATCACCAATGACTCCGCCGTACGATCGCCCACTTTTACGACGCGAACCGTGGCGGTACCTTCTGGCGATACAACGTACACAAACGCTCCGCGGTTTCCTTGCTGAATGGCGCCTGCTGGAATCGTCAAAGCGTCCTTCAGCGTTCGGACTTTCATCCGGACGTTCACAAATTGGTTGGGAAACAAAGCATCGTCTTCATTTTTAAACTCAGCCTTTAACTTCACCGTACCCGTAGTGATGTCAATTTGATTATCAATTGAGATCAGCATTCCGCGTGCGAGCCGTTTGATATCCGCCCGATCATACGCATCCACTTCGAGCTTTTCTCCAGCCAGCATGGGCTGACGCACCGTAGGCAAATCGTTTTCCGGTAGGGTAAAGATCACAGATATCGGCTGAGTCTCTGTGATGACCACGAGGCCAAGTGGATCATTTGCGTTAATCAGGTTGCCCGCATCCACACGCCTCAGACCCAGCTTTCCAGAAATGGGCGCAGTAATCCTCGTGTAGCTCAGCTGCAAGCGTGCATTGTCGACCGTCGCCTGATCGCTTTTGATTTGTCCTTCAAACTTTCTGACCAACGCCGCTTGTGTATCGAGCAACTGAGGGGCGATGGAATCCTGTTTCCGAAGTGTTTGATAGCGCTGCAAGTCACGCTTTGCATTTTCATACTGTGCTTCATTTTGCTGTTGCGTCCCGATCGCCTGATTGAGGGCAACCTCATAGGGGCGAGGATCAATCAGCGCCAGCAGACTACCCTCTTTAACCTGTTCGCCCTCTTTAAATTTAACCTCTAGCAACTCACCCTGCACGCGACTCCGGACCGTCACGGTATTCAGCGCTGTGACGGTACCCAGTCCACGCAAATAAATATCCAGATCTTGCTTGCGAGCAGCTTCGACTTTAACTGGGGTACCTGGTGTCATGCCTGCAGGAGGCCCCTTCGGCGCGGCCTTTTGGGTTCCACCAAACAACCACCAGCCGAGACCAGCCAATGCCAAGACAATAACAAACCACATCAAGGGCGAGCGGAACGCCGACCTTGCCAACTTGCTCTCAGACATATGTGTTCCAGCTGGCCCTACAGGGCACAAAGGGTCATTTTGAAGGCTACGTCGTGATTGACTGCCTGTGGTCGTTGCTCGCCATCCTGTGAAGAATAGCGAATCCAGACCATATATTTGTTGGCGCTGATTTCAGGAAATACGTCCGCAGACTCATCTACCCACACGCGCAAAAGCTGATAGGTTTTACCTGCCAGCATTTGTTGATACGCGCCCTGCGGAGCCACTGCATCCGTGGCTTGTCCGGTCTCGCGCAAAAGGCGCATCACCATGCTGATACCTGCCTGTAAGGGCATGAGCGATGACATCCATTTTTGTAAGTCTGCGCAGCGCTGTGCTTCAGTGCGATATTGCCAAGCGTGAAAAGACGGCATATCAACCTGGGTACCACCTCCGGGTACAGCCAAGCGCCCTCTGAGGCTACTCAGCCATTCATTTGCGCGAAGTTCCTGGCCGGTTTTACCTGCGGCGTTTAAATTGACGATCACACGTTCAATTTCAACGAGCATCGAAGCCAAGGTCTTGGGATCCACGCCAGGATGCTCGCGTAAAGACTGAAGGACGCCGCGCTGGCGCTCCAAATCTTGTAGCACGCTGCCCTTCATGTCCGTACGCTCAGTTGCGTCCAACAGATCAAACAATGCAGCAAGGGCGACCTGATGATGTCTCGCATCACCGGGTTTGGCAAAGAACATCATTCGATCGAGCAAAGACTCCAGGCGCATCAGCGCACGGACTCGCTCATTAAATGGGTATTCAAAAAGAATCACTGGTTCTCATCATCCAAGCCGACTTGGTGTTTGCACTGCATTCAGCGCTTTTCACCACACTACGCTAGGTTACACCACGCTTTATGCAAGACCAATACTTGTTTTTCAAGATCAGCCAACGACGTACTTTCCATATTGGAAACTATATCGTCTGCAGCCGCTAATCTCTCATTCCGTGTTGCCTGAGCCGCCATAATTCGCCTGATCGTTTCGACTGGGATCCCGCTCCGTGCCTGGACGCGTGCGATCTGCGTTTCAGGCTCGCAATCCACCACGCACAAACGATCAATCCGGTCACGCCAGCGTCCAGACTCCACTAACAATGGCACCACAAATACCGCATAAATCCCTGTTGCGCCCTGAGCCTGACGGACAACCTCCTCTCCAATAAGAGGATGCAAAATCCCCTCTAGCTCGGCACGCCTCTGCGGGTTCGCAAATACCAACTCTCGCATCTGACCCCGATCCAGGGCGCCATGCGCATCAATCAAGCCTTGGCCAAAACAGTCGCGAATAGCCTGAATCGCAGCGCCTCCGGGAGCCGTGAGTTGATGGGCGATTAGATCCGTATCAACGACGGTCGCCCCCCAGCTAGCCAACAGGTTGGCGACATGCGTTTTTCCCGAGCCAATCCCGCCAGTCAGACCGAGCTTGAACATCCCTTTTCCCCTAAATATTCGACCAAAGCCAGCCAAAAAACAGCATCAGAATACCTCCAAGCGCCAAACCGGGCCCAAAAGGCATGGGATCGCGCAGGCGGCGACCACCCAAACGATGAGCGATCAAGGCGATCAATACGCTTGAGCCAGAGGCGATTAACCACACAAAGGGTAAGGCTAGGCAACCCAGCCAGGCACCTATTGCTGCCGAGAGTTTAAAGTCCCCATGCCCCATCACTTCTTTGCCCCACACCCCCCTTAACACTACATATGGGCCCCATAAAATAATATAGCCCGCTGCTGCCCCCCACACTGACTGGACAAGGGACAGACCTCCCCGGTCAGCAGCATGCCAAAGCAACCCCGCCCAAAGCAATGAAAGTGTCAATATATCGGGCAGTAAGTATGTGCGCGCATCAATTCTGGCAAGCAACAACAAGACCGCGCAATAGTAAAAAGTCACTAAACCCTCCAAATCGACGCCTTTGGTTGCTGCCACTCCAACAGCACTGGCACATAAAAGCACCACAAACAAAGCATCTTGCCAAGAGAATGCACGAATCGCAGGGTCAGACCTTGCCAGGCAAACCGTCACACACTCTTGAGCAAAGATTTGCTGAGGAATCTTCCAGGACAACCAAATGAGCGGCACAGCTGAGGTCAACCCCACCGCGATCCCAACCAACATTGCCATTCCAAGATCGCTCACGTTAATATTTCCTTGATAAGTAACAAGCATGACCGATGCCAAGTGCGTAAAATGCGATCATTCATTTTCCGCTCCATTCGTTTTTAATTGGGATGCAACCATGTCAGGACAAATCGCAGGGCAATCTTCACTTCGCGCCACTATCTGTCGCGCTCTCGCCATTGGCCTGCCAGTATTGCTGGTAGGTTGCGCCCAAATGCAACAGCAAATGCAGCAGCCTGGCTACTACAACCCGGCCCCAGCAAGCTCCACGACTGACGCGATTGAAAACGCAGAAGGTCCTTACGGCACACAAACCATGCGTGCGCCTAGCCAGATTCAGATCGGTCTCAACAACAGAGGCGCTGACGCAGCACCCACACCCGGAACCGCCAAGCCTGCGACTCAGACTGCAGCTGGTTCCGCGCAAAATACTGCAGCGGCGGCGGCCGCAGCAGCCGACTCACTTCAGGCTTCGTTATTTCCAGAACCCTTGACCTTTGCCGGCACGCTGCCATGCTTTCATCCTGAAATGAAATGTTCAGCTCAGCGCATCACTATCACTCTTGCGCCAAATGGACGCTGGCGCGCACGCGCCTCATATTTAGAGCAGGCCGCCACAAGTGGTAAACCGCTGGCAGACCAAGGTTGCTGGCGTGTCATCCCTCAAGCTGTTCCGCGTATTATTTTGTTGAATCCGTCGGGTAACGTGCGCGCGGAATTAGCGCTGAGTTCAACCAATGTGCTGCGTCTGGTTTCGATCAACGGTGACTCTGTCAACCTCACATATACCTTGACCCGTCAGCCAGATCTAGATCCCATTAACGAGCTCGACAAGACCACTGCGCCTACTTGTCCGTAAGCATTTGCACCTCTCCGCTAAGTCTCAGGATTGGTGCAAACCTCACGCGCCAGTTGCACAGCATTTCGGACACCCATTTTGTAAAAAATGCGTGCACGGTGTGCTTCAACTGTGCGCATAGAAATGCCCAGCTCGATTGCGATATATTTGTTTGATTTGCCTTCAGCGACTGGGTGAATCACATCGCGTTCACGGGCAGTCAATGCACGCCAGCCAGCGCCGCGTGCTTCGTCAAAGTCTTTCATCATGCCTCCGTATCATCACGGAGAGAAGTCTGGCAGACCGAGAACGCATAGGAAAGCTGTCAAATCTGACAGGCGGATTAACCCTAGGTACGTATTGACAGTGCAGTAGATACCAACACCGAGGTATCCAAGATCAAAGTTCTAGGTTGTCAATCAGTCGAGTAGCACCTAGCTTGGCGGCGGCAAGCGCGACGAGCGGCTCACCCGCAGCAACTTGTTCGGGAGTCGGCTGATGAAGATCCTTGCGACGTCTGATGGCAACATAATCTACCTCCCAACCTCGCCCGTTCAACAGCGCAGTCATCTCGCTCGCAAGTTGCGCCACATCGTGTTGGCCGGATTGCAACTTGCTCTGCATCGACTGTAATAACGCATATAACTGCGGTGCTTCTTTGCGTTCTGCTGGCTGCAGGTAAGCATTACGTGACGACAAGGCCAAGCCGTCGTCTGCACGAACAGTTTCGTGCGCCAGAATCTCAACAGGCAACTGAAACTGTCGGCACATATTGCGAATCACCATCAACTGTTGGTAATCTTTTTTTCCGAATACGGCCACGCGCGGCTGTACACAAGAAAAAAGCTTGAGCACCACCGTACTCACTCCACCAAAAAATCCCGGGCGACACTCTCCTTCGAGGATGTCACCGAGCTCTTGAGGTGGCTGCACACGGTAACTCTGAGGTTCTGGATACAACTCTCGCTCGTCAGGAGCAAATAAAACATAGACGTTACGATCACGCTCGAGCTTGGCGATGTCATCCTGTAACGTTCGGGGATAACGTTCGAAATCCTCGCTGGGTCCAAACTGGAGCCTATTGACAAAGATACTGGCCACAACCGGATCTCCGTGCTGTCTCGCCAGCTTCATGAGCGCGAGATGGCCTTCGTGCAGATTACCCATCGTCGGTACAAAAGAGACGCGTAGCTGACCACGCAACTGATCGCGCAACTCTTCAATGGTGTGTACAACCTTCAATACATTCTCCGCATTCGGTGGGTCGAATAATCAGACCGCAGCGCTGGTATAAGCCAGCCGCACATAAATCGGGGCATAGGGCTCAGCCTGTGTGATTTCAAGCAGGGACTCTTTTGAAAGCTCAAGCAAGGCCAGGAAATGCACCACCACTACCGCAACTGCTGCACCCTCAGCGATACGTTCCATGAATAGCTCACCGAACTCGATAAAACGCACATCAGACAAACGACGCAAAATGTGTGTCATGTGATCGCGTACTGAAAGCTGCTCGCGTGTGATGTGGTGATGCGCGTTAAGCTTGGCACGTTTAAGGATATCAATCCAAGCCTGTCGCAAATCCTCTACGTTGACTTCGGGCAATGCGCGCTCAACACGTAGATCGGCAAAAGCTTGCGCACGCTGAAAATCACGTCCCAGCTGAGGCAACGCATCTAAACGCTGAGCAGCAAGCTTCATCTGCTCGTATTCGAGCAATCGCCTAACCAGTTCAGCGCGTGGATCCTCTGGCTCTTCGCCAGAATCTGATTTCTTAACCGGCAACAACATGCGTGCCTTGATCTCTATCAGCATCGCAGCCATCAAAAGATACTCAGCGGCAAGCTCAAGGTTGTGCATCCGAATCTGGTCAACATATGACAAGTATTGCCGGGTGACCTCGGCCATCGGAATATCCAGAACATTGAAGTTCTGCTTGCGAATTAAGTACAACAATAAGTCGAGTGGTCCCTGGAAGGTTTCCAGAAACACCTCAAGCGCATCAGGAGGAATGTACAAATCATTGGGCAGGGCGAACAAAGGCTCGCCATACAGCCGAGCGAGGGCCACCGCATCGATGACATCTGGTGTCGTATCAATCGAGGGCTCTACCAACGCACTCAGACTATCGCCCGATACTTGCTTCGCAACCATTGGGCTTTAGTTGTTTTGGTAAACGTAAGGAGTTTGACGTACGCGCGCCTGTTTAAACCCCTCGACTTGCTCCTGATCCTGAGGGCGATCCCAGAGACGTGCACGGCCATCACGCTGGCGTTGCTCAACGTCAGGATGCTCCGACTTAAATTTCTGGAGGAATTGTGTGATTTCGGAGGTGTATTGGTCTGCCATAACTCGTCAACAAAAAGGTTAGACTGCTCGCTAGTGTACTGTAGAGCTGCCCATGACTAGCCCACTTCTCGAACCACCCACACCGGCCCAGCGCATTCTGCCCTTTATTGTCGGCTGTGCACTGCTGATGCAAATGCTGGACTCGACGGTTGTCACCACCGCACTTCCCGCGATGGCGCGCGATTTGGGCTCAGATCCAATCAGCATGAACATCACCATCACATCCTACTTGATCGCCGTGGCCATGTTTGTTCCCGTCAGCGGATGGGCGGCAGACCGCTACGGAGCCCGAAAAGTATTTATTGCAGCAATTGTGCTGTTTACGCTCAGCTCTCTGACCTGCGCCCTTTCAAACTCACTGACACAATTAGTGATTTCACGCGTGGTGCAAGGATTGGGTGGCGCCATGATGGTTCCGGTGGGACGCATTATTTTGCTGCGCACCATACCTAAGCATAACTTATTAAAAGCAATGGCTTTTTTATCGATGCCTGCGCTGATTGGACCTATGGCTGGCCCGCCGCTCGGTGGACTACTGGTGACTTATGCTTCATGGCACTGGATTTTTCTAATCAACATTCCCATCGGTATGCTTGGCGTTTGGTTGATCTTGCGCTATGTGAAAGAGCTACCAACTGAGGCTCAAATACCCCGCTTAGATATTGTTGGATTTTTACTCAGTGCGGTATGCATGGCAGCACTCGTCAGCGGTTTTGAGTCGCTCGGCCACGGCGGTCCAGCGGCTTGGATCTCAATCGCGATCATTGGAACAGGTCTCCTCACGGGCTACCTGTATGTTCTGCATGCACGCCGGCATCCCAACCCAATTATCGACTTGACGCTGTTACGCATCCCAACATTCCGCGCCGCCGTTCTTGCTGGAAACTTGTGTCGTTTCGCTGTAGGCGCGACCCCCTATTTACTCGCGCTCCTTCTGCAAATCGGTTTTGGGATGAGCGCGCTCTCTGCTGGCTTGATTACCTTTGTCGGCGCAATCGGCTCTCTACTCATGAAAATGGCCGCCCCACGCATCCTCAACCGTTGGGGATACCGCAACGTGTTGACGTTCAACGCGCTCTTGACTGGCGCGAGCCTAGCCGCTTGTGCCGGCTTTACACCAGAGATGCCAGCGGTGCTGATGCTCGGGATTTTGTTGATAGGTGGATTTTTCCGTTCACTGCAATTTACAGCGGTCAATACGCTTGCCTATGCGGATATCGCCCATGCAGGCATGAGTCGCGCCAGCAGTTTTGCCGCGATGGCACAGCAACTTGGTATCAGCTTAGGCGTCGGAGTTGCCGCTGAGGCGCTTAACTTAAGCATGGCCTGGCGAAACAGCGATACCCTCATCGCAGCGGATGTGATGGTCGGTTTTATTGTGATCGGAGTGTTGTGTGCACTCGCCAGTCTGGCGTTTTGGAGACTGTCACCCAATGCGGGCGAAACGCTGCGTCAGCGTTAAGCCCTTTAATCGACCTTTGCACCCGAGAGCTTGACCAGTTCTTGGTATTTTTGACGCTCTTGCACCACCATCTCGGCAAACTGAGCCGGCGTCAACGCTGGAGCATTTGATCCCATCTGTTTGAGACGTGTCTGAACAGCTGGATCAGCCAATGCAGCGCTGTAGGCTTGGTGCAGCTTGGCGATCACTGCAGGTGGCGTACCGGCAGTCGTAAACACACCAAACCAAGTGCCCAGATCAAACGGCTTGACTCCAGCCTCTTGAACAGTCGGCACCTCAGGCAAAATATCTGAGCGCTTGTCGGTGGTGACTGCCAAGGCCACAACCTTGCCTTCTTTAATCAAACTCGCTGCAGAAGCAAGATTGTCAAACATAAAATCAGACTGACCCGATAACAAAGCCAGCTTTGCAGGCGCCGCGCCTTGATAAGGAATGTGAACAGTTTTGATCTGCGTGCGTGCAGACAACAGCTCGCCCGCAAGGTGTCCTGCGCTGCCCGAACCACCCGAGCCGACATTCAACTTGCCGGGATGTGCAAGGGCATACTTCACCAAATCTTGCACTGTGCGAATATTATTTTTATCCGCAAATTCTTTATTGACGATCAACACATTGGGCACAGAAGCGACCAGAGCAACCGGTGCAAAATCCCGCACGGCATCATAAGGAATCTTGGAATAAAGCGCGGGATTGATCGCATGTGTTGCCACCGCCCCCATCACCAACGAGTAACCATCAGGCTGAGCCTTCGCGATGAGGTCTGCACCAATATTGCCACCTGCCCCAGGACGATTTTCCACAACAACGGGCTGACCGAGAGTGGTTTTCACCTGCTCAGCGAGCACGCGAGCCATCGTATCGAGCGGGCCCCCTGGTGGGTAAGGCACCACGAAACGAATGGGCTTGGTCGGCCAATCCGTTGATGACTGCGCCTGTGCAGTCATCCCAAATGAAACACTGCCCAGACCCAGCGCTAACAATAGGATTCTACGAAGTCTGCGGTGGGTCGTGTTCATGATGGTTCGCTTAATGGAGAATTTGACTGAGAAAGAGCTTGGTACGTTCGTTCTGAGGGTGATCAAAGAATGCATCGGGCGTATTTTGCTCAATGATCTCACCCTGGTCCATAAAAATCACACGATCTGCAACTTTACGTGCAAAACCCATCTCATGCGTCACACACAACATAGTCATACCCGACTCTTCGGCCAGTCCAACCATGACATCCAAGACCTCTTTGACCATCTCGGGATCCAAAGCTGAAGTTGGTTCATCAAACAACATGATTTTGGGATCCATGCAAAGCGAGCGAGCGATGGCGACACGTTGCTGCTGTCCACCTGACAATTGGCCAGGGAACTTCAGCGCTTGTTCACTGATCCGCACGCGCTCCAGATATTTCATGGCACGGGCTTCGGCTTCCGCCTTGGGGGTTTTCAACACCCAAATTGGACCAATCGTCAGATTTTCCAGCACAGTCAAGTGTGGAAACAGGTTGAAGTGCTGAAACACCATACCCACTTCACGCCGAATGGCTTCGACATCTCGCAAATCATTGGTGATTTCGGTACCGTCAACGATGATCTGACCTTTCTGATGCTCCTCGAGCCGATTGATACAGCGAATCAGCGTTGATTTTCCAGAGCCAGAGGGTCCGCAGACAACGATGCGCTCACCTTGAGCGACATCCAGATTGATATTGCGCAACACGTGGAACTTACCGTACCACTTGTTGACGTCTTTCATGCGAATGATGGCGTCAGCCATACATATTCTCCAGAGATCGGGCGCACCCAGAGATTGGCGCGCAGCCCCTAACGCTCATGACCAGTTGCGAGTCGCTTTTCAAGCGACTGGCTGTACTTGGACATTGAGTAGCAAAATACGAAATAAATCGCGGAAATAAAAATGTAGACCTCGACACTAAAGCCGCGCCAAGCTTGATCGGTCAAGGCGACCTTGGCAGCTTGGGTCAAGTCAAAAATACCAATGATGACCACCAGCGAGGTGTCTTTGAATAATGCGATAAACAATCCCACCAATGGCGGAATCACAATCTTGAGCGCTTGGGGCAAAACGATCAGGCGCATTTGCTGCCAATAGCTGAGACCTAACGAGTCCGCTCCCTCAAACTGTCCCTTAGGAATTGCCTGAAGTCCACCGCGAATCGTCTCGGCCATATAGGCCGCCGCAAACAAAATAATAGCAATCTGTGCGCGCAACAGCTTGTCGATGTTCATGCCCTCAGGCAAGAACAATGGCAGCATGACCGCTGACATGAACAACAAACTGATCAGTGGCACCCCACGGATAAGCTCGATATACACCACACAAATAGACTTGATAGCTGGCATATTGGAGCGACGTCCCAAGGCCAACACAATGCCCAATGGAAACGCGAGCGCAATACCAAAGGTCGACAGAATCAAGGTCAAAGGCAGGCCGCCCCACTGGCTATTCTCTACGTAGGTTAGACCAAACACCCCACCCCACATCAAAATGGCCACCGCCACGAGTGCAAGCGTCCACATCACTAGCAAAGAGAGATTCCACAGCTTTCTCCAACCGCTCAGGATGATGGCACTGACCAAAATACCTGTTGCAATCAGCGGTCGCCATTGTTCATCATAAGGATATAAACCAAAGAGAATGATGCGGTGCTTTTCAACGATCATGGCCCAACACGCACCTGTTGACTCACGGCACTGATCGGCCGTTGTAGCACTGACGTTCGCATTGATGACAAACCAGTCCACCATTGCCGGAACGGTCGCCAGCAGTAGCCAGACTGACAAAATGGTCAGCAGACTATTGATGGGCGAGGAGAACAGCTGCGCGCGCATCCAGGCCAGCACACCAATGCCGGACGCTGGAGCCTGCTCTGTAGAAACCTTCGTTGTTGGTGTGCTCATGTTAACGCTCCACCAACGCAATGCGTTTGTTATACCAATTCATAAAGACAGAAATCGACAAACTCACTGTCAAGTAAGCTGCCATGATCATCATAATGCCCTCAATCGCCTGTCCGGTTTGATTCAAGGTCGTGTTAATCACCGACACAATGTCCGGATAGCCGATGGCCACTGCAAGCGAGCTGTTTTTTGTGATGTTGAGATACTGACTGGTCATAGGCGGAATGATGACGCGCAACGCCTGAGGCAATACGATCAAACGCAGCACCTGCCCGCGTTTAAGCCCAAGGGCTTCAGCGGCTTCCCACTGACCACGGTTGACAGCCTGAATACCTGAGCGCACCACCTCTGCGATGAAGGCCGCCGTGTAGATCACTAGACCAATCAATAGCGCGGCGAACTCTGGAGACAGAGTCATCCCGCCAGCAAAGTTAAAGCCCTTGAGTTCAGGCACATCGAGTGACATCGAAGTACCGCTAAAAAACCATAGCACCGCCGGGACAACAATCAACAGCACTAAGGACCAACGGACTA
Source organism: Zwartia sp. (assembly GCF_049655405.1). Taxonomy (GTDB): domain Bacteria; phylum Pseudomonadota; class Gammaproteobacteria; order Burkholderiales; family Burkholderiaceae_B; genus Zwartia. The sequence continues at coordinate 127,746 of NZ_JBASJR010000012.1, forward strand.
AAGGAAAGATCTGACCTGTTTTTTCCTGATTCTTACGCGCCCATTTGGCCATCACAATCATCAGCAACACAGAAACCAGCACACCGATGACGAGCCAGAGCAATCCATCACCGTGGACGGTGGGCATTTGGACGCCACGGTTCGATACAAATATTCCTGGCAAGGGATGTAAGGCCTGACGCGGCCCGGGCAGCGTTTCCGAAATAATGGCGTACCAGAAAAAAAGCTGTAGAAGCAGTGGGACATTACGCATGACTTCAACGTAAATACTTGAAATCTTGCGGATCAACCAGTTGCTAGAGAGCCTTGCGATACCGATCAACGTACCCAGAATCGTGGCCAGCACAATTCCAATCAGGGCAACACGCAGTGTATTGAGCAAACCCACCGTGATCGCTCGACCATAGGTGCTCGCAGGACTGTATGCAATGGGGGTCTCGCCAATAGCAAAACCTGCTTCTCTGTCGAGAAAAGCAAAACCAGTGGAGATATTTCGCGCTGACAGATTACTCAGCGTGTTATGGATCAAAAACCATGCCGCGCCGCCAACAGCAAGCAAGGCAAGGATTTGGTAAATAATCGAGCGCGTGCCTGGATCATTCCAAGACAAACGTCTTCGAGCGGGAGGTACAACAAGAGAATCTTTAGGCTTCGTCATAACGTAGGGCGACCGCAGAGCGGTCGCCCCTATGTATCAATTAAATTTAGCGGATTGGCCAAGCGTACATCAAGCCGCCATTGGTCCACTGTGCATTCAGACCACGCTCAAGCTTGAGAGGGGTCTTGGGTCCAATGTTGCGCTCAAAGCTCTCGCCGTAGTTACCCACCTGTTTGATGAGGTCGTAGGCCCACTTTTCTGACACGCCCAGGTTTTTACCCATTCCTGGTGTCACGCCCAAAATACGCTGAATGTTAGGATTGGTGCTCTTAAGCATTTCATCGACATTCTTTTGGGTGATGCCATACTCTTCAGCTTCAAGCATGGCGTAGAGCGTCCAACGGACAACGTTCAACCACTGCTCGTCACCTTGACGAACCTGTGGGCCCAAAGGCTCTTTTGAAAGGTTCTCAGGCAAGATAATGTTGTTTTCTGGATTCTTGAGTGTCGTACGTGACGAGGCAAGTCCTGACTTATCTGTCGTGTAAGCGTCGCAACGACCTGAGTCATAAGCACGAACGACTTCGTCAACCTTCTCGATCACCACTGGCTTGAAAGTCAGCTTATTGGCGCGGAACCAGTCAGCCAAGTTCAGCTCTGTCGTGGTGCCAGGCTGGACGCAAATGGTTGCGCCGTTGAGCTCTTTGGCACTCTTGATGTTCAAGTCTTTACGAACCATCAAACCCTGGCTGTCATAAAAGTTGACGCCAGCACCGAGCAAGCCGAGTGAAGTGTCGCGTGTCATGGTCTGGGTGGTGTTACGTGTCAACACGTCGATTTCGCCAGACTGCAATGCTGTAAAGCGTTGCTGAGCGGTCAAGGGTGTGAACTTAACCTTGGAAGCATCACCAAACATGACGGCAGCTACACCACGGCAAAGGTCGATATCCAGACCAGACCAGACGCCCTTGCTGTCAGGGGCTGAAAAACCTGCCAAACCTGTGTTTGTTCCACACTGGACAAAGCCCTTCTTTTTGACGTTATCAAACGTGGGGCCCGCCTGCGCGACTGTGTTGGCCGCAAGCATTGCTGCGCCGACGACTGCTAGTTTCAAGAATTTCATTAAACGATCTCCGAAATACTAAAGGGTACGGCAGCCAAAGGGCCAACCGCAGGTCTGATTGTGCAAGGCACCAATGGTAGCCTTACATACAGACGGACTGTATGGGGGAAATCCCTCGCAGTCAATAATTCCTCTGTCATAAGCTCATATATTTACGTGCAGGCAAGGTTATCATTAGGGAAAAACCTAAGTGATGCCATGATCGAATTCCAGCATGTATTCAAATCCTATGGCCAAGGACGTAACATCTTGGCAGATATTTCTTTTCGCGTCGCCGCCGGAGAGTTTGTTTACGTGGCGGGGCCATCCGGCGCTGGCAAATCCACGCTGTTAAAGCTGATCGCAGGCCTAGAATCGTCTAGTCGCGGCTCTATCCAAGTCAATGGCCATAAGCTCGAGCAGCTTTCCGCACGCGCCAGGCCTTATCTGAGGCGCTCTGTGGGTGTCATTTTGCAAGACACCCACCTTCTTTATGATCGAAGTGCCATTGAAAACGTTTTATTACCTCTGACCGTAACGGGGCTAGCCTCTGAAGTGGCCCGTGCCCGCGCCCGTGCTGCGCTTGAAAAAGTAGGCCTCATTGCCAAGGAAAACGTTCCACCCATCGAGCTTTCTGGCGGAGAGCAACAACGACTGGCGATTGCGCGTGCGATTGTGAACCGACCCGCTATTTTGATTGCTGATGAACCCACCGCCAGTCTCGACAAAGACACCGCCCGTCGCATCATGTCTGTTTTCAAAGACTTCAACCGCGTAGGCGTGACAACCGTGATTGCATCTCATGACGATGAGTTGATGGCCGAATACGCCACCCGTGCCTTCAAAGTTGAGCCCGGCAAGTTTGCCGACTCCGCGGCCAGACGCTCTAGCTCCGCACCTGTTCACACATCAGGGTCTGGACATATCGAACCCAGCATCGGTGGAGCCATTTGATGAAAAGCTTGTTCAGACAACACCACTACGCAATCACCGTGACCCTGAGACGATTGCTGGCTCAGCCGATCTCCTCTTTAACGAATTTATTAGTGATCGCCCTCGCGTTGGCACTTCCATTGCTGGGAGCCTCTTTTCTGATCTCGATTGAACCGGTCGCCAAACAAGTTTCCGTGACACCTGAGCTCACAGTTTTTCTAAAAACTGATGCAGCCTCCACTGTCGCCGAACAGCTGGCGCGCAGGATTCGCGATGAGCATGCCGAGCAAATCGTCAAAGTACGCGTCATTTCTAAACAACGCGCACTAGAGGATCTACGCGCGAATCCAGCCTGGGAGCAAGCTTTAAAAGTACTGCCTGTCAATCCACTCCCCGATGCCATCGTTGTGGAGCTCGCGCCAGTCGATGACCTCGCCAAGCGCGCCGATCAATTGGCAAACGTTTTACGTAAATGGCAGGGTGTCGATATCGTTCAGCTTGACAGCGCCTGGGTGCAACGTCTTGAGGCACTGTTACGCTTTGGGCGAATCGGCCTCTTGCTCCTCGCACTGAGTGTCATGCTGGTGGTGCTCGCCACAGTATTCAATACAGTCCGTATGCAAGCGCTTTCGCAACGAGAGGAAATTGGCGTGGCACGCTTAGTTGGAGCAACGGAATCTTTTGTCCGGCGGCCTTTTTTATACTTAGGTGCGTTGACCTGTAGCTTAGCGGCACTCATCAGCCTGGGTATTGCTCGCCTAACGCTCGCCCCACTCAATGATGCGCTTGCTTCGCTTGCGCGCACCTATGATGCAGAATTTGCGCTCACACTCCCCGCACCGCTCGTCCTGACTGCCTGCGTTCTGATTGTGGCCGCACTTGGCGCGCTTTCGGCCAGATGGTCCGTGCAACGCAACACTCGCTTCTAATCACCTTAACGCGTCCCAATATGAGACTCGCCAACCGAGTAATTGCATGGCAACGCACCCATGGTCGCCATGACTTACCGTGGCAAAACACGCGTGATCCATACCGCGTGTGGCTCTCCGAAATCATGTTGCAGCAAACGCAAGTCAGTGCGGTGATCGAATACTACCAACGCTTTTTAAAGCACTTTCCAGACGTTGAAAAACTCGCCCTTGCAACATCCGAAGCCGTGATGGCGCAATGGGCGGGCCTAGGTTATTACGCACGCGCGCGCAATCTTCATGCCTGCGCAAAGCGCGTAATGACAGAATGGAATGGATCTTTTCCTGGTGACGCAGCCGGGCTCGCCACGCTACCTGGCATTGGGCCCTCCACTGCAGCCGCCATTGCTTCTTTTTGTTTTGGAGAGCGCACAGCGATTCTGGATGGCAACGTCAAGCGCGTCTTTGCAAGATACTTTGCGGTCGAGGGCGATCCGACACAGCGCGCCACAGAAATAAAACTATGGCAGCTCGCCCGGGAGCAGCTTCCCTCCGTCAAAACATGTACGACCGATCCAGAGGCAATGTCGCGTTACACGCAAGGCCAGATGGATCTGGGTGCAACGCTTTGCACGCGCAGTCGTCCGCGATGTACTGAATGTCCGATTGAGAAAGGCTGCCTCGCCCGCAGCACAGGCCGAACTGAGGAACTACCTTGGCCGCGCCAACGCAAGGTGTTGCCCGAACGCACAACGGGGATGATGGTGGCCTATCGCGACAACCACGTGCTACTCGAGCAACGACCCGACACCGGAATTTGGGGTGGGTTATGGAGTCTGCCTGAGTTCAAAACGTCTGACTCGTCCGAGCAAGCCTGCAATACACTCGGCCTCCAATTTCAAACATTACAAACATTGACGCCTTTTCTGCATGTCTTTACACACTATCGACTGACGATTACGCCCTTGCTCGCGCAGGTATCCTCTAATAGTGATCCATTGAGCACCACCTCCAATCAGCGTCGATGGGTACATGTCGAACAACTCGATACACTTGGCCTGCCCGCCCCCGTTCGCAAACTACTGGAGGGGCTTCGGGCAGATCAACTGCTGCAATCACCGAGAGAGTGAGGTGAGCGGGGGTTGTCCGATCAAGGCTCACTATTAGGAAGGTAATGGCTAATGCTCATGAGCATGCCGCACGCAATACCAATCGTCACTAACGCCGTGCCACCATAACTGAGCAACGGCAAAGGCACGCCGACAACAGGCAACAAGCCCGTGACCATTCCGATGTTGACGAACACATAGACAAACAAAACCATCGTGAGTGCGCCTGCTAACAAGCGACTGCCATGGGTCGGCGCGCGAATGGCGATTGCGAGCCCTCGAAAGACAAGTAACAAATACAAGATTAATAACGTTACGCCACCATACAAGCCAAACTCTTCTGCAAACACCGCAAAAATAAAGTCTGTTGTACGCTCAGGAATAAAGTCCAGATGAGTCTGGGTGCCACTCATATAACCCTTGCCATACACGCCACCTGAACCCACAGCAATCGTAGACTGAATCGTGTGAAATCCTTTACCCAAAGGGTCGTTGTTTGGGTCAAGCAACGTGCATACGCGATGCTTTTGGTAGTCATGCAACACCACCCAGTCTGTACCTTCTTGGCACAGATCCTTTTGATACACGATGATGCCCCCAATGCCCACCACGGCGGCAATCGTGATGGGTACGAGCAACTTAAAGGACAGGCCCGCAAAATAAATGACGCAAAATCCTGCGCCAAAGACCAGCAATGCGGTCCCGAGATCTGGTTGTTTCACAATCAATAAAAACGGGACGAGCAATAATGCGCCGGCCGCAAAAAAATCATAAAACCGCAAAGAGCTTTCCCGCTTGTGAAAATACCAAGCCAGCATTAAAGGCACTGCGATTTTGAGCATTTCAGAGGGCTGAATCCGAATGAAACCTAGATTGAGCCAACGCGTGGCGCCTTTGCTCGTGTGGCCAAAAAACTCAACACCTAAAAGTAGCACCACACCCACAACATAAAACGGCACAGCAAATTTCAAGATGCATTGGAAAGGCACCATCGCCACAATCCACATGACCCCCAGCCCAATCAGCAAGTTACGCAAATGATCGGCATAACGCCAGTCGGTACCGCCCACAGCAGAATGCATCACCAGCAACCCAGTTGCCCCCAAGAGCAGCAGCACAATCATGAGCGGCCAATCGAAGGCTGTGATGCCGCGCAGGAGAAATTTAAAAATCAATTTCATCTTGGCGCCACGCCTCCCTTGGGATTGCGCAACAACCATTGATCAAAGACTTTGCGCGCAATAGGTGCGGCCACACTCCCCCCCCAACCTGCATTTTCAACCAATACAGCGATGGCAATTTTGGGATCTTTGACTGGAGCAAAAGCCATGAACAAAGCGTGATCACGCAGACGCTCATCAATAGCACTACTTTGATACTTACCCCCGCGCAAACTGTACACCTGTGCAGTTCCTGTTTTACCGGCAGTTTGATAAGGCGCTCCCACAAAGGCTTGGCGAGCGGTGCCAATCACCGTAACATCCGCAAGCGCACGCTTCACAGCCTGGACGTTTTCGGGCTTTAAGGGAATGCGGTGTGAGGCTTCGGCCACAGTCAGCCGCTCTTCACCAGACGTTGGGTTTTTAATTGCGCGCACCAAATGCGGTTGCATATACGTCCCGTCATTTGCCAATACTGCGGTTGCCTGCGCGAGTTGCATCAAAGTGAAAGAGTTGTAACCTTGCCCCACAGCAACAGAAATAGTTTCCCCTGCAAACCAGCGTTGCTGTTCACGCTTTTTATAGGCATTCCGTTTCCATTCTGTAGAGGGCAGCACGCCCTTGCGCTCACCTTCGATATCAATGCCGGTGATCTGACCAAATCCAAAAGGCTTCATAAAATCATGTAATGCATTTACCCCAATCTCAGGCGCCAGTGAGTAAAAATAAGTATCAGATGAAACCACCAAGGCTTGATGCATATCAATTGAGCCAAAATACGCTGAGCCCGCATTGCGGAATCGCTGACCACCAAACTCAAAATACCCTGGATCATTAATCCTGTCTGAAGCCCGCCTTTTATTGAGCTCCAAAGCTGCGAGGGCCACAAAAGGCTTATAGGTAGAACCAATAGGATAAGTCCCGTACACAGGACGATTAATCAGGGGGTGATCCGGCGATTCGTTGAGGCGGCGCCAGCTTTCCACGTCAATGCCGTCGATAAATAAGTTGGGATCATAGGAAGGCTGCGACACAAAGGCCAGGACGTCCCCTGTGGCCGGTTCAATCGCAACCAATGCCCCGCGCTGATCTTTGAAGGCCTCTTCTGCGATTCGCTGAAGTTCCATATCAAGCGACAACACAAGATTTGAGCCAGGTGTAGGATCCACCTTGCGCAGACGACGCACGGGCTTTCCACGCGCGGTGACCTCCACTTCCTCAAAACCAGTTTTGCCATGCAAAACCGACTCGTAGGTTTTTTCAATCCCTTTTTTTCCGATGATATCGGTACCGCGGTAATTACCAAGCTCGCCTTTGTCTTCGAGCATCGTCACATCGGATTCAGATATTCGGCCGACGTAGCCCACCACGTGTCCAGCAGCCTTGCCTTGAGGGTACTCACGCACCCAGCGGGCTCGCAACTCCACACCTGGAAAACGCAAAGAGTGTGCAGAAAACCAGGCAGCTTCCGTTTCATTCAGATTGTTTCGCAGCACAATGTTGGCATACCGCCCTGACTCGCTGACTCGGCGCTTAAAACGTCGCTGATCCGCACTGCTGACATAAACCACAGGCGTCAAACGCCCCAGCATTTCGTCAAGATTACCTGCGCGACCGGGAACCACCTCGAGAGTAAAACTCAAATAATTGCGTGCCAACACTTCGCCGTTGCGATCAACAATATCGCCTCTTCGCGGTGGAATGGGCAGAACGGCGATACGGTTGTTTTCAGCGCGTGCTGCAAGGCTTTCGTGTCGCTCAACCTGAAGCACCCAAAACCGCCAGCCCAGCAAGCCAAAGCAAGCAATCGCCAGAATACCTGCAACAACGGCTCTCAACAAAAAACGCCGCTTTTGTTGTTGGTCTGTTTGCTTGAAATCAAACATAGTCTGTCAAGCTCAAGCAGAGCCGCCTTCAGCATCATCTAGACGATGCTGAGGCAGTAAAAGCAACCAACTCACAAGCGGCCAACAGGCCGCGGTCAACAGCGCACTCAACAACCAAGACCAACCTGGCCAAGCACTCACCAAAAAAGCGCCGATCAATACTGCGACTAACTTTGTTCCTATAAAAACCGGCAACAAATGAATGGCCTGCTGGAATAAATCAAAACGCAACACTCGGCGTTGCATCGCCTGTGCACCATAAACAGTCAGCGTAAACATGAGCGCCTGCAAGCCAAGCGGCCCAACATCGTGCACATCGAGCGTCAGTCCAAACAAAAAGGCCACCACCAACCCCACGCGCCTAGAGTCGCGAAGAGACCAAAAGGTAATCACCACCAGGAGCAATTCTGGAGCCGCATGCCAGACTCTCCATGGCAGCAAGGACACAATCCAGACCAACAGCATGGTGGTCCAGACATAGCCCGCCCCCATCGTTGCCTCGAGAGACTCGGGGCCCACAGCATGGGCCATTGGCATAGGAGGTCGTTTACTTGGTCTTGTCTGTCGCACCTGCAAGCTCCGTCGATGATGTGGCGGCCGCAGAAGGCAATGACGTGAGGCCATCACCAACTGGAACTTGTAAGACCAAGAAATGTCGATAACGTTCCGGATGTGATGCAGGTTGTGCTTCGGCTCGCGCAAAACCAGAAGCAGGATTGCGCTCAACGTGATCAATGCGGCCAACAGCAAGCCCTGCGGGAAACACGCCACCCACCCCGCTTGTTACAAGCTGATCACCTTCACGAATATCTGCATCTGAGGAAAAATAGCGGACCTCAACCTTTCCGGGGGAGCTTGAGCCAAAGGCAATCAATCTCAAGCCATTGCGCAGCACCTGCACGGGAATAGACACAATCTCATCCGTCAGCATGGCTGCCTCAGAGGTCATGGGTGTGACGCGCGTAATTTGCCCCACGACACCACTCTCATCAATCACTGGCATGCCTTGCGCAATGCCCGCACGACTACCTTTATTGAACACAATACGCCGGGTAAAGGCGTTGACCGGCTCGTATAAAACCTCAACCACAACCGTTGGCCGGTCTACTGCTGTTTCAAGCACACCTAACAGGCGTCTGAGTTGAGTATTTTCAGCAGAAAGTAAGGCTGCATTGGCTGAAACTTGCGCCAAGGCAATCCGTTGACGCTGCAGTGCTTCATTTTCCGACTTGATGAGTGCTGCCGCATTGACCCATTCATTGAACATCGTGAGCATGTCACGAGGAAACAAGACCGCTCGCTGAAAAGGGTAGAGCGAGGTTGCAATCACCTGTCGAACAGGATTGGTCTTATTCCATGTCGCGTCTGTAAACAACAGGACAATAGAGATGAGAACCAAAAAGGTTAAGGTGACTTCGGCGGCAGGGCCGCGCCGAAAAAGCCGAAGGGTGACGTGTCGTTGCATCAGAGCTCAGTACAAAGCCACCCGAACCAAACAGCCAGGTTGACTAGTCGTTAATGAAGATTGCGCCTAACTTTTCCAAGTGCTCGAGTGCGTCACCGCAACCGCGCACCACGCAGGTCAAAGGATCCTCTGCAACGATCACAGGCAAGCCCGTTTCCTCTTGGAGCAGACGATCTAGGTCGCGCAGCAATGCGCCACCACCGGTCAAGGCAATACCCTTGTCCGTAATGTCAGCGCCCAGCTCAGGCGGAGTGTTTTCGAGAGCGATCTTGACGGCCGAAACGATTTGATTAAGCGGATCGGTCAGTGACTCCAAAATCTCGTTGGAGGAAACTGTAAAGCTGCGGGGAACGCCTTCGGCCAAATTTCGGCCCTTGACTTCGATTTCGCGCACTTCTGAACCGGGGAAGGCAGAACCGATCTCTTTTTTAATGAGTTCGGCTGTTGGCTCACCGATCAACATACCGTAGTTGCGGCGGATATAGTTGACGATTGCTTCGTCAAACTTATCTCCACCCACGCGGACAGAGCCTTTGTAGACCATGCCACCCAAGGAAATCACCGCAACCTCAGTCGTGCCGCCACCAATATCAACCACCATGGAGCCGCTCGCGTCCGAAACGTTCAGGCCAGCCCCAATCGCCGCAGCCATTGGCTCTTCGATCAGATACACGCGACTGGCGCCCGCACCAAGGGCAGACTCACGGATCGCGCGACGTTCAACCTGGGTCGAACCGCAGGGAACGCACACGATAATCCGGGGGCTCGGAGCCAACATATTGCGCGGATGCACCATACGGATGAATTGCTTGAGCATCTGCTCAGTCACCGTAAAGTCAGCGATCACGCCGTCTTTCATCGGGCGAATCGCCTCGATGTTGCCTGGGACACGCCCAAGCATTTGCTTGGCTTCGCGACCAACGGCTTGAATGATTTTTTTACCTCCGGGACCGCCATCGTGGCGAATCGCGACGACAGAGGGCTCGTCAAGGACGATGCCCTTGCCGCGGACATAAATAAGAGTGTTGGCGGTACCGAGGTCGATCGCCATGTCACTGGAAAAATAACTACGCAGGAATCCAAACATGAGAGCCCAGCCAGAGGGAAAATTGATGCACGCAGGTCGCGGCGATTAGCCCTCCATCATAACTTATAATTCTCCAACAACGGCAAGATTTGCTCTCGTCAAGCCCGGAAAGTCACGGGCCGACTCCCTGAATGGATTAAACCTGTCTTATGGCCCTCACCGACCAAGAAGTCGCCCGTATCGCCCGCCTGGCAAGGCTTCATTTGACCCCGGATCAACAGGCGCAGGCTCAGACCGACCTGAACAAAATCCTCGTCATCATCGAAGCACTCCAGTCTGTCGACACCGAGGGCGTAGAGCCTTTGGCGCACCCTCTCGCATCAGTCTCAGACGTTCACCTGCGTTTGCGTGAGGACGTCGTCACAGAAGAGTCCTCCATAGAGCGACGAGCCGCCCTCATGGCAAATGCAACAGGCGCTTCCGAAGGTCTGTTCTTGGTTCCAAAGGTAATTGAATAAGATGTCCAACGCCCTCCAGCGCTACCCCAGCATTTCAGCCTTGAGCCAGGCACTGGCCAAGCACCAGCTCAGTGCAACCGAGCTCGCTCAAGATTGCCTCAATCACATTGCGGAGCAATCTGCGCTAAACGCCTTTGTTCACGTCGATGCAGCGCTCACACTTGCCCAGGCGCGCCAAGCCGACGCAATACTCGCCGCCGGTAATGGCAACATCCTGACCGGGTTACCTATCGCCCACAAAGACGTCTTTGTGACCCAAGGTTGGCGCAGTACTGCGGGCAGCAACATGCTAAAGCGTTACACCAGCCCATTCGATGCCACAGTGGTTCATCAGCTGCGCGCAGCTGGCTGCGTCACGCTTGGAAAACTTAATTGCGACGAATTCGCCATGGGCTCAGGCAATAAGCATTCAGCCTTTGGCCCCACTCACAACCCTTGGGACACCTCTGCTGTCCCAGGTGGCTCCTCCGGCGCCTCAGCGGCAGCGGTAGCAGCCAAACTCGTCATTGCCGCCACGGGCACAGATACAGGCGGCTCTGTTCGCCAGCCTGCGGCCCTCTGCGGAGTCAGCGGGATCAAACCAACCTATGGTGCGGTCTCTCGCTATGGCATGATCGCCTACGGCTCAAGCTTGGATCAAGCCGGCCCATTGGCCAGCAGTGCCCTTGACCTCGTTGATCTGCTTGATGTCATGAGTGGCTTTGACAGCAAAGACTCCACTAGCGCAGAACATTGCAAAGGCGTTCCCAACGCACCCGGTCGTATCCGGGCTGAGTTCAACCGCGCCGATGCCGACTTTAGCAGCAGCGCCTCTCAGCCTCTCAAAGGCTTACGGATTGGCGTACCAAAGGAATTCTTTGGGGAAGGGCTCTCGAACGATGTCGCCCAAGCCATCGAAGCCGCGTTGCAGCAATTTGAAAAACTGGGCGCTCAGCGTGTCGATATTTCCTTGCCACGCACAGAGCTTTCCATTCCCGCCTATTACGTCATCGCGCCTGCAGAAGCATCCAGCAACCTCTCCCGCTATGATGGTGTGCGCTACGGACATCGCAGCGAGTCCTACTCGGATCTCGCTGACATGACTGCTCGCTCCCGCGCCGAAGGTTTTGGCTCAGAAGTCAAGCGACGCATTCTGATTGGGACGTACGTCCTGTCACATGGTTACTATGATGCCTACTACCTTCAGGCGCAACGTTTGCGCCGCATGATTGTGGATGATTTTCAAGCTGCACTGACACAACAGTGTGATGTGATCATGGGTCCTGTCACACCCACGGTCGCTCCACCCATCGAGCAAAATCAAAATGATCCGACTGCCGACTGGCTAGCCGATATCTACACTTTGGGCCTCAATCTCGCAGGCTTGCCAGGCATGTCGATTCCCTGCGGTTTTGGTCCGGGTGCCTCCGGCAAACCCTTGCCAATCGGTTTGCAAATTATTGGTAACTATTTCGACGAAGGACGACTGTTGGCTGTCGCCCATCAGTTTCAGCAAGTCACGGACTGGCATCAACGCGTTGCGGGGCAAGCATAATGGCATGGGAAATCGTGATCGGACTGGAAACACATACCCAGCTTTCGACTCAAACCAAAATTTTTTCAGGTAGCTCAACGCGTTACGGTGCTTTGCCCAATACACAGGCCAACGAAGTCGACTTAGCGTTACCTGGCTCGCTGCCCGTCATGAACCGCGCTGCCGTCGATCGAGCGATTCGTCTGGGTTTGGCTGTGGGTGCGACCATTGCACCACGTTCCATTTTTGCGCGCAAAAACTACTTTTACCCCGACTCTCCAAAAAACTACCAAATTAGCCAATTTGAGATCCCCGTTGTTCAAGGCGGCTCCATTAGTTTTTTTGTAGGTGATCAGGAAAAAACGGTCAATCTGACCCGCGCCCACCTCGAAGAGGATGCCGGCAAATCCATGCATGATGACTTTGTGGGTCCGCATGGTGAATCCTCCTCGGGCATTGACCTCAACCGCGCGGGCACGCCTCTGCTTGAGATCGTATCTGAGCCGGAAATGCGCTCTGCTGCCGAAGCCGTTGCCTACGCCAAAGCTCTGCATAGCCTGGTGATGTGGCTAGGGATTTGTGATGGCAACATGCAAGAGGGCTCATTCCGCATTGATGCAAACGTCTCTGTTCGCCCTGTTGGCCAACAAGAATTCGGCACACGCTGCGAGATCAAAAACGTCAACTCCTTCAAGTTTCTCGAACGCGCCATTCAATATGAAGTCCGACGCCAAATCGAGTTGATTGAAGATGGGGGTCGTGTGGTTCAAGAAACACGCCTATATGACTCTGAGCGTGACGAAACACGCAGCATGCGCAGCAAAGAAGACGCACATGACTATCGCTATTTCCCAGATCCTGACCTCCCACCACTCGTGATTGCCCAGGACTGGATCGAGTCCGTGCGTCAAACGATGCCGGAACTACCGGCAGCCTTGCGTGCTCGATTTATCTCAGAGTTTGGTTTGGCACCCGTCGATGCCGCCCAGTTATCCATCAGCCGAGCTCTCGCCGCCTACTTTGAAAGCGTCAATGCGGCCCTGCCCGCGGGTCAAGCCAAGCTCGCCGCCAACTGGATCATGGGTGAGGTCTCCGCGACGCTTAACCGAGAAGAAAAAGACATCAGTGAATCACCGGTTTCGGCAACGGCCCTCGCAGCGCTATTGGTTCGCATCATTGACGGCACAATCTCTAACAAAATTGCCCGAGACGTTTTTGCTGCCATGTGGACAGGCGAACATGACGGCAATCCCGATGCCATCATTCAAGCCAAAGGTCTGACGCAAATCAGTGATTCGGGCGCCATTGCTGCCATGGTGGATGCTGTACTCAATGAAAACCCTGCAATTGTGGCGGAATACCGCGCTGGCAAACAAAAGGCCTTTAACTCGCTTGTTGGTCAGATTATGAAAGCGGCCAAAGGCAAAGCCAACCCTCAGCAAGTCAACGACATCCTGAAGGCTAAGCTAGACAATTAAATACCGTAACGCGCGCGATACGCCAACACCGCCTCGCGGAGTTCGGCGAACTCGGCGTTTTTGTCAAGCAGCGCCAAGATATCCGTGAGAGAAGCAATGCTGACCACTGGCAAGCCATAGCGCTGCTGCACCTCCTGGACGGCCGAATGGGGCGAAAGGGCGCCGTCTGGCCCCGCGCGCTCCATGCGATCCATCGCGATCAGCACTGCACAAGGCTCTGCACCAGCCGCACGAATGATATCAACAGACTCACGCACCGACGTGCCCGCTGTAATCACATCATCAATGATCACGACTTTTCCCTTGAGTGGAGCACCCACCAGCACACCGCCCTCACCGTGATCTTTGGCTTCTTTGCGGTTGTAGGCGAAGGGCACATCCCGCCCCTGAAGTCCTGCGTGCGATGCAAGGGCGACTGAAGTGGCCGTTGCCAAGGGAATGCCCTTGTAGGCGGGGCCAAACAGCATATCAAAAGGCAACTTGGAGTCAATCAGTGCCTGAGCATAAAATTGCGCAAGCTTGCCAACAGAGGCTCCAGTATTGAAAAGCCCAGCATTAAAAAAGTAGGGGCTTGTGCGGCCAGACTTAGTCACAAAACTACCAAAGCGCAGCACGCCCTCTTTTAAGGCAAACTGGACAAACTCTCGACGATCAGCACCTAGCGACATAGCATTCCTTTCTGTTTCGACTCGACTTTAAACCCGTACATTATCTCACCGACTAGGAGTTCTGCCTTGCTGCGCATCACCTCACTGAACCTCAATGGCATTCGCTCCGCCTACAACAAAGGCCTGCTTGAATGGCTGAAATCACATCAGGCGGATATTCTTTGTCTTCAGGAACTCAAAGCGCATCTGGCGGACATTCAGCAGGACTACCAACATCCTCTGGACTATACCGGTCATTTTTGCGCGGCTGAAAAAAAAGGCTACAGCGGGGTCGGCATCTATTTGAGACAACAACCCGAGCGTGTGCTCACTGGAATCGACTGCCCAGAGTTTGATCAAGAAGGTCGCGTCATTCGTGCAGATTGGTCTAACTTAACTGTTGTCAGCGCCTACCTTCCCTCGGGCTCAAGCGGGCCAGAAAGGCAGGAGGCCAAGTTTCGCTTCCTCGCTAAATTTGGTCCTTGGCTACAAGCCATGATGGACGATCATAAAAAGACTAAGCGTGAGTACGTGATCTGCGCTGATTGGAATATCGCACACAAAGAAATTGACCTCAAAAACTGGAAATCAAATCAGAAAAACTCTGGCTTCACCCCTGAAGAGCGTGCCTGGGTCACGCATACCCTAGAGGAAATCGGCTTTGTCGATGTCTTTAGAACCCTCGACCCAAGCCCCGAGCAATATACGTGGTGGAGCAACCGTGGACAGGCCTGGGCCAAGAACGTGGGCTGGCGTCTGGACTATCAACTCGCCACGCCGGGGATTGCTTCACTGGCGCGCTCAACCAGCATTTACAAAGACGAACGTTTTTCTGATCATGCCCCGTTCACCATCGATTACGACTTTACGCTCGGGGCGAAAGATTAAAGCCGTTCGCACTTGAACGCAGCGCGTCATACTCCCGCGGCATCGATCCGCTCAATGTCGCGGCGACGCCACCACAATAGCAACAAACCTGGCAGGGCAATCACTACGGTCATCAAGAAAAAAGTCGGCCATCCTGCGAACAGCACCAAGGGCGGAGTCAGCGGTCCTGCCAAGTAAGTACGACCCACCGCAGACAGTGCCGACAACAAGGCAAACTGCGTGGCAGAAAACTCTCGGTTACACAAACCCATCAACAAGGCGACAAACGCAGCTGTACCCATGCCTCCGCACAAGTTCTCAAGTCCCACACCTGCAGCCATCAAGAAGACGCTATGCGGCCCCACGGAAATGACCCAGAAGCCAAGATTGGAAAGTGCCTGCAGCAAACCAAACAGCATTAAGGATCGGTACAGTCCTAATTTCGCCATCAGCGCACCTCCCGTCAGTGCGCCCACGATCGTCGCTGTCAAGCCCAACAGCTTATTCACTGTTCCGACCTCGGTCGCCGTATAACCCGCGGCACGCAACAGAAACGTCGTAGAGAGCGCCCCCGCGAATGCATCACCGAGCTTGTAGAGGACAATTAACAGCAAGACTGTGAGCGCTTCGGGACGACCAAAAAACTCCTTGAAGGGCTCAAATACTGCCCTCGAAAGGGAGCGTGGCGTCTGCGCGGGGACCTCGGGCTCTGGAGCCCAGAGCGTGGCGAGTGCAACCACCAACATCAACGCCCCCATCAGCATATAGGTATAGCCCCAGCCCAGCCACTGATCCGCCAAAATCAATGCCAGCCCACCGGAGGTCAACATTGCAAGCCGATAACCGAGCACAGACAAGGCCGCACCTGCTCCTCTTTCTTCTTTGCGCAGCACATCGCTGCGGTAAGCATCAAAAGCAATATCCTGAGTTGCGGAACAAAAAGCTACGGCAACCGCAAGTAAGGCAAGCGGCAAAAGACTCTGACCTGGAGACATCAAACCCATTGCCATGATGCCGAGCGCGAGTAACACCTGCATCACTAACATCCACCCTCGCCTACGTCCCAAGAATGGGGGCGCATAACGATCAATCAGCGGAGCCCAAAGGAACTTGAGTGTGTACGCCGTTCCCACCAAGGTCAAAAATCCAATTTCTTGAAGGGAGACTTGCTCAAGGGTTGCCCATGCTTGCAACGTTCCACCCGTTAAAGCCAGAGGCAAGCCACTCGCAAAGCCGAGCGCCAGCAAAGGTGCAACGCGTTTACTAGTGTAAAGTTTTGAAGCAGGAATTGTCTGAGTTTCAGCCTCTGCTTGCGGCGTGCGCTGAGCGGTCATGCGGCTCACCTCGCTGTAAATCGATACGCTGCAAGCGTGCTGCGCCAGCCCGCGAACATCTTCACCTCGTGCTGATCATTAAAGGTGGCACGTTCAAGGATGGTGAACTGAAGGGTATTGGCCAAGCGCTCAAAATCCTTGAGCGTGCAAAGGTGGATATTTGGGGTGTTGTACCAGTCATAAGGCATTTGCCCCGTGACAGGCATGCGACCACGCAAAATCGACCAACCGTGAGGCCAATAACCGAAGTTAGGGAAAGAAACGATCCCCTCACGCGCCACGCGCCCCATTTCGCGCAAAATGTGCTCGGTATGATGCATAGACTGCAGCGTCTGGGACAGCACGACCGTATCGAACTGCTGATCGTCAAACATCGCCAAACCGTCTTCGAGGTTTTGCTGAATCACATGCACACCGCGCTGTACGCAGCTCAAGACACGGTCATCGCTGATTTCAACGCCCACACCCTGCACGTTTTTAGACTGCTGCAAATGTGCAAGCAGTACACCATCACCGCAACCCAAATCCAACACTCGGCTATTGGGCCGCACCCATTGCGCGATCCGCGCCAAGTCCCCGCGCAGATCACCTTCCATCGTTTGACCACTCAGCATTTGTTGCTCATTCATGCGCGGACCCCACTTTCCTTTAGCACCGGAGCAGTCGCCTTGACTACAGTCCCGGCAATCCTGAGAAAATAAGCACGCATCAGGTTGTGATAGCGCGAGTCATCCAGCAAAAACGCATCATGCCCGTGTGGCGCATCAATCTCCGCATACGTGGCAGGTTGACCGTTTTTCAGCAAAGCCTGCACAATCTCTCGGGAGCGCTCAGGCGGAAACCGCCAGTCCGTCGTAAAAGACACCAACAGGAAGTCAGCGAGAGCTGGTGCAATCGCACGTGCGAAATCGCCCCCGGTTTGCTTGGCCGGATCAAAATAGTCCAAGGCACGCGTGATCAGCAAATAGGTATTGGCATCAAAATATTTAGAGAACTTTTCGCCCTGATAGCGCAGATAAGACTCAACCTCGAACTCCACCCCATAGCCATAATGGTAAGCACCATCAGCTGCAGGTTCGCGTTGGGTCCTGCCAAACTTTTCCGCCATATCGTCGTCAGACAGATAGGTAATATGACCTATCATTCTTGCTACGGATAAGCCATGACGCGGCACGGTATTGTGCGCATAGTAATCACCCCCATGGAACTCGGGGTCTGTGATGATGGCACGCCGAGCCACTTCGTTAAAACCAATATTTTGCGCGGACAATCGTGGCGTACTCGCCACCACCACGCAGTGTGCCACACGCTCAGGCAAAGTGATCGCCCAACTGAGCGCCTGCATCCCCCCGAGCGATCCACCCATCACAGCAGCGAACCTTTGGATGCCAAGGCGATCCGCCACGCGCGCCTGCGCCGACACCCAGTCCTCGACGGTCAACACAGGGAAAGCCGCCCCCCATGGCTTGCCCGTTTCAGGGCGAATACTGGCAGGACCTGTAGAGCCAAAGCAAGAACCCAAGTTATTAATACCAATGACAAAAAATACATTGGTATCGACCGGCTTACCTGGGCCGACCATGTTGTCCCACCAACCAATATCCTCAGGGTTTTCTGCCGCAACACCTGCCACATGATGTGAAGCATTCAACGCGTGACAGATCAGCACAGCATTGCTGGCATCCGCATTTAAGGTCCCGTAAGTCTCAATCGCCAAATCATAGGAAGACAAGGTGTGGCCGCTGACTAAAGACAGTGGCGCATCAAAGTGCAAGAACTGTGTGTGGACGACACCAACTGAGCCCATTGGCGTGACAAAGGGGTTTTGTGCGGGGGACTCGCCCTTAATGCTGGACGGAATTGTCATACAGACCTTCTTTAGCGGGATTTATGAGGCGCCCGCAAGCGGATCGAGCAAATCGGCGCCAACTATCTGAAAGTTTAACATCGACACGGTAACAAAACAGCGGAGTGAATCGCGCGCGCGCAGCGCTCTTACACACCCTGTTACAACTTTTCCAGCGCCACAAACACTTTCTTACAAATGAACCTCACACCACAGGGGTTCTGCGCATTCTAATGAGAGAAATAAACACTCACACTATCAAATTCTCATTTGCGTCCATTAGGGACTTTTTTCTCATGATAAATCCACGTCTTTCCGGACGCGAGTTGCAATGCCTGGAGTGGGTATTTGCTGGCAAAACCAGCTGGGAAATCGGCTTGATCATTGGGCTCTCCGAACGGACAGTCAACTTTCACTTATTCAATGCCTGCCGCAAGCTCAAGGTTTACGGCCGACAAGCAGGGGTTGCTCAGGCATTGCGACTCGGCCTCTTAACGGGCAATCCTCACTTTAACCGTAGCGAACGAACAAACTCCAGCGCATTCTCATTTGAAAGAGATTGTTTCGGCCCAGAGACCACGACTTGAATCAACATGCCACGATGCACAACCACTCGAGCCATCATCAGAGAGGGCTTGTTTGCCACAACAGTTTCCAAGGTAAAAACCTCTCCTTTCAGTGCACTTTCTGGTGCTTGCTTTCCGGCACGCACCGCGAGTGCTGAGACCACCGTCTTGACCAAGGCCTGGCTTTTCTCTTGGCCGAGGGTCTCCGGCAGCGGGATAAAGCCTACCGAGAACACGGACGGCCCGACAGCCGACGAGGTCAGGGAAAACGTCGTGGGAATCCCCTCAACGTCGATTTGTCGCTGTTCGGTCTGAATACGCGAAGGAAACATCATGACGCCACGATCCTCGGCCACTGTGAATTCCCGCCAATTGTATTCAGGCGTACACCCTTCTAAGGTTGCGACCGAAAACCACAACAACAACAATAGGGAAATAAATTTGCGCACAAATCGCCTCAAAAAGCTGACTTAGGGGTGAAAATGAATGACCAACAAAACCTAGGTAAATTGTCCTCTATTTTTGTCATACGCGGGTACAGTCACGCATCCCTTAAAATGAATTGATTCGCTTCAGCAATAGGTTTACCAGTGTCCATATTGACTCAACGTCTTGCCACCCTCCAATTACACCCAGAAGTTCTGGGGAAGTCGCTGCGCGGCATTGAAAAAGAGGGCCTGCGCGTCGACGCAATAGGCACGTTATCCAAACGCCCCCACCCCTCCGCGCTAGGCTCAGCCCTGACGCATCCTCGCATTACGACAGACTACTCTGAAGCATTGCTAGAGTTGATAACCGGCACCCACTCAAACGTTGACAGCCTGATGGCTGAGCTCAACGAGGTGCACCGCGTCGTGGCCTCCACCTTGAGCGATGAGCTCATGTGGAACCACTCAATGCCGGCGCATCTCCCCGCAGACAATGAAATTCCGATCGGCTGGTATGGCACATCCAATACTGGAATGATCAAGCACGT
Organism: Zwartia sp.; assembly: GCF_049655405.1. Classification (GTDB taxonomy): domain Bacteria; phylum Pseudomonadota; class Gammaproteobacteria; order Burkholderiales; family Burkholderiaceae_B; genus Zwartia. The sequence goes on from NZ_JBASJR010000012.1 coordinate 147,679, forward strand.
CTACCGCAGAGGCTTGGCAGAGCGCTACGGTCGCACCATGCAATGCATTGCCGGCCTGCATTACAACTTTTCCTTTGATGAGTCTCTTTGGGAGTTGCTTGATCTCCCTCAACCTACTGCTCAGGAACGCCGATCTGCTGGTTATATTGCGCTGATCCGTAACTTCACACGCTACAGCTGGCTGCTGATGTACTTATTTGGGGCCTCCCCCGCAGTCTCAAAAGACTTTTTACGCGGAAAGACTGGTGAGTTACACGAGTTAGATGCGCAAACCATGTATCTGCCTTATGCCACGAGTCTGCGCATGAGTGACCTAGGCTATCAAAACAAGGCGCAATCCGGCCTCAAGCTTTGCTACAACGACCTCAGTACGTTCCTCGAGCGCCTCTATGACGCGGTCACAACCCCTTGGCCGGACTATCAAGCCATTGGGACCCATCGTCATGGCGAGTGGATACAGCTCAACACAAATGTTTTGCAAATTGAAAATGAGTTTTACTCAAGCATCCGTCCCAAGCGCACGACAGGCCCTTGCGAACGCCCGATTACAGCCTTAGCAGAGCGCGGCATTCAGTACATTGAAGTGCGCTGCCTCGATATCGATCCGACACAACCCACCGGGATTTCAGCGGAAACTGCCCGTTTTGTAGACGCGTTTGTTCTTTTTTGTGCTCTACAGGAAAGCCCCCCCTTTAGCGACAGTGGCTGGTGCCCCGAAAGCGCAGCCAACTTTGCACGTGTCGTCAAACAAGGCCGTGAGCCCGGCTTGATGCTCTCAAAACTCGGAAAACCAACGCCACTCAAGCAATGGGCGGACGAACTACTGGACGAAATTGCTCAGTGCGCCGAAACGCTTGATGGCACTTTAAAAGAAAAAGACTACAAAACCGCCGTGTTGTCCCAGCGGGCAAAAGTCGCTGACCCGACAAAAACACCCTCTGCCCAGTTTTTAGAGCAACTCATCGCACGCAAGCTCTCTTTTCACGACTTTACGCTGGAACAAAGCGCCGCACATGCGCAAAGCCTCAAGAAAACAGGCTTAAGCCCGGCAGAGCTGGCCTCCACACAGGCGCAAGCCACACAGTCACTCATGGAGCAACAGGAGCTTGAGGCAAATGATCAAGAGAGTTTTGACGCTTATGTTGCCCGCTTTCATCAAGCATTAAAAAAGCCAACCTGATCGGGTTGGCGGCAGCGGGGGCTTGAGGGGGTAGATTCAGACATTTTAAGGCTGGCTGGTGCGCCCGACAGGAATCGAACCTGTATCGAGAGCTTCGGAAACTCTTATTCTATCCATTGAACTACGGGCGCCAGCGACAGAATTATAGCGGCAGAAGCGACCCGCCCTTTTGAGCAAAGGGAATTGACGACGCTCTTTTTCACCTAGCCCGTCCGATGCCGCTATAATCCTTGGGTTGTAAGAAAACCGCCGAACAACTTGCAGGATTTGGTCATGAGCAATACGCAGCCACACGAAGAACATCAATCACCTATCAAGACACCCAAGCAACTGATCGTCACGATCGTGTTGTCTTTTGTCTTGCCCATTATCGTCATCATCTTGCTGGTCAAGCTTGTTACTGCAGGCGACCAAGTGGGCGCGGGCTCCGACATTCTTGGTCCCGAAGCGACACAAAAGCGTATTGCTCCAGTCGCCAAGCTGGATCTCGTTGATGCAAGTGGTCCTAAAGTTTTTAAAACGGGTGAACAAGTCTACACCGCCGTCTGTGCAGGCTGTCACGTTGCTGGAGCCGCTGGCGCCCCGAAATTTGGAGATACTGCGGCTTGGTCAGCGCCAATCGCCACGGGTCTTCAGTCCATGATTGCAAGTGTCGTCAAAGGTAAAGGCGCAATGCCCGCCAAAGGCGGCAACCCAGCGCTGGACGACTTTGAAATTGCTCGCGCAGTGGTTTACATGACAAATGCTGCAGGCGGCAAGTTCGCTGAACCTGCCGAACCCAAGCCTGCTGAAGCTGCTGCAGCGCCAGCGGCAGCACCAGTCATGGCCCCTGCTGCTGCCACACCAAAAGCTCCTGCAACCGTTGCCGCAGCAGCACCTGCCGCAGCACCTACAGCCGCACCAGCCACCAATGACGTCGGTGAGAAGCTCTACAAACAAGCCTGTGCAGCCTGCCACGTCGCAGGTGTCGCTGGCGCGCCAAAGTTTGCTGACAAAGCAGCCTGGGCGCCACGTATCGCAACCGGTATGGATGCGCTAGTCGCCTCTGTCGTAGCCGGCAAGGGCATCATGCCTGCTAAGGGCGGTGCTGCTGGAGCCAGTGATGCTGACCTGCGCGCAGCCACGCAATACATGGTGGATGCAGCGAAGTGATTCTCGGTTAAGTCTGGGAGCCCTGCCATTGGCAGCGGCGCCCAGACTACCAATCCTCTAGGCACTCAACAAAGACATCCCTAGCTGCACGCGACGCTGCAGCCACAAGCTTGGACGATAGCGCGGGTCACCCGTCACGCTCTGCATATTGCGCAGGATATCCAAAATATTTTCTGCCCCTAGCGCATCGCCCAATCCCAAAGGACCTTTGGGGTACCCTAAACCAAGATTGACCGCGCGATCAATGTCCTCGGGGGTCGCGATATTTTGCTGAGCAATGTCACACGCAACGTTCACGATCATTGCGACGATTCGTTGTGCAACAAAACCCGCCGAGTCTCGAACAATACTGACACGCACACTATCACCACCAAAAATCGCATGGGCTTTGTGTTGATACTCCGGATGTGTGGCAGGCGATACCATGAGCGTGCGCCTGCGCGAGTGCTCAAAATCATGCAGCGTATCAAGACCCACAGTACGAGCAGGGTCAAGCTTTTGCTTTGATACCGCTGTCGAGACATCCTCGCCGAATGGTGTCACAACAATGAGGCTATCTACGTCGGGCGCATGTCCGCCCTGCACTTGAGCGCCAAGCCGTTTGAGGAGCTCTACCGCTCTGGCGTGGCCCAGATGATGTGCAGGACTGACCCACACTTTGGCCGGACCATTTAAAGCAGGCGCCGGTGCCTCAATTACAGGCTGCTTTTGACCCTCCACATAGGCATAAAAGCCTCCCTGACTCTTGCGACCGTACAAACCACCCGCTACGCGTACGGTTCCGATTGGCGAGGGTTTAAAGCGGGGCTCTTCATAAAACTGATGATAAATGGACTCCATCACGGCATGCGACACATCGAGTCCAGTCAAGTCCATCAGCTCAAAAGGCCCCATTTTGAAACCGGCCTGTTCGCGCATGATCCCATCGACTGTTGAAAAATCAGTCACATTTTCCTGCACCACACGCAAACCCTCGGTATTCATCCCGCGGCCAGCATGATTGACAATAAAACCAGGCATATCTTTGGCACGCACTGGCGTGTGCCCCATCCGCACTGTGAGTGCCATGAGCGCATCACCCACCGCAGGGTCCGTGCGTAAACCATCGATCACCTCAACCACTTTCATGAGGGGAACGGGATTAAAAAAGTGAAAGCCGGCCACGCGTTCTGGATGTGCGCAAACCGCTGCAATTGAGGTAATCGACAGTGAGGAAGTATTCGAAACGAGAATGCATTCGGCTGAAACCACCGACTCAAGCTCTTTAAAAAAAGGCTGTTTGATTTCGAGCCGCTCAATAATGGCCTCGATGATGAGATCACAATCGGACAAATCCTTGATTTCATCAATCAGATACAGCCTGCCCAAGGCCTCGTGGGCCTGCTCAGCCGTCATTTTTCCTTTGGTGGCGAGCATCGTCCAAGTATTGGTCAGCGTGTCGCGCGCGGAGTTCAGCGCAGCTGGATTGGTATCGAACAGTTTGACTCGTAAACCCGCTTGGGCGGCGATTTGCGCGATGCCTCGCCCCATTGCGCCGGCACCGGCCACACCTACTGTCTGAATCGCTTTCATATGTTTTCCTGAAATCTAATTAGATCAAACTATAGCTGTTGCATAATAGTCATATTCAAGGCTCTCGTCATGATCGCCACCGATCTGACCACACCACTTCAACAACTCACTTTCTTTATGACATCAATCCTCCCGAGTGGCAGTCCCATTACGGAACTACAGTTCCCATTGGTGTTTGCCGCGCGTGACCCTGAGGGTCACAAAGGGACTTTTGGGTCTGTTGGCATACTAGGTGGCTCAAGCGGCATGACCGGCGCGGTGATTTTGGCAGGACGAGCGGCGCTTAAAAGTGGTGCGGGCAAAGTCTATCTCGCACTGACCCAAACACCCAAACCTGTTGCCTACGACAGCCTCAACCCAGAAATGATGCTGCATGATGCACATGCGTTGCTTGAAAAACCAGCAACCATGGATGCCTGGGTCGCAGGTTGCGGGCTCGGTCTTGCACCTGCTGCACTGAACTTACTGCGCCTGTTACTGAGCGCTCGAGCTGAACGCCCGCTCGTCCTAGATGCCGATGCGCTCAATGCGCTCGCTCAAGGCGACATTTCAAATACCTGGGGCCGAGGACTCGTCGTGCTGACGCCTCACCCTGCGGAGGCAGCCAGGCTGCTGCAAACAGATACCCAAACGATTCAAGCAGACCGACCAGGTGCCGCACAAAAGCTTGCCCACGCTTACCACGCTTGGATCGTACTCAAAGGCGCCCGAACAATCGTTTGCTCACCAAGTGGGGTCTGGCAAATCAACACCAGCGGCAATGTCGGTCTCGCCACAGGCGGAACGGGAGATGTCTTAAGCGGTTTGCTTGGCAGCCTGTTGGCACAAGGCATTCCAGCTGAACAAGCCATTCCGGGTGCCGTTTGGCTTCACGGTGCGGCCGCCGATGCGCTCGTGGAGCAAGGTCGAGGACCGATTGGTTTAACTGCAGGCGAACTGCCACAGGCCATTCGCGACCTCAGAAATCGAGTATCTTTTAAAAAAGACACCACCAAGCCACTTTAGACAAGGATCCTTATGAATACCGCCACTGCGCCAGGACTTGACCGCCCCGCCACTACGCCTGAGGCGCAAGCCCTTGCCGAAGGAATCCGCACTTGGATCGAGTGCGAATCACCGTCCAATGACCCTGCAGCAGTCCATCGCATGGCGCAAATTGTGGTCACCAAAGCAAAGTCTGCCGGCTTGAAAGTTGAACTGAGCGAAATCGGTCCCACCCAACTCCCCTTGATTCATGCGACCAACCGTGCTGACGGTGACACGCGCCCCGGCCTGCTATTGCTTGCCCACATCGACACTGTCCATCCACACGGCACGCTTCAAACCAACCCTTGCCGGATCGAGGACGACAAACTATACGGACCAGGATGTTTTGACATGAAGGGAGGGACTTTTTTAGCCCTGACCGCTTTAGGTGAATTTTCTAAACCAGGCTCTACCCCCATGCCCGTTGACTTTCTACTTGTCCCCGACGAAGAAGTTGGCAGCCATGCCTCGCGTGAACACATCGAAGCGTTTGCCAAGCGTGCGGTCTATACCCTCGTCCCAGAACCTGCCCGCCCAAATGGTGGACGCTGCGTCACGGGACGCAAAGGCACAGGCATGCTTAAACTCGTCGTGACAGGAAAACCCTCGCATGCTGGCATGGCGCACGAAAAAGGCCGTAGTGCCATTCGAGAAATGGCCCATCAAATCCTAGCTCTGGAGGCCATGACCGACTACAGCCGCGGCATCACCGTGAGCGTAGGCACAATCAGCGGCGGCACGGTCACCAATACCGTCCCATCGCATTGCGAAGTGATGGTGGACTTCCGTATTCCTGACGAAGCGACGGGACAAGAGGTGTTGGCGCGCATGCAAGCGCTCAAGCCCGTTGGCCCTGATGTCACGCTAAACATTGAGGTCGAACTCAATCGTCCGGCAATGGTCAAATCTCCCGCCGCAGACAAATTGCTAGAAACACTCAAGCCCTTTGCAAGCGACGCAGGGTTTGTGCTCGAAGAAGCACCCGTTTCAGGTGGCGGCAGTGATGCAAACTTTACCGCCGCAATTGGTTGTCCGTCTATTGACGGGCTCGGTGCCGAAGGCGATGGCGCACACACATTGCGTGAGCACATTTTTGTCTCAACGCTGCCACGAAGATTGCAATTCTGGCGTAACACGCTCGCCAATCTCACAGCATAGATTGTGTCTTAACTTTTTTTATTCAACATCGCCTTGAGCATATCAAGGCGGTTTTTTGGACTCATCGTATCGGGTTGCAATTGAAGTGATGCCGCTGATAAGCCCATTTCTTCGATAAAACGCGAAGGCTCTCTCACGAGGTCTTCGCGCGCGCGACGACGCTTTTGACACCAACTCAAATGCAAGCTGCGCTGAGCGCGGGTGATCCCCACGTACATCAGTCGTCGTTCTTCCTGAATCCTTGATACCAACGCGTCGGCTGCCTTGGCGGGATCGACATCTTCATCATCACGCCCCATATGTGGCAACAACCCCTCCTCGACGCCGAGCAAATAAACATGCGGGTACTCCAAACCTTTTGACGCATGAAGCGTTGAAAGCTTGACCGCATCCGGCTCATCCTCTTCGCTACGCTCAAGCATCGTCACGAGGGCAACATGCTGCACAAGATCAATCAAGCCCATGCTGTCCGCTTCTGCTTTACGCTTGAGCCAGCCTGTGAGCTCAAGCACATTTTGCCAGCGTGACTGCGCAGGCTTTTCATCCAAAATATCGTACAGATACCGTTCATACTGAATCGCGCTCAACAAATCATCCAGAATGACGCCTGCGGGTTCCGCGGCATGAACGGGTTGACCTGGCTCTACACGGCCCGCACGATACTGAATTCGCCCAATGAACTCTCCAAATGTGCGCAAAGGTTCAAGCTGTCTCGCATTGAGTCGGGGCTCTATCCCTTGTTCAAACAAAGCCTCAAACAACGAGATTTGCCTTTCACCCGCATACTGCCCAAGTGTCTGGAGTGTGGCCTGCCCAATCCCTCGCTTAGGCGTAGTAGCCGCACGAATAAAAGCTGGATCATCATCTTCGTTGGCAATCAGTCGCAAATACGCGAGCACATCTCTGACTTCTGCCTTATCAAAAAAACTCTGTCCACCAGAAATCGTATAGGGAATGTGCAGATTGCGCATCGCTTGCTCGACTATCCTAGACTGATGATTTCCGCGATACAAAATTGCAAAATCTTTCCAAGCACCTTGTTTTTCAAAGCGTGCAGCGGAGATTTTCATAGCGACGTTTTCAGCCTCAACTTCGTCGCTTGTCATCGCGGTCACGCTAATCGCATCCCCCATGCCATGCTCTGACCATAATTTCTTTTCAAAGAGTTTGGGGTTCTTGGCAATGACATGATTGGCCGCGGCAAGAATGCTTTGGCTTGAGCGATAGTTTTGCTCAAGCTTGACGAGTTTGATCTGCGGATAGTCAGTGGTGAGCTTGGCGAGATTTTCAATGGTCGCGCCACGCCAAGCATAAATGGCCTGATCATCGTCACCCACAGCTGTAAACATAGCGCGTGCGCCCGTCAGCCACTGGACCAAACGGTACTGACACACGTTGGTGTCCTGATACTCGTCAACCAAAAGATAGCGCACCTTTTTTTGCCACTTCTCTCGCGCCTCAACACTGCGCTCAAAGATCTGTGCAGGAATCGCAATCAGATCATCAAAATCGACAGCCTGATACGCTGCCAATGTCGCGTTATAGCTTCTGTAAACGCGTGCGGCCTCAATCTCGCTCGGTGTCGCAGCAATATTGGCTGCGGCATCTGGATCCAGCATCGCATTTTTCCACAGGGAAATCGTCTGCTGCACAGAACGCAGGCGCCCTCGATCAGTGGTCGCCAGTAAGTCTTGAATAATGGCAAGCGCATCATCCGAATCGAAAATGGAAAACCGAGGCTTTAATCCTGCATGGTGCGCCTCTTCGCGCAAAATTTTTACGCCAAGCGAGTGAAATGTACTGATCGTGAGGCCTTTTGCGATCGAAGGATCGACGAGCCGTTTGACACGATCCTCCATTTCGCGCGCCGCCTTGTTTGTAAAGGTCAGCGCGAGTACGTTACGCGCTGGATACCCACAGTCGCACAATAAATAGGCAATTTTTTGAGTGATCACACGGGTCTTGCCCGAGCCGGCTCCCGCAAGAACGAGGCATGGCCCATCAAGATAGAGCACAGCTTCACGCTGGGCAGTGTTCAGACCATTAGTAAAAGACGTCGACATGGAAACCAATCAAATTTCGAGCGGATCAACTTCAAGCTGCCATCGTACTCGACGCAGATCGGGGTGGTCTTGTAATGCCGCAAGCCAGCTTCTCAAGAGCGACTGCAATGCAGGACGATGTGTGGCCTCTATGAGTAACTGCGCGCGGCACATATTATCGACACGCACAATTCTCAAGGGGACGGGGTCGTACAAGGTAATCACCGCATCAATTTGTTGTGCTTCCAATACGGCTTGTGCTTCGTCACGCGCTGCCTGTAAAAAACCAAGGGCAACATTGAGCTCACGCGCCTCGGCACTCAGCAAGGCCTGATGCGAGAACGGGGGCAACATGGCTGCCTCTCGCTCTCCCATCGTATGACGCGCAAAGCCTGAGTAATCATGCTTGAGTAACGCCTGATAGACAGCTTGCTCTGGATAGCCTGTCTGCACGATCACCTCACCATGCCCGGTATGACGCCCTGCACGACCGGCCACCTGCATCAGTTGTGCGAAAAGTCGTTCTGGGGCCCGAAAATCTTGAGAGAAAAGCATCGCATCTGCGTTTAATACCCCCACCAAACCTAGATTGGCAAAGTCATGGCCCTTGGCCACCATTTGTGTACCCACCAAAATATCCACCTCGCCTGCGTGCACGCTGGCAAACAAAGCTTGCGCACTGCCCTTTTTGCGCGTGCTATCCGCATCAATACGGGCGACACGTGCGTCGGGAAACAACAAGGCGAGTTGCTCTTCGATCCTCTGCGTCCCTCGACCAATGGGTTGCATATCCTGATCACCACAATCAGGACAAGCCTGAGGGACACGCTGCTGATATCCACAATGATGACAATGCAGCTGATGACGACCAGGCGTCATGCGATGCAAGACGGTAAACGTTGTACAGCGCGGACACTGACTTACCCAGCCACACGAGGTGCAATGCAACGCAGGGGCATAACCTCGGCGATTCAAAAAAATCAAGACCTGTTCATGATTCGCGAGACGTGCCCGCATCGCATCCAGTAGTTGCACAGACATGCCGTGCTCCATCTTGAGACGACGCGTGTCCACCAACCGGATGGATGGCAAGGTCACATCCCGTGCACGCGCGGGTAAATCCAGTCTTTTATAGTTCCCTTTTTCGGCATGTACCCAGCTCTCAAGCGATGGCGTTGCGGAGCCCAGCACAATAGGAATGCCGAGATCGTGTCCACGCCAGACTGCCAAATCGCGTGCCGAATAACGCAAACCATCTTGCTGCTTGTAGGAAGGATCATGCTCCTCGTCCACGACAATCAATCCAACATCGTCCAGAGGTGCAAAAATTGAGAGCCGCGTCCCCAGCACGACCTTCGCCTCACCACGCTGCACCCGCAACCAAGCTCTCAGGCGCTCACCATCAGAAAGGGCACTGTGCAGGACTGCGACACCCCCTACGCCCGCAACAGGCTCAAGACGTGCACGCAGGGACTGTTCAAATTGCGGCGTCAGGTTGATTTCCGGCACCAACATCAGTACACGCTTGCCACGCGCTAAAGCTTGCGCTGCAGCATGAAGATACACCTCTGTTTTTCCGCTTCCTGTCACACCGTACAACAGAAACGGCTGAAAGCTCTGTGCGGCGGTAATGGTCTCTACCGCGTGTTGCTGCGCACTATTTAAAGGTGGAGCCTCTGTACTGACCGTTGGTGTCAGTTTTGGTGCGCGCCGCTGATCCAAGCGCTCTACAGGTCCTCCGGCGGAGCGTTTGCCTTGATAGGCACTCAAACTTCGCAACGCAACAGGCAAGGCAGGCATGACGACTTCGCCCCATGGGCGCTGATAGTAGTCCGCAGCAAACTTAGTGAATTTTAGCCAGCTCGCCGACATCGGGGCGATATCTTTCAAGACGGCCTCAACCGACTTGATCAAGCTTGGGTCACAACCAGGCTCTAAGGGAAGTTCCACCACCAGCCCGATCATTTTGCGTCGTCCAAACGAAACGATGACTCGGTCGCCTACCGCCACCTCTTTGGTGCATCGATAATCAAAAGGTCCGTCCAGAGGAACATCTAACGCCACACGGATCCAGACCTCAAAAGAGGCCCTATCGTCCAACTGTAAATGACGCGAATCTGACATGTACTTAATGTTGTTTCTTGGATTTGCGGCTAAAAGACTGACACATCATGGCTTCAACAAAATGATGTCTCGACTTGTGGATAACTTTGGGGAAAACAATTGACCGACACGTCACCGCATGGGTACTTTGTACTAAAGAATATAGCAATTTAACAATTATTAATACATATTAGTCATTAAAATCAATTAGTTACGAAACTATCGTAGAAATGACTTTCTAAAATTAGGGCTTTCCCGAGGACATTTACTGCTGTGCACAACTGCGTCAGACTGGTGCAGGATTACGGCGATTATCCTTTTAAAAGCCGCATGGATACTCACTTTTCCGCGGTCGATCCGTGGAGCTTAGGGCTGTACGCTCGAACCTCGTCCACCAAGACCCCTACGGCCTCAGGTGGGGTGTACTGAGAAATGCCATGCCCCAAATTAAAGACATGTCCGCCAGTGCCGACAGGACCAAAATTATCCAACACGCGTCGCACTTCTTGGCGAATCGCTGGCTCACCACCAAACAATGCAATCGGATCCAAATTCCCCTGCAAAGCAACAGAGTCAGAGACGCGACGACGCGCGGCATCAAGATTGACAGTCCAGTCCAAGCCTACGGCATCCGCACCACAAGCTGCGATGGACTCAAGCCACTGACCGCCACCCTTGGTAAAAACAATCACAGGGACTTTGCGTCCCTCATTTTCACGCTTAAGCGCACTCACGACAAGCTTGGTGTAATGCAAAGAAAACTGTTGAAACAGTCCATCAGCCAACACTCCGCCCCAGCTATCAAAAATCATGACAGCTTGAGCGCCCGCATCGATTTGGGCGTTGAGATATTGGGCCGTTGTCTCTGCATTGATTGTGAGAATGCGATGCAACAAATCTGGTCGCGCGTACAACATGCTTTTGATCAAGCGATAGTCATCGCTTCCCTTGCCCTCAACCATGTAACACGCAACGGTGAAGGGGCTGCCAGCAAAGCCGATTAGCGGCACGCGCCCATCTAGCTCACGTCGTATGACACGCACAGCGTCAAAAACGTATTGGAGTTTGGACATATCCGGGACGGCGAGTTTTGCCACATCTTTTTCATCACGAATCGGATGGGCAAATCTTGGTCCCTCGCCTTGTGCAAAGGAAAGCCCTAAACCCATTGCATCCGGGACGGTCAAAATATCGGAAAACAGAATCGCGGCATCAAGCGCAAAGCGTTCGAGTGGCTGAAGGGTGACTTCAGCCGCATAGTCTGGATTCTGGGCGAGCCCCATGAACGAACCTGCCCGTGCACGTGTTGCGTTGTATTCAGGCAAATAGCGACCAGCTTGTCGCATCAACCAAGTCGGCGTGTATGGCACAGGTTGGCGCATCAGCGCACGTAACAACAAGTCGTTCTTTAAGGGAGTGACAGACACAGCATTCCTTTGTTCGGACAGTGCACAACTAAAGACTGGTGCACAAAAGATCCCATCATTTTACCCTTCCCGCAAAGCGGAGCGGCAATCGTTCATTTTCTAGCGCTTAAAGTCATCTGCATCGATTTCATACTTGTGCATAAGGGCCCAAAATGCTCTGCGATGTTTCCCAGAATGTCGTGCAGCCATCGCAATATTGCCTTTATTTTTTTCCAGCGCCTCAATAATATAACTACACTCAAACTCCTCTATTAGTTTTGCCTTCACGAGCTTAAGAGGGCCTTGTGTATAGGTCTTACCTAACTCATCCAGTGACGACATAGGGAGAGATTGGCAACCTGTGTCCACAAAGCCTTCTTCATGCTCCAGCCCTATGGTTTCTGATTTTTCTTGACCAACTTGTTCAGTATCAGGGCCTTTAGGTAATAGTCCCGCCAAGACATTGCTGACGTGATCATCTGGAAGTATTGTTTTAGCAGGAGGTTTACTTTTAGTCAGTTCTAGCCAATCCCGTAAACCTTCATCACTCAATAAGGGCAGCACACCTCTCGCGATCGCAATTGTTTGCCCATAATTGAGTGATGGCTCTCTCAAACTTCCTGGCCTGGGTACTGCCGTCACTGTATGCAGCAATCTCGCCCTAAACTCATTAGGACATATTGGTATACGTACAAAATCGGACATCCCCATTTCAAGAAAATCTTGTATGGCAGCTGAACGAATATCTTTAAGAATACCCAATAAAGGTACAAAAGGACCTCGAGGGATTGCTGCAAGCGCTTGTCGCGTCCACGCAAGGGTATCCATAGACACGGGTAACAACACAACGTCGTATCGCCTAAGCCCAATACTCGCCTGTGCCAGTGTCTCAACTGGAAGGCTGACAGGAGAATTGGCTTCCAAACTTTGCTTGAGATCTAAATCATGCCCAGCCTCCCACTCAAGCGGATGTAAGCGAACTCGATTAAGACCTGGCTCAAGCATATTGAGCACTTTGGGCATCCATGCCTGGTGGGCCTCGAGGACTAAAACAGCGCAATCTATTTGTTGACGCATAAAATCTCTCTCCAGAAAAACTCTGAGAGTAGAGATTCGGAGTCAACCAAGATATTCGGAATTCACGCAGTCGTAGAAGTCCGGGCTCAAAAAAAAACACGCTCAAGAGCGTGTTTTTCTAATCCGCATACAAGGCGAATTATGACTTGTTGGTGAGCTCACGAATCCTGCGTGCAGCATTTGCCTGCGCAGCCAACATATCGAGTTCAGCCTGCATGACGTCCATGCTTGCCTTATCTTTTGCGTTGGCAAGAGCTTCTTGAGCAGCCAAACGAGCAGCCTCAGCCTTCTCAGCATCCAGATCCCCGCCACGAATAGCAGTATCTGAAAGAACTGTGACATGGCCAGGTTGAATTTCGAGCAATCCACCTGCCACAAAGATGGTCTCTTCCGAGTCATCTTCGAGAACAATACGCACCAGTCCAGGACGAATGCGTGAAATCAGAGGCGTGTGACCGGGCAAAATACCCAACTCACCCGACTCACCAGGCAGAACTACAAACTTTGCGACACCAGAATACAGAGACTTTTCTGCACTGACGACGTCAACTTTGACGGTAGCCATGACGGATCCTTATTGGAGTTTCTTGGCTTTTTCGAAGGCTTCGTCGATTCCGCCAACCATGTAGAACGCTTGCTCAGGCAATGCATCACACTCGCCTTCAACAATCATCTTAAAGCCACGGAGAGTTTCCGACAAAGGAACGTACTTACCGGGCGAACCAGTAAACACTTCAGCAACGTGGAATGGCTGGGACAAGAAACGCTGGATTTTACGAGCGCGAGCAACGGCCTGCTTGTCCTCTGGGGACAATTCATCCATACCCAAAATCGCAATAATGTCGCGCAACTCTTTATAACGCTGAAGAGTCTGCTGAACGCCACGAGCAACGTTGTAATGCTCTTCACCCACAACGTTAGGGTCGAGCTGACGGCTAGTGGAATCAAGAGGATCCACCGCTGGATAAATACCGAGCGAAGCGATGTCACGCGACAACACAACTGTGGAATCCAAGTGCTGGAACGTTGTTGCAGGCGATGGATCAGTCAAGTCATCGGCAGGCACGTAAACAGCTTGAATCGAAGTGATCGAACCAGTCTTTGTCGAAGTAATACGCTCTTGGAGAACGCCCATTTCTTCGGCCAATGTAGGCTGATAACCCACAGCTGAAGGCATACGACCCAGCAGAGCTGACACTTCCGTTCCAGCCAGGGTGTAACGGTAAATGTTATCCACGAAGAACAAAATGTCACGGCCCTCGTCACGGAATTTCTCAGCCATAGTGAGACCGGTCAGCGCAACGCGCAGACGGTTGCCTGGAGGCTCGTTCATCTGACCGAACACCATCGCGACCTTGTCCAACACATTGGACTCTTCCATTTCGTGGTAGAAGTCGTTACCTTCGCGTGTACGCTCGCCCACACCAGCAAACACGGACAAACCGCTGTGTTGTTTAGCGATGTTGTTAATGAGTTCCATCATGTTCACGGTCTTGCCCACACCGGCACCACCGAACAGACCGACCTTACCGCCCTTGGCGAAAGGACACACCAAGTCAATCACCTTAATGCCTGTTTCAAGCAACTCAACCGAAGGCGAGAGCTCGTCAAACTTAGGGGCTGGCTGGTGAATCGCACGCAATTCTGTACTGTCGATTGGACCTGCATCATCAATCGGGCGGCCCAACACGTCCATAATTCGGCCGAGAGTACCTGTACCAACTGGCACCGAGATCGGCGCGCCGGTCTTGGAGACAGCCATACCACGACGCAAGCCGTCGCTTGAACCCAGAGCAATGGTACGGACAACGCCGTCACCAAGCTGCTGCTGCACTTCAAAGGTCAAGCCTTTTTCAGCGAATTTTGAAGTGTCATCCGCTAAGCGGAGCGCCTCATAAATATGAGGCATATTATCGCGGGGAAACTGAATATCCACCACTGCGCCGATGCACTGAACGATGGTTCCGTTGCTCATGTCTGTTCCTTGCTTGATAAAGTCTGATGGGATACCGGTAGGCAATCTAAAAATTAGACGGCCGCGGCGCCCCCCACGATTTCCGAAATTTCTTTAGTAATAGCAGCTTGTCGCGTCTTGTTATAGACGAGTTGCAAGTCACCAATCACCTTCTTAGCATTGTCCGAAGCTGCCTTCATGGCAACCATACGGGCAGACTGCTCTGATGCCATACTTTCTGCTACGCACTGATACACAAGACCTTCGACATAACGCTGCAACAACTCGTCAATCACGGTCTGTGCATCTGGCTCATACAGGTAATCCCAACCATGTTCGGCCGTAACGGCTTCGCCGTCTTGACCTGTTGTTGAAGAAGCATGGTAAGGATCAACCAATTTGCCAGGCAAAGGCAAGAGACGCGTAAACGTAGGCTCTTGCTTCATTGTGTTGACGAATCGGTTTGTCGCGATATAAATCGCATCGATACGGCCTGCTAGAAAATCATCTAGCTGAACCTTAATCGCACCAATCAAGCGATCAAGCTCAGGCTGATCGCCCAAACCGATTTCTTGAGAAACAACATCGGCACCAATTCGTGTCAACACGCCCAAGCCTTTGTTACCAAAAGCTGTAAATTGCGTGCGCACGTTCTTGCCATTGAATTCACGCATACGGCCCAACACCAAGCGCATGATGTTGGTATTTAAACCACCACACAATCCCTTGTCTGTTGAAACCACCACAATGCCAACTGCCTTCAAGTCGCTGCGTTCAACTAAGTACGGATGAGTGTACTCAGGATTCGCTTCCATCAAGTGGCTAGCAATGTCATAGACTTTAGTGGCATATGGACGACCAGCACGCATCCTTTCCTGCGCTTTGCGCATTTTGGAGGCGGCGACCATTTCCATTGCCTTGGTGATCTTGCGCGTGTTTTGCACGCTCTTGATCTTTGTTCGAATTTCCTTGATTCCTGCCATTTCGCTTCCTGTGTCAGACCTGTGCTCAGGTTTCAGACCATCTGCTTTGCGCACATCCCAACATAAATGTTGGGGTGGCGCTATAGCGGGTTACTTAGTAGGTACCGTTCTTTTTGAAGTCAACTACCGCTGCAACCAACTCAGCCTCGTCATCTTTCGACAATTCTTTCGTGCTTTCGATTCGCTCAATCATCGCAGCGTTTTTCGCTTTGAGGTAGTCTTTGAGACCTTTCTCGAAAGGCAAGACGCTAGAGACTTCGACATCATCCAGATAGCCATTGTTCACAGCAAAGAGGATCACACCGAGTTCCCAGACTTGCAGCGGCTGATACTGAGGCTGCTTGAGCAACTCAACCACTCGCTTACCGCGCTCGAGCTGACGGCGTGTTGCGTCATCGAGGTCAGAGGCGAACTGTGCGAACGCTGCGAGTTCACGATACTGTGCCAAGTCGGTACGAATACCACCGGACAGCTTCTTGATGATCTTTGTCTGCGCGGCACCACCGACTCGCGACACCGAAATACCGGCGTTAATCGCGGGACGAACACCAGCGTTGAACAAGTCTGTCTCAAGGAAGATCTGACCGTCAGTAATCGAAATCACGTTGGTTGGAACGAAGGCTGAAACGTCACCAGCCTGAGTTTCAATAATTGGCAACGCTGTCAGCGAACCAGTCTTGCCTTTGACAGCACCGTTTGTGAATTTCTCAACGTAGGCTTCGTTCACGCGTGCAGCACGCTCGAGCAAACGTGAGTGGAGATAAAACACGTCACCTGGATACGCTTCGCGACCTGGTGGACGACGCAACAGCAATGACACTTGACGGTAGGCAATCGCTTGCTTAGTCAAATCATCATACACAATCAGAGCGTCTTCGCCGCGGTCGCGGAAGTATTCGCCCATCGTGCAACCTGCGTACGCTGACAGATACTGCATCGCAGCGGAGTCAGAAGCAGCAGCAGCCACAATGATTGTGTAGTCAAGCGCACCAAACTCTTCGAGTTTGCGCAAAACGTTGTTGATTGTTGAAGCTTTTTGACCAATCGCGACGTAAACGCACTTTACGCCCTTGCCTTTTTGGTTGATGATCGCGTCAACAGCGACAGCAGTTTTACCTGTCTGACGGTCACCAATGATCAATTCACGCTGACCGCGACCGATCGGCACCATCGAGTCGATGGACTTCAGACCGGTTTGCATAGGCTGTGACACGGACTGACGTGCAATCACGCCAGGCGCAACTTTTTCGATAATGTCTGTTTCTTTGGCGTTGATTGGGCCTTTGCCGTCGATCGGCACACCCAAAGCATTCACAACGCGACCCAGCAACTCGGGGCCAACCGGCACTTCGAGAATGCGGCCAGTCGCCTTGACTGCGTCACCTTCGGAGACGCCTGTGTAGTCGCCCAAAATAACGGCGCCCACAGAATCACGCTCTAAGTTCAGCGCAAGACCAAAAACATTGTTGGGAAACTCAAGCATTTCACCCTGCATGACGTCTGAAAGACCATGGATGCGGGTGATGCCGTCGGTCACGGAAACGACCGTGCCTTGTGTACGAATATCGGACGATGTGCCCAGACCTTCGATACGGCTCTTAAGTAGTTCGCTAATCTCTGACGGATTGAGTTGCATGTTCAGACTCCTGGAATCTTTGGGGCGGATTAAACCGCCATCGTGTCGCGCATGCGGACTAACTGCGCTTGCACGGATGTATCGAGTACGTGGTCACCCACCTGAACACGCACACCACCAATCAGGGAGGCGTCTACGTTCACGTGGGGCTTGAGCTTGAGACCAAACTTTGGCTCAAGCAGCTTAATAAGATCTGAAACCTGCTGTTCGGTCATTGGAAAGGCGCTGGTGATGTCAGCTTGCGCAACACCCTCCGCCTCATCTCGCAGAGCATGAAACTGCTCGGCGATCTGACCTAACAACGACAATCGGTCGTTTGCTACCAACAACGTTACAAAGTTTTGTAATGTTGCTGAAGGAGCTGGCTTGACCAAGCTCAAAAATACACTCGAGCGCTGCGCGTCTTCAAGACGCGGATCGGCCATTGCGACACGCACGTCTTCGACCGCTGAGATATCAGCTAGCTGCTGGACCTGCTCGGCCCAAGCGGCCAAACCAGCAGCGTCTTGACGCGCCACGGCAAAGATTGCCTCAGCGTAAGGACGTGCAACGGTTGAAAGTTCTGCCATGTCGACCCCGGGTATTAAAGCTGAGACTTAAGTTGCGTGAGCAACTCGGCATGGGCACGCGCATCCACTTCACGCTTCAAAATCTGCTCGGCGCCTTTGACTGCGAGATTCGCAACGTCATCACGCAAAGCGTCGCGAGCACGCTGTACTTCTTGAGCAGCATCTTGCTTGGCCTGCGCAAGAATTCGTGCGCGTTCGCTTTCAGCTTCGGCACGGGCCTGCTCAATAATTTGAGCGCCCTGCTTTTCAGCATCAATCATTCGGGTGTGCAGTTCAGCTTTCGCAGATGCCTCGATCGAACCAATACGCGCCTGAGCCTGGGCGAGGTCTGTCTTGCCTTTTTCGGCAGCAGCCAAGCCTTCAGCGATTTTTTGGCGTCGCTCGTCGATAGCCTTTGTCAGAGGTGGCCACACGAATTTCATCGTGACCCAACCCAAGACAAAGAACACGATCATCTGGAAAAAGATCGTCGCGTTCAGATTCACGGTCGTTTCCCTATTACATCTTGTGCCCCCCAGGCGAAATTGCCTGAACGGGCTGAATCAATAAGCCAAAGGTAGAAACCACCCTTGGCACGTTCACCCACAACCCCCTAAAGGGCTGCGAGTATCCAGTCGATTTAGACGAATGGATTTGCGAAAGCGAACAACATGGCGATACCCACACCGATCAGGAACGCGGCGTCAATCAGACCGGCCAGCAAAAACATCTTTGTTTGCAGGGCGTTCATCAGCTCAGGCTGACGAGCTGAAGCTTCGAGGTACTTGCCACCCATCATGCCGATACCGATGCAGGCACCGAAAGCACCCAAACCGATAATGAAAGCGCAAGCGAGAGCTACGAAAGCGACGTTAGTCATGAAAACTCCTTGATTAGTATCTAAGTATCAAAAATTAAAATATCGAAAATTCAAACTACAAAACTTCAAAGTAAAACCGATGGTGATCCGCACTAGTCGGAACACCCACTACTCTTTTAGTGGCCTTCGTGCGCCTGTCCGATGTAAACCAAAGTCAACATCATAAAGATGAACGCCTGCAACAGAACAATCAGAATATGGAAGATCGCCCAGATTGAACCCGCCAAAATGTGGCCAATACCCAGGCCGACACTCATCGCATTAAAACCAGTCCATGCGCCACCCAACAAGGCGATCAGCATAAATACAAGCTCACCTGCGAACATGTTGCCGAACAATCGCATTCCTAAGGAAACAGATTTCGCTGCGTATTCAACCAGGTTGAGCAGGAAATTGGCTGGTGCCAAGAGCACTGCAGCAAAGCCGTGACCATGGAAAGGCGCTGTAAACAATTCTTTGACGAAGCCACCAGGCGTCTTAATTTTCAGGCCGTAATAAAGCATCAACAGCAACACACCCATGGACATACCCATTGGCACGTTAAGGTCAGCTGTTGGCAAAATGCGGTGGTAATGCAGGGGATCGGTGACTTCGATACCAATACCCATCATATGGAATACGTAGTGTGCGAGATCAACTGGAATCAAGTCCAGGGCATTCATTAGAACGATCCAGATGAACACTGTCATCGCCAATGGAGCGACGAACTTGCGTGTCTCTTCGCTAGGAACAATGCTGCGCGCTTGCTGATCAACCATATCCACCAGCATTTCAACGAAACCCTGAAAGCGACCAGGAACGCCGGATGTCACCTTTCTGGCGGCAAGCCACATGAATCCAACAGCAACCAAACCCATCAAAAACGCCCAAAACATCGAGTCGAAATTGACAACGTTGAAGTCAGCGATAGCAGTTTGCTTTTCGCCTAGGTTATTGAAGTGCACCAAGTGGTGCTGAATATATGCGGCTTGGGGCGATACGTCAGCTGCAGCAGCCATGAGAGATCTCTAAAAAATTCGTCAACCTAACTGTTCTTTGGATGCGAAGTTACTCGCCTTCCAAACATCAGCACCAACATGTAGCCTTTGAGCGCTGCGATCAAACCGGCAATCACTGCCAGCCACACCACGCGCTCGCCACCTACATGAGCCAATAACCACAACAATCCGACTGCAGCACCGACCTTGAGGAACTCACCCACTAAAAACACAAGGGCGCTCGATCCACCAGGCTTAAACGTTGCCAAAAACAGCCGCAATGCAAACAAAACGTTTGGAACAAAGTACGCAGCAGACCCAGCTAAAGCTGACCATCCCGCATCAAAGCCACCAAGCAGCCATGACAACAGGGCCACCACAATCGCTGACAGCGCCTGTGCAAAAACGACTTGCATCAGTTCAATACGGGCTCGGGTGTTTATCTGGGCCAAATCCGCCTCAGTCAAAACCACCGGAACATCCACTATTTGCTGCTCTTGCAATGGCACTTGCGTTTGCTCTAGCGTTTGCTTTTGCATTTGCTTTCGTACTTGTTCCGCCGATGGGTCTGTCATCAAGATTTTCCCTTTTCCGGCAAACCCGACGAGTATAACTGTTTTTTAGACCCTGATGCAAACCCTAAGTGGGCTTGCATCTAAGCGCCACTAAGAAAGTTTTGATGCTTAAACTTATTCAAACCATTGTGGATTTAGCACCCAAAAAGATAAGAACTACTTGTTTTTAAAGACAGGTTTTCGTTTTTCAACAAAAGCCGCCATCCCTTCCTTTTGATCTTCTGTCGCAAAACACGCATGAAAAACTCTTCGTTCGAACAAAATTCCCTCATGCAAGGAGGACTCATACGCACGGTTGACTGACTCTTTGGCCATGATGGCAACAGGGATTGACATGCCTGCGATCACGGTTGCTGTTTCAATTGCGTCCTCTAAAAGCCGCTCGGCGGGAATAACGCGAGACACAAGGCCGGCACGCTCTGCTTCTGCAGCGTCCATCATCCGCCCAGTCAAGACCATCTCCATTGCTTTTGCCTTTCCGACAGCTCTCGGCAATCGCTGTGTTCCGCCCGCTCCGGGAATCACGCCTAATTTAATTTCTGGCTGTCCAAATTTTGCAGAATCGGCCGCCAAAATGAAGTCGCACATCATCGCAAGCTCACAGCCGCCTCCTAGGGCATAGCCCGCTACCGCCGCAATCACAGGCTTGCGGATAGAACGCAATGTTTCCCAGTTGCGGGTAATGTATTCGGTACGATAAACGTCCATGTAGGACCAATCTTTCATCGCGCCAATATCTGCACCTGCGGCAAACGCTTTTTCGCTTCCGGTGATGACAATGCAGCCGATCTCATCATTTGCATCAAACGCTAGCAAGCCAGCGCCAAGCTGATCCATGAGCTGGTCATTCAGCGCATTCAAGGCTTTGGGGCGATTTAAGGTCAAAAGTCCTACTCGGCCCCGCGTTTCAACCAACACAAAACTTTCGCTCATGATGTCTTCCTGAAAATGTGAAATAAGATAGAGGCTATGAACCGTAAACTTAAAAGCAAACCTCTACTTTACAGCCTAGAACCCTTTGATTTGTCCGGACATCGCCTGCGCGCGACTCTGCGCATCACAGAGCCGGATCCCAAAGGGCAAATCATCTCTATGCCTGCCTGGATACCCGGCAGCTACCTGATCCGCGACTTTTCCCGTCACGTTGAGCATATTTCAGCCAAGTCAGGTACTCAAGCGATTGCGATCACCAAGTTAGACAACCATCGTTGGCGTGTTGCGCCCTGCCAAGCTGCCCTCACCATCACTGCGGTGATCTACGCTTGGGATTTATCCGTACGCGGCGCCCATATCGACGAAACACATTGTTTTTTCAATGGCACGAGCGTCTTTTTTCAGGTACATGGCCAAGAAGATCATCCCTGCCGTCTTTCGCTATTACCGCCACCAAACCCTGCTCGCTGGAATGTGTTTACGAGCCTGCCTCAAGACACGCGCGCCAATGCAAAAATGTCGCGCAATGGTTTCGGTACATATGTTGCTGAAAACTATGACGCACTGATCGACCATCCTGTCGAAATGGGCACTCCGGAAGTCATCAAATTTGATGCCTGCGGTGCCAAACACGAAATGGTGTTTACTGGGCTGGTGCCAAACATTGATCTCAAGCGCATCGCGCAAGACGTCAAAAAAATCTGCGAAGCGCAAATCCGTTTCTTTGAGCCTGAAACAACGCGAGTGCCGTTTCTTGATAGCGCAAAGAAGTACGTGTTTATGACCATGGTGACAGGCGATGCCTATGGTGGCTTGGAGCACCGTGCATCCACCGCCTTGATGGCCTCGCGAAAAGACTTGCCCACCATCGGACATGACAACGCACCCGAGGGTTATCAAACCTTTTTGGGTTTAGTGAGCCACGAGTACTTCCACACATGGAACGTCAAGCGCATCAAACCTGCCGCCTTTGCCCCTTACAAGCTTGCGGCAGAAAGCCACACGCGATTGCTTTGGATTTTTGAAGGATTCACGTCTTATTACGATGATTTGTTTTTGCTAAGAAGTGGCGTGATTGATCGTCCTACTTACCTCAAAACACTTGGCAAACAAATCGCCTCTGTCATGAACATGCCCGGACGTCACAAACAGTCCGTCGCAGAAAGTTCTTTTGATGCGTGGACGCGTTATTACAAGCAAGATGAAAATGCAGCCAATGCCATCATTAGCTACTACACCAAAGGCTCACTGGTCGCACTTGCACTCGATCTCACGATTCGGCTCCAAACGGAGCAACAGCATAGCCTGGACGATGTGATGCGCATACTCTGGGAGCGTTTTGGTCGCGACTTTTATCAAGGCAATCCTATTGGGCTGTCAGAGAAAGGCTTTCCTCAGCTCGTGCGCGAAGCGACGGGTGTCGACGTTTCAGATGAGATTCATCGCTGGGCCTACGGACGTGAAGATCTCCCGCTGAAACAACTGTTGGCGACGCAAGGGATCAACATGACATGGCAGTCCGGCAACACGCGGCCTTCCCTAGATATCCGCACGCGCAAACAAGGTGAGCACTTAGTAATTGCCTCAGCGCTTGAAGGCGGTGCAGCACATTTAGCAGGCCTGTCAGCGCATGATCTCCTCGTTGCAATTGATGGCGTACGTGTGGACGCTGGGACCAATACCCTGGAGTCAATCTTGACAAGTTATCAGCCTGGTCAAAAAGTGAACGTCCATGTCTTTAGACGTGACGAGTTGCGCTGTTTTGAGCTCACTCTTGCTTCACCACCAAAAGCGGACTGCCTCCTGCAGGAAACAAGCAAACCATGAGTACACGACCAGATACCGAAGACTTTGCCTCGGTCCTCATGAGCGGTGTGCCCTTGCTCGATGTGCGCGCACCTGTCGAATTTACACAGGGCGCCTTTCCTGCTTCGGTTAATTTGCCTTTGATGAATGATGAAGAACGTCATCTTGTCGGGTTGAAATACAAAAATGCAGGTCAAGACAAAGCCATCATTCTGGGCCACGAACTCGTCTCTGGCGACATCAAAGCGCAGCGCGTAGATCAGTGGGTCAAATTTGCGCAAGAGCACCCTGAAGGCTATCTCTATTGCTTTAGAGGAGGCTTGCGCTCCCGCATTTCTCAACAATGGCTCGCTGAAGCCGGTCTGCCCTACCCACGCATCATTGGTGGCTACAAGGCCATGCGAAGTTTTTTAATTGAAAAACTTTCTGCGTCCATTGCTTCATCAAAATTTGTCCTGATCGCAGGGTTTACTGGCTGCGGAAAAACTCAAGTCATCCAGCAACTAGATGCCACAATTGATTTAGAAAAACTTGCACATCATCGAGGCTCAAGCTTTGGAAAGCATGCGACCGACCAGCCCGTGCAAATTGATTTTGACAATAGTCTCGCGATCGCTTTTATGCGTTTACATGCTGCAGGCAAACGCAATATCGCACTGGAAGACGAGTCGCGGTTGATCGGGAAATGCGCACTTCCCATTCCACTGCGTGACATCATGCAAGTGAGCCCAGTGATTTGGGTCGAAGAACCGACTGAGTCTCGCGTCGAGCGTATCTTGCATGACTATGTCGAAGATCTCGGCGGACAGTTTGTGCGCAAACTTGGCGCAGAGGCGGGTTTTGAAGCCTTTTCAGCAAGACTCCTGGAGAGTCTGCAAAATCTCTACAAACGCTTAGGGGGTGAACGTCACTCACGCCTAAACCTACTCATGCTCGAGGCACTTGCTTCACAAAAAGCGACGGGCGCCTTAGAGGCGCATCGCGGCTGGATTCGCCCCTTACTCACCGAATACTACGATCCAATGTATGAACATCAACGGGCAGGCAAAGCCTCGCGCATTATTTTTTCTGGTGATCGCGAGACGGTGACCCGTCACCTCAAGCAACAGGGCTATTAATCATGCAGGCAGACCTCGAGCGGCTGCGTCTCGAACAAAACAAACTGTCCAAGCGCATCATGCGCGAGACAGGTCGGGCGATTGCCGACTTCAATATGATTGAAGCCGGCGATCGCGTGATGGTCTGCGTCTCAGGGGGAAAAGACTCCTATAGCATGCTGGATGTTTTGATGACGTTGCGGACTCGTGCACCGATTGATTTTGAGATCGTCGCCGTCAACCTTGATCAAATGCAGCCAGGCTTTCCCGCTGATGTTTTACCTGAGTATTTAACTCAGGTCGGCGTGCCGTTCCACATTGAAACGCGCGATACGTATTCGATCGTCAAACGACTGATCCCCGAGGGCAAAACAACGTGTTCGTTATGCTCTCGACTGAGACGCGGCAACTTGTATCGCGTCGCCACCGAGCTTGGAGCCACCAAGATTGCGCTTGGCCATCACCGTGACGACATTCTTGGTACATTTTTTCTAAACATGTTTTATGGCGCTAAGCTCAAAGCCATGCCGCCCAAGCTTGTTTCAGATGATGGCCGCCACACCGTGATTCGACCTCTCGCCTATGTCCCCGAAGCAGACTTGATCGACTATGCGAGCTGGAAACAGTTTCCCATCATCCCCTGCGACTTGTGCGGTTCTCAAGAAAACCTCAAACGCAAAGAAGTCACGCGTATGCTGCAAGAATGGGACAAAAAATATCCAGGACGTGCCTGGAACATTTTTAAAGCCTTAGGAAATGTGGCGCCATCACACCTGATGGATCAACAGCTGTTTGATTTTGTGGGTCTCAAGCCGGATGGACGCAGCAATCCTCTGGGAGATACTGCATTTGATCCTGTGTCTATCCCTTCTACTGCATCAACGATCGAAGACAACTCAGGCACCCGTACCTTCCCACTTTGGCCCCTTCACGTCGATACCCACTAGCTCAAGAATACGTGACACCGTGTGATCAATCATTTCCTCGATCGACTTGGGGCGATGATAGAAAGCGGGCAAGGGAGGAAAGACAATCCCACCCATTTCTGTCACAGAGGTCATGTTGCGTAAGTGCGCCAAATTAAAGGGCGTCTCACGCACGACCATCACCAAACGGCGGCGCTCCTTGAGCGTCACATCGGCAGCACGGGTGATCAGGTTGTCGGACAAACCCATCGCCACAGCCGCGAGCGTGCGCATCGAGCAAGGCACGACCACCATTCCGGCCGTTTCAAAAGCACCGCTGGCCAGGGTCGCCCCCACGTCACGAATACTGTGCACCTTGTCGGCAAGTGCGTACACCTCATGCCGCCCAATATCCAACTCATGTTTGATATTTAGCACACCCGAGGCAGAAACCACCAGATGCGTTTCCACATCAGGAGCGTGCGTACGCAACGTCTGAAGCATACGCACAGCATACAGAGAGCCAGTGGCTCCCGTAATACCAATCACAAGTCGACGCTTGCTCACGCGGTGGCGCCAGCCTGCACCAATACCGTCTTGAGCTCGCCACTGGCGTTCATCTCGCCCATGATGTCTGAGCCGCCGATAAACTCGCCGCCCACGTAAAGCTGGGGAACTGTCGGCCATTGGGAAAAAGTTTTGATGCCGCTGCGGACTTCTTCGTCCTCAAGCACATTGACGGTCACGAGTTTGGTGACACCGTTGCTTTTGAGGATTTCGATCGCACGGCCTGAGAAGCCACACTGTGGAAATTGGGCTGTGCCTTTCATAAACAACACAACCGGATTGTTTGTGACAGTGTCACGAATAAATTGCTGAACGTCGCTCATGATGGTCCTGATCGATAAAGAATAAGTGAGTATTTCTAAAACAATATTATATGAGGCAGCGATGAGATAAAAAGCCTATGCCCACACACCACCAGTAACACGCGGTAAATTCGCCAAATCCGCATGCGTTTGGACATTAGCAAACCCCGCAGCAATTAGCATCCCGCTCACAGCCTCAGCCTGATCATAACCATGCTCTAGCCAAAGACTGCCTCCTTGTAAAAGACGCAGCCCTGCACCTGAAATGATTTTTTCGAGCGCAGACAGGCCATCCGCGCCATCCGTGAGCGCCTGCGAGGGTTCAAACCTTAGGTCGCCCTGCTGTAAATGCTCGTCATGCGCGGCAATATAAGGAGGGTTTGACACGATCACTTGGAATTTCCCCTCTGGTGGCAGAGCCTCAAACCAACTCCCTTGCCACCATTGAATATGGGCGTTAAGTGCCTGGGCGTTTCGCTGGGCCACGCTCAGAGCCTCCACACTCAAATCTGTCGCGGTGACGCGGGCATCCGTGCGGGCAA
This sequence comes from Zwartia sp., assembly GCF_049655405.1. Classification (GTDB taxonomy): domain Bacteria; phylum Pseudomonadota; class Gammaproteobacteria; order Burkholderiales; family Burkholderiaceae_B; genus Zwartia. The sequence continues at coordinate 174,100 of NZ_JBASJR010000012.1, forward strand.
GGGCCAAGCTGATCGCCACAATACCGCTTCCTGTGCCCATATCAAGCACCGCGGGTGCCGACAATCCAGCCAAAGACGCCAAAGCCACCTCAACCAAGAGTTCAGTTTCAGGCCGCGGGATCAGCACCGAGGCAGTGACCTCGAAGCGGTGGCCCATAAATTCGCGCCATCCAATTAAATGCGCCATAGGCACACCTTGACGGCGTTGGGCCGCCAGCGTCAAAAATTTTGAGGCTATTTCAGGGGTGAGTGGATCCGTATCATGCGCGAGCAGCCACTCACGTGGCTTTTGCAAAACAAACTCCAGCAGCATACGGCCCTCAAGTCGAGGTAAACCGCAGTGCTGAAGGAGGAATTGCACTGTTTGCATCAGACGTCGTCGCCAAGCGCCGCCAGCAGCTCAGCTTGATGCTCGGCAATGAGAGCGCCAGTCACCTCGCTGAGATCACCTTCCATAATGGCACCTAGTTTATATAAGGTCAGATTAATCCGATGATCCGTCAAGCGACCCTGAGGAAAGTTATAGGTCCGGATGCGTTCTGACCGATCACCTGAACCCACAAGGCTCTTGCGCTGTGCAGCCTCTTTGTCGTGCTGTTCGCGCTGCACTTTGTCTTTTAGGCGCGCGGCCAACACCTGCATGGCCTTGTCTTTGTTGCGATGCTGTGAGCGATCGTCCTGACACTCCACGACCAAGCCGGTAGGCAGGTGCGTGATTCGGACGGCGGAATCAGTCTTGTTAATGTGCTGACCACCCGCACCACTTGCTCGGAAAGTGTCAATCCGCAAATCACTAGAATTAATCACAATATCTGTGGCGGCATCCGCCTCTGGCATCACCGCGACGGTGCAGGCGGATGTATGAATCCGACCCTGCGCTTCGGTCGCAGGCACCCGCTGAACACGATGCGCGCCCGACTCAAACTTTAGTCGACCATACGCACCATCACCATCGATTCTAACGATGACTTCTTTGTAGCCCCCCAGCTCAGAGGGGCTCTCTGACATCAACTCGACCCGCCAGCTTTGTTGCTCGGCATAACGCGTGTACATCCTGAGCAAATCACCGGAAAACAGCGCACTTTCGTCACCACCCGTGCCAGCGCGAATTTCTAAAAAGACGCTGCGGCCATCATCCGGATCTTTGGGTAGCAATTGCAGTTGCAAGTCCGCACCGAGTGTTTCGATGCGCTGTTTGCACGCATCAATTTCCTCAAGCGCCATCGACTTCATCTCTGGGTCATCCAGCATCTCTTTGGCACCCGCCAGATCAGCATTCGCCCCCTCAAAAGCCTCGAACGCCTTGACCACAGGCTCAAGCTCGGCGCGTTCGCGCGAAAGCTTACGAAACTGATTCATATCGTTGGCAGCATCTGGCTCTGAGAGCAAGGCATCTACCTCGACCAAGCGACGGGACAAGTGCTCAAGACGAGCGCGCATTGAAGGTTTCATGAGGAAAGTCTTGTTTTAAAAAGTTGGGGGATGTTGAACGGTTGATGGCTCGCAGGTCGCGAGCCAAGTCAGCAAAGTCGCTAACGCCGATCAGATCCAGACGGAAATATACGTGGCAACCAGCCCAGTAGCTGCTGACGTTCTGCCTCTTCGCTGTGATTCAGCGCGGCCAGAGTGCCGTGTAAATATTTTTGTGTCAGGCCGTGCGCGAGCTGTTCGAGAACCGCTTCGGGCGACTCACCTTTGGCCAACATCCGACGTGCGCGTTCTAGTTCTTGCGCCTGCACCGCCTGGGCGGTTGTTTGCAGATCGCGAATCACAGGCACATTGGCTCTGACTTGCATCCAGTGCATAAAGTTGCTGACGCGAGCATCAATGATGGCCTCTGCCTGAACCACGGCAGAGCGTCTCGCCTCAGTGCCACTTTGCACGACCGAAGCCAGATCGTCGACTGAGTATAAGTAGACATCGTCAAGCTGTGCGACCTCTGGCTCAATATCCCGTGGCACGGCCAAGTCGACCATCACGATCGGCTTGCGCTTACGTTGTTTGGTGGCGCGCTCAACCATTCCCAGACCCAATAAGGGCAAGGTACTGGCCGTACAGGACACCACCACGTCAAACTCCGCCAAACGATCAGGCAAATCTGCCAGGCGCATGGTGGTTGCAGAGAAACGATTGGCCAAAGTCTCGGCACGCTCAAGGGTGCGATTGGCCACCACGATCGCACCTGGCTGACGGGCAGCAAAGTGTGTCGCACAGAGCTCAATCATCTCACCGGCGCCAATAAAGAGCACCTTGGAAGTCGTTAATTCGCCAAAAACGCGCTCGGCAAGTCGTACGGCGGCAGCAGCCATTGAGACGGACTGAGCACCGATTGCCGTTGTCGAGCGCACTTCTTTGGCGACTGAGAAGGTGCGCTGAAAAAGCTGATGCAGCAAAGTACCGAGGGCACCCGCATCATTGGCGGCGCGTACGGCATCTTTCATCTGACCCAAAATCTGGGGCTCGCCTAACACCATGGAGTCCAAGCCACTTGCGACCCGAAACGCATGACGTACGGCATCATCTCGCCCGTGTAGATACACGTGCGGAGCGAGTTCGCCGGCCTCGATACGGTTAAAGTCAGCGAGCCAATTGGGGAGTTGTTGCGCAACCTGAGGCTCAGCCGCACAGTAAAGCTCTGTGCGATTACAGGTGGACAATATCGCGGCTTCTTTGACCGCTCCACCAAAGGCCTGGCGCAAAGCATTTAATGCCGGCTGCACTAGGTCTTCAGGCATGGATACCCGCTCGCGCACCGAAACAGGTGCCGAGACATGATTCAAACCGAGAGCAAGAACGCTAACCGACATAGATAAAGGAATTTTTTGTTTGATCTACGTAACAACCCTTATTATAAGGCTGCAAAGCACCTGAGTGACGCAATGCCCTTGTCTCGCCTGCGAAGCCTTGGATTTCGTACAATCCACCGCATAGGAGACATATATGAACATTCAAAAAACAATCACTCGTGCAATGCTCGCACTTTTACCCCTTTTGCCTTTGCAACAGGCGATCGCAAACACTGACTATCCCAACAAGCCCATCCGCATCGTTGTGGCCTATGCGCCCGGTGGATCCACAGACATCGTGGCGCGGCTGTTTGCCCAAGAACTCGGCACCAAGCTTGGCCAGCCCGTATTAGTTGAAAACCGTGCCGGTGCAGGCACCCTCATCGGCACCGATTCAGTGATTAAAGCGGCACCGGACGGTTACACGCTGTTTTGGGGCACTCCAGCCACCGTGATCACCCCTCTGTTGCACAAAAAACCGACCTATGACGTGTTGAAAGATCTTCAACCCGTCTCCTTGGCGACGACACAATCCATGGGCGTCTTGGTTTCCGCCAATATCGGCGTCAACAGCGTCAGCGACCTGGTCAAATATGCCAAAGCCAACCCAGGAAAGGTAAATTTTGCTTCTTCGGGTAACGGCTCCGCCCAGCATTTAGCCGCCGAAGCTCTGAACGATGCCGCCAATATCAACATGCTCCACATCCCCTATAAAGGTGCCGGTGTTGCGCTGAATGATCTTGTAGCGGGACGCGTCGACGTCATGATCACCTCCTTGGTCGGCAATATGATGGAACAGGTCAAAGACGGCCGCATCAAGCTCATCGCCACAACCGGTCCTGAACGCAGCAGCACGTTAAACAACATCCCGACCGTCGCAGAGGGCGGTGTGCCGAATTTTGGCATCCGTACCTGGACAGCGATGTTTGCCCCCGCCAATACACCACCTGAAGTAGTCGCCAAGCTCAATCGCGCCATGGCTGAGATTCAAAAAGACGGCACCATTCAAAAGAAGATTGAAAATCAGGCGATGGACGTCACTGTGGTCTCCCCAAAGGAGCTCAGCACCATGCTTGCCAAGGAAAGTGACTTTTACTCTGCCATCCTCAAACGGACCAGCACCAAGCTCGACTAAGCATGCTTGTCTGAATTGGTGTAATATTTCGACCTTCAGTTGGCCCGGTAGCTCAGTCGGTAGAGCAGAGGATTGAAAATCCTTGTGTCGGTGGTTCGATTCCGCCCCGGGCCACCAAATACAGAAGCCCAACCGTTCTCGGTTGGGCTTCTTCTTTTGTGCCATCCCCAGTGTTCGCGGGGCTTCCGGCGATCTGCGTGTGCCAATCGGTACTTGCTACCAAGGGTACGTTCGCAGTTATATCTTATGTTTTGCCTCTCCTTCTCGAATTACTTCTGAGAACTCTGTCGATCTGGCACACGCAAAACGCCTTTATTAACAATCAGTTATATGTGTGTCGAATAGGATAGTTTTTGATATTGATTGCTGAAGAGCTATATGAAGTTAGTGATTCAATATTACGAGTGCGAGAGCAAAATTCGTGCATTCGCAGCTGAATGGACAGACCAATTAGCCACGGTGCGCATTGATAATAAATAGAAATTTCGCAAAGTGCACCGGGCCAGGACTCTCAAACAGCCACACTTTTATTTACTCTCGACACACCCCGATACAAAGCTAGGCAGCTGCGTCCAGATTGCCCGCAAGTACGAGAGCACACATCACAAGATATAAGATCAGATCAGGTCTTCCAAAAACCCAAGATAAAACCAGTTTAAAACCAAGCAAAAATATTTATTTATCATTATTTTCAATAACTTATAAATATTATCAAGTCTTTTTTGATAATCTTGTAATTTTTTTGCTCTACAATTCAATCTTTCTTTGATGAGAGCGAAAAAATGATCTCACTACCCTCCGAGTTCGAACACACTGCAAATACCATTGCCGATATCGTGCGGGATCTGCAATCTGCTGGCGCCGACTCGGCCATCCTTAAGGTGTTGCCCAGGAATGCAAACGACAAAAACCAAGTCTATTTCGCCAGTGACTTTAGCGCGTTATACAAAAATTTCGCCCTGACTTTCGCCGACCGGGGAGCTAGCTCAAGTCAAACGAAGGATCTTTCCGAACCCGGGCGAAAAATTCCCGAAGCGGTCTTTGATGACTTTGTTTGGGTCAGACGTGACGGATCGACTGTCAAAGCCAGAAATATGAAGGCAATTATCTATCCTCAGTATCCGGAAGCGAGGTTGTCGGGATTTCTGACAGTTGAAAACTCGATGCCTCTGTCCCTTTCAGTCGCTTTCACGAAAGAGCACCCCGATGTTCCCCGCCTTCTTGTTCTCGGTAAACGTCCGGGCGGTGCATGCGCAGCCCTGATTTACGTCGGTATGTCGGCCGAACTTCTGGCAGAAATCAGTCGTTTGCCCGGACTTGAGACCTCAAGGGTCTGCAAAGTTCTTCAAATCCAAGGCAGCTCAGCTAAAAAATTGTTCCGTATGCTGTCTTCGGTGGTTTCAAAGCCCCTACGGGGTTGCCGCCTGGACACATCAGGCAATACGCTACCATTTACCGGAACGCAGGTATGTGGCTATACCCTGGAGCATGCGCTAGAAATCCGTCCCAACTCAGGCAAGGATGGTGACATTTTCGGCATTGAACTCAAGGCTCACACACAGTTAAAGGTCACCCTCTTCACACCCGAGCCTGATTTCGGCATGTATGCAGAGTCTTTCGAAAATTTCATGCGGCGATTTGGGTATGCTGACAAGGACGGAGCTCTCAGGCTAACAGGCATTCATCGCTCAAATATTCGGTGCCATAAATCGGGGTTGACACTGAAAGTCCTCGAATACCACCCCGTTCAGAATGCGGACGGTAAATGGGACTGGATAAAAGACCAAAACGGAAAACGGATTGCGTTTGCGTACGACCCGTCTACGCCACTGACTGCGAAAATGGACGCGGTTGAGGTCGTTCTGCAAGATGAACAAGGTTTCGTTGCCGCCGGATGGAGCCTTGAGCGACTCATGAACAACTGGGGCGTGAAGCACAATGAAGCCGTCTACCTGTCAGCCACGAAGCGACTCAACCCCAATATGAATGAGGTTGCGGCGGGGTACAAGTATGAGATCGAATTCGCACCTACAGCAATCTGGTGTCGTGACACCTCAGCGGAGAGGATGCTTAAGGCGATCAGCGAAGGCACCATATTTCTGGATCCTGCGCCAAAATTTGTTGAAGCTGAACCGTCAAAAAACAAACGGCGCGCCCAGTGGCGAGTCAACGATATCGGCACCGCTGTCCACGCGCTTTACGACTCAGTCGAGATGCTGGACCTTACAAGCAATTCAACGACCCACGGATAACAGGCTGATCAACAACGAAAGGTTGCCACTCCCGGCGCTGGTGCGCGCTTCAGTTCCCGAATATGGGCGGCAACCTTCTCTAACCCTGCAGTGGCTATGGGTGCAGGAGCTTTGATTAAACACTCCCAGACGACCACAACGTTCCAACCCAGATCATTCAGCTTCTGAATATTAGCCGCATCTCTTAACCTGTTCCCCTCAATTTTTGATGACCAGAAATCTGTTCTGGTTGACGGCAATCTGAAGAACTTGCAGTCGTGGCCGTGCCAAAAGCATCCATGAACAAATATAACAGCGCGATACTTGGCCAGAACAAGATCTGGCCGCCCAGGTAACTTGGGACTATTCAGTCGGTACCGGAAACCCGCCGAATGAAGCTCCCGCCGAACGACAAGCTCAGGTTTAGTGTTGCGGGACCGTATCGCCCGCATGTTTTTTGAGCGGATTGCTGGACTGTGCACGTCTGTCATTTTTTTTGGGCCTGGCTGAAACGCTGTCTCGAGCTAGAATTGCCGCCTTAATTCTTGGCTTCATTAATTTTGCGACTGCCGCAAAAACCGGAACCACAACAGAGTTGCCAAACTGCTTATAAGCCTGGGTATCTGAAACTGGAATTCTAAACTTCGCACCATCAGGTTTGTCATATCCCATTAGCCGTGCGCATTCCAGTGGAGTCAAACGTCTGGGACGATTTTCAATATTTTGCGGATCAAAAAAATCTTTTCCCGGATTAAATCCTCGATCAATTAGAATTTCAGAACCATCTTTGTAATACCTTGCAGAAAGTGTGCGAGTAACGTCAGATTCGCTCACCAACCCGTAACCAAAACCATTACCTTTAGCCTTATGTTTAATTGAATAATTAAACAGGTACTCCCACAATTTAGTGGTTAGTACGTACTTTGGATCAACCTTTTCTTCGAGAATATCGCCAAGTAAAGGCTTCGATTTAGGGTAAAGCTTTGCAATAGCCTGAAGCGTAAAACCCTCATGAATATTCAAATCACGGCGAAAGCCAACCATGACTATTCGCTCACGGTGCTGAGGAACAAAATGTTGCCCATCGATAATTTTAGGGTCCTTTGGGCCTGCAGCGTCGACATCGGCGACCCAGTACCCCAATTCATCAAGAGTTTCCATAATGATTTTAAAAGTCCGACCCTTATCGTGACTTTTAAGATTCTTGACATTTTCAAGTAGAAAAGCTGCAGGGCGTTTAACTTCAAGAATGCGTGCGACATCGAAAAACAGAGTGCCCTGTGTCTTGCAGTCAAAGCCATGAGCACGGCCAAGCGCATTTTTTTTAGACACGCCAGCTATTGAAAATGGCTGGCATGGAAAGCCAGCCAGCAGAACATCGTGATCCGGAATCATGCTGTCAATGTTAAGGTTTACCTCATCTGCGGTCACGTCGTCACGATCACTCAGGGTGACTTTGCGAATATCGTCATTAAAGCTATGAGCATCTGGATCAGCAAAGTGATTTGCCTTGTAAGTTCTCATTGCATATTCATTCCATTCGCTTGTGAATACGCAGCGCCCTCCCACAGACTCAAAACCCCTTCGAATTCCCCCAATACCTGCAAACAAATCAATAAAATCAAAATCGTAGTTAGGATGATTTGCAGGGGGAGAAGGCAGCAACTTCAGGAGCGCGCGGTGTTCGTGGTGGGTCAGGCTAGGGGCCGCCTTACCGTTAAGCCAGCGATTTATGGTTTCCCGGCACCAAGCGCCCGGTGAAACAGTATTTAGATACTCACCAATGAATTTCTGATCGTAAATTTCAAGTAAGGTTTTTAACAAGATCAGATCTTCTGGCTGGCTTTTCATTGATAATTTCTCTGGGTAGAATGTGTGACGAAGTATCACTCAAAATACACAGACTGTCCACTAATTAATTATCACTACATGTGAACAACCACGATCAGAATGGTGGCATCAAGCTCTATGTGCAGAGATCAAAGTTAGTATCCAAAGACAACCACACCACGCACATTTGTGTAATTAGATGGGTCAAAGAAAGATTGCATATGGATTACTACTGTCTTGTATGGCCTTCCGGCAAGTTTTCCACTGTCGTTCTGTCTTAGCTCAACCGGAACGCATAAGAACAAATAGTGCGCATGCTTGCAAATATGACACTTCCAAAAGTCGAGAAAGTCCATATTGTTCTGGTTTGTCTTACCACGCTCAACCTCAAACAATATGCCTGTACTGTTCTCCAACGGAAGAAAATAGTCAGGTCTCAACCGGCTATTCTTATAAGAAGCGAAAAGCCCCTTAGATTCATCCACGAATCCTAAGCTCAAAGCCTTCGAAAGAAGAATCTCTTGAACCGAAGCACTTGATGCACGAGGTCTATTGGCGATCTTCAGTGCTTCGATTGTCTCAGGCAATTGAATATGCTGAATCAGCGCATCAGCGACTGAGCAAACAGAAAGCCACTCATCAGACTTTTCATAAGTTAATTGAACAAATCTGGTTTGAGCTATTGTCATCGCATGGTGATTGAACTGATGTACCTAACACGTCCGCCAAGTGGCGCAATGTAAGCCTTTAGAGGTTATGAGCCGCCTAATCATAAACTTTGCATTGAATGTGACGGTGGTTTAACCAAGATACCATAGCCTGCCCTAAATTGGTTGCAGATGTCTCCATGAGGCTCGCCCCCCCCCAATCGGGCGATGCATATGGAGAGTGGGCTATTACATAGTTACTGAGACTCGAACGGGGGGTAAAACAAAGAAACTTTTATGAGCTATGGCGCTCTGCTCAAAGAACATGACGCAAGCAAAATCTATTAAGCAATACAGAGTTTCCGCGACAACCTCCTACCAAGTGAATGCGCTGCCGCTTTTAACGTTGCTTACGTAAATCTGAGCCACCCAATCGATTGGATGGCATTTTAGACACATTAAAAATAACAATAACTTGCTAAACGAAATATTTTATATATATAATCCCGTTAAGCGAAATCAATATCCAGAGTTACTAATGACGAAACCTACAAAAGAAACAATCGCAGACCTTCTGGTTAGAAATGTCCCTCGAGAGGTCATCATGGGTATTGAAGATGCATTAGCAGTCGGTGCGCAACGTGCCTATTTTGCTGCACGCGGTATGGATGATGGGCACCTTCCTAGCGTCGTGGGTCAGTTGCGCCATTTTCATATGAACGAGTCGTTTCAACGTGCGCTGGTCGTAAATAACGCGTCGCCTTCACCAATTCGGGGCAACGCAATTGTGACTGGCCGGACAGGCATTTTCACACTTGCACGCTTCAATATTAAAGAAGGGATCTGGATTAACGGTCGGCGTAGCCAGACCCGAAGGCAGATGTCCATGGCGAACATGGCAATCGAGCCCTTGGTGCAACCAGAACTATTTTCAGACTATGAGCCTCCATCACAGGCTGTTGCCTTTTTTGTGGCCTGTTTTGCAGCATCCTTACATATTCAACCGGAATCGCCCGTTTCGATTCAGATCGCGGTGCCAAATCGAGATATGAACGGGTGGCTCTTCAGAGAACCCATCACCGCGTTTGCAAAGCGGTATGACCACAAACCGGAGTCACAGCAGGGTGACCTTGCTAAGCCGAAGCTCAAGAAAAGTATTGGTAAACAGAACAAAAATGGAACGACACAATGAGTCGCGGTGGGATCCAAGGTTTTCAGGAAAGTCGACTTATTCAGATTCTGGCAGCTCGTCGACTAACTCAAGTGCAGCTAGCATCCATGGTTGGCGTATCGCCAGCAACGATTAGTAAGTGGCGCGCAGGAACGCAGGCGCCGGAACGTGAGGCGCTCGAACGGCTTGCAGGAGTCGTAAATGTCACTCCAGAATGGTTTACGCGGCCGCCAACAGAAAAATTAACATTGCCGCTGTTTCGCAGCAATGCGTCTGCGCACGTTGCCGCACGTGCAATGCTGGAAGCTCGGCTTGAATGGGCCAAGGACATCGCTATCGCATTGATGGAGTTCGTTGACTATCCTGAGTTGAATCTGCCGACCCGCAGTTTCTCCGATCCGGAACAGATCACGTCTGAAGATATCGAGAGGGCTGCTTGCGAATGTCGCGAAATGTGGCGCCTTGGTCGTGTCGCGGTTGAAGACTTGGCCCTCGCTGTCGAGGGTGCTGGCATCATCCTGATCCGAGAGGAAACAGGCATTGCTCAAATTGAGGGGCTGTCTGCATGGAGTGAGGTGCTTGAGAGACCGCTTATTTTGTTGTCTGCCGATAAGGATAATGGGTATCGCAGCCGGTTCGACCTAGCGCATGAACTGGGTCATCTGATTTTGCACCGCCATATTCAACGCACCACAGATCGAGATCGTCATAAGTTGATGGAAAAACAGGCACATCACTTTGCTGGCGCTTTTTTACTTCCAGCTGAGACATTTGCATCGGATGTACGTATGCCGATCACACTGGATGACCTCTTATTACTCAAGCGCCGCTGGGGCGTTTCTGTGGCCGCAATCACTATGAGACTGTTCGCTTTGGCTTTATTGGACGAAGAGGGTAAGTTGGCTCTCTTTAAACGCCGATCTGCACGATGGGGCGGCAAGTCTGAGCCAGGTGATGGGGACCGTAAGCCCGAGCAGCCCCGATTGCTTCGTCGCACCATCGACCTGTTGGTCGACGAAAATGTAATGCCGCTGGATGCGATTCCAAGGCACATCGGACTAGCTGCATCTGATATCGAAATGTTATCTGGACTGCAGGAGAACTATTTTCAAGGTAAGAACAATTTTGTGCAGTTTGCTCGTTTGCGATCTGTCCAGGCGAATACCAAAGAACGATCAAGTCAAGACAGTGCAGTGATCTTACCTTTTCAAACCCCGTTTAAAAATTGAATCATCAAGGAGGTTTCTATGTCGAAGAACACGAAGCAGACATCCAGTCGTATCGCGAAATTGGCGTCAGAAACATTGCAAGACACAAGGTCATCGCAGGTAGCTAAGAGTCTTGCGGCATCTGCGCTGTCGCAGCGCGGCGGTGACAGACAGACTGGGGCAAAGATGGAAGATGTCGCCGCTCGAGTACTCTCAAGCGATAAGTACGCATGCGAAACCAAGGAACTAGCGGCATCAGTTCTTGCACAGGCAAATAAACAGCGCTAGATATATGTGAGGGGATGACGAGGTCAGCACTCTGTGAGTGACCAAGTGTTTCTTTTCAATCCCTCAATGCGCGTGCGTTATGGTTCGCTTCTCAAAGCGAATATAGGTTCAGTTGCGCTAATTTACAGGGATGCTCCCTTTGCTTTTTCAACTAACCCGAAGAATCAGGTCGGCGTTCCTGACTAGCAGTGAGTGACTGCCCGCGCAAAGGAACTTATCCCTCATCTCAAAACTGTGACTTACCCCCGCCCATGAAAGCCGAACTTGACCGGATTCGATAAACATCGTCGCCAGAGAGCTAGAGATCGCTCATGTCAACACCCGCAGCGAAAAATGTTGATCAGTACACAGACACCTTCGACGGGGATGAGCAACAGTAGTGGACTAAAATTGGCCTCACTTCAAAATGACATCGGCAACTGTAGCCCATATCTGAAACACTGATCTGGCGCTGATTGCAAATGTTGCCTTAGCGTGTTCACGTAGTATTCACAACTCTTTTCGACGTACCTCGAAACTAGCGTATCAACAATAAATTCGCAAAGTTCAGGGGTCATTGCGAGATCCTTACTGATTGCCATGCGCATAGCCCTTCTTGCTACCTGCTCCGGGAAAGGGTGTTTAATAAGATTAATCCCTAAAATCCGCCGAGACAGCTTTTCTTCATAGTCCTCAGTTGCAATTAGGCTTTGCCCTTGAAGCCGAAAAATAGCAGCATCGACAGAAAAAAATGTTGTTTTACACAGGTCTTCAAGATTGCTCCCTTGGACAACCCCTTCTTTTATCGCCCATGTGTCAGCAAATGACCAAATGTCAAAAAGTCTACCTGCCGCAACGAAACGAAACCCGCCATACTTATTTCGGATCGGATTTAATGGTTCAATTAGCCTGTAGATATCTTTTGCTGTGGACATCGTCACGATGTCTATATCCGAACAGAATGATCGAGCGTATCCTAATCCGAAATCTCTGATCATTCCGCCGAAAATTGCACTATCTGAAAGTTCAGTTGCAACCGTTCGCAGAAACATGCGAAGCGGAGCACGTCTCTCACCACCCTTTGTTAAATATTGCACCAACTTAGTACGAGTAGGTGTAGGCATATATTTCACGATCACAATGTACTCTTAGCTCACACTTACGAATGATTTAAGCTCTTCGAACAAATTGATGGCATATGAATCCGTCATACCCGAAATCATGTCTGTCAGAAGCAAACACTGCCTATATCTCAGTGGAAGATCTTTCACCTCACTCGCTGGTTTGTTGTAAACCCGTCGATAGTTCTCAGAGATGCGGCTATACACATATCGATCGTATGGATTGTCCGGCACTAGCTTGTCTTCATCAGGATTCGTGTTCGCGATTGCAGCCCAAAATATGTCCATCAAGCCGCGAATCGTTTTGTGACCGAGCAGTTCGATTTCAAGCACGGAGCGATGCTGAAATGCATACGTCTTAGCAAATTTTCCAAGTAGTTTTCGAAGGAGACATGCATTAGAAATCTCAAGCAGCGCCTTTGGCTGTTCTCCCGAGATCAGCGAAGCTTGATGTTCGACAAATGCTTCCGTAACGGCTTGCACCATCTCGTTGATTGCGAACACACGAAATCTCTGCATTGAGACGTCATTCAGCTCTGCTGGGGACAATCCTGCGGCACGATAATCCTTGTGCTTCACGTCGCTTTCAGCAACAAGCTTTGTGATAAGTTCGTCGTTATTCGCGTGATGCAAGAGATATGCTACGAGGTCAGAATACGATGCCAATCCCTTTTTTACGGCGTCTTCTATATCAAGCACGGCATATGCAATGTCGTCACATGCTTCCATGACATATGCCAACGGGTGCCTCACTGCTATGCGCAGTCCAACTTTGTTTAGAACGCTCTCCGCGATTTTGCGTTCAGATTCAAAAAATCCGTGTTTCTTTTTACCCACGTGTGCATCTGACTCGATTTGTCCCGACCCGACGGGGTATTTCATCATTGCTGCCAGCGTCGCAAAAGTCAGATCTAAACCAAAATTGTCATTAAGTAGTTGCAACCGAGTTACAAGACGGAAAGTCTGAGCGTTCCCCTCGAATTTCAAGAAGTCCTTGTATAGGGATTTTGTAAGAATTCGATTATCTTCCCTTCCAGCGACCTTCTCTTGATTATCCGTAAACCAACTTTGAATAGCTGCCTCACCCTGATGACCGAATGGAGGGTTACCTAAGTCATGAACAAGCCCTACGGCTGCTAGCAAAGCCGGAATATTCCGAGCCGCGTTAGGTACCCCTTTTGCCACATCAAAATGGTAAACCAAAGCAACGCCTAGACTTCGTGCTAAGTTTGACACCTCGTGAGAATGAGTCAGTCGATTACGTACGCTATCATTCCGATCGAGGGGAAAAACCTGCGTCTTATCAGCCATACGCCGTACCGGTGTACAAAACAGAATTCGGTCGTGATCCCTTTCGATTTCGGTGCGTACTTCAATTGCTGTAGGTTTCGCATCCTCAGTCTTTGTTTGCGAATCTGCCTGCGCGATAGTGCCGTCAGAGTTCTTTCGGCGCCGATCACATAGCAACTCACACCACTTATTGTCTTGGGTAGTATTCATTTTTTCGACAATTCCGAATATGTCAATTTGTACAACTTAAGTTCTCTGATTGTACTATCGTCCCTTGGTGTCCAATTGTATTGTCGCGGATCTGGTTATCAATGACCCAAAGGGGTTAGGGCCTTCGCCTTCAATGCGTCAGATGGATATAGCCTCAGGAAGTCTTCGCTCTGATCAGGCGTCGCTCGGAGCCAATCGTCATATCGGTTTTCGGGCAAGACAACGACCATCCTCTTCTCATCATTTGGCTTATGAAACTGCCGCATAAGCTCGTGATTCTCAGCATTGATCGTCAGCATGGTGAAGCTATAAATCACTTCGCCTTTAGATGACTTCCACCACGACCAGAGCCCGGCGATACCCATCGGTTCACCATCGGCACGAGAGATCCGTGTAGAGATCGCTTTGCCTGATCGCCAATCAGGTTCGTAAATTGCGTCAGCCGGAATAATGCAGTGATGTGCCCTCTTCCAGACTTCACGATAACTAGGTTTGACGGCAACAGTCTCTGAACGAGCGTTGTAGGTTTGCCTTGCAATCTTGGTATCCGTTGCCCAATGCGGAATCAAACCAAAGGAGCCTAGCAGTACTTCATGTTCGGGGACGGCTTCATCGCCAACATCAGCGAACTCATGTCGCCGGATAAAAAGACTGGCATAGGTGGGCCACACATCAACTTTCCCGCCCTCGGGTAAGTCGGTCAGTTGAAAGTGACGCTTGAGCACCTGCCTGTCTCGGACGGATTCGTAATGGCTGCACATAGGGAAATACTACCAAGTTCAGGTGACAACTACTGTCATGATCAATGCCAAATCGGGCCTTCAAAAATTTAATTGAATGTTTCCATTTGTTAATCATATACTGTATTTATGTACAGTATATCGACACGCCAAATTACACCCTGCCACACCGAGCCAACCCTGACCCAGACACCCGTCAGTGTGGCTCTGAATCCTGTTGCGCATGATCTGCGGCTAATTGCACATCGCATTAGCGCAGGATTTCCATCGCCTGCTGCCGATTACATGGAAGTTGGCCTAGACTTAAACGAGTATCTCGTCCAAAACAAACCCGCCACTTTTTTATTCACAGTAAAAGGCGACTCGATGACTGGCGCCAGCATCGAAGAAGGAGACAAAGTGATTGTGGATCGTGCTTTGACGCCGAAGCAAAATGACATCGTAGTTGCCGTGGTTGACGGGGATTACACCCTCAAGCGTTTGTACAAGCACAAAGGGCGAATAGAGCTTCGAGCCGAAAACACCGCCTACACATCTATCGAATTCAAAGATGGCAACGAATTACTAGTTTGGGGCGTCGTGGTTGGCGTGATTCGTCGTTACGCGAAACGAGCTTAGATATGGCATTCATTAGCACTGCAACGCCACAGTTCGCTTTGGTTGATGTAAACAACTTTTATGTGTCCTGTGAGCGGGTATTCAAGCCTAGTCTGAACGAAACCCCGATCGTTGTCCTATCCAATAATGATGGATGTGCAGTGGCTAGAAGTAATGAGGTTAAGGCCTTGGGCGTCAAGATGGGTACCCCTTGGTTCAAGATGAAGGACCTCGCTCGCGAACACGGCATTCTGGCTTATTCATCGAACTATGCGCTTTATGGGGACATGAGCAATAGGGTTGTACAAATTTTGCGCGACTTCGCCCCCGAAACTGAGGTCTACAGCATTGACGAATCGTTTTTACGCATCGAAACGGTAGCTCACCTTTACGGGGGCGTGATTTCTATGGGGCAGCAAATGCGAGAACGAATCAAGCAATGGACCGGACTGCCTGTTTGCGTGGGCGTAGGTCCAACTAAAACACTCGCTAAATTTGCTAATCACTTGGCCAAGAAAAATGCTCAATTCGATGGGGTCTGCGATCTACATTCAACTCCCAGACCAGAAAGGATCGTCTGGATGAGCGGCATTGATGTCGGAGAAGTCTGGGGCGTTGGCTCCAGAATCTCTAAACGGCTCGAAGCAATGGGTATTCATACCGTACTTGATCTGCGTAACGCCTCACCCAAAGAAATCCGAACACACTTTGGTGTCGTCTTAGAGCGCACCTGTAACGAGCTGCGTGGAATTTCATGTCTTGAGCTTGAGGACATTGCTACACCTAAAAAACAAATCATGTCATCCCGCAGTTTTGGTACGCCCGTTCAAAGCATTTATGAATTGCGGGAGTCCATCGCAAGTCATGTCGCCAGTGGAGCAGAGAAGCTACGCAAGCAAAATTCTGTCTGTGCAGCCGTTTATATCTTTGTCCAAACCAATCGGTTCAATAGCGACAAACAGTACAGCGCAGGGATCACTTTGCCGCTGAGCGATGCAACCGATGACACATTAACAATGACCACGGCTGCTTTGGTTGGGCTAGATGCCATATATCGATCTGGCTACAAATACAAAAGGGCAGGAGCAATGCTGACGCTCATCTCAGACAAACAAACTCGCCAGATGACTATCTTCGATGATCAATTATCGACCCAACGATCAGCTCTGCTAATGAGTGCGGTAGATTCGATCAATCGTGATTGCGGACGAGGCACAATACGTTCAGCCGTGAGTGGCGTTGCCCAGCGTTGGGTGATGCGATCTGAAAACCGATCGCCCCGCTACACGACTCGTTGGGATGAGTTGCCGTTTGTTCAGTGAGGAACCATTGATTCAAGATATGCACATGGCATCGCATAAAGCCCTTCACGTCTTTGCGTGACGACTAATGCTCTATAGGCCATCAACGGAAGATCTGCACCAGGCTTATCTTTGTCTTTGGCTTTCACCTTGAACACATCAATAGGCTTCTCGCTCTTAAGCCCAGCCTTAGCCATAATTCTCTCGGCGCGCATAGGCTCGCCTTTGAATGACCAAAGTGCTGAGAACACAGCAGCCTGGGCTTCGGTCAAATTGATATGACCATGCCCAGGCAGCTTAACGGATCTAAAGTCAACTGCAAAGGGACCGTATCTCACATCTGCTGTCTCATGTGGCAACATTGCAGAGCGCTGATCCGAAGGCTCAATAAAGGAAATTGCGCCACCATAAAAGGCAAACCGCTCCTCAAGCACCAGCCACTCAATATCCTGTGCAAATGGATGAGTCGTTAGCCCCACGGGCCTAGGAGTAATCACCCGTAAACTTCCATCTCGAACACGCAAACCCTCAAGCAAACCGGGGTTACGAAGCAAGTCATTTAGATTACGCGCCAAGATGACTGGTGTGCTGCGAGAATTTCCCAGACGCCAGATACCCTGCCCTACCTGATCGATGCCATCACGACTATTGATTTCAAAAGCCATGCGCAACTTTTGACGCAGCCACTCTTCATTCAACACAAGTGCATCGACATCTTGCGATCCAAGTGGGATTGAGCCGCACTCGGGACAGCGGCAAATCTTGCCACCGCACCCATCGCCAAAAACCTCCC
>NZ_JBASJR010000013.1:0-582098 GCF_049655405.1 Zwartia sp.
ACACCTCTGGCACACTTGGCTATGCGTATGGTGCAGACGGAGAGGGCTCGCTGAGCTGGCTCACAACCGGTGCGCCTGCTGGCTTTACTTACGAAGCCAGCGGTGATGATCTGTTGGTCAAGCAAGGTACGGTGACTGTCATGACCTTGACTCTGGATACAGAGACAGGTGCTTACTCTGTCACACAGAATGCCCCTGTGACACATCCTACGGGTCTGGATGAGAACAACGAGAGCTTGATTGTGAGCTACTCAGTCTCGGATGCCGATGGTGATGTGGCCGTGGGTCAGCTTGTGATTGTTGTCGATGATGACACCCCAGTGGTGACTGAGAATGAATTAGTGATTCTTGATGACGAAATTCTACCCGGTGGTGTACCTGGCGGTATTGGTGATATCTCCCCAGATACACAAAATACTAATGGCACACTGAGTCATAGCTTTGGGGCAGATGGTGCAGGTTCAATTTCTTGGCTATCGACTGGCGCACCCGCAGGATTTACTTACGAGGTGTCAGATAATAATCTCTACATCAAGCAGAGTTCCGTTACTGTTGTCACTGCAACTATTGATCCTATAACCGGTTCATACTCAACGATTCAAAATAGCAATATTTTGCATCCTCTTGGCTCCGCGGAAAACGATCAACTATTTGATATTGCCTACGCAGTCGTCGATGCAGATGGCGATTCCGTGACCGGTGGGTTGACAATCTTGGTCAACGACGACACACCAGAAGGTTCAAATAATCCCGTTGCAGTGTTTGATGATGATGCATTGCTGGGCGGTAATCCAGGAGGGGTAGGGGATGTCAGTCCAGATACAGCCTTTACATCCGGTCAACTGGATTACAAGTTTGGAGCTGACGGCGGTCTCATTACATGGTTGACTTCGGGAGCACCGGTTGGATTTACATACGAGTCATCTGGAACAGACTTGTTGATCAAGCAGGGTTCAACAACAGTCATGACTTTATCTGTCAATCCATTAAATGGTGATTACTCAGTCGTTCAGAATACTTCAATCATGCACACAGCAGGAATGAATGAAAATTCGCAAAACTTCACAGTTACTTATCATGTCACTGACAATGATGGTGATTTTGCATTGGGCCCTCTTTACATTGTCGTCAACGATGATACGCCCACCATCATCCGAAACAATGTCGTTCAACTTGATGATGACTTAATGCCAGGGGGCAATCCTGGCGGTCTCGGAGATGCTTCGCCCGATACAGTCAATACAACGGGAACCTTGGGTCATCTGTTTGGTGCGGATGGTGCGGGCTCGATCTCTTGGATGACAACAGGAGCACCAGCTGGATTTACATACGAAGCTTCTGGTGTAGATCTTTTGGTGAAGCAAGGCGCAACAACTGTTCTTACACTTTCTGTTGACACCTTAAGTGGAGCGTATTCTGTTGTTCAAAATGCTGCACTGATCCATCCTACGGGTTTGGATGAAAACAATCAGGCATTAATTATCAGCTATAGCGTCATGGATGCAGATGGTGATGCCGCTTCGGGACAGTTAGTGGTTGTTGTCAACGACGACACCCCAACCGTTACGCGCAATGAAGTTGTCATGTTTGATGATGACGCATTGTCAGGAGGTAATCCAAATGGTACGGGTGATATGAATCCTGACATAGAGTTTGCCAGTGGAACAGTAAACTTTAGTGCTGGTGCAGACGGTATTGGTTCAATTGAATGGCTAAATGCTGGGTCGCCTGCAGGATTTAGTTATCTTGTGAACGATGAGGTACTGCAAGTACTTCAGGGATCAGTGAACGTCATGACTTTAACGCTTGACAGTTTAACTGGTGAATATTCAGTTGTTCAAAACGCACCCATTCAACATGAAAATGACCTGAATGAAAATAACTTTGCCTTCATCGTGGGTTATAAAGTTCTTGATTCAGACAATGACTCGGCGATTGGTGAGCTTGTAATTGTTGTGAATGACGATACACCAGTTGTGTTGAATGTTGAAGATCTAGTGTTTGCGAATGCTGATAATCCAATTCCAGGTGGAACAAGTACATTTTCTTACTCGATTGGAGCGGATAGTCGAACAAGTTTCAGTGCTTTAAATTCTGATTTTCAAATGGATAGTCTAACTGGACAAGTTGGATTGAATTCAATCACAAATACCAGTATTACATGGATGTCAGAAAGTGCGACACAAGCTGAATTTATGCTTGAGTTTGATTATTTGCCGAGTGATTATTCAACAGATACCAAGCACGCTACGGGATCATTGAGTTTCAATAAAGTTGATGGTACTTATACTGTTTCCCTGTCTGAACCGATTCAGAGTTACTCGATTTTGACGACCTCTGAAGCGCTAAGTTACACAGGGTATCAGCCCGAAAGTTCATCTACGGATAATACTCAGCCAGCAGTCGCTGTTGCAGCACTTAGCAACAATGTTTATGCTCAGTTCACAGGTGTATCTGAGCCCGGTGGAGGTACTGGTAGCAATAATCTTCAGGCAGTTGGTGTAGATGGTAACGGTAATACCTTTACGAATGGAGAGCTCATCACACAAGCATCAACATGGGTGACAACTTCAAACTCAGCAAATGGTGTTGCTGGAGATACGATACAAAAGGGTGAGGTGTTAGATTTTGATTTGTTTAGTACTAATCCCTTTGGCTTTACGAATACTGCGCCTACAGCTTTTGCTAATGAATTGTTTTTGAAATTTGATGGCATTGGCACTGAGGATCTGGTTGTCATTCTTAAGCTAATCGATACCGATACCTCGGGCGAGACAACTAAGGCACTCATCATAGATAACGGAGATATTCTCAAGGTTGGGAATACTATCACTCCAACTTATGGAATTACGCTTGACAATAATGATGGTGCGGTGATCATCCAGTCAAACGACTTTAACGATGTAGGTGAAAACTATCTGATCTCAGGTGCTCAGGTTTTAGTTTCTACCGAAGGGTTGATTGGCTCTGGTATCAACTTTGTTAGCGATGTTGGAGAGCTTGGCGCAAGCACAGAGACTCAAAGCTTTGGTGCGGCAACGACCGATAATGACGTGATCAAAATATCAGACATCGGTTTGGTGACAAACGAGTCGGCTACGCTTGACCTCGCACTGGAGATTACTTTAGCTGTGAAAGACACGGATGCAGATGTGTCTGATACGCAGCAGCTAGGTATTGTTGTAGCAAGTGCTCCAGAAACCCTGATGGACCTTGCCGCTCACTCTGGTTCGATGGGTCTGGTGGAGCATCTTACCTGAGTGTGTATGACATAAAAATTTGATAGTGGTTATTTGGGGTGGATTTCTAGAATGTATATATTGCGCTGCAGCGCACTCACACGCTAAAGTCCACCCATTTTTTTGACCTGTTCAAGCGCATAGGGTGTTAATGTATTTTCTAAAGATTTCCAGCTAATGGTGACGCCGTCAAAGGCACGTGCAACATGAGGCAGGAAACCATCTACATCGATTCCTTTATTTGTAAAACAAAATGAAAATGAGGCTGATGGTTGAGCTGTGCTTGGGCGAAAATCAGAAACCATGCTGATGTCAAAATCTTTTTCGATTTTAGCTAGCTCAAGAAAGTGTGATTGTGTCGTACTTTCAAATATCTTTTGCCAAGTATTTCCTGTAAATACATCAGATATTTTTAAAGGTCTTTCCTTTTCAATTGAAAATACACCGCATTCGGTATCGCTGGTTGGATATGCTCCAGTAAAGGCTTCACTGAATATTTTTTTATACAGCCAGTCGGGAGATGCTTGTGAGAGCTGAATGTCATAACTTTCTGTTCCACGCTCTTCAGGCAAATCTGCTTTGTCTTTAAAATTCAAATAGTGATTGAGTCGAATGCCGATCGGTGATTCATCATCGACTTGCATGTATTTTCGCTCAATCACATAAACCATTTCTTGCGGTTTTGATACGCGAATATGGTTATCGATAGCGATATAGGTTTTATAGCCTGCGATTATTTTTCCTGTAGACGATAGGTCTTTAATGCGTTCGTTATAAGATTTAATTAGACAACTAGTAGCTTCTTGATGACTAACGACTGACGCATTCATATCCACAAAACAGTAGGTCGCTATAAATCGAAGCCAAGATCTTTGGCTTGAGATCAGAATTTTGTCGGCTGTAGGGGAAAGTTTCGAGCGAGCCGTCTTGTATTCAAATGCAAGCTTTTCATCTAAACTGGATAGCGATGCATCTGGGCAAATCGCTTTCTCCATTGTGCTTCTCGCCTTTGTGCAGTCAAAGCTTGCGGCGTGAACATAGGTTGTAAAAAAAAAGTTGTAAAAAGTTAAAAATATTATTGGAATGATGTTAGCGGTTTTAATCATTATTTTCCTGTTAATGACACCAAATAAAAAATCCCGGCAGCCATTAAGGCCGAGGCGGGAACGGTGATAATCCAAGCAGCAAAAATTTTATAAACCGCGGAGCGTTTGACCAACTCTTCGCGGTAAACACGCTTCATTTTTTTGCGTTCTTTCTTTGAAAGCAATACCTCCGCTTCATTGATCTTGAGTTGTTTCAAGATTGATTTTTTGCTAGCCATATCTGCTTGTGAAAATTTAAGCAAAAACTGCTCTACCATTTCTTTGTCCTCGCCTGAGTGGTGCATCCTGATGTACTCAATCATGCGAGCATATTGTGTTTTCAGTCGTTCACGTAAAAATCCAACTCCGAATATTCCTCCAATCGCAATATGCGTGGAGCTCACAGGGAGTCCGAGCTGCGAAGCGACAATGACCGTGATCGATGCGGACATTGCAATGCAAAAAGCACGCATTTGATCGAGTTCTGTGATTTCTCCACCTACGGTACGAATCAGCTTTGGACCATAAAGTGTTAGACCTAAAGAGATGCCAAGTGCACCCACGATCATGACCCATAAGGGGATGTCGGCTTTAGTAGAGACACTGCCTTGAATAACAGTGTCGACGATCGCAGCGAGCGGTCCAACAGCATTGGCGACGTCATTAGCACCATGCGCAAAACTTAATAGCGCGGCTGAAAAAATCAGTGGAACTGTAAATAAGGAGTTGATGCCTGCTTTGTTGGGCTCAATGGATTTCGCGCGCAGATTGACAAGGGGCCGGACCATCAGCCAGGTCAATACACCAATCACAATGCCGATGACAGCGGCTGTTAAAAAATCGACTTTCCAGATTTTGTTTAAACCTTTCAAAATCAAGTAGGTTGTAAAGGCGCACGACATGATTCCAATTAAGAGCGGAACGGTTCGTTTGGCCGCTGCAATCATGTCGGTCTGATATGTGATGGAGCGTTTGATCCAATAAAGAAATCCAGCTGCAACGAGGCCACCCAAAAGAGGGGATACGACCCAGCTCAATACAATGCCGCCCATGACAGGCCAATTGACCACATTAATGCCACCTGCAGCAAGGCCTGCACCGAGCACCGCGCCAACAATGGAGTGCGTCGTCGAGACAGGCGCGCCCACCATTGTTGCAAAATTTAGCCAGAGCGCACCGGCTAACAGTGCGGAGGTCATGACCCAGATAAAGCGATTGCCGTCGGTAATCATTTTTTGATCAATGATGCCGCCTCGGATCGTTGAGACAACATCTCCGCCTGCGACGAGAGCCCCCATCATTTCAAATACTGCAGCGATGATGATGGCCGAGGTCATGGTCAGTGACTTTGAGCCTACGGCGGGCGCGACGTTATTCGCGACATCGTTGGCCCCGATATTCATGGCCATATAGCCAGCAATCATGGCGGCGATGATCAGAATCGAGCCCTGGGTACCAGAGACCTCTAAATTGACAGTCGTGTAGAGCATGATGGCTAGAACAAATAGCAGTCCCATGCCGAGCTTAAAGATTTCTTTTTGGCCGCGACTGCTGGCTTTTTGTAGGTCTGCTATGTTTTTGAACTCCACGCTCTGTCCTATATTTTTATTTCACACGATTTTGTTGGCGTTTGGATTATACGATTGTGGCTAGCAAGTTGATTTAATTCAGTAAATTCATCTTCGCACAGGGCTTTTTATGCTTGGCATGATCAAATTTCAACATATACTGACCCCCTCTGAAATGCGTCAATCAATATGTCTAATGCCAATGTTGTGACTTTGCGTGTGTTGTCTGTTATCCCGCCGATGACTCAGCTCAACACGCCTTATCCCTCAACAGCATATTTGACGGGTTTTTTGCGTTCGCGCAACATCCATGCTGTGCAAGAGGACCTTGCCCTTGCCTTAGTATTACGTCTGCTCAGCGAAACAGGACTCGAACAAGTCGCCACTCAAGTCAAGGCAATCGCTCCTCGTCAGCGAAGCCATTCTCTCCAGGCCTTTGTTGCCCAACAAAATCGCTATCTCAGCACCATTGATGCCGTCATTGCCTTCTTACAAGGTCGAGACTCAACGCTGGCCCATCGTATCGTTAGTCGTCAGTATTTGCCTGAGGGACCACGCTTTGCCGCGCTTGATGCCTATGTCGATGACGAATCCGTAGATCCTTTGGGCTGGGCCTTTGGTGCGCTCGGGATGCAGGATCGTGCCAAGCATTTAGCGACGCTCTACCTCAACGATCTTGCTGATGTTCTACGCGATGCGGTTGATTCACGCTTTGAGTTTGTGCGCTATGGCGAGTCACTGGCTGCGAGTCAGGCGACATTCGAGCCCTTGGCGCTTGCTTTAGCAGCACCGCCCTCACTCGTGGATGATTATTTAAAAGAACTCACGCTTGAGGCCCTTGCGCGTCATAAGCCTACAGTCGTGTTGCTTTCGGTGCCGTTCCCCGGTACGGTCTATGCCGCATTCAGAATTGCGCAGACGATTAAAGCCCATCATCCCGCAATCAAAATCATCTTAGGTGGCGGTTTCGTCAATACGGAACTGCGCGCGCTCAAAGAACCCAGAGTGTTTGATTATTTTGATTTCGTGACGCTGGATGCGGGTGAACGACCTTTACTTTCCTTGCTGGATCATTTGTCAGGCAAGCGATCGCAGCAACGTCTGGTGAGGACATTTTTACGCGACGCCGAAACGGGTGTCGTGCGCTACATCAACATGGTCGAACCTGAGGTTCCTTTCGAGGAAGTCGGGACGCCAACTTGGGATGGTTTGCCGCTTTCCGACTATTTGTCATTGTTAGATATGCTCAATCCCATGCATCGGCTGTGGAGTGATGGTCGCTGGAACAAACTGACCGTCGCTCACGGCTGTTATTGGAAAAAATGTAGCTTTTGTGATGTGAGTCTGGATTACATCGGACGTTATGAAACCGCCTCCGCGGAGGTCTTGGCTGATCGCATTGAGGCAATTGTTCGCGAAACCGGTCAGACTGGTTTTCATTTTGTTGATGAAGCCGCTCCACCAAAAGCATTAAAGTCTCTCGCCTTAGAGTTGATCAAGCGAAATCTCAATATCTCCTGGTGGGGCAACATTCGTTTTGAAAAAACGTTCACGCCAGAGCTCTGCCAGTTGCTGGCGCAAAGCGGTTGTATCGCGGTCTCAGGTGGTTTAGAAGTCGCTTCAGATCGCTTGCTCAATTTGATGAAAAAAGGTGTATCGGTCGATCAGGTCGCAAGAGTGACACGCGCCTTTAGTGACGCAGGCATTTTGGTACATGCGTATTTGATGTATGGTTTTCCGACCCAGACCGTCCGCGATACCGTGGATGCCTTGGAGTATGTGCGTCAGTTATTTGCCAATGGCTGTATTCAAAGTGGTTTTTTCCACCGCTTTACTTGTACGGTCCATTCTCCTGTGGGGCTGAATCCTTCTGAGTACGGGGTCACACTTGAGACGCTGCCACCGACAAGTTTTGCCAAAAATGATGTGGGTTTTACTGATCCCACCAATGTCGACCACGCAGCATTGGGGGTAGGGCTTCGAAAAGCGATCTACAACTATATGCACGGCATAGGACTCGAAGAAGATGTACGCAGTTGGTTTACTTTCAAAGTGCCACGTGCTTCTGTCAACCATGACTATATAGAGCGGGCGCTTGATACAAAGTGAGGCCATTTTCGAGCCATAGGCGTTAAAAAATCATTACGGGAGAAGATGAATGACAAGAAACATGCACGAAGAAGACTTTGAGTCCACAGAGATCCGCGCGTTGCGCGAGGATTTAGCCTTGGCACTGCGCGCTGCCGCTCATCATGGCTTGTCAGAAGGGGTTTGTAACCATTTCAGCGTTGAAATTCCTGATGATAGCGGGCGTTTTTTGCTCAACCCAAGAGGATTGCTCTGGAGTGAGATCCAAGCCGAAGATATCGTCATGATTGATGAGCATGGTGAAATTTTGGCAGGTCGCCATCCTGTTGAGCCAACCGCCATGTACATCCATGCTGCAGTGCATCGGATTGCTAAAAAAACCTGCGTGCTGCATACGCACATGCCTTATGCCACGGCGTTGACTTTGACGCGACAACGCGCGCTCGATACAACACTGTCACAAAATGCCATGCGTTTTCATGGTCGCGTCGCCATTGATGCGCATTACAACGGCTTAGCGCTAGATGCGGGTGAGGGCGAGCGTATCGCGCATGCCATGCAAGGCGCGGATGTGGTGTTTTTAGGTAATCACGGCGTTGTAGTCTGTGGTGATCGCGTGGACTATGCCTACGACGATCTGTATTTTTTAGAGCGTGCCTGCATGATGCAAGTGCTTGCAATGTCTTCTGGTTTATCGCTTGAGCCGGTTGATGCAAATCTTGCTCAGCGGGTCGGTGAGCAAACTCTTGGTGAAAGATTGCAATCAGAATTATTTTTTAAGGCCTTGGGGCGTACGATTTAAGATGTGAAATTGGTAACGAAATGTTTCCTGTTCCTTGCATCTCTTCTCTGGTTTAAGAGATGGATGCCTTCTTTTTACTTAGTAGTTTCCCCATGTTTCCCTATGAAGTAGGGTAATCATTATTTACATAACAAGGCTATTTCGTTACAGTCTGCCCGCGTCTAGTTCAGAGCCTGAACTAGACTTCATTTTTTCAAGGAAATCACATGTCCTCTTTATCCGTAAAACTCATGACTGCGTCGTTTGCAGTTTTGGCGTCGGCGTTGGTAGCTACACCAGCCTCGGCTCAGGAAAAACTCCGCATTGCGCTTGACACGAACCCAGTTCATGTCCGTAACAAAGGCGTGGAAATTTTCGTCGAAGAATTGAAAAAACGCACGGGTAACCGTTTTGCGATTGAAGTCTACCCAAGCGGCCAGTTGTTCCGTGATCGTGACGTACCCCGCGCGCTGCGTCAGGACGCAGTAGAAATGGCTGTTCCAGGTACCTGGCAGCTTGACAGTGCCGAGCCAAATGCCGCACTGCAAAGTCTTCCCATGTTTTATGGCGTTGAAGAAGCCACCGTTCATAAAGTCATGGATGGCAAACTTGGTCAGTTCCTGAATAAAAAATTCGAAGAGCGCATGCGCGTTAAGATCTTGGGTAAGTGGATGGATTTGGGTTTTCAAAACACCTACACCATCAACAAAGAAATCAAGACCTATGCTGACATGAAAGGCATGAAGATCCGTTATCCCGGTGGTACGGCGAATGCTCAGCGCATCACAACACTTGGTGCTACAGCATTGCTTGTGCCATGGCCAGATGTTCCATTGGCGATGAGCCAGGGCGTGATGGATGGTTTGTTGACCACTTACGAAAGCAGCTTCTCCTCCAAGTTGATGGACTCGGGTATGAAGTACTCTTTCGAAGACAGAAACCAGTTCAACCAGTACGTACCGATGATGCGTGCCAACTTCTTTAACAAGCAGCCCAAAGAAGTGCAGCAGGCTATTCTTGAGTCATGGGATATCGCTGCTACTCAAGAGCGTAAAAATGCTGCGGCCGCTCAACTCAAGGCTAAAGAAGTACTGGTCAAAGCTGGTTTGAAAGTTGTCATTCCAACGCCTGAGCAAGTTTTGGGTGCACGCCGTGAATTGATGAAGATCCAGCCTGAGCTCGTCAAGAGCATCAAGATGGACAACGACGTTGTCGAAGAAGCTCTCAAAAACCTCAAAGAAGCAGGCGTGGCGTTCTAAATTATGCAAGCAAAAGACACAGTTCAGGCAGCTGAGCCCACTGGCAATCGACTCTATGAGACGTTACGCCAAAAAGCTCAGGCTGACCTCGAGGCGGAAGCCCATGATGTACCCGAATCCCACCCCATCGAATCTTTGGTGGTGGGGGGCTTAGCCACGCTGGCCTTGGTGATGTGTTCCTATAACGTCATTGTTAGACTGGTTGCGCCCTCGATGACACTGGACTTTGTCGAAGAAGTGCAGGTTTACATGGTGATCTGGGCGGTTTTTTTATCGCTCGGTACCGTGACCTTGATGGATCGTCATGTAAAGTCAGACTTCTTTATTAATATGTTCCCACCTAAACTTAAGCACGGTGTCGAAGTTCTGGCAGACGTGCTGGGTTTGATTTTCTGCGTGTTTGCCGTGTATTACGGATCTGCCGTGGCCTATCAGGCTTGGGACTTCGGTGATGTCTCGACGACGATGCTGCGTATGCCGTTGTGGATTTACTTTGCAGCATTACCGGCAGGTTCTTTTGTAATGGGTCTGGCTTACATCGTGCGTCTTTATCGTAAATGGTTCAAGCGGGAGCAGCAGCATGCTTAGTTTCTTTTCTCCCGTTTTTATTATTCTTTTGATTCTCGGGGTCCCCATTTTTTTGACAATGGGTTTGACATCTGGTTTGGTATTTGCGACTGAAGGTAGTTTGGTTCCGTTGGCTCAAAAAATTATTGATGAGCTCAATTCCCCAACTCTGCTGGCCGTCCCATATTTTGTGATTGCGGCCACGTTCATGGAACGCGGTGGGGTTGCAAAAGCGTTGATCAATGCTGCAACGGCCTGGATTGGGCGTGTCCACGGTGGTTTGGGTCTTGTCTCCGTGTTGACATGCGCAATTTTTGCTGCCATGTGCGGATCTTCTGTGGCGACTGCGATTGCGATGGGTACCATCATGATCCCAGCCATGCTTCGTAATGGCTACAACCCAGCTTTTGCTGGTGGTATCTTGGTTTCAGCCGGGACGCTGGGTATTTTGATTCCACCTTCACTTGCTTTTGTAGTTTATGGAGTACTTGCAGACGCATCGATTCCCCGCTTGTTTTTGGGAGGTGTCATTCCTGGCCTGATTAGTGCCACGATGATGGGTATATACGTTTATTTCTTCAGCAAGAAACATGGTTATGTTGATCGTGTACCCATGCCACGTGAAGAAAAAATTAAAAAGACCCTTAACGCCATTCCTGCTTTACTCGTGCCTGTTGTGGTGTTGGGCGGTTTGTATGGTGGTTTTGTCACGTTGACAGAAACGGCTGCTTTATCCGCAGTCGTAGCAATTGCTTTGGCCTTATTTGTCTATCGTGAAGTCAAAGCGCGTGACTTTTTAAAAGTGATGACGCATGCAGTGCGCAGTGCCGCGGCGATCATGATTATCATCGCGATGGCGCTGGCTTTCGGCCATTTGATTACAGAAACAGGAGTTGCGCAAAAGACGCTGGATTTTGTTAAAGGTCTGGATATTCAGCCTTGGCAGTTTTTGCTCGCTGTCAACATTCTCCTGATCTTCCTGGGTATGTTCCTTGAGGTCTTTTCGATCTTGTTGATTATGGTGCCGATTGTCTTGCCTTTGCTTGAGCCACTCGGTATTGATCCGATTCATTTCGGTGTCATGCTCGTGATCAACATGGAGTTGGCGCTGATGTCGCCACCTGTAGGCTTGAATCTGTTCGTAATTAGTAACATTTCCAAAATCCCCTTGGCTCAGGTGTTGCGTGGCACGATGCCATTCTTCTTCTTGATGGTCGGTTTGTTGCTGGTCGTGACCTATATTCCTATTATCTCGACATGGCTACCTAATCTGATGATGGGACCTGGCTAAGTTTTATTCTGCCTAGATTTCAAAAGCCCCCTCGCTGGAAACGGTGATGGGGCTTTTGTTTATCTCTTTGATTGATGAAGACATACAATGACGTCAAATAATTTATACCAAGTGAGACAAAATGAGTGACTTAAGTTATTGGTTAATCCGCTGTGGCAATCAGGTATTGATTTCTGTTGATGCACAAGGCAACGAAGCCTTTCCTCAAGCTCGTCGAGCGGATTTTGGTGATCTGATTGAGGCGCTTCATATTGGCCAATTGAATGGATCAGCCTGTTATGCGATAGAAACGGACAATATTCCTTCTCACATCACGGGTGAGTTGCGTCCAGTTCGCAGCTTGTTTGCTTCGGCAGGTCCGGAGATTTTTGCCTTAGCTGGTCGCGGGACACAGATGATTGATTGGCAAAAAAATCATCGTTTCTGTGGCCATTGCGGTACCCCAACGGTGATGAAAAAAACTGAGTATGCACTTGAGTGTCCCTCCTGTCGTCTAGTGGCCTACCCACGCATTTCACCCGCCGTTATGGTGTTGATTGAGCGTGGACACGAACTCATGTTGGCGCGCAGCCCACATTTCCGTCCTGGTGTTTTTAGTGCGTTAGCTGGCTTTGTTGAAGCAGGTGAAACGCTCGAGCAGTGTGCGGTGCGCGAGGTGCGCGAAGAAGTTGGTTTGGAAATCAGCAATTTGCGCTACTTCACGAGCCAATCCTGGCCATTTCCCAATTCGCTGATGGTGGCATTTTATGCAGATTATGCTGGCGGAGAGATCACCCCCGATCCGACCGAGATTGAGGCGGCAGGTTGGTTTTCACGCGAAGAACTTCCGCCCTTGCCAGAGCATGTCAGCATTGCGAGGCAGCTGATCGATGCCTCTTGTCGTCTGTACACTGCGCAGCGATTCATCACTGCGCAGTAATTTGAACAGACTCATTGATGAAACGAATGTAACTTTTAATATGTATCAAACATCCGCTGAATCTCGGCCCGATCTTGGGTCTTGGTCAGCGCCATGGCTAAAAGAATGCGTGTTTTTTGAGGGGTGAGGTTGTCAGCTTGAATAAAGCCAGCCTCGCGCATTTTGCTGGGGGCAAAGGTACGTCCTGAGCCCGCCCGGGATGAAATGGCAACAGCTACGCCTTGCTTGACTGCAGCTTCCATCGCAATAAACTCTTCTGGTGACAGTAGCCCCGGCGCAAACGCCGCACCGACAATACCGCGCGCACCTGCCGCGATAAAGGCCTGAACAGCCACACCATCGCCACCTGCATAGCTATAAGCGATATCGACTCGGGGGAGTTGAGCTATCTCGCGCAGATCAAACTCTGTATCAGGTGTGCGACGTCTCGTCGGGCTGCGATAGATGACAATTCTGTCACCATCCACATGACCGAGCGCACCAAAGTCTGGAGACCGAAACGTCTGCAGGCGTCCGTTGGAGGTTTTCGTGACATCACGTGCTGCTTGAATCTCGTCGTTCAGACAAATCATCACGCCGAGGTTTTGTGCCTCAGGGCATGCAGCCAAGCGCACTGCGTTGTAAATATTCATACCGGCATCTGTCGATAAAGCACTGGCAGGGCGCTGCGCACCTGTCAACACAACAGGAATACTGGTGTTGAGACCTAAGTTCAACGCATAGGCAGTCTCTTCCATCGAAGAAGTGCCATGCAAAATCACGATACCTGCGAGATCCTGATGTTCCTGGATGAGCTTGCTAATGACCTCAGCAAGTTTTTTCCAATGAGGAAAGCTCACAGCAGTGGACAGCAAGGTATCAAAAGCCACAGGGAGGACATTGGCAACGGTCTTGGCTTGCGGAAACTTTTCCAACATACCGTGCGCGTCGAGTCTGGTGCCGGTGGAGCTGTATTCAAACACATCAAGTTCGCCCAGGATACTGAGCGAAGTGATCGTGCCACCTGTGCTAATCAGTGCAACTTTTGGTTTTGTTGTCATTTCCGTTCCATGATCCAAGTAATATTTTTCTCGCCTTTGAACTGCAGGCGTCCGTCTGGCAGCAAGTTTGCACTAATGGGGTGAAATTTTCCATCTTGATAGACTTGCTGACCCTCAAAGGAATTTTTTCCTGTCGCGCGAAGAATGATGATTTCATCCCCCACTTTAAATTTTGCACTGTTGGTGGCGGTTGCTGTGCCTAGACCGTTTTCAAGTGTATAGCCGTATTTCCATTTTGTACTGACCCAATGTCCGTTGAGCGTTGAAACGGGTCCAGTTGCAGGGCCTTTGCGCATTGGCGTGACAACTAAAGCACTGCCCAAGCCTGCGGATTCGCATTGACGAACGGAGTAAGCGATGCCTTGGTCCATGATGTAGTAATTGCCACAGTCACCTGAACCTTGATAATCAGCATCCGAGGTATCTATTATCCTAAATGTGCTGTCGCTGAGAGACTTGAGTTTGGATTCCAATACATCCACTAGTTTTTTTTCTCCAGCTAAATAGTTGGCATCCATGTTTTGATCGTTGGCTCGTAGGGCGTCACGCATAGTTTGAAGCGTCGCGAGCATTTCTTTCTTGGTTGTCGTGCCTGAATAAAATCCGACGCACCCTGCATGTTGTCCCGTCGGCGCTTTGCCTACCCATTTGCAAATTTTGCCCGCGTCAATAATATTTTTTGGGGTGACGATGAGTTGACCATCGGCTGAGTCCCAGAAACCAAGCCACTGCTCATTAATCTGTTGTGCCGTTGCGCCTGAAGTGATGCAGGACAGGGCTAGGACGAAGGCGGATAAAAATATCTGACGCATATTTAGATTCTCGGTTTGGTGTCAATTTGGAAATTATAT
The DNA here is from genome assembly GCF_049655405.1 of Zwartia sp. Lineage (GTDB taxonomy): Bacteria > Pseudomonadota > Gammaproteobacteria > Burkholderiales > Burkholderiaceae_B > Zwartia. The sequence goes on from NZ_JBASJR010000013.1 coordinate 14,689, forward strand.
AAAAATAATTTAAGCAATCAGCGTGGCCAGCCGAAGTGAGTGCTCTCAGAGCCCTTTAAAAATAGCGGGACGCTTGTCTTTCCATGCTGCAGCCCCTTCCTTGATATCGTCTGAGCGTTCGGAATGGAGCACAGCTTGCTGGATAGTCACCTCGTCTAATTGTCCGCGCACAATGAGATTGAGGTGCTTTTTAATACCGAGTAGCGCAAGCGGTGCCATCGAGGCCAATTGTTGTGTGAGAGCGTCTACACGCGGACCCAGTTGTTCGGGTTCAACCAGTTCAGTCAAAAATCCGATCTCTTGCATTTCTGGCGCTTCGATTTTTTCAGCAGTCAAAAATAGTCTTTTCGCCTGATTCAGTCCCAGTCGCGTGATGTAACGCACCATGCCGCCCGGATAAAAATGTAGCCCCAATTTTGCCGCGGGCATAAACATATTGGCAGCGGTGCTCCCTACGCGAAAATCACAGGCCAGGCAAAGATCGGTACCGCCACCGTAGACCCCGCCGTTAATCGCAGCGACAGTCACAGGTCGTGCCTGCTCGATCAGGTCGACGATTTCACCAAAGTAGAGGGACGAGGGCGCGCTCTCAGCGGCCAGTGAGGAAATATCGTAACCACTACAAAAATATTTTCCGTCTGCGATCAATCGCAACACCAGTACTTGTGGTGCTTGATTGACGGCATGGATGTGTGATTGGATGATGGCTAGATCAGAAGGGCTCAGGCGATTGGCATAGCTAGGGTTGCACAGGCGGATCGTAGCGATCGCTCCCTCGATGGTCAGCACCGGTGAGGTGGCTGTGACAGTTGCAGAGGGTTCAGACATGGTGAGCGCCTAGAAAAATGTTTGATAAAGTTGTTTGAAAAAAGGGATCTCAAAGTTCTTGGCTGATCCAGGCAACAAGTGCCGAGATCGTAACAACAGATAAAACAGTTGAGACCAGAATTGCGCGTGCGCTGGCCGCGGCATCGCGTTGATAGAGTTGAGACATCATAAAAGGTCCGGTCCCAACAGGCAGTGCCGCGGCCAGAATCGCGACTAGCGCCCATGTTTTTGGCACGTCAAACACAAACAACACTAAAAGTGCAGTCAGCGCAGGCTGAAATAAGAGTTTGAACAGAACAATACGCATTACCTCAGGGCCTGCGCGTTGCTCTGAAGTCTGCCCAAGAAACAGTCCGATGGCGATCAAAGCGCAGGGTGTGGAGGCATCGCCTAACAAGCTGATGTAACGCATGGCCGGTGCTGGCATCGGCCACTGCAAGACTGACCACAGAACACCCAAGATCGGGGCCACTAATAGTGGGTTGCGCAGCATGGAGTAAAGGACTTTTTTAATGGCTGGCAAAATCCCAGAGTGATCCAGTCTCAGCAACTCGGCAAGCATGATTGTCATGGCAAAGAGCAAAGAAACGGTAAAGACGGCTGTAATCACCGATGGGGCTAACCCCTCCTTGCCAAACACCATCAGGCAGAGTGGTATGCCCATAAAACCAGCATTCCCATACGCAGCACTCATACTATTGATCAGTCTATCAAGGGGAGGGATGTGTTTGTCTCTTGAGACAAGCGCATATAAGCCTGCGGTGCCAAACATACCCAAGGCGAAGGACCAAAAAAAACCTGGTTGAGCGAGGTCTGACAGCTCGACATTCGACATGGCGGCAAAAAGTTGCGCAGGCAGTGCGAGGTAAATCACAAAGCTGTTGAGGCCCTCACGGCTGGAGGAGCCGAGTAAATTGCGCTTGGTGCAGACCCATCCCGTCAGGATCAGGGCAAATACCGGAAAAGCAGCGTCAATGACCGCAGCAAACATAGCCCGACATAATAGAAAATTTAAGGTGCCCAAGTGTAGCGCGTTGGTTCGGGATTCATGCGCGTTGAGGTCAACTCAGACATAATACAAAAATAGACCGTCAAAGGAATGTTGAGTGAAACACGAAAATTTTCAGACGCATGCTTCGGCTGTTCAAGTGCAACTAGGCTCGTGGTCCGAGTTGCGTGACCAAGCGTGCGCGATTCGATTTGAGGTTTTTGTCGAGGAACAACAGGTTCCCATTGCCGAAGAGCTCGACGCAATGGATGCACAATGCTTGCATGCTCTGGCCTTCAGTCCCCAAGGTGATGCTGTCGCGACAGGGCGTCTGCTTCCGGATGGTCATATTGGCCGTATGGCAGTCAAGCTATCAGAGCGAAAAAAGGGTGTTGGCGCGGCGGTTTTACACGCGCTGATTCAGGCGGCACAAGATAGGGGTTTCAAAGAGGTTGTGCTTGGCGCTCAGCTTCACGCCAAAGGCTTTTACCTCAAACAAGGCTTCGTCGAGTTTGGGGAGGTCTTTTTAGATGCCAATATTGAACACGTGATGATGAAAAAAACACTGATTGCGCTTGCTGGATAAAGAAACATCACTAAGCTTTGAGATAATAAAAAACCCCAAAATCTAATAAAAGAGTTTTGAGGTTAGTTATTTTGCTGATAAAGCGCTGAAGATCATTAAAGCAACAGGTATTTTGCTTTACACTTCAATGGTGCCCAGGAGAGGACTCGAACCTCCACACCTTGCGGCACACGGACCTGAACCGTGCGCGTCTACCAATTCCGCCACCTGGGCCTATCTGTACTTCTGAAGCACCGAATTATAAGCGAGATTCAAACTTTGGCAAATCGCCTTCCTCCTCATTCCAAGAACGGTCGCCCCAGCGCAGCCACCCCAGAACTTCCTCCTGACTTTGATCCAGATGTTCCAAGTCGCGAAGAAATCTTAGAGTCCTTGCGTACCGCACTTGTGCCGCTCTCTCCCGAAGACCTTGCGACGCGACTCGGTCTCGAGTCTCCGGAAACCCTCAAGGGCTTTGACCGTCGGCTTGCCGCAATGGAGCGCGATGGTCAGTTGTTGCCCAACCGTAAAGGCGTTCTCTTGCTGGCAAATAAACTGGACTTTGTCGCAGGACGAGTCCAGGGGCATCGCGATGGCTTCGGATTTTTGGTGCGTGATGGAGGGGGGCCAGACCTTTTTCTATCTCCCCGTGAGATGCTCAAGGTGTTGCACGGCGATCGCGTACTCGTCAAGCCAACCGGCGAATACCGTGGTAAGCCTGAGGCTACCATTGTTGAAGTGATTGAGCGTCGCACCAATCGTTTAGTCGGTCGCTTTCTAAACGAGCGCGGCATGACAATCGTGGTTCCCGAAGATCAACGCATCAAGCACGATGTGTTGATTCCTCCTGCGGATACAGGCGGTGCACAACACGGTCAAGTCGTGTCCGTCGACATTATTGAACAGCCTACGCGTCATACCCAGCCGTTAGGTCGCGTGGCGGAGATTCTCGGTGAAATCGACGACCCAGGCATGGAAATCGAAATTGCGGTCCGCAAGTTTGATGTGCCGGTCGAATTTTCTGATGCGGCCTGGCGTCAAACTGAAAAATTACCCGATACCGTGCGTAAACAAGATCTCAAAGATCGTGTTGATTTGCGCGATGTGGCGTTTATTACGATTGACGGTGAAGATGCCCGCGATTTTGATGATGCGGTGTATTGTGAAGAAGTCGATCTAGGCTCCGGACGTAAACGTCCTGCTTGGCGCTTATTAGTTGCCATTGCAGATGTGAGCCACTATGTGACACCCGAGGATGCCTTAGATATCGATGCGCGTACCCGTGGCACGAGTGTGTATTTTCCACGCCGTGTGATTCCGATGTTGCCCGAAAAGCTCTCCAATGGTTTGTGCTCACTCAAGCCACAGGTAGACAGACTGGTGTTGGTTTGCGATATGGTGATCCCGCTTACGGGCACTAAAGCCGGCACTGTGGCGGCCTACCAGTTTTACAATGCGGTGATTCATTCGCATGCACGGACTACATACAACCAAGTCTGGGAAACACTGCAGCAACCTCAAGGACCTGCGGCACGCAGTCTTGCCCATGTCACTCCGCACATACAAAGTTTGTACTCAGTATTTCAGCTCTTGCAGCAAGCTCGCAAAGAGCGGGGCGCGATTGATTTTGATACGGTTGAGACCAAAATTGTTTGTAACGAACTCGGACGTATCGAAAAGATTATTGGTTTGGTGCGTAACGATGCGCACCGACTGATCGAAGAATGCATGCTTGCGGCCAACACTTGCGCGGCTGATTTTATGGGGCGTAGCAAGCACATCGGCTTGTATCGAGTGCATGAGGGACCCACGACCGACAAGCTCAAGTCTTTGCGAGAGTTTTTAAAAACGCTTGGGTTAAGTCTAGGCGGGGGAGCCGAGCCAACAGCTAAAGATTACGGCGAGTTACTCGACAAGGCGCGTGCGCGCCCCGATTACGCTTTGTTGCAAACGATGTGTTTGCGATCGATGCAACAGGCCATTTACGGTCCTGACAATATGGGTCACTTCGGTCTGTCATATCCCGCCTACACCCACTTTACTTCGCCTATCCGTCGCTATCCTGATTTGCTCACGCATCGCGTCATTAAAGCCCTGCTCAAGGGCGTGCGTTATCAGCCAGCTTTACATGGCTTTGTCGCAGCTCCGGGAGCCACCCAGCAAGAGTACGAGCACGATTTATGGGAAAGACTGGGGCTGATGTTGTCAGGCACCGAACGTCGTGCTGACGAGGCCTCACGCGATGTGGAAGCATGGCTCAAATGTTGGTTTGTGAAAGAACGCGTCGGCGAGACCTTTAGTGGTCGAGTAACTGGCGTGGCGAGCTTTGGCATTTTTGTCACACTGGACACGTTGCATGTAGAAGGCATGGTGCATGTCTCGGAGCTGGGTACTGAGTATTTCCAGTTCAATGAGTCGTTGCATGAATTGCGGGGTGAACGCACAGGTATACGTTTTCGTCTGACTGACGCGGTGCAAGTTCAAGTGGCGCGAGTCGATCTAGAGGCGCGACGTATTGAGTTTCGACTTGTAACCGGTACCAGTTTTGTGGCCTTGCGTAAAGCCTCTGCGCGTCCTGATGACTCCGTTGCTCGCCGTGTTAAAAAGGCGGCCCCGACAAAACCCGCTGAATTGCAAGGGAAAGTCGCCAGTGTGCGGCGCGCCGAAGCAAAGAAAGCGGTCAAACAAGAAACTGCGCGGCCAAGCAAAAAATTGCTAAAAGCCACTAAAGGCGCAGGTGTTAAAAAATCAGCTCGCAAAGGGCGTTAGGAATTATTGAATGGCAGCTACTCAAATGCTCGCAGGTTTTCACGCAGTGATCGCCCGTCTTAGACAGGCGCCCGAGACGATCCGCGAGGTGTATGTCGAAACGCAACGTAAAGACAAGCGCATGCAGTCTCTGATTGATCAAGTGAGCAAGGCAGGGCGCCCTGTTCACTTGGTGGGTGCGGACCGTCTGGATGGTCTGGCCGGTGGATCACGACACCAAGGTGTTGTTGCCGTTGCTGATGCGCGTAAGCTCGCCGATGACTTGGACGATGTTCTGGATGGAGTTGAGGGTCCTGCTCTGCTCTTGATTTTGGATGGTGTGACGGATCCGCACAACCTTGGCGCATGCTTGCGCACAGCAGATGCTGCTGGTGTGCATGCCGTCGTGGCACCCAGAGATCGCGCAGTCGGACTCAACACAACCGTGCAACGCGTGGCTTGCGGCGCGGCAGAGTCTGTTCCCTACATTATGGTGACCAACTTGGCACGCACCATGCGTGACCTTAAAGATCGCGATATCTGGTTAGTGGGAACCGATGATCAGGCGCCTGAAGGTATTCATCAGATTCAAGGTAAGCGTGCGATGGGTTGGGTCATGGGGGCCGAAGGTGAGGGCATGCGTCGCCTGACGCGCGAGACATGCGATGAGCTTGTTCACATCCCTATGCTGGGAAGCGTTGAGAGCTTGAACGTCAGCGTTGCGACTGCAGTGTGCTTATATGAAACTGTTCGTCAGCGCGGCGTCAAATAAATCGATGATTTCATCTACTAAACTAGCACTTTGTCTCACTGTTTTTTGAGTATTTTTTCATGGCTAAGCACGGATTTACCACTAACATTTTGCATGGCGATCGTCGACTGTCTGTCGAGCATGGCGCTGTGCACAAGCCTATTCATACCTCTTCGCAATATGCATATCCGGATGCAAGAGAATTGGCGGCTGTTTTTCAAGGCAAGCCTGGATACACCTACGCGAGACAAGGTACGCCCACCACGGATGCTTTAGAAAAAAAGATTACGACGATGGAAGGCGGTGTGGCGAGCCTCAGCTTTGCAACAGGAATGGGCGCACTTGCTGCACTGTTCACAACTTTGCTCAAAGCAGGCGATCACCTGATCTCCAGTCAGTTCATTTTTGGAAACACCAATAGCTTGTTTGGAACGCTGGAGTTGCTTGGTATTGAGCTGACGCTTGTGGACCCGACGGATATTTCAGCTGTGGCTGCGGCGATTCGACCAAATACGCGCATGGTCTTTACCGAAACGATCGCCAATCCAGGTACTCAGATTGCTGATCTCGAGGCGATTGGTGCACTGTGTGCGGAGCGTGGTTTGATCTACGTTGTTGACAATACCTTGACCTCGCCTTGGCTATTCAAGCCTGCGTCTGTGGGGGCTTCTTTTGTGATGAATTCCTTGTCCAAGCATATTGGTGGTCACGCCCACGCTTTGGGTGGTGCGCTCACGGATACGGGTCTTTTTGACTGGGCAAAATGTCCCAATATTTTGGATGTTTATAAAAAGGGTCCTGTGTCAGGTTGGGGGCTCACTCAAATCAAGAAAAAAGGACTTCGCGATATGGGGGCAACCCTTTCAGCGGATGCCGCTCATCGCATTGCCGTAGGGGCCGAGACACTGTCCTTGAGATTGGGGAAAATATGTAGCAATGCGCTGGCGATTGCGACATATTTGTCTAAACACCCTAGCGTGGCAAAAGTTGCCTACCCAGGTTTATCCTCCCACCCGCAGCATGAGCGCGCCAAAAAACTTTTTAATGGCGGCTTCGGCAATTTGATTGCCTTTGAGTTGGCGGATGGTATCGATAGCTTTGACTTTCTCAATCACCTTGAAATTGTGATTTTGGCGACACATGTGGGTGACACACGTAGCTTGGCTCTTCCTGCTGCGCAAACAATTTATTATGAAATGGGTCCTGACTTGCGGGCAAAAATGGGGATCGCTGAGGGTTTGATTCGTCTGTCTGTTGGGATCGAAGATGAGGCGGATTTAATCCAAGACTTTTCCCAGGCTTTTGACAAATGTCAAAAATTAATTTGACCCTTCATGTTTAAATTGGCATGCTTTTAACGCATTTTTTTATTTGATGCTAGCGTTGAATGAACAGAGTGTGGCAAAGCTTCAATAAATTCTTTCTTTTTCTTACATTCAAGTAAGTTGCGGTTGATACGGTGATTTTTTCTTGACAGCCGCAGCGTCTCAAGGCTTAATGATGGCATGTGCTGTTGCTGTTAGATTGCACTAAATGATTACGGCACAGATGATAAAAAACGTCTGGCTTTTTTTAACACCACTAGAGGTATCTCTAATATGAACAAAACCGAATTGATCGAACACATCGCCACCAAGGCTGACATCTCCAAGGCTGCTGCTGGTCGCTCACTTGATGCGATGATTGCTGCTGTCAAGACAACCCTCAAAAAGGGTGGCACTGTGACTTTGGTCGGTTTCGGCACTTTTGCCGTGACAGCTCGCGCTGCTCGCACAGGTCGTAACCCACGTACAGGCGAAGCCATCAAGATCAAAAAAGCCAAAGTGCCTAAGTTCCGTCCAGGCAAGGCTCTGAAAGACGCAGTCAACTAAGACTCGCTTTCAGTTGCTAAAACAATGCGGTTCGCTATAATGCGATCCGCATTGTTTTTTTTTAGTGTTATTTGATGTTCCCTCGTTTTTGTTTGTACACCTTTGTATCCGCTTAGCATTGCGATTACGACTGTTTGTCACAACATGATGGGGTGCTTAGCTCAGTTGGTAGAGCGGCGCCTTTACACGGCGTAGGTCACAGGTTCGAGTCCTGTAGCACCCACCACCCAATATCTCCCCCTCAGTGTTCATATTCACAGAAAGTGCTCTTTCTGAGAGTAAAATCTTTCGTATGAGAGTATTACTAATTGAAGATGACGCAACACTAGGACGGGCTCTTCAAGAGTTCCTGACTAGTCAGGGCTACGCCGTTGACTGGCTCGCGGATGGCAAGCGAGCACTGCTGGCGATCAAAAACTATTCGTATGATTTAGTGGTTCTGGATCTGAATCTCCCTGATATGGATGGCTTGGAGGTCTTGCAGACTTTTCGCCTCGAAGGACGCTACATCCCCGTGCTTGTCTTGACCGCACGAGATGCTTTGGCTGATCGCGTTGCCGGTCTTGATGCCGGAGCCGATGACTATCTCTCAAAACCCTTCGAGCTCGATGAACTTGCTGCCCGCGTTCGTGCTTTTGCCCGCAGACACCTCGGAACCGTTGTGCCCATCGTTGAGTTTGGGTCGATTCGTTTTGATACCGTTCATCGCGAAATCCGTGTGGCAGGCGAGTTATTGACTGTTTCTGTTCGAGAAATGTCTGTACTGGAAATGCTGTTGTCTCGCGCGGAAAAAGTTGTCACAAAACAGCAAATTACCCAAGCACTTTCTGCAATGGATGCAGACTTTAGTGAAAATGCAGTCGAGGTTTACATTTACAGGCTGCGAAAAAGACTGGAAGGGTTGGGCGTTGCCATTAAAACCATCCGTGGATTTGGCTACATGTTAGAGCTTGAGGCCTAGCTTCCATGCGTTTGGTCACCTTTTGGAAATCTTCTTTGCCTGGTGCTCTCGCGTGAAGTTGCCTCTAAAGGGATCAATGGCCCGGCTATTGATCCTTCGTCTATTACCCCCCATCATCGCTCTCGTTCTTTTAGACCAGGCCGTAACTTGGGTCGTCTCTTATAAACTTGATACAGATGAGTGGCAGCGCGAAGATATTTTTTGGCTGATGGTGGCGGGTCAAGCACTTTTAATTGGATTGTTAGTCTGGGTCGTCATCAGAGCCGTCCATCGAAGCATGGCTTCTGTGGAAAAACTCTCTGAACAAATTGCGCAGCGTTCTGCGCAGGACCTTGGTCGAATGGAAGTTCATGACTTGCCGACTGAGTTCGATCAACTGCTCACCCATACCAATGCATTATTTGCCCGTTTAAATGATACTTTTGAAGCGCAACGACGTTTTGTGGGGCACGCTGCACATCAACTCAAAACCCCTCTCACAGGTTTAAAACTCGAATCTGAGTTGATGCTGGCGCAGCCCTTGACGCCAGACATTCGTGAACGCGCAGAGCGCATTAAAAATGTGACTGACCGGATGATTCGACTAGGCACACAATTATTGCTCCTTGCACGCGTCGATCCTGAGGGGCGCCCCCAAGATCATTTCGTTCTTTTGGACCTGTCTGAGTGGACACGTACGTGTGGTGCTGAGTGGCTTGAGCGGGCACAGGCATGTCATATCGATTTGCAACTTGAGGCACCCGAGCACCCTGTTTGGATTGAAGGGGATCCCATTTTGCTCAGAGAACTTTTGGGTAATTTGATTGATAACTCGATCCGTTACGCCAAGGGTGCGAAACGCATTCGGCTGATCGTGACTGAGACACCACCGACTTTATCCGTCGAGGACGATGGCTGTGGAATCAGCTTGGCTGATCAAAGTAGGGTGTTCGATGCCTTTTATCGTGCTTCCGATGCGTTAGAGGGAGGCTCCGGGCTTGGTCTGGCTCTGGTGCGCGAGATTGCGCGTGCCCATGGTGCTTGGTGGAATCTGGTGAGTGTTCCGCTCTTATCTGGCGTCAAGATTACAGTGTTATTTCCAGGACTTCGCAAGGGCGCCCAGCTCAATCGCTTGGAGCGTTTGAGTCAATTCCAGATATAAAAAATGCCCTCAGTCAAATCTTGCTGAGGGCATTACTTTCTCACTAAACTAATTTTGACTCTCAATCAGACATGATTGAGAATTTTATTTACGACCTGCACGGGCCTCAATACGCATCCGCAGAGCGTTCAACTTGATAAATCCCGCAGCATCAGCCTGATTGTAGGCGCCGCCATCATCATCAAACGTTGCAATGGTCTGATCAAACAGTGTGTCTTTGGAATCACGCGAGACGGTATAGACGCCGCCTTTGTAAAGCTTGACGCGCACCCAGCCATTGACGTCCTGCTGTGTCGTGTCGATGAGCGCTTGCAAGGCACGGCGCTCTGGTGACCACCAGTAACCGTTATAAATCAATGAAGCATAGCGAGGCATCAGATCGTCTTTGAGGTGCGCAACCTCACGATCGAGCGTGATAGATTCGATGGCACGGTGCGCTTTGAGCATAATCGTACCGCCGGGAGTTTCGTAGCAGCCGCGTGACTTCATGCCAACGTAGCGGTTTTCCACCAGATCCAATCGACCGATGCCATGCTTGCCACCCAGTTCGTTTAATTTAGTCAAGACTTGAGCAGGTGACAGGCGCACGCCATTGAGTCCGACGATGTCGCCATGCTCAAATTCGATATCGAGATACTCGGCTTTGTCTGGTGCAGCTTCTGGGGATACTGTCCAGCGCCACATGGACTCTTCAGCTTCGGCCTTCGGATCTTCGAGGTGGCGACCTTCAAAACTGATGTGCAGGAGGTTGGCATCCATGGAGTAGGGTGCGCCGCCTTGTTTGTGCTTCATGTCGATTGAGATACCTGCATCCTCTGCGTATTGCAGGAGCTTTTCGCGCGACACTAAATCCCACTCTCGCCAGGGAGCAATCACCTTGATGCCTGGCTCCAAGGCGTAATAGCCTAGTTCAAAACGCACCTGATCGTTGCCTTTTCCGGTCGCGCCATGGGAGACCGCATCTGCACCAACTTGACGGGCAATTTCGATCTGTCTTTTTGCGATCAGAGGACGGGCAATAGAAGTGCCCAAGAGATATTCGCCTTCGTAAACAGTATTGCAGCGGAACATTGGATATACAAAGTCGCGCACAAACTCTTCGCGCAAATCATCAATAAAAATCTGTTCTGGCTTAATACCAAACTTGATGGCTTTGGCGCGGGCAGGCTCGAGCTCTTCGCCTTGACCAATATCGGCCGTAAATGTCACGACCTCGCACTGATAGGTATCTTGGAGCCATTTCAAAATGACTGAAGTGTCTAATCCGCCAGAGTAGGCCAGCACAACTTTTTTAATATCGCTCATGAGCAGCTCTATGTGTAGAAAATAGGAATAGGAGAATTCTAACCCGCTGAGCGGGATGTGAACGTTTAGTTGACCTGACCGAGTAGCAAGAACTCCATCAAGGCTTTTTGAACATGCAAGCGGTTTTCTGCTTCGTCCCAGACCACGCTTTGCGGACCCTCTAAGACCTCGGTCGTCACCTCTTCACCGCGGTGTGCGGGCAAACAATGCATAAAGAGCGCATCAGGAGCTGCACGTTGCATCATGTCCTGATCGACGCACCAGTCTGCAAACGCTTTGCGGCGTTCTTCGTTTTCTGACTCGTAGCCCATACTTGTCCAGACATCTGTGGTGACAAGGTGTGCGCCCTGACACGCTTCGTGAGGATCTGCAAACTCTTGCAGGGTTGCAGGGCTGGCCGAACCAATGCGCGCGGGCTCCAGCCTGTAGCCGGCAGGCGCCGACACATGCAACTTGAAATCTAGCAGTTCAGCGGCTTGTAACCAGGTATAGGCCATATTATTGGCATCGCCTACCCAGGCAACGGTCTTGCCGGCAATACTGCCTCGATTTTCGATAAAAGTAAAAATATCGGCCAGAATTTGGCAAGGATGAAACTCGTTGGTCAGTCCGTTAATCACAGGGACGCGTGAATGCTCGGCAAAGCGTTCAAGACGTGTCTGTTCAAACGTACGAATCATAACGATATCAACCATCCGTGACACGACGCGCGCCGTGTCCTCAATGGGCTCGGAGCGCCCCAACTGTGAGTCATTGGTGGTCAGATGAATGACCGAGCCCCCGAGTTGGTACATTCCCGCTTCAAAAGATACTCGTGTGCGAGTACTGGCCTTTTCAAACACCATTGCAAGCGTGCGGTCGTGCAGCGAGTGATGAGGCTCGTAACGTTTGAATTTATCCTTGATCAGGCGTGCCCGATCCAGTACGTAGAGCAACTCCTCACGTGAAAAGTCACTGAACTGAAGGAAATGCCTGATAGGCGCATTCGTGCTGACAACGTTTGACATGGTGTACCTGGTGATGTGTGCGCAGCTTATTGTTCAGCGTTAAACGCCTTAATAAGCGGGACCAAGAGGCTGACGATTTCGTCAGCTTCGGCTTCAGTAATAATCAATGGCGGCAACATACGAATCACACGGTCTCTGGTCACGTTAATCAGCAGGCCCGCCTCAAGGGCACGCATCACAAGAGCGCCGCAGGGCTTGTCGAGCTCAATGCCAAGCATCAGACCCTGACCGCGGACTTCGCGCACGCCTGGAACGCCTTTAAGGGCTTCCTGGAGGGCAGCTTTAAGATGTGCACCCACACGTGCAGCATGATCAAGCAGCTTGTCATCCTCAAGCGTTTTGAGCGTAGCGTTGCCCGCGGCACACACTAAAGGACCGCCGCCAAAGGTGGTGCCATGGCTGCCTGGTCCGAGAACGCCTGCAGCAGGACCGCGCGCAGCGATCGCACCAATTGGCACGCCACCGCCTAAGCCTTTTGCGAGCACCACGACGTCAGGCAAAATATCTGCCCATTGGTGAGCCAGCCATTTTCCGGTTCGACCGATACCTGATTGAACTTCGTCGATCATCATCAGCCAGCCGCGCTCGTTGCAAAGTTTGCGCAGATCTTGCATATATGAAATATCCGAGGGACGAATGCCGCCTTCGCCTTGCAAAACTTCAAGCAGCACCGCGACAACACGCGGCTCTTTATCGCCTGCAGCCTTGATGGCGTTGAGATCGTTATATGCGACCTTGATGAAGCCTTCGGGGAGTGGACCAAAACCGGCTCGGGCTTTTTCACTGTCTGTTGCTGCTAGTGTTCCCAGCGTCCGACCGTGCCAAGAAGACTCCATCGTGATGATTGTGGGTAGGTCGTTGCCTTTTTTGTGCCCGTAGTAGCGTGCAAGCTTGATCGCAGCCTCATTAGCCTCGGCACCGCTATTGCCAAAAAGCACTTCGGTCATGCCTGAAATATCAACAATTTTTTGGGCTAAGGCCTCTTGCTCTGGGACCTGATACAGGTTGGAGGTGTGGATCAGTCGCGCCGCTTGCTGACTGATGGCCTCGACCAGTTTTGGATGTCCGTGCCCCAGGCATGAGACGCCGATGCCCGCCATCGCGTCCAGATAACGTCGGCCGTTAGTGTCCCATAACCAAACGCCTTTACCATGTGTAAAAGCAACGGGAAGTCGGGCATACGTATTTGAAATGGCAGAAGTCATCGCCGGGGCTCCGTAAAATTAAAAAATACCCATCAGGCGGGATCGCTTGCGTGGGTGTAAAACATCAATCATATACAATCTTACCGATAGGCTCACGAATCAGAAGTTCTAGAGTCTGATAATCGGCGATACAGGTTATGCATGACATCAGAAGTTCGCTATTTCATCATCTATGGACTCACCCAGTCTGGCGCCAACTTTAGGCCTAGTGATTGGGCTGAGCGCCTTGCGGGGGTTTTAGCCCCATATCGGCCTGCCGGCTCGCTCGGCGGGCATCTGTCATATTCCCCGTATTCAGTGCCCACCGTGATAGATGGCGTACGCTGTGTTGTGGTGGATGAGCGTCTTCGCGAACTTGAGCCTTTGGCCTGGAAGTTTGTTCACGACTTTGCTCGAGATAATCACCTCAAAACAGAGACCAACCTGACGGTCGATCCCTTGGAACGTGACAAAAAGTAGGTTGCCGTTCAGTCAATTGGTGTCAAAACCTGACCCTTCGCGAAAAACGACTCCAGATTTTCAAGTAGGCAATCCGTCATCGCACGCCGCGTTTCATGCGTCGCACTTGCAACGTGAGGCATCAACACCACGTTGTTCATTGTCTTCAGGGCATCAGGTACTTTAGGCTCTTTGTCGAACACATCCAGTCCTGCACCACCCAAGGCACCTTCAGTCAATACACGCACCATGGCTGGCTCATCAATCACAGTACCGCGAGCGATATTCACCAAAATACCTTTTGGACCCAATGCACGCAACACTGTCTCGTTAATCAGCCCCCGAGTGCTAGCGCCGCCAACAGTTGCAATGACTAAAAAGTCGCTCCAGTTGGCGAGCTCCACGAGCGACGCAAAGTAGTTGTAGGACACATCAGAACGCGCACGACGGTTGTGATAACCCACCTCCATGTCGAAACCCAGACCTCGACGCGCAATCGCTTCACCAATTCGTCCAAGCCCGACGATGCCGAGCTTTTTACCACTGACGCGGGTTCCTAAGGTCAGGCTACCTACTTTATTTTCCCAGTGGTTCGCACGAACAAAGCGGTCACCCCAGCCAATATTGCGTGCGCTTGCGATCAGCAGACCCCAAGCGAGATCTGCCACGCAATCGTTCAGCACGTCAGGGGTGTTGCTGACAAGAATATTGCGGCTCTGGGCTGCTTCGACATCAATCGAGTCGTAGCCAACGCCCCAGCTACAAATCGCCTTGAGCTTTGGAAGTGACTGAATGACTTCAGCTTTGCATCCGATATTGGCCGAGGTCGCAACCACCTCGATACTGTCGGCATGCTCGCGTAAAAACGCTTGTGGATCTGACGCTTTCCAATATTGCAATACGTCATAGCGTGCGGCAAGTTCGGCATCAGCGGGCGGGTGACCGGTTAGAGAGCCAATCTGCAAAATGCGGGGCTTTGTCATGGTGGATTGATCCGTGTAGGAAAGAGCCTTAGGGAATGTCTGAACTTTATTTAAATAAATATATCCGGTTACACATATACGATGCTCATTCGGCACAAAGCAAAACAGCCCGTAAAGGGCTGTCTTATTTTGACGACTCTAAAAGAGTGTCGCATCACATCTCATGCGTCTATCAAGTCATTCTCAAAACATTACACGATCCCGATCGGTCATGTAAAGAGAATGCTAGGCTTAAGCTAGTGACTTGATTGCAGCAGACAGGCGGCTCTTGTGACGAGCAGCTTTGTTCTTGTGAATGATGTTTTTGTCAGCAATGCGATCAATCACGCTAGTTGCTTTCTGGAGAACTTCAGTAGCAGCGGCCTTGTCGCCAGCATCAATCGCTGTACGCACGCGCTTGATCGCTGTGCGAAACATTGAACGCAGGCTGGAGTTGTGCAGGTTAGTAGCAACGGATTGACGTGCACGTTTGCGGGCTTGGGCTGTATTTGCCATGAATAATCTGTCTTATCTTTAAATAGCGCGCTAAATCAAGCTGTTAATCAGCTCTCATACACGCAATTGGTTGAGTTCAGCCTGCTATTCTAGCACTAAGCCCCTGAAATGCAAACTCTATTTGGTCAAATGTGCTGTTTGTGTTGCAACGGGGGCGCGTCTAAAGTGTTTGAGTCGCATGCCAAGCACCCAGAGCGTCAAGAGATACGTTAAGCCAGCGACAGACAGCACCCCAAATAACCAAAAAAATCTGAGCCATGGTGTGGTTTGAAGACTTATCCAGTCAAGTTGGCTGGAGGCGTACCAGAGCGGAATGGCCATGGCAAATAGACCGCAAGTTTGTCTGAGAAAAAATGCGAGCCAACCCAAGCCTGGTTGATAAATACCTTTTCGTCGCAAGCCTACGTAAAGGGCCATCGCGTTTAGGCAGGCACCAAGCCCGATGGCCAACGCAAGGCCCGCATGGGCCAAGGCGGGCACAAGCACCACATTCATGAGTTGGGTCAAAATCAAAACGCCAATGGCAATTTTGACGGGTGTTCGGATATCTTGTTTGGCATAAAACCCCGGCGCAAGAATCTTGATTGTCAACAAGCCCACCAAACCGACGGAATAGGCCATGACGGCTAAACGTGTGTGTGCAACATCCGAGGCACTAAAGGCGCCATAGTGAAAAAGTGTTGCGACCAAAGCATCCGCCATCAGCACCATGCACAACGCTGCTGGAAGACCCAGAAGCAGCATGAGTTTGAGTCCCCAATCCAGCAGGTGACTGTAGTGTTGTTGACCGTCGGGTTGCGCGTGGGCTTTAGAGAGGCTCGGTAATAAAACCGTCCCGAGTGCCACGCCAATCAGTGCCGTAGGAAACTCCATGAGTCGGTCCGCAAAGGACAACCATGTCACACTTCCTGGCGTCAGCCAAGTTGCAATGTTGGTGTTAATTAACAAAGAGATTTGTGCGACAGAGACGCCAAGCGTGGCGGGAAGCATCTGCTTCATAATGCGTCGAACGACTGGATCTTTCAGTGCGGGTTGAATGGGGCCAATCAGACGGGGCCGTAAACCGAGGCGCGACAGTGCAAACCACTGCACCGCCAATTGAGCGAGTCCCCCCACCATGACACCCGCGGCGAGCGCATAAATTGGTTTTTCAAACCAGTCGGCGATGAGCAAACTACTGCCGATCATGGATAAATTGAGCAAAACTGGTGTGAATGCAGGTACTGCGAAGCGTCGCCAAGTGTTGAGCACGCCTGAAGCAAAGGCCACCAGTGACATGCAAATAATGTACGGAAACATCACTCGCGTCATCCAAACAGCGGACTCAAAATCAGTAGCGCGCTGGGGCTCGGTCAAACCACTGGCCATCGCCATGACGACCCAGGGCGCACCAATGACGCCTATGATCGTTGTCAAAGAAAGCACTAAAAACAAAGTGATTGCAACGCGATCAAGTAGCGTTTTAACTGCCTCGGATTCGTGCTGATTCCGCACTTCACCCAAAATCGGCACAAAAGCTTGAGCAAAGGCACCTTCTGCAAAGAGTCGACGCAAAAGGTTAGGAATTCTAAAGGCGACCCAAAATGCGTCGGTCAATGCACCGGCGCCAAATGCTCGTGCAATCAGTATGTCGCGTGCCAAGCCAGTGATCCGTGACAGCAGCGTGAAGCTGCTGACAGTCGCGGCGGCACGCAACAGGCTCATCTTGGGGGCATGCGGATAGCGCCATCCAAGCGAATGGTTTCGCCATTCAGCATTTCGTTCGTGACGATCTGATGGACGAGTTTGGCGTAGTCTTCGGGTCGACCAAAACGAGAAGGAAAGGGGATGCTTGCAGCCAAGGAGTCTTGCACGGCTTGAGGCATGCCAAACATCATCGGGGTACCAAAAATCCCTGGAGCGATGGTGACACAACGAATCCCTAAGGGGGCCAAATCACGGGCGATGGGTAAAGTCATTCCGACAACGCCGGCTTTTGAGGCCGCATAGGCGGCTTGACCCACCTGGCCGTCATACGCAGCAACAGAGGCTGTATTGATCAGGACTCCGCGCTCGCCGGTAGGCTCTGATTCATTTTGACTCATCGCCTCAGAGGCGACGCGCATCATGTTAAAGCTACCGACCAAATTGATCGAAATGACCTTTTGGAACATATCGAGGGGATGCGCACCGTTTTTGCCAACAATTTTGGCTGCAGGTGCAATGCCGGCACAGTTCACCAAGCCAAATAAGGGCCCAAGTGCTAACGCTGCAGTAACCGCCGCACGTGCATCTTGTTCTTGGGTGACATCGCAATGAACATAATGCTGGCCAAGCTCTTTCGCGAGCGCTTGACCCGCTTCGTCTTGCACATCTGCCAAGACTACGCGTGCACCATGAGCACAAAGCATTTTTGCTGTCCCGGCGCCTAAACCAGAAGCACCGCCTGTCACGATAAAGACTTTGTTTTTAATTTCCATGAGACTTTTCTGTATGTTTAGACGAGAGCAGCGAAGATCTTGGCTTTGATCTCATCGACCGAACCGACGCCTTCAACTTTTCGATAGCGGGGTGCTGTGGCATCTGAACCTGCCCAGTTGGAGTAATAGTCGACCAAGGGACGTGTTTGATCGCGGTAAACCTTGAGGCGGTGCCGCACTGTTTCCTCTTTGTCATCGTCACGCTGAACCAGCGGTTCACCTGTTAGGTCGTCATGTTCTGCAACTTTCGGCGGATTAAAGCGAAGGTGGTAGCTCCGCCCGCTGGCAGGGTGAACGCGACGTCCACTCATGCGATCAATAATGTCCTCTTCGGGGACGGCGATTTCGATGACAAAATCTAGAGCAACATGCGCTTGTTTCAGCGCATCCGCTTGGGGAATTGTTCTGGGAAAACCGTCAAATAGATAGCCCTTGCTGCAGTCTGGCTGCTTGAGGCGATCTTGTACCAATCCAATGATGATGTCATCAGAAACCAAGCCCCCGGCGTCCATAATTTTTTTTGCAGCCACACCAAGCGGGGTGCCAGCTTTGACAGCAGCACGAAGCATATCCCCCGTTGAAATTTGTGGGATGCCGAAATGTTCGGTAATGAATGCCGCTTGCGTGCCTTTGCCGGCGCCCGGTGGACCAAGCAGAATTAGACGCATGAGAACTCCCGATACTTTGAGTGATGATAGATAATATTATGCCGCATCGCAGCAGTTGACGTGACCTGTCTATTGTGGTGCTTTCCCTGACTTTAATGCTTTTGTGCTCAAGACTTGTCGAACGCGGACCAAATCAGCCTCTGTGTCGACCCCTGCGCCCGGGTGAGCCTCTGTCGGATGCACCGCAATGCTGTAGCCGTGTTCGAGCGCGCGGAGCTGTTCGAGTGATTCAATACTTTCTAAGATGCCGCGCGAGAGGCTTGGAAAAGATTTCAAAAAGTGGACCCGATATGCATATAAACCAATGTGGTGCAATGCGGGTGTCTCGGCACTCAGTAATTGAGATCCGCTTGCTAAGGCATCTCTGTCCCAAGGGATCGGTGCGCGGGAAAAGTAGAGCGCACGGCCAGCTTTGTCACACACAACTTTGACGATATTGGGATTAAAAAAATGAGTAGCGTCGGTAATGGGGGCAGCACAAGTTGCCATAGCTGCAGTGGGATGCTGGGCAAGCAAGGACGCGACCTGATTGATTAAAGCGGGGTCAATGAGCGGCTCATCACCTTGAACATTCACCACAATCGCCTCAGGAGGCAAGTTGAGCTGCTCAACAGTTTCTGCCAGGCGGTCTGTGCCGGAGGGGTGGTCGATACGAGTCATGAGCGCCCGATAACCAAAAGATTGCACCACCTGCGCAATGTGCAAATCATCGGTGGCAATCAGTACCTCGGCAGCATCTGAAGCGGCCGCCCGTTGAGCGACCCTGACCACCATGGGTGTACCTGCAAGGTCTGCCAGCATTTTCCCAGGGAGTCTGGTCGAGGCCTGACGTGCTGGAATGATGACCACGAAGGGTTGCATACACGTGTCCCGAAGTCTTTAAGCGTTATCCGAGGGATTTTCCGTGTCTTTTAAAACGCGCGCCTCGGCTTCGAGCATGACTGGCACGCCATCGCGAACAGGGAAGGCTAGCCGATCCCCGCGACACACAAGTTCCGTGTGCTCAGCGTTTGGGTGCAGGGGGCCCTTGCAGAGAGGGCAGACAAGGAGGTCAAGGAGTCGTGTTTGCATAAACCATTGTAATCAATCGGGACTGAGTCGCGAAGCTTTTGCTTGCAATTGGTGGTTCAGCCAGGGTAGAAATTCAGGATCAGCAAATGTCATGTCCACTTCTGCAACCCAAAGGCGGTCATCTATCAAAGCTTTGCATTTAATTGCGTCTTTTCCGGTCAACAAGATGACATCAGCCGATAGAGAAGCAAAGGGCGAGTGGTCAAAGGAAAAATGATCGGGAAGCGCGAGGGCTTGTGCGAGGGGAATGCCAGCTTTTTGCAAACTTGCAAAAAACCTTTGTGGATTGGCAATGCCTGCCACGGCTGTCACAGAAAGCGTGTGAACAAAAGAAACAAAGGAGGCAGGCTCTTGCGTTTGTCCGCTTAAAAGGTGTCTAAAGCGACAAATCTGAAGAGAAATTGAAGTTTTGCGCAAATTTGTCGCGGAGTGGTGCGTCACGGCAAGTAAGGCGGATTGTTTTTTGGCGTTGAGGGGTGCCTCATCTATGCGTGTGAGGACGGCGTGAACTGTACTCAATCGGCTGACAGGCTCTCTGAGAGGACCTGCAGGCAACAGCCAACCATTGCCCGTCCCTCGTGCATCCTGAACGACGAGTTCGATGTCTCGAGGAAGCCTGAGATGCTGTAGGCCGTCGTCTGAAATGATCAGGTTGATGTGAGGAAACTGTGTAATCAGGTCCAGGCAGGCTTGATGTCGATTGGGATGGACTGCAATGGGAACGCCAGTCTCGTGGGTAATCAGCGCGGGTTCGTCCCCAAATTGTTTGGCATCTACCGAGCCTTGGCCCAGCAGGGGTTGATCGCCAATGTCGGTGCCATAGCCCCTGCTAATCACCCCTGGTTGCCAACCTAGGGCGCTGAGTTGCTTGACCAGAGCAATGACTACAGGCGTTTTGCCCGTTCCACCGATATAAATGTTGCCAACCACTAGTATCGGGATATTTATTTGATCATGTGGATAGAGTAGTTTTTTAAAGCGCAAGGCACGAATTTTTAAAATCAAGCCAAACAGCAAAGCAAGTGGCGCCATCGCCCAGGCCCACACTCCACGACGCTGCCACTGCCGATGCAGCCATTTTTCAATTGCGGCACGCAGACTAGTGAGGTTCACTGCACCGCCTGTGTGGCGAAGTGGACTTTACCGATTCCTGCGTCTCGTGCGGCTTGCATAGCATGAACAACTGCCTGATGCGGCGACAAGGCATCTGCACGAATTAACAGGACTGCGTCGGTTTGACCTGACAGCTGAGTCTTGAGTGTTGCGACCAAGTCTGAAGTGGAAATCAACAAACCAGCCAGCGCAAAGCGACCATCTTGCGAGATTGAAAGCTCTACAGTAGGCACGGTCATTTGCTCCGCGCTGGCCTGAGGCAAAGAAATTTTTAATTGTCTGTCCCGCGTAAAAGTCGTGGTTGCAGCTAAAAATATCAATATCACCAACAACACATCAATTAAAGGAATGAGATTGATATCGGGTGCGTCTTGATCTGAGGCGCTTGAGCGGAAGTTCATGATGCGCAGCGCTTATATGTTTTTGAGAACATAACGTGTGGCTTTTTCCATGTTGAGTAAAAGTGCCTCAACACGGGATTTAAACAAGCGATGCGCCATGACAGCCGGAATCGCAATCAAAATGCCGAAACCAGTGTTGTAGAGAGCAATGGAGATTCCGCGGGCTAGTTCAGACGGATCTGAGCCATCAGGGCGGTAGGCTGCAAAAATTTCAATCATGCCTACGACAGTCCCAAACAAACCCATGAGGGGTGCAATACTTGCCACTGTTGCCAGCGCAGGCAAGTATCGTTGCAACATGTATGCAATATCGCGTCCAACATCTTCAATCGCCAGGCGACGTTCTGCTGTGGGCAAATGACGATTGACTAGACACTCCGCGAGTATTTGTCCGAGTGGGGATGAAGCGCGCAGTTTGTCTATCGCATCGGGGGTGTCTGCCTGAGCGCGAACCATTTGTATCACTTGAGCGGGCAGGTCGTGGGGAATGATGCGTTTAGCGGAAAGACTGAGCGAGCGCTCAATCACTATGGCTAGACCGACAACGGATAATGCGATCAAGAGCCAGATGGGCCAGCCTGCTTGAATGACGATTGATTGCAAAAAAGGTGCCTCTTAGATTCAGTGTTTAAGTGCTTACAACAATGATGTCATGGTAAGGGGGTAACCAGACCCTTGGCAAGCCAAGGACTCATTAAAATCTATCCACAGAACTTGTGGATAATTCTGTGCGCATCTTCCGAAATGAAGGAAAATGGGTGCTTTGAAGCAAATGCTTAAAATTTGAGCAAATTATATTGATATATTTAGTTTCACTGTTTAATCAATGACTTACAATTTTTATTTAACGAAACTTAACAACAGAAACGATATATTCTTTAACCACAACAACTTATTACTTTTTTATTACGTTTGTGGACAATCTTTGGTGTAGACCCCTTATGGCGCTTGGCGATCAACAAACAAATCCTGTATTGACGCGGGACATTCTGACAGTCTCTGAGTTAAATCAGGCTGTCGCACGACTTTTAGAGGAAAGCTTTGATGTCAGCTGGGTGCGTGGTGAGGTTTCTAATTTCACACCCGCGGCATCAGGTCACTGGTATTTCACACTCAAGGACAATGGCGCCTCTGTTCGAGCAGTGATGTTTCGAAGTCGTGCGGCTGCGGTGGGATTTGTTCCGAAGTCTGGTGATCAGATCGAACTCAAGGGTCGAGTCACCCTGTACGAAGCCCGCGGCGAATACCAAATTCAGGCTGAGCAAATGCGACGTGCAGGTCTTGGGTCGCTTTTTGAGGCTTTTTTAGCACTCAAGAACAAATTGACCCAAGAAGGGCTGTTTGAGGCACAAAATAAACGGGACATCGCTAAGCACCCTAGAGCAGTCGGTGTCATTACCTCTTTGTCCGCTGCGGCACTCCGCGATGTATTAACGGCGCTTGAGCGACGAGCCCCTCATGTGCCTGTGATCATCTATCCGGCGATGGTGCAGGGTGCTGACTCGGCTTTGCAGCTCAGGCAGGCGCTCGCCTTGGCGAATGAGCGTCAAGAGGTCGATACACTCCTTCTCGTGAGAGGGGGCGGTAGTATCGAAGATCTCTGGAGCTTTAATGACGAGGCCTTAGCGCGGGATATTTCAGCCAGCCTGATTCCTGTCGTTTCAGGAGTCGGTCATGAAACAGATTTCACGATTGCGGACTTTGTGGCGGATCTCCGCGCACCCACCCCCACGGCAGCAGCTGAGCTCGTATGTACAGCTCGCGTTGAGTTGTCTGAGCGCGTCCGCCGGGCCCAAGATCAATTGACGGTTGGGATGCAACGAAAGATTGACAGGCTCTCCCAACGCGTAGATCGTCTTGCGGCAAGCTTAGTGTCTCCCGCGCAAAGGTTATCGCACCAGTCGGAGCGATTAAGCGGATTGGTATTTAGGTTGCGTGCAGCGACTCAGCGCAGTGAACAACAGCGCCATAACGCTTCGGAACGAGCGATCGCACGCTTGCGCGGCGTATTGCCCGAGCTGAGCACGTCACGTGTCAGCGTCGAACGTGCCGCTGCCTCTTTGGACTCAGGATTTCGTCGGTTGCATGCTTTACGTATGGCGAAGTTGGCGTCACTTGCTGCACAGTGTCGAGCCCTCAGCCCTGAACAAACCTTGATTAGAGGTTATGCGATCGTAAGGACTCAACTTGGCAACGTGGTGCGTTCGTCCCACGAAGTCAATCAAAGCGACACTCTCGAAGTCAGTTTCGCTGCTGGCAGTGCGAATGTCCAGGTTTTGTCTCTCAAACACCCGCAGGATGGAGCTTGATCCGTTCGGAAACCCTTGTCAGTGAAGGGGTTGTCGCCATGAATTCGGTGTGTCCGATACAATAGAAATTGATTTGTTTTACCCACATTCAATAGGAATTTGCAGCAATGGCCCACACACTCCCAGCTTTGCCCTATGCAATGGATGCTTTGGCACCCACTATTTCAAAAGAAACACTTGAGTTCCACTACGGCAAGCATCATCAGACGTATGTGACAAATTTAAACAACCTGATTCCAGGCACAGAGTTTGAGACTGCATCATTAGAAGAGATCGTTAAAAAATCTTCTGGTGGCATCTTTAACAATGCTGCTCAGGTGTGGAACCACACGTTCTACTGGAACAGCATGGCACCTAATGCTGGCGGAGAGCCAACAGGTAAGCTTGCAGAGGCCATCAACGCCAAGTGGGGCAGTGTTGCTGCTTTCAAAGAAGCCTTCAATAAGTCAGCTGCCGGCAATTTTGGTTCAGGCTGGACATGGTTGGTGAAAAAGGCGGACGGCTCACTCGATATCGTCAACACTAGCAATGCTGCAACGCCATTGACTACAACAGATGTGGCATTGTTGACCTGTGATGTCTGGGAACACGCCTATTACATCGACTACCGCAATGCACGACCAAAGTATCTGGAAAGTTTCTGGACCTTGGCAAACTGGGCGTTCGCTGCTAAAAACTTCGGTTAATTTCAGCCTGCCTCTAAAAGCCGACCTCAGGGTCGGTTTTTTTTCGTGCAAGTTTTTGCGCTAAGATTTCGCTCGAGTCTTTCAACATTTTATAAAAGAGAATCGCCATGGATAAAAACGCTTATATTTGCGATGCAATTCGTACCCCTTTCGGTCGTTACGCTGGTGGATTGGCAACGGTTCGAACAGACGATTTAGCAGCAATTCCAGTCCGTGCATTGGCAGAGCGCAATCCAGGCGTCAAATGGGAAGAACTGGATGATGCGCTGATGGGGTGTGCGAACCAAGCAGGCGAGGATAATCGTAACGTCGCACGGATGGCGACTTTATTAGCTGGTTTGCCTGATGTCGTGCCCGGTGGAACAATCAATCGCCTGTGCGGCTCCGGCATGGATGCAATTGGTACGGCTGCTCGTGCGATCAAGGCAGGAGATGCTTCGCTGATGTTAGCTGGCGGCGTTGAAAGCATGACGCGCGCACCTTTTGTCATGGGAAAGGCTGACTCGGCATTTTCTCGTAGCGCATCGATTTATGACACCACGATTGGGTGGCGTTTCGTCAACAAGTTGATGAAAGCAAAATACGGTGTCGACTCGATGCCAGAAACTGCAGAAAACGTTGCGGATCAGTTCAACATCTCTCGTGCAGACCAAGATTTGTTTGCGATGGCCAGCCAGGAAAAGACAGCGGCAGCACAAAAAAGTGGGTATTTCGAAAGCGAAATTGTTGCGGTCAGTATTGCGCAAAAAAAGGGGGATGCACTGATCGTTAATCGCGACGAGCATCCACGTCTCACGACACTTGAGTCGCTCACAAAGCTCAAAGGTGTTGTGCGCGAAGGCGGTTCCGTCACTGCGGGCAACGCCTCAGGCGTCAACGATGGTGCTGTTGCGATGCTGATTGCGCACGAGCAAGCCGCAGCACGCCATGGTCTCAAGCCGCGTGCCCGTGTGGTAGCAATGGCCACAGCTGGCGTAGAGCCCCGTATTATGGGTATTGGTCCCGCACCAGCTTCACAAAAAGTATTGGCACTCGCTGGTTTGACACTCGCTCAAATGGACGTGATCGAATTAAATGAGGCATTCGCTGCACAGGGCCTCGCCGTGTTGCGGATGCTTGGCATCGCTGATAATGATCCACGCGTCAACCCCAACGGCGGTGCGATTGCCCTGGGTCACCCCTTGGGCGCAAGCGGAGCGCGTCTGGTGATGACAGCAGTGCATCAGCTGGAGGTTACTGGTGGGCGCTACGGCTTGTGCACGATGTGCATAGGCGTGGGGCAGGGTATCGCGATGATTGTCGAACGCGTCTAATACTGCATGGCGTCCTCAATACTCGGTCTATTGCAGACCGAGTATTTTTTTGCCTGGTGTGAGGCCGCGCGCAGCAAACCAACCCTGGTCCATTTCGAGCGCAAATCTCACCGGGCGATTAGAGCAATGTGATTGATCGCTTTGCGGCGTCATATCTGCAATGTTCACAATCGTACCGTCTGTGTCGAGGTAAGCAATTGAAAGAGGAATCAGAGTGTTGCGCATCCAAAAGCATTGCACGTTTGCCTGATCAAAAACAAACAACATGCCGTGGTTAGGCGCAAGAGATTTGCGATTCATTAATCCGATTGTGCGCGTCTCAGGAGTGGCCGCAATTTCGGCTTGAATGACATGCATGCCTGCATTCAGTTTTTTAATGGGTAATGTCGGATTCATCTGTGCAAAAGCAGAGGAAACCGAAAAGAAAAAACCAATGATAAAAACAAACAGCACGACCGTCAGATCGCGCTGTTTTTCTTGCGGGAACCGTCTATACATTGCGTAGTATCCAAGGGGTTATTCACCCCGGCTATTTAAGCAGCCGTTATATTAGTTGCTTGCTTGCCCTTAGGACCTTGCGTGATCTCAAAGGCAACTTTCTGGCCTTCTTTGAGAGTCTTGAAACCGTCCATATGGATTGCTGAAAAATGAGCAAACAGATCTTCGCCACCATCATCGGGTGTCACAAATCCAAAGCCTTTTGCGTCGTTGAACCATTTCACTACACCTGTGACCTTAGGGCCATTACTTGTGGTCGAGTCTGACATTCCGACTGCCTCTTATGAACGTTGTATAAACTAAACAGAAAGCTGATCTAAAGCGTATGCTTGAAAAAATCTGCTTTCGGCAACTTGACACCCAATTATTTCCTGTGTGTATAGCGATATTCGTTAGATTTAATGTGTTCGTCAAGTATCGGTTTGCCTAGTATGACTAATTTTTTGCTTGATACTTCTCATTATTAAGTAGTTTTTTGCCCCCTTGGGGTCTGTAGAATGAAGGTATCTCTTTAATTGAACTTTTAAACATGCCCGCACGTACCACTTCGACTCCGGATCTTGTTGTTGACAAGCAGAGCGCAAAAACTGCTCCTCCACCTCTTTATCGTGTGATTTTGCTGAATGACGATTACACCCCCATGGAGTTCGTCGTTCATGTACTACAAAAGTTTTTCAGTAAAGGGCAGGAGGAAGCGATGCGGATCATGTTGCAAGTTCACCACGAAGGCAAAGGTGTGTGTGGGGTTTACCCGCATGACATCGCTGCAAGTCGTATCGCTCTAGTCGCGCAGCACGCGCGCGCCCGCCAGCACCCATTGCAGTGTGTGATGGAACCGGTTGGTGACGAATAAGGCATAGAATGCAATTTAACGGTGTAACACTTGAAAGAACGTCGGAGGAAATGTGATTTCCCAAGAGCTTGAAGTTAGCCTACATATGGCCTTTGTTGAGGCCCGCTCAGCTCGTCATGAGTTCATCACCGTCGAGCACTTACTTTTGTCGCTGCTTGATAATGCAGCCGCAATCGAAGTGCTGCGTGCGTGTTCAGCCAACATGGATGAGTTACGTAATAACTTACGTAAGTTTGTGACTGACAACACCCCAGTCATTCCTGCGGGTGCAGAGGTTGATACGCAACCCACTCTTGGCTTTCAGCGAGTGATTCAACGTGCAATCATGCACGTTTCTGCAGGTGGAGCCTCCAAAAAGCCTGTGACTGGTGCTAACGTCTTAGTCGCAATTTTCGGTGAGAAAGAGTCCCATGCTGTTTTTTATTTGCAGCAACAAGGTATCTCCCGCCTGGATGTTGTGAATTTCCTTTCGCATGGCATCAGCAAACAAGCTGCAGCTGAGACCCCTGCTGGACCCAAAGAACAGCAAGCGGAAGGAACTGAGCAAAATGCCGAAGGCAAACAGTCACCGCTTGATTTGTACACGCAGGATTTAAATGCCGCCGCCATCGCGGGCCGCATTGATCCGCTGATTGGACGCGATCAAGAAGTTGAGCGTGTGATTCAAACTTTGTGTCGCCGCAGAAAAAACAACCCTCTCTTGGTGGGTGAGGCGGGTGTGGGCAAAACAGCAATTGCCGAAGGCTTAGCTTACCGAATCACCCAGGGCGAGGTGCCCGAAGTGCTCCAAGATGCTCAGGTATTTTCTTTGGATATGGGTGCGCTTCTTGCTGGCACCAAGTATCGAGGCGATTTTGAGCAACGACTTAAAGGCGTGTTGAAACAGCTCAAAAATAATCCGCAAGCCATCTTGTTTATCGATGAAATTCATACCTTGATTGGTGCGGGTTCTGCATCGGGTGGCACGCTTGATGCTTCTAATCTGCTCAAGCCCGCGCTGTCTTCAGGTCAGTTACGCTGCATCGGTGCCACAACATATACCGAGTTCCGAGGTGTCTTTGAAAAAGATGCAGCGCTCTCCCGTCGCTTTCAAAAAGTGGATGTTTCCGAACCTACGGTCGCACAAACCATTCAAATTTTGCGTGGTCTGAAAGGGCGCTTCGAAGAGCATCACGGGGTCAAATACTCAGGCGCTGCGTTGACAGCGGCTGCCGAACTTTCGGCTCGCCACATTAATGATCGGCATCTCCCAGACAAGGCGATTGATGTGATCGACGAGGCTGGTGCAGCGCAGCGCTTGCTCCCTCGCTCAAAGCAAAAGAAAGTGATTGGGAAAACGGATATTGAAGCGATTGTTTCTAAAATCGCTCGCATTCCTCCTCAGACTGTATCGAGTGATGATCGAAGCAAGCTCGCAAGTCTTGAGCGTGATTTGAAAACGGTCGTGTACGGTCAAGATGGTGCCATTGAGGCGTTGGCAGGTGCGATCAAGATGGCAAGATCTGGTCTTGGTCGTCCTGAAAAACCCATTGGCGCCTTCCTGTTCTCCGGACCAACGGGTGTAGGCAAGACTGAAGTGGCAAGGCAGTTGGCATTCACCCTTGGGGTGGAGTTGCTGCGATTCGATATGTCTGAATATATGGAACGTCATACCGTTTCACGTCTGATTGGTGCACCTCCCGGCTACGTTGGTTTCGATCAAGGCGGTTTGCTGACCGAGGCGATCAACAAACAACCCCATTGCGTGTTGTTATTAGATGAAATCGAAAAAGCGCATCCGGATGTATTTAATATTTTGTTGCAGGTCATGGATCACGGCACGCTCACCGACAACAACGGTCGAAAGGCTGACTTCCGTAATGTCATTTTAGTGATGACGACCAATGCAGGCGCTGAAGCACTCAACAAACCAAATATTGGTTTTTCCAATACGCGTGCGAGTGGCGATGAAATGGGCGACATTAAGCGCCTGTTTTCACCTGAGTTCCGTAACAGGCTCGACGCCATTGTGCACTTCGCACCCTTGAGTCAAGAGGTGATTCTGCGTGTTGTGGACAAGTTCTTGATGCAGCTTGAAGACCAGCTCCACGATAAGCGTGTCGAGGTCTCCTTTACCGATGCGTTACGTGCGCATCTTGGTAAAAATGGTTTTGATCCATTGATGGGGGCACGTCCTATGCAGCGCTTGATACAGGACACACTCCGTCGTGCTTTAGCGGATGAGTTACTGTTTGGCAAACTAGTCGATGGTGGCTCTGTTTGCGTGGACGTTGACGCTGACGGGAAGGTCATTCTTACGTTTGATACCAAGGATGATAAATCCTCTGGTGCCGCCAAGGGTTCTGATCAGGAGGCCGTGCTGGTGCATTGATGACGTCAGAGAACGGCCCTTCATTGGTAAGTTCCTCACAGCCCCTCACGTTGACTTGTCATCAGTGTGGGGCTGTTTATTTGCGTCCCGAACTTGAGCCTGATCAATGGGCTCAGTGCATTCGCTGTAATAGCGTATTGGAGTCCTACGCAGCTTTCACTCCGAATGCTTGGCTTGCCATTATTTTGACGGCCTTCATCAGTTTGTTTTTTGCAAATATTTACCCTGTTGCCACGCTTTATGTGCAGGGCCAAGGACAAGCTGCAACGTTTTTTGATGCCGTTTCAGTCGTTTGGAAAGAGGGTTACCAAGAGGTTGCGATTGTTACATTTGCAGCAGGCTTTTTACTCCCTGTGTTTCAGCTTTCCTTGCTTTTTTCAGTGATGTTGCCACTGTCACTTGGACGGTTACCCGCATATTTTGAGTGGTCAATCAAGATGATTGACCACTTAAAGCCTTGGTGCATGGTCCCAGTATTTTTGGTTGGCATTCTTGTCTCCGTCGTCAAGCTTGCCGGATTAGCTTCATTAGTCGCAGGAGTTGGTTTGTTTGCAACAGCATGTGCAGCGATTTTTATCACGAGTACGGGTCGTTTAGATGCGCATAGGTTACGTCTGATGGCCCTCGACTTGGGTGTGCCTGCGCAATTACCAACTTTACCTAAACCACCATCACCTGCCCAGATTAAGCAGGTGTGGGCGCTCTTGCTCGCAGCAGTGATTTTGTACATACCTGCTAATTTACTGCCCATCATGAAAATCACGTCGGTGGGCGGAACCTCCGCTCACACTATTCTCGGAGGCGTCATCGAATTATTTCAAATGGGCTCTTGGGATATCGCACTGGTTGTCTTGGTTGCAAGTGTGTTGGTACCTGTGTTCAAGCTTGTGGCACTTTCAGTTTTATTAGTCCTTACTCAGTACGGTGCGATGCGTGGTTTACGCAGGCGGACACAGATTTATCGCGTGGTCGAGTTCATTGGACAGTGGTCAATGTTGGATGTATTTGTTGTGATTTTGCTTTCAGCTTTGGGACAGTTTGGTGCTTTACTGCGTATCGAGCCAGGGAGTGGGGCGGTTGCTTTTGGTGCAGTTGTGATTTTGACTATGCTGGCTGCACTGAGCTTTGACCCACGACTGGCTTGGCGACGCGCCGGCTACCGCCGTCAAGTATCATCTCCTTTTAATATTTAGTCCTTCTATGCCCAAGGAATTTCGCCTTGAGTCAACTTAATGAGCCTGGCATGCCCGACCTGCAAAGCAAGACCGCTGAGAAAACATTGCCGCGCGTCGCTAGGCGTCCTAAGCGTAGTCTCGCTTGGGTGTGGTTCATCCCGCTCGCAGCGCTTCTCGTAGGACTGTCCATCATCTGGCATGACTACTCTCAGCAAGGTCCAAAGATCACGATTTCATTTCAGTCAGCGACCGGAATTGAAAATGGTAAGACACAAATTAAATATCGTGATGTGGTGATTGGCTTAGTTAAAAGCGTTCGCCTCAATAGTACGCAGGATGGCGTGGTGGTTGAGGCGGATCTGACCAAGGATGGTGCAGCCTTTGCGCATGAGGGTTCACGCTTTTGGGTAGTCAGGCCTCGCGTGGGTTTCGGTGGGGTTTCTGGACTGACTACGCTATTGTCTGGCTCCTACATTGAAACTGATTTTGATGGCAGTGCGAAATCTCGCGAAAGCGAGAGAAACTTTGTCGGCTTGGAGCTTCCTCCTCCAATCTCCAGCAATCGGCCTGGTAGCCATTATGTGTTGCGTACCGATAGCTTAGGTTCTTTGGGACCTGGCGCTCCTATTTTTTATCGAAGAATTCAAGTTGGACTGGTGACGGGATTTTCTCTGAACGATGCCGGTAAATTTGTGGATCTCAATATTTTCGTTGACGCACCTTACGACAAATATATCGATACAAGCACACGATTTTGGAATGAAAGTGGTATTGACTTGACGATCGGTGCGGGAGGAATGCATCTGCAAACGGAGTCTTTAATTTCGTTGATTGCAGGTGGGATTTCATTTTCCTCCTTTGGTAAGCCTCAACCATTAATTGATGCTAAAAAGCCTTTCAAACTCTACGAATCTCGAAATGCTGCAGCCGTTGTCCCAAGAGGTGTTGCTGTGCCAATTCGTATGCGGTTTGACCAACCCGTTCGTGGGTTAAATGTCGGTGCGCCGGTTGTATTTCACGGTGTAGACCTCGGCGTGGTGGATTCTGTCGAACTTGATTTCGACATTATGACGAGACAATTTTTTACCGTGGTAGAAGGTACCCTTTATCCTGAGCGTTTGGGCACTGTCTATACTGAGCTCAAGCTAGCCCACCAGACTCCAGGGGATCTGACAGAGTCGTTGAATAGCATGACTAACAAAGGTCTTCGAGCGCAATTGAGAACAGCGAGTATTTTGACCGGTCAGCTCTACATCACCTTAGCGGACTTTCCTAACGTGCCTCCCGCTGAATCTAATCAAACAACGCTACCTTTTATCATGCCAACGATTGCTGCAGATGACCTGGGAAGCATGCAAGCGCAGATTGGAAGCATCATCGCCAAGATCGATAAAATTCCTTTCGAGAAAATTGCAGAAGATCTTGATGAGATGGTCATTCAAATTAAGCGCATGAGTGCAAATCTGGATAAAAGCGTCACACCTAAGTTAGCTTCCACTCTGACACAGATTGAGTTGACTGTTAAAAATCTCAATACGTTAATTGCACCCGGTAGCCCGCTGACGTCCAACACAGAGTCTATGCTCGAAGATCTAAAGGGCAGTCTCAAGTCCCTGCGTTCTTTGACAGATAGCTTGCAGGCTAATCCCGATTCTATTATCCGGGGACGAGGCGCTCAGCCATATTCCCGAGATACTCTTGGAGCTCCAAGTAAATGATGATTTCCTTCAAGCGCTTGGCATTGGCTTTGGGCGTTTTAAGTCTTGTGGGTTGCGCAGGTCCTCCTGCTCAGCACTACACCTTGAGTCAAGCTTTACCACCGCCGTCATCAGCTGTTTCTTCAAGCAAAGAAGTGTCTGGCAAGAGTGTCGGCGCCTATTCCTTGTCCGATATTAGTGTGCCTGCCGAGGTGGACAATATTTCTCTCGTAGTCAGTCAGGGTGAGGGACGTTTGATGGTGCTCAGTGAGGATCGTTGGTCTGGTTCTCTTTCAGCCCAACTGTCGACTGCACTCTCTCAAGCATTAACGCAACGCATAGGCATGCCGCCTGTACAAAAACTTGTCTCCGAAGCCGCAGGCGCGTCTGTCACAAAAATACAATTGGCTGTGCAGCGATTTGATTTAATCCCTGGACAGTCCGTCGCCTTGGATACGGTCTGGAGTATGCGTTTTCCTGGGAGCAAGTCTTTTTTGACTTGCTATACAAGGTTGGTTAAACCCGTCGATATTGGAGTGCTTGCGTTAGTCAGGGGGCAACAGGAAAACGTTCAAGCGCTTGCGACTCAGCTAACAGAAGCCTTAAAAACTCAAAAGGCTCCTTCTGGATCTTCTTGTAGTCGCTAGTAATTTAGCCTTTGCCAGTACTGCCAAAACCACTAGATCCACGGCTAGTACGATCAAAATCTTCGACCACATTGAATTGAATCTGTGCGATGGGTAAAACGACAAGTTGAGCCAAACGCTCCATGGGTTCAAGCGTATAGGCGACGCTGCTACGGTTCCACGCAGACACCATTAATGGCCCCTGATAATCAGAATCGATCAGGCCAACTAAGTTACCTAATACGATGCCGTGCTTATGGCCAAGACCCGATCGGGGCAAAATCACCGCTGCATACCCTGGATCGGCAACGTGAATCGCCAAGCCTGTTGGAATGAGCTGTGTCATGCCAGGTTCCAACACAAGAGGTTGGTCCAAACACGCTCTCAGGTCCAAGCCTGCTGAGCCACTCGTTGCGTAAGCAGGCAATTGCTCACGCATACGAGGATCTAGAATTTTTACGTCTACAGCGTTCATATTGAGCTCAAGATTCTATTTAAATGTCGTGATGACGAATACGTTTATGCGAATTTGTTTGCTTATTTTTGACTTCACGTCTTTTGCGAATGACGAGCCAGGCAATCGTTGCAATCACCGCGAGACCCACCAAAGAATAAACAGTAGAGTGCTGACCTTGCTTAAGCGCTTCAACGCTCAGGGAGGCAAGATACCCTGGAGCCAACAGGGCAGGTAGCCACAAAATTGCGGAGATGATATTTGCCAGTTGAAAACGAAGTTCAGGCATGCCCATTACGCCAGCAACGGTCGGAATAAAACAGCGGAGCGGGCCTAAAAAGCGAGCAATTAATACAGCTAAAAATCCGTATCTGTAGAAAAACAGTCGAGCGCGAGCGACTTGTCTGCGGTAGGCATTCAACCGTTTGTGGCGTAAAACTTTAGGGCCCATCCAGCGACCAAGCCAAAAGGACAGTGCATCCCCAACAATGGCTCCAGCAATGCCCCAAAATAAAATGGGTCCTGCATCAAGTGTGCCAGTTGCAATCAATGTGCCTGTAGCAAATAGCAACACTGTTGCTGGGATGAAAATTCCCAGAACAAACAAAGATTCACCGAAAGTCATGATAAAAATGACTAGGCCCGCCCACGACTGATTGTTTTGAATGAATAAGACGAGTTGGTCGATCAACGCTTGCATGTGTAGACCTAAATAATCTATCTTGACGGGTGTGAGCGATGAAAGCGTTGCGCAATCGCATTCACAAGCTGTCTGGCGACATCCTGTTTGGAACTCAAGGGCAGGGCATGTTCCCCTTGCTCATCAAAAATTGAAACAGTCGTGTGATCTGCATCCATGACATGTTGGGCTAAGTTGCCGATCAGCATCGGGATACCTTTTCGAAGTCTCTTAGCATGAGCAAATTCGGAAAGGTTTTCAGTTTCAGCTGCAAATCCAACACACCACGGACCGTCTTTAAGGGAGGCAACAGCTGCCAGAATATCCGGATTTGCTTCAAACTTTAATTCGGGTGTGGATGAACCACTTTTCTTAATTTTTTCAGACGAAACATTTTTAATGCGCCAGTCCGCAACTGCCGCAACCGAAATAAAAATATCCTGCCCAGTTAGGTGGGACATGACAGCATCATGCATTTGCTGAGCGGTATCCACATCCAGACGGGTCACTCCATAGGGACATGGCAGTGCGGTCGGTCCAGAGATCAGGGTCACGCTCGCTCCAGCTTCCCAGGCAGCCTCGGCAAGTGCGTACCCAGTCTTGCCAGAGGAGCGATTACTCAACACTCTCACGGGATCAATCGGCTCAATTGTCGGTCCAGCCGTCAAGAGTACGTGCAAATTTTTAAAATGCTTGGGCTGAAAAAATCGCTTGAGCTCTGCAACAATTTGCAATGGCTCGAGCATGCGGCCATCACCCGTTTCACCGCATGCTTGCTCACCACTGCCAGGACCCAGTATTTCGATACCGTCTTGGGAGAGCTGAGCGACGTTGCGCTGTGTAGGAGCCGCGAGCCACATCTCGCGATTCATAGCAGGAGCCACCAATAATGGACAGGCACGTGCAAGGCAGAGTGTCGAGAGCAGATCATCTGCACGCCCCTGAACAAGCTTAGCCATAAAGTCTGCCGAAGCGGGAGCGATCAGGATCGCATCAGCACCTCTGGTGAGTTGGATATGCGCCATATTGTTATGGATGCGATTATCCCAAGCATCTACAAACACGGGGCGTCCACTCAACGCCTGCATCGTCACGGCTGTAATAAACCGCGTTGCGGCCTCAGTCATGACAACGTCTACTTGGGCACCTCGTTCAATCAGTCTGCGAACTAGATCAGCAGCCTTGTAGCAGGCAATGCCCCCACTCAAACCCAGCACAATCCGTTTATCAAGAAGATCTTGCATGCTGACCTCGAAGGCGAAGAATTTCGTCAATGATTAAAAGGATAGCACCGACTGTGATGCCTGCATCAGCTACATTGAAAGCAGGGTAATACCAGTTTTGCCAATAAAAAAGCAAAAAGTCCACGACATGGCCATAGGCGATACGATCAATCACATTACCAAGAGCACCAGAAAGAATCAGCGTGAGCGCCAACATGAAGCGATGCTGAGAACGGTGGGTGTGCATCATCCAAAGAATAAATGCGCTTGCACCAATCCCCAGAATGGTAAAAAACCAACGTTGCCAACCGGGCTGATCTGCTAGAAAACTAAACGCAGCGCCTTTGTTGTAGAGCAAGGTGAAATCAAAAACAGGCAAAACGTTGACGCGCTCTCCATACCGCAGGGCATGATCAAAACCAATCTTGGTCAGTTGATCCACCACAATCAGTAACAACGCTAGCAGCAGCCATCTTCCCATTCCGCGATAACCGACTAAGTCGGGAATGGGCGAGTGTGACGTGCCTTGCTTGTCGCTCTCCATACTTAGGTGGCTGCAGCTTCATTTAAGTTATCCACACATCGACCGCAGATGTGTGGATGCGCTTGATCTTGACCAATATCGTCGCGCCAGTGCCAACAGCGTTCACATTTTTGATGCGTAGAGGGCGCAATGCTGATTTCCAACTCACCAGCACCTGCGTGAATACCCACGCGCGAAACGATAAAGATAAAGGGTAATTGATCTGCAACGCTTTGCAGTAATGCCAGATCATCACCATGAGCAGTCAGATCGACTTCGCCCTGCAAGGAAGAGCCAATATTCCCTGCACTACGTAAGTCCTCGAGCTTGCGCATGACAAGCGCCCGAATCTCGCGCAATCTCAACCAACGCTGCTCCAGTACCTCGGAGTCAGCAACCTTTGGCGTCACATGGAAGCATTCGGTAAAAATGGTCAGACGACCAATATCAGGAGAGGATTTCAGTGTTGAGCTGAGCAAAATCCCCCACGCCTCTTCGGCCGTAAAGGACAATACAGGCGCCATCAATTTGAGCAACGTCTGTGTAATGTGAAGCAGAGCGGTTTGGGCCGAGCGTCGAGCAAGACTGCGCGGTGCGGACGTGTAAAGCCTATCTTTCAATACATCAAGATAAAACGCACCAAGGTCTTCTGAGCAGAAATGCTGTATGCGAGACATGGCCGGGTGAAAGTCGTATTTCTCGAAACAAGATAACACCTCTGCTTGCATTTTCGAAGTCATCGTCAAGGCATAGCGATCGATTTCTAATAAATCACTCGCAGCGACGACATCCGTGGAGGCATCAAAGTCAGCGAGGTTGGCAAGCAGGAAGCGCAAGGTGTTACGAATGCGACGATAGCCTTCAACCACGCGTTTGAGGATTTCGTCAGAAATGGACAACTCACCAGAATAATCCGTGCTGGCCACCCATAGACGCAAAATTTCTGCACCAAGGCTATCAGATACTTTTTGAGGTGCAATCACATTGCCGACTGATTTACTCATTTTGCGGCCCTGACCGTCCACCACGAAACCGTGGGTCAGAAGGCTCTTGTAAGGCGCGCGTCCCGATAGCATACAACCCGTCAACAAAGACGAGTGGAACCAACCGCGATGTTGATCTGAGCCTTCAAGGTACATGTCCGCAGGCCAAGTCAGTTCACCATGCGAGCCCTTGTGCTGATTGTCAGGACCACCCAATACTGTGGCGTGCGTCGTGCCTGAGTCAAACCATACATCGAGCGTGTCACGATTCTTCTCGTAGTCGTTTGCATTAGCCCCCAGCAGATCAGCCGGTTCAATCGCTTGCCAAGCTTCAATGCCGTGTTTTTCCACACGTTTAGCGACTTCTTCTAGGAGTGCAGGTGTGTTTGGATGAAGCGCGCCTGTTTCTTTGTGGATAAAGAACGCCATCGGCACGCCCCATTGACGTTGGCGAGACAATGTCCAGTCTGGTCTATTTGCGATCATTGCATGCAATCGTGCGCGTCCCCAAGCAGGGTAAAACGCTGTGGCATCAATCGCCGCTAAGGCACTTTGGCGCAAAGTCGCGTCGTTGTCGATCGGCTGAACATCCATTCCGGCAAACCATTGGCTAGTCGCCCGGTAAATGATGGGTGTCTTGTGTCGCCAGCAATGCATATAACTATGTGAATGCGGCTCTTGCTTAAGCAAAGTTCCTGCAGCAGCCAAAGCTTCAACAATTTTCGGATTGGCTGCCCAAATGCTGAGTCCACCAAAGCCAGGTAGGGAAGGCACGTACTTGCCATCACCCATCACAGGATTAATGATGTCAGCATCTTTCATCCCATTGGCTTTGCAGGAGAGGAAGTCTTCAACACCGTAGGCGGGCGCAGAGTGCACAACGCCTGTTCCTGTATCCAGCGTCACATAGTCGCCGAGATAAATCGGCGCGACGCGGCGGTAGCCTTCGTCGAAGCTTGCCAATGGATGATCGAAGGTAATTTGATCCAGAGCGAGGCCAACGCATTCCGCGATAATGTCGCCTTCGAGCCCCCATTCTTTGAGGCAAGCCTCAACGCGATCTGCGGCCAAAATCAGCAGCGAACCCGTTGAGGGAGCCGGCGTCACACGCACGAGCGCGTACTTAAACTCTGGATGGATATTCAGCGCTTGATTGGAAGGGATGGTCCAAGGCGTCGTAGTCCAAATCACAATAGCACCGGCATCCACTTCGGGCAAGCCAAATGCTTTTGCGAGGGCTGGGCGGTCTGCAAAAGGGAAGGCGATGTGAACGGCTGGATCCTGACGGTCCGCGTATTCGACCTCGGCTTCAGCCAAAGCAGAGCCGCAATCAAAACACCAGTTAACGGGTTTGAGACCACGAAAAACATAGCCTTTTTCTAAAATACGCCCGAGCGCTCGAATTTCATTGGCTTCATTACTGAAGTTCATGGTCAGGTAAGGGCGATTCCAATCACCCAGGACACCCAAGCGTTCAAAGTCTTTTTTCTGTCGCTCGATTTGTTCAAGCGCGTAAGCCCGAGCTTTTGCCTGCACTTCGGCAACAGGCAAGTGTTTGCCAAATTTCTTTTCGATCTGAATTTCGATGGGCATGCCGTGACAATCCCAACCTGGAACATACGCCGCATCAAAACCCGCCATGTTGCGGCTTTTGACGATGATGTCCTTTAGGATTTTATTGACGGCGTGACCGATGTGAATGTCGCCATTCGCATAGGGCGGGCCGTCATGCAATAAAAAGCTTGGTCGACCGCGGCTTGCGTCGCGAATCGCTTGATAAACCTTTTTTTCTTGCCATTGTGCGACCCAAGCAGGCTCTCGACGCGGAAGGTCTCCACGCATCGGGAAGGGTGTATCGGGCAAATTGAGTGTGTTTTTATAGTCCATGGAGCGCAAAGTAAGCGCGCGCATGCTGTGCATCGGCATGCATGGCGGCAGTCAAGGTTGGCAGATCGGGAAACTTTTCTTCATCCCGCAAATGCTGCAGGAGTTCGACGCGCACGAGTTTACCGTATGCATCTACATTCAGATCAAATAAGTGAGTCTCAAGCAAAATTCTTCCATCATCTTCGACGGTGGGACGAACGCCTAGGCTAGCCACTCCAGGCAGGGGTTTGGGCCCAAGACCATGTGCGCGAACGACATAAATGCCAGAGCGCGCAGCGCAACGAGGTGTGACATGCATATTCATCGTTGGCATATTAAGCGTACGTCCGAGCTTTTTGCCATGAACAATGTGACCCGTCATGCCAAAAGGGCGGCCTAATAAGCTGGCGGCACGGCGAACATCTCCCGCTGCAAGCGCACCTCGGACCTCAGAGCTGGAAATCCTGTGTCCCTGTTCATCGGTAATGTCACTTAGCGTATGAACCGCGATACCGCAAAGTTGCCCAAGCTCTTTGAGCAACTTGACGTCCCCGGTTCGCTGGCGGCCAAAACGAAAATCCTCGCCCACCAGCAACCAACGGACATTGAGCTCAATTGCTAGCCATTTTGTGACAAAGTCTGAGGCCGACATTTCCGCCATTGCTTGATTAAATCGAGCGAGAATCACACGCTCAACGCCGGCGTGGGCGAGGGCGGTGAGTTTGTCCCTCAGCCCAGTGATTTGCGGAGGAGAGAGCTCTGGGCGGTGGTTGATATGCGCAAAGTACTGACGCGGATGCGGTGCAAAGGTCAGGATCGTTGGAGCGAGCGCAAGTCGCTCTGCCGCGTCGCAGACTTGAGCAATCATGGCCTGATGGCCACGATGTACCCCGTCAAAGTTACCAATTGACAGGGCGCACGGTAGGCGAAAATCAGGCGCGGGGGCTTGGCGAAAAATGCTGAGAATGGTTTTCACAGGTGACAGTTTACAATTTCAGACTAGCCTTATCGTGGAATACCATGTCCGACCCCCAAAATATACGCCCTCGCTTTGTGATTTTGATCTCAGGACAGGGTTCCAATATGCAAGCAATCGTGCAGGCGTGCCAAACTGGAGAATGCGCTGCAGACGTCGCTGCCGTCATCGCGAGCCGTGCTGAGACAGCAGGACTGACTTGGGCTGCAGAGCAGGGTATCCAGACTGTGGGCTTGGCCCATACTGCCTTCAGCTCCAGAGAGTCCTTTGACTCCGCACTGGCACAATCCATTGAACAGTTTGAGCCAGATTACGTGCTGCTGGCTGGTTTTATGCGAGTGTTGACTCCAGGCTTTGTTGAGCGCTTTGCCGGACGGCTTGTGAACATCCATCCGTCTTTGTTGCCTGCTTTTCCTGGTTTACATACCCATGCTCAAGCGTTAGCCACGGGTGTTCAATCCCATGGATGCACCGTACACTTCGTCACTCCCGTGCTTGATCACGGTCCCATTATTGCTCAGGGTGTGGTCCCGGTACTCAATGACGATACGCCCGAGACCTTAGCCGCAAGGGTGTTGGGCATGGAACACCATATTTATCCGCAAGTCGCATGTTGGCTTGCTCAGGGCCGAATACACTTGACCAGCGATCAGCGCGTTCAGGTGGACGGCATCACCACACGACTTTTTACATCAGGCCAATATTTATGAGCAATCCCAGCAAACCAAGCCGTCGGCCACCTGGCGCGACGGGTGCAGGGCGACACAACAAAAAAGATGAAGCTCGGGCCGCGGCGCTGAGCGCATCAGCTAGTGCGGTCAAGCCTGGTTCCGCGACTGAAAGACTCATGAATGCTCAGCCTCGTGGACCCCGCCCTCAAGGCGATCGAGGCTTTGCCGGACAAGGTGAGGGCCAGCCTTATGGCGTAGAAAAGCAACCCGTCGTTTCAACATATGTTCCAAAGCCTCGCCAGCCTGTCATGACGGTTCGGCTGGATCAGATCCGCCAGGTCCTTGACGAAGTTCTGACCTGGCGCTTTGCCGCGGACTCGATTGTTTCCCATTGGTTTCGAGCGCACCCCAAACTCGGAATCCGCGATCGCGCTGAGGTCGCTGAGGTTGTCTATGACGTGTTGCGTCACTTGCGTCGCTATCGTCAGCTCGGGGAGAGTGGAGTCGGTAATGCGGTACGGCGTTTAGCGATCCAGGGCGCCATTGCCACAATGGGGGCTGACAAAGTTCGCCCAGTATTGGATGTGGGTGAGCTGGCGTGGCTAGACCGGATTGCTCAGATTGATGAGCAGTCTCTTTCATTGCAGGTCCGTACAAGTTTGCCCGACTGGTTGTTCGATCGAATCAAGGACATGCCAGAACTGGAATCCCTCACAGCAGCACTGAATACTGCAGCCCCGCTTGATATTCGCGTCAATCCGATGAAAGCGGACCGCGATGAAATGCTGGCTGACTTGATCAAAGGCAATGGCGTGCGGCATGCGCCTGTTGCGACACCTTATTCGCCTTGGGGAATCCGTCTTAAGGGGCGGCCCGCTATGAACAAGTGGCACCAGTTCGAACATGGTTTGATTGAGGTCCAGGACGAGGGCAGTCAGCTCCTCGCGTTGCTGGTGGGGCCAAAGCGCGGCGAAATGGTGATCGATTTCTGCGCCGGCGCTGGGGGTAAGACATTATTGCTTGGTGCGCTGATGCGCTCTACTGGCAGGCTCTATGCGTTTGATGTGTCAGCGACTAGACTTGCAAAGGCTAAGCCACGCTTTGCTCGAAGCGGGTTGTCCAATATCGTGCCGGTCGCGATTGAGCATGAAAATGACACGCGTGTTCGGCGGCTTGCGGGTAAAGCGCACCGCGTGTTGGTGGATGCACCTTGCAGTGGCGTGGGAACCTTGCGACGCAACCCTGATTTGAAGTGGCGTCAGTCTGTTCAGAGTCTTCAAGAGCTCACGGCTTTGCAGGCACGCATTTTGGCAAGTGCTTCACGCTGTGTCGCCCCTGGGGGTCGGCTTGTTTATGCGACGTGCAGCGTTTTAAAAGAAGAAAATCAGGATCAGGCAGAGCTGTTTTTGGCAAACCATCCTGAATTTGAATTGGTCGATGCAGCGCCCATTTTGGCAGCGCGCACAACACTTCAAATCGAAG
Organism: Zwartia sp.; assembly: GCF_049655405.1. Taxonomy (GTDB): domain Bacteria; phylum Pseudomonadota; class Gammaproteobacteria; order Burkholderiales; family Burkholderiaceae_B; genus Zwartia. The sequence goes on from NZ_JBASJR010000013.1 coordinate 56,072, forward strand.
GCCCTTATTTAAGTTTGCGTCCGGACGTCCATGGTACGGATGGGTTTTTTGCAGCTATCTTCGAAAGAAAGAAATCTTTAGTGATGGAAAAGGTCAAAAGTGAGCCTGAATTAGAGTCAGATTCTGAGTCTGAGATACTGTCGGAGCCTGAAGGGCTGCTTGAACCTGAAGTAAAACCTAAGGCTAAACCACGGGCAAAACCTAAAGCTAAAGTAAAAGTGACTGAAAAGCCTCAATCTGAAGATGCTTCAGACCCTCAAATATGATGGTGAATTGTGCCGGTTACGCCCAAACGAGCGTAACCGGTCGTTTAGCCACCGTTAACCCTTAAATAGTTGATTTTGCGCAAATACTTGAGGGTTTTTACTAGCAGATAACCCTTTGCTGGGCTAAAATTCTGTTCATCTTAATGTCTTGGATCATAGACACTTACATGAACGACTTCATCTCTTTTGCAGCAGGTGGTTTGCTCCAGGCTAACTGGTGGCAGGTAGTGCTTTTCACGCTGGGTATGACCCACGTCACCATCGTTGCCGTGACTATTTTTCTGCATCGCAGCCAGGCGCACCGTGGCTTGGATCTCCATCCGGCGGTTATGCATTTTTTCCGTTTCTGGCTTTGGATGACCACTGGAATGGTCACAAAAGAATGGGTGTCGATTCATCGCAAGCACCATGCGCGCTGTGAGCGTGAGGGGGATCCACACTCGCCAATGATTTACGGCATTGGCAAAGTTTTATTTAGTGGTGCTGAGTTATATCGCCACGAATCAAAAAATGCAGAGACAGTCTCCAAATTCGGGCACGGTACGCCAGATGATTGGCTTGAGCGCAATGTTTATACACGCTTCAGCGCTCGTGGCATCATTTTGATGTTGATCATCGACGTGGCTTTGTTTGGTGCGATTGGGTTCACAATCTGGGCAATTCAGATGGCTTGGATTCCATTTTGGGCTGCAGGCGTGGTAAACGGCATTGGTCATTACTTTGGTTATCGCAATTTCGCGAGCCCAGATACCAGCACTAACGTGTTTCCTATCGGCATCTTGATCGGTGGTGAAGAGCTCCATAACAATCATCATGCTCACGGCACCTCCGCTAAATTTTCAAGTAAATGGTATGAGTTGGACATTGGCTGGATTTATATCCTAGGTCTCAAGGCGTTAGGTTTAGCCAAGATCAAAAAAGTGGCACCTAAATTAAAATTAGAGGCGACTGGCAAAGCAGGCGTTGACCTCCGCACCCTACAAGGTGTGATCGCACATCGTTATGAGATTCTTGCCCGCTATACCGGCATCATGAAAACTGCCTGCAAGGATGAGTTGGTTCGTTTAAAAGCTTCTAAAGCTGATACCAAGGCAGATGCTCTCGCGGCAGCGACACATTGGTTAGGACGTGGCGAGGAGAACCTTGCTCCTGCTGAGCGTGCCCGTATCGAACAAGCGCTTTCACTTAATGAATCTTTGTCGACACTCGTCCTGATGCGTCATGACTTAGTCAAACTCTGGGACAGCTCAACATCGTCCAGCGAACAGTTACTTCATGACTTGCAGGCATGGTGTCAGCGTGCTCAGCAGAGCGGCATTGCGAGCCTTGAGGAGTTCGCTCTGCGTCTTCGCCGCTATGCGGCATGATTGACAAGCTAAACGACCCGCAGCGAGACGCAGTCACTTTACCCGCTCAACACGCACTCGTGTTGGCGGGTGCTGGTAGCGGTAAAACTCGGGTGCTCACCACCCGAATGGCTTGGCTGATTCAAACTAGCCAAGTCAGTCCGCTTGGTATCTTAGCCGTCACTTTTACCAACAAAGCTGCACGTGAAATGGTGGCCAGGGTGTCGGCTATTTTGCCGATTGATACCCGTGGTTTATGGATTGGTACTTTTCACGGCTTGTGTAATCGGATGTTGCGCGCCCACCATCGTGATGCTGGTTTGCCGCAGGCTTTTCAGATCTTGGATACTGCGGATCAGTTAGCCGCTATCAAGAGACTGCTAAAAGCAAATGGTGTGGATGATGATAAGTATCCACCGCGCGATGTTCAGCGCTTTATTAACGGTGCCAAAGAAGACGGCCAACGTCCTGGTGATGTTGAGGCCTACGATAGTTTTCGTCGACGTCTGATCGAAATTTATACCCTTTATGAGGCGCAGTGTCAGCGTGAAGGCGTAGTCGACTTTCCAGAACTACTCTTGCGTGCCTACGAGTTATTGTTTCGACATGCGCCGATTCGTGAGCACTATCAGCGCCGCTTTAAACATATTTTGGTTGACGAATTTCAGGATACCAATACCTTGCAGTACAAATGGCTCACTTTATTAGCAGGTGGTGGCGCACATTTGTTTGCTGTGGGTGATGATGATCAGTCAATCTACGCTTTTCGTGGTGCCAATGTTGGCAACATGGCAGATTTTGAGCGCGATTATGCCCATGGTACGGTCATTCGCCTCGAGCAAAATTATCGATCCTTTGGCCATATTCTTGACTCAGCCAATGCTCTGATCAGTCACAACACGGGTCGGCTTGGAAAGAATCTGTGGACAGAGCAGGGTGAGGGAGAAAAAATTCGTGTTGTTGAACAACCGACTGACTTGCTCGAAGCTCAATGGCTGGTCGAAGAAGTTCGAGGCCTGATCTCTGACGGTCGTGACCGCAGTCAAATCGCTATTTTGTATCGTAGTAATGCTCAGTCACGAGTGATTGAACATGCATTGTTCTCTTCGGGAGTGCCTTACAAGGTTTACGGCGGTCTACGCTTTTTTGAGCGTCAAGAAATTAAACACGCCCTGGCTTATTTGCGGTTGATGGCCAATCTGGATGACGACACGTCTTGGATGCGAGTGGTTAATTTTCCTCCTCGCGGTATTGGCGCACGAACGTTAGAGCTTTTGGGAGATCAGTCAAAAGCTTACGACACGAGTCTGAGTGCTGCCGTTGCGAGAGTGCCTGGTAAGGGTGGGTCTAATCTTGCTCAGTTTTCGAGTTTGATCCAGCGTCTCGCCGATGAGACACGCAGCTTGCCTCTTCCAGAGCTTGTTGAACATGTCATTGAGCACAGCGGTTTGGTCGGTCACTATCAGCTTGATCGCGAAGGTGCGGATCGGATTGAAAACCTTCGAGAGTTGATTACTGCCGCTGCAGCTTTTGTTGCAGAGTCTGACATGGGTGGTTTACCTGCGGGCGAAGTGGTGCAGACAGCAGGTGCCCAAGATCCGATGCAAGAGGGTTTTGATGGTCTTTCACCTCTGATGGCTTTTTTATCTCACGCAGCACTCGAAGCGGGTGATAACCAAGCGCAAGCCGGTCAAGATGCTGTGCAGTTGATGACTGTGCACGCAGCCAAAGGCCTTGAGTTTGATGCAGTATTTATCACTGGCATCGAAGAAGGTCTTTTTCCTCATGAAAACAGCATATTGGAGCAGGCTGGCCTCGAAGAAGAACGCCGTTTGATGTACGTGGCGATCACCCGCGCACGCGAACGGCTTTATTTCAGCCTTGCTCAGAGCCGCATGCTCCATGGTCAGACGCGTTATGCGATGCGGTCACGCTTTCTGTCCGAGGTTCCGGAGGAGCATTTAAAGTGGTTGACGCCTAAACAAGGCCTCAGTGATTCCGAGCCTCGCTGGAAGTCGAGTAGCGCAGGTTTTGATCCTTATGCAAGGCAGGGAAGCGTCAAGCGAGCACCCGCCGTCAGTCAAAGTGCATCTTACGGTGTCACAGTTGGAAACCAACATTTTCGCGTAGGCCAGGGTGTACGACATGGCCGCTTTGGCGAAGGAACTATTTTTGGATTGTCGGGTAGCGGTTTAGATGCTCAAGCTCAGATCCAGTTTCGCGATGTTGGAGCCAAAACTTTGGCTCTTGGCGTGGCCAAACTTGACATCATTCAGGGCTAGAGTTTTTCTAGGCGTAATCTATTGTTTAATTTTGTAATCTCAATTTGGCTAGTGTCAGTACTAGCCAATTGATTCCAACTCGCTTTGCAACTCAAGCCATACTTCTTCTAGTTCCCCATGCTTTTTTGTGAGTTCCCCATGCTGGGATAGCGTCTGCACTCTCTCCTGGCGTCTTGCTTCCGTGTACAGATCTGCATCGGCAATCAAGGCGTCAAGTATTTTGAGTTTGCTTTGCGTGGACTCAAGCTCTTTTTCAATTTTCGTAAGCTTGGCCTCGATGGGTTTACGCAGCACAGCCGTTCGTTGCCGCTCCTGTGCCTCTTCGCGTTTTTGTTGTTTCCGATCAGCATTTGAGATGTCCGGAAGACTTGAGGAATTTTCTTGTTGGGCGAGTGATACGGTGTTTGCAGCTTGCCTATCGGCGAGCTCTTGTTTACGGGCATTTGCTTGATGTTGCGCTAACCAATCTCTGTAATCCTCAAGGTCACCGTCAAACTCCTGTACGCCACCGTCCGCCACGATCCAAAAGCGATCCACAGTGGTGCGAAGCAAGTGTCTATCGTGGGACACGAGCAGCATGCTGCCACCAAACTCTGCTAGCGCAGTCGTCAAGGCCTCGCGTGTTTCTACATCCAAGTGATTGCTTGGTTCATCTAGCAATAAGAGATTGGGCTTTTGCCATACGATGAGTGAAAGCGCGAGTCTGGCTTTTTCACCACCGGACATGGGAGCAACCTTGTCCATGACGCGATCGCCACCAAAGCCAAAGCCACCAAGATAGTTACGAAGTTCTTGTTCGCGGGTTTGTGGTGCCAGTCGTGCTAAGTGCTGCAAAGGACTGCTGTCTAAATCCAGCATGTCAAGCTGATGCTGAGCAAAATATCCCACCTCTAGACCACGTGAGGCTTTACGGCTGCCGGCCTGAACCTCCAGTTCACCAGCCAGTGTTTTGACTAGCGTACTTTTACCCGCACCATTGACGCCCAAGATGCCAATACGATCTCCACCTCGAACCATCAAGCGCACCTTCCGCAAGATAGGGATCGTTTCGCCTTGTTCGTTGGTATAGCCCGCCTGCATATCCTCTAACACTAAAAGTGGGTCGGGCATTTCTTCGGGCGAGGGAATGCGAATGTCAATGCCTGACTCGGCATGAATGGGTGCTAACAGCTCCATTCGCGCCAAGGCCTTCACACGACTTTGAGCTTGTTTGGCTTTTGATGCTTTAGCTTTAAACCGATCAATAAATCCTTGCAACCTGGCGGTCTCGCGTGTCTGACGCTCCCAAGCAATTTTGGTTTGACGCAGTCTTTCCGAACGTTGAATAACAAAATCCTGATAGCCACCCTTGTATCGATTGAGTTTGCCTTGATCAAAATGGAGAATTGTTTGTGCAACAGAATCCAAAAACTCGGTATCGTGAGAAATCAGTAAAACGGTCCCCGTGTAAGCGCCTAGCCAGCGTTCAAGCCACAGCATTGCGTCGAGGTCCAGGTGGTTTGTAGGCTCATCTAGCAACAACAACTCTGAGGGAGCCATCAGAGCTCTTGCGAGCGCGAGACGCATTCTCCATCCACCAGAAAAGCTATCTACAGGATGATCCCATTGCGCTGGTGTAAAGCCCAAGCCCGCCAGGAGTTGCTCAGCACGTGAGGCGGAGGTCCATGCGCCGACTTCGATGAGTTCGGACTCTAGTTCTGCGATACGTGCCCCGAGTGCTTCTGCTTGGTTAGGTGAGCGTTCGAGCGCATCAGACAATGCGCTGCGCTCAGCTTGTAGTAGGCGCAGATGGGTATCACCATCGATAACAAAGTCACGCGCACTGCCATCGCTTGAGGCAATTTCTTGTTTGACGCTTGCCATGCGCCATCCTTGAGGCACTTCAAGTGTTCCTGCATCCGCTTCAATTTCATGCTGGAGCAGAGCAAAAAGAGTAGATTTTCCGGCGCCATTTTTCCCAACGAAACCTACACGCTCGCCGGGATGCACAACAAATTCAGTTTGATCGAGCAATACTTTAGTGCCACGACGAACCGTCAAACCAGAAGCACGAATCACGGTGTTAGTTGCTCTTTGGTCAGGAGAAGAATTTGATCTGTGGCTTCGGCGGTATCAAGCCAAATGGGCTCGAGATCAGGAAAGGCCGCTTCAAAATAAGGTCTTTCATGGCCGATTTCAATTAACAACAAACCATTATCACGCAAGTGAGTGGGGGCTTGTTCAATAATCGTACGCACCAAATCCATGCCGTCATCTCCACCAGCAAGCGCTAAGGATGGTTCATGACGATACTCTGGAGGAAGCTTCAACATGGATGCGGAGTTGACGTAAGGCGGATTGCTGATAATCAGGTCGTACCGAGCGGAAACCGGTAGCGGATCGTAGAGGCTGCCGTGATGCAAGTTCAGACGATCTTGCATGGCGTGCTTTTCAACATTGATGAGGGCAACATCAAGGGCATCTTTTGAAATATCCGTGGCATCGACAAAGGCCTCAGGAAACTGATGCGCTGCGATAATCGCCAAGCAACCTGAACCTGTGCACAGATCGAGAATGCCCGTGATCTCAAAAGGATCTGCAATCCAAGGACTCAGCTGATTCATCAACAATTCAGCAATGGGTGAGCGTGGCACGATCACTCGCTGATCAACATGAAAGGTGTAGCCTTGAAGCCACGCCTCATGTGTCAAATAGGGCGCTGGTAGTCGATGCTCACAGCGTAAATCGATCAGACTCAGAGCCGCTTCACGTTCAGAGGGTAAAACACGAGCATCCATAAAAGGCTCGAGCAGATCGGGTGGTAAGTGCAACGCATGCAACACCAAATAAACTGCTTCGTCCCAAGCGTTATCTGAGCCATGACCAAAAAAAAGTTTATGTTCGTTAAAGCGTGATACAGCGTAGCGAATGAAGTCTCGAACGCTGAGTAACGCTTCACGTGAACCGTCAATTTGTTTGGTCATGCGATGTTCAGACTTGTTAGAGGCGAATGAATAAATGGTGTTGATGGGTTTGCTCGGTTCATTACGCTCTCAACAAATCGTTGATGCTAGTTTTAGCGCGGGTCTGTGCATCGACTCGTTTGACAATGATGGCGCAGTTCAAACTGTGCGAACCATCTGCAGAAGGCAATGAACCCGGCACCACGACAGAGCCAGAAGGTACACGTCCGTAGTGAATTTCTTTTGTTTCACGGTCATAAATGCGCGTACTTTGCGATAGAAATACACCCATTGCCAGAACTGAGTTTTCTTCAACAATGACACCCTCGACAACCTCTGAACGAGCGCCAATAAAACAGTTGTCTTCGATGATGGTTGGGTTGGCTTGAAGAGGTTCCAAAACGCCACCGATCCCAACGCCGCCAGACAGGTGAACATTTTTGCCGATTTGCGCGCAGGAGCCGACAGTAGCCCAAGTATCTACCATGGTGCCTTCGTCAACGTAGGCACCAATATTGACATAGGAAGGCATCAACACAACGTTGCGTCCAATAAATGCGCCACGACGCGCGACTGCGGGCGGTACAACACGGTAGCCGCCAGTTTTAAAGGCAGTCTCACCGTATTCGGCAAATTTAAGAGGCACTTTGTCATAGAACTGCATGGGGGCTTGTCCCATGATCGCATTGTCATACAAGCGGAATGAAAGCAGTACAGCCTTTTTAATCCACTGGTGCACTTCCCACTTACCATTCATTTTTTCAGCAACACGTAAACGGCCTGTGTCCAAAGCGTCAATCGTGTGCTCGACTGCTTCGCGAACTGCGGCATCTGCAGCTGAAGGTGAGAGATTGGCGCGGTTTTCCCAGCCTTGTTCAATGGTGGTTTGCAGATCGAGAGTCATGAGAGCCCTGTAAAAAAAATTAAAAATATAAAAATAAGAGTAAAAGATATTGGTAATAAAAATAAACGTCTTTGTTTATTTGCTCACAGCCTGTGGGTAACGTGAACGGACAAATTCAGCGATTCGATGTGCACCTTCGACACAATCAGCAAGTGGTGCGACTAAAGCAATGCGAATGCGATTTAGACCTGGATTGACGCCATCCACAGTGCGTCCGACATAACTACCGGGTAGTAATGTCACATTCGTATGTGTAAGCAGATCGCGAACAAACTCAGCATCTGGACCCGGAGTACCTGCCCAAAGATAAAAGGAGGCGTCTGGGCGTTCGACATCCAAGACGGGCTTCAAAATAGGGAGTACCGCATCGAATTTTGCGCGGTACTGTGCACGATTGTCAATGACATGGGCTTCGTCGTTCCAAGCAGCGATACTAGCCGTTGATACGACAGGTGAGAGTGCACTGCCGTGATACGTGCGATACAGTAAAAACTTCGCAATAAGCTTTGCATCGCCCGCCACAAATCCTGATCGCATTCCCGGTACATTCGAGCGTTTCGATAGACTTGAAAAGCTCATTAAATTTCGAAAATCAGTGCGACCGAGTTGAAATGCGGCCTGCATTCCGCCTAGTGGCGGATTATTTTCATCGAGAAAAATTTCTGAGTAGCACTCGTCAGACGCAATGACAAAATTATATTTGTCAGATAAATCAAACAATATCTTCCAGTCTGACAAGGGCATGACATTGCCAGCCGGATTGCCGGGAGAGCAGACAAAGAGAAGCTGTGTGCGAGCCCAAACTTCAGGCGGAACGGTTGACCAGTCGCAACGAAAGTTTTTTTCAGGATCTGAATTCACGTAAAAGGGTGTGGCGCCTCCCAGCAGGGCAGCACCTTCGTAAATTTGATAAAAAGGGTTCGGGCAGACGACCAAACCATCTTTCGTGTCATCAAGAACGACCTGTCCAAAGGCAAAAAGAGCCTCCCTAGAGCCAAGTGCCGGCAATATCTGAGTTTCTGGATCTGGGCAGGGAATGCCGTAGCGGCGACCGATCCATGCACTAATAGCCTGACGCAGCTTGGGGTCGCCTTTGGTGGGAGGATAAACAGACAAGCCGTCTAGCCCATTCACGATGGCGGTCTTTACGCAATCGGGAGCCGGATGTTTGGGCTCGCCAATAGAGAGATTGATTGGCCGCAAGCCAGAGGCGGCAGGGTTTGACTGAGCTAATAATGCTCTCAGTTTTTCAAACGGATAGGGCTGTAAAGTATCGAGGCGCGGATTCATTCCGACATTTTAACCAGTTGGTTGACAGGGTGGGGCGGAAAACATGCTTAGTGTGCGCTACAATGTCTGGCTATTGCGAAGGTGGCGAAATTGGTAGACGCACCAGGTTTAGGTCCTGACGCCGTAACAGGTGTGCGGGTTCGAGTCCCGCCCTTCGCACCAACACTGCTCTTTGATACGGCGTAGGCTGTTTGCTGCGCTTTCCGTCCTCTTTGTTTGGTAGATTTTCATGCAACCTGTGGTTGAAACCCTTTCCGGCCTCGAGCGCCGCATCGAAATCTCGGTCTTGTTGGCCGACGTAGAAAAAGCTGTTCAGGCTGAACTCAAGCGAGTGTCCCGGACTGCTAAAGCGCCTGGCTTCCGTCCCGGAAAAGTGCCAATGGCTATGCTCGAGCGTACACATTCCGCCGGCATTCGTTATGACATGATCAACAACAAGGTCGGTCAAGCATTTGAACAAGCCATCGAAGCTTCAGGCTTGCGTATTGCTGGATCACCCAAGCTTGAGCCAAAGACAGAAGGAACCCCTGAGGGTACCTTAGCGTTTTACGCTGTTTTTGAGGTGTATCCAGAAATTACGCTTCCTGATTTATCTGCCCTCAAAATCAAGCGCGCTGTGACAACAGTCGGCGATGCCGAAGTTCAAAGCACCGTCGATATCCTTCGCAAACAGCGTGCCGAATACGCTGCTAAAGAAGGTCGTGTTGCGACCGATGAAGATCGTGTCACGCTGGATTTTGTTGGCACCATCGATGGTGTTCCATTTGATGGCGGCAAAGCCGAAGATTTTCCTTTTGTCCTTGGACAGGGTCGTATGTTGCCTGAGTTTGAGGTGGCCGTCCGTGGTTTGAAAGCCGGCGAATCAAAGGTTTTCCCCTTGGCCTTTCCAGCCGATTACGGTGGCAAGGACGTTGCTGGTAAAACGGCTGAGTTCACGATTACTGTCAAAGAAGTTGCTGAGCCTGTCTTGCCAGTCATTGATTCAGAGTTTGCTAAATCCTTGGGTCAACCTGAAGGTGACGTTGAGAAATTGCTCGCCGACATTCGTGGCAATATTGAGCGTGAAGTAAAAGCCCGCACACTCGCCCGCACTAAAAACAGCGTGATGGATGCCTTGATTGGTGCCGCTACGTTTGACGTACCCAAGTCCCTGGTGGACAGCGAGTGCGAAGCACGTGTCCAAGCGGCTCGTGCAGAGTTGACACAACGCGGCGTGCCAAACGCTGACAAGATGCCAATTCCTGCCGATGCGTTCACTGCTGAAGCGGAGCGTCGTGTACGCCTTGGTTTATTGGTTTCTGAGCTCGTTCAAAAGGCTCAACTTCAGGCCAAACCTGAGCAGGTTCGCGCCCGTATTGAAGAGTTCGCAGCAAATTATGAAAAACCTGCTGAAGTCGTGAGCTACTATCTTTCAGATCGTGCGCGTCGTTCTGAGGTCGAAGGCATTGTGCTTGAGGACAACGTTGTCCAGCATGCATTGGCTCAGGCACAGGTTGAAGACGAGCAGGTCCCCTTTGACCAAGTGATGGGAACAGCCTAAATGCAACGTTTTACCGATTTCTATGCATCCATGCACGGTGGCGCTTCAGTCACGCCCACCGGGCTTGGTTACATACCGATGGTGGTTGAGCAATCGGGCCGTGGTGAGCGCTCTTACGACATCTATTCGCGCCTTCTCAAAGAGCGTGTGATATTTTTGGTTGGCCCGGTCAATGACCACTCGGCCAACTTGGTCGTCGCGCAACTGTTGTTTTTAGAGTCCGAAAATCCTGACAAGGATGTGGCTCTTTATATCAACTCACCCGGCGGATCGGTTTATGCGGGTATGGCTATTTACGACACAATGCGTTTTATCAAACCAGAAGTGTCAACACTGTGTACCGGTTTAGCCGCGAGTATGGGTGCGTTTTTGTTGGCAGCCGGTCAAAAGGGTAAGCGTTTCTCTCTGCCCAATTCCCGCATCATGATTCATCAACCTTCGGGTGGTGCGCAAGGGCAAGCCTCAGACATTCAGATTCAAGCGCGTGAAATTTTGGATTTGCGTGCGCGATTAAATCAGATGTTGGCTGAACACACTGGTCAGTCTGTTGAGCGCATTGAGATTGACACTGAACGTGACAACTTTATGTCTGCGCCTGACGCTGTGGCGTATGGCCTCATCGATAAAGTACTGACATCCCGCGCGGACACCGTTTAAGACGCTCCGGCCCAAGACCTACAGGAAGCTTATGTCCGAAAAAAAGGGATCTGCAACGACAAAAGTCTTGCATTGTTCATTTTGCAACAAGGCTCAGCATGAAGTTCGCAAGCTGATAGCGGGTCCTTCGGTGTTTGTTTGTGACGAGTGCATTGACCTGTGCAATGACATTATTCGCGAAGAAGCCCAAGCCAATGCCAAAGAGTCCATTAAGACGGACTTGCCGACTCCTGCAGAAATCAAGGCATTTCTCGATCAATATGTGATTGGTCAGACTGCACCTAAGCGTGTCTTGGCAGTAGCCGTCTATAACCACTACAAGCGTTTGCGCCATGCCGAAATTAAGGGTGATGGTGTTGAACTATCAAAAAGTAACATTCTCCTAATCGGCCCGACGGGTTCTGGCAAGACTTTGCTTGCCCAAACGCTGGCTCGTCAGCTCAATGTACCTTTTGTCATGGCAGATGCCACAACACTCACCGAAGCGGGTTACGTCGGTGAGGACGTTGAAAACATCATTCAAAAGCTTCTTCAAAACTGCAATTACGAGGTCGACAAAGCGCAACGCGCGATTGTTTATATTGACGAAATAGACAAGATATCTCGCAAAGCAGACAATCCATCCATCACACGTGATGTATCCGGAGAGGGTGTTCAGCAAGCTTTACTTAAGTTGATCGAAGGAACTGTTGCTTCTGTCCCGCCACAGGGTGGTCGCAAGCATCCAAATCAGGATTTTGTTCAAGTCGACACCACCAACATTTTGTTTATTGTCGGTGGTGCTTTCGATGGTCTCGAAAAGGTGATTCGTAATCGGACCGAGCGCTCTGGTATTGGTTTCGGTGCTTCTGTTGAGTCTAAAACCGAAAGATCGACTGGGGATACATTCCTAGAGGTTGAGCCAGAAGATTTGGTTAAGTTTGGATTAATTCCCGAACTAGTGGGTCGTTTGCCCGTGATTGCCACCTTGCAAGAGCTAGACGAAGACACGCTCATGCAAATTTTGACTGAGCCTAAAAATGCCGTGGTCAAGCAGTTCGAGAAACTGTTTGCGATGGAAGGTGCCGAACTTGAGATCCGTCCTGATGCGCTAAAAGCGATCGCTCGTAAAGCAATCAAGCGCAAAACAGGCGCTCGCGGTTTGCGTTCGATCCTAGAGTCTGCATTGCTGGACACGATGTATGAGTTGCCTACACAAGGTAATATCAAGCGAGTGGTGCTCGATGAATCTGCCATTAGCGGTACGGGCAAGCCTCTGTTGGTTTATGCAGATGAAAATGAGCCAAAACCGGTTGTTAAAAAGCCAGCAGTCCGGGATGCTGCGGCTTGATAATGGTTTAAGTTCTTATTTATAAGATTTCCCTGCCCCTCTAGAGGGGCTTTTGCTTTTATTAAGGTTTAGAACTTGAAATTTAGGCTATTGTCCCAATAACGAAGCTATTCGTAGAAACACGGGCTTTGTATCGGCCGCCCAGTTAGGATTCGCCGAGTTTTTTTTAGGAGGACATCATGTCCGGACATCAGACCCTGCCTTCTGAACCCATCAATTTGCCCTTGTTGCCATTACGCGACGTTGTCGTGTTTCCCCACATGGTAATCCCTCTTTTCGTCGGACGTCCCCGTTCTATTCGGGCGCTCGAGGCTGCCATGGAGGCTGGCAAAAGCATTATGCTGGCTGCTCAAAAATCTGCAGGTAAAGACGACCCTACGCCAGATGATGTCTATGAAATCGGCTGTGTTGCCACCATCTTGCAAATGCTCAAGCTTCCTGACGGTACAGTCAAGGTATTAGTTGAGGGTGCACAACGCGCTCGCGTCACAAATATTCAGGATGCAGACACCCATTTCACCTCTGAACTGGTGCCAATCGCTCCGGATGCAACGACTGGAGCAGAAATTGAGGCATTGCGTCGGGCGATCGTTAGCCAGTTTGAACAGTATGTCAAACTCAATAAAAAGATTCCCCCAGAGATTCTGACTTCTTTGGCTGGGATTGATGACGCTGGCCGCTTGGCTGACACGATTGCTGCCCATTTGCCTTTAAAGCTCGAACAAAAGCAAAAGATGCTTGAAATCATTTCGACATCTGAGCGCCTCGAGGCTTTACTTTCGCAACTCGAAACTGAGATCGACATTCTGCAGGTCGAAAAGCGTATTCGTGGTCGCGTTAAAAAACAGATGGAAAAGAGCCAGCGTGACTACTATTTGAATGAGCAGGTTAAAGCCATTCAAAAAGAATTGGGCGAGGGCGAAGAGGGCGCAGATATCGAGGAGCTCGAAAAGAAAATCGAGGCTGCGCATCTCCCTAAGGATGCACGTAAAAAGGTCGATGGCGAGCTCAAAAAGCTCAAACTCATGTCGCCCATGTCGGCTGAAGCCACTGTCGTTCGTAATTACATTGATACAGTGATTGCTTTGCCTTGGCGCAAAAAGAGCAAGGTCAATAACTCGATCCCCAATGCTGAAAGCGTGCTTGATAACGACCACTATGGCTTAGATAAAGTTAAAGAGCGTATTCTTGAATACCTTGCTGTCCAACAACGGGTTGATAAGGTCAAAGCACCGATTCTTTGTCTGGTAGGCCCTCCTGGCGTTGGAAAGACCTCGTTAGGTCAGTCGATTGCCAAAGCCACAAATCGTAAGTTCATTCGCATGGCCTTAGGTGGCGTGCGTGATGAGGCCGAAATTCGTGGACATCGTCGAACTTACATTGGTTCGATGCCCGGCAAAATTTTGCAAAACATGTCAAAAGTTGCTGTGAGAAATCCTTTATTCTTATTGGATGAAATCGATAAATTGGGGATGGATTTCCGCGGTGATCCTGCATCTGCCTTGCTTGAGGTACTGGATCCCGAACAGAACCATACATTCCAGGATCACTACGTCGAAGTAGATTTCGATTTGTCTGATGTGATGTTTGTAGCGACCAGTAATACGCTCAATATTCCACCAGCCTTGCTGGATAGAATGGAAGTGATTCGTCTTTCTGGTTACACAGAGGATGAGAAAATCCATATTGCGCTTGATCACCTTGTCCCCAAGGTCATGAAGAACAACGGTGTCAAGTCCGAAGAGCTCATCGTTGAAGAGTCAGCAATTCGTGACATCGTGCGTTATTACACACGTGAAGCTGGCGTTCGCGCTCTTGAGCGTGATGTAGGCAAAATCTGTCGTAAAGTTGTCAAGAAACTGCTCGCAGAAAGCGAAGCTAAAAAGGCTGCCAAGTCCGCAGAGCCTATCGCAAAAGTAGTGGTGACGTCTGATAACTTGAGTGACTACTTGGGTGTACGTCGTTACAACTTTGGAATGGCGGAAAAGGAAAATCAGATCGGACAAGTCACAGGCTTGGCATGGACTGAGGTGGGAGGTGATTTACTCACGATCGAAGTCGCAGATATGCCAGGCAAAGGTGTGATTCAACGCACAGGTTCAATCGGTGACGTGATGAAAGAGTCCGTTGAAGCGGCACGAAGTGTTGTACGTGCACGTGCAGCGCGCCTTGGAATTGCTGATACGGTTTTTGAAAAGCGAGATATTCACGTTCACTTTCCAGAAGGGGCTACACCCAAGGACGGACCTTCCGCAGGTATTGCTATTACAACTGCGATCGTTTCAGCATTGACGCACATTCCTGTTCGCGCAGACGTTGCAATGACTGGTGAGATTACTTTGAGAGGCGAGGTCCTTGCGATTGGTGGGCTCAAAGAAAAGCTGTTAGCAGCGCATCGTGGCGGCATCAAGACTGTTTTGATCCCTGAGGAAAACGTCAAGGATTTGGCTGAGATCCCTGATAACGTCAAAAATCACTTGGAAATCGTTCCAGTTCGCTGGATTGATAAGGTGCTAGAGGTTGCTCTGTCTGGTCCTACCCAGCCTTTACCTGAAGAGTCGGTTGTTGCAAAAGAGGTGGTAGCAAAGCCAGAAGTTGTTGCAACGACAGATCCTGTGATTAAGCACTAAGTTATTTCCGACGTGGTGTTTTTTAGTATGTGTTTAAGAAAGAGGCGCCTGTTGGCGCCTCTTTTGTTCAGGAGTGGTCGACTTGATGCATGTATTTGTTGATTCTGTTCGGCTTGATAAATGGCTTTGGGCCGCACGTTTTTACAAGTCGCGAACGCTGGCTGCAACAGCCATTGAGGCTGGCCGTGTACTTGTATCGGATGAGCGCGCTAAACCTGCGCGCTTGATTAAGGTCGGTGAACGATTAAAAATTAATCGTGAGCAAGAACGTTTTGAATTGGTTGTTCGCGGTATTACTGAACAACGTAAGTCTGCGCCTCTTGCACGCTTGCTCTTTGAAGAAACACCAGAAAGTCTTTTAGCGCGTCAGACGGTCGCTGAGAATAGACGTTTTTATAGCGAGCCCTCGCAGGAAATTGCTGGGCGCCCAACCAAGCGCAATCGTAGAGCGCTAGAGCGGTGGAAGGAGAATTAAATCGCCGCGCTCGGTGCGGTGATTTAGAAAAGCGACGGAGATCGTGCGCGAAAATCCGCGTTTCAAGAACTGCGTATCAGAGTCATTAATGCAGCGGTGTGTTGCGAATCAGGCCCAGCGCAATACCCTCAACTGAGAAGTCTTGACCGGGTTGAATCACGATCGGTTCGAAGTCAGGATTTTCAGGTAACAACTCGATGTGGTTGCCTTTTTTATTGAGGCGTTTGACCGTGACTTCGTCATCAATACGCGCAACAATAATTTGACCATTTCTAGCATCACTGGTCTTTTTGATTGCCAGTAAATCACCATCTAAAATGCCGATATCTCTCATGCTGAGGCCTTTTACTTTTAGCAAGTAGTCAGGCTGCTGTGCAAACATATTGGGATCAACAGAGATTTCCTTTTCAATGTTCTCTGCTGCGAGCATGGGGAAACCTGCCGCAACACGACCAATCAGAGGAACAAGCATCTGCCCTATATCAGGAGGCTGTTTTAGGCTGAGACGGCCCAACCCTGTACGAGTACCAATGTCTACACTTTCTTGCATGAGGGGTGTGTCTGCATCGAAAGATGATTCCGACATGAAGTCTGAAGCACTTTCGGTGAGTCTAATACCACGTGAGGCACCTGCAGTGAGTTCGATCACACCTTTCCGCGCGAGGGCACGCAGATGGTCCTCTGCTGCATTGGCGGAACGAAAGCCTAACTTTTGGGCGATTTCTGCACGAGTAGGAGGAAAGCCGGTGCTTGAAACAGCCTCTCGGATCAAATCTAAGATTTGCTGCTGCCGTTCAGTTAGTTTGATAGTCACAGTCAGCCCCTCAGGCGTGTGCACACGTACAGTGCTGTTTTTATATACAGCCTTTATTTTGCATCATTTGTCTCTGAATGGCAAATGTTATCTGTATAAAAAAACAGCTCCGACGACGCGGAGCTGCTTCAACACACCTTAAAAAGGCTATTTATTAGTCTTTCATCACGCTCGCGATGGCTTTCGCGACAACATCAATATTATGGCTATTGAGGGCTGCAACGCAAATTCGCCCACTGCTCACGGCATAAATCGCATGTTCTGCGCGTAGGCGCTCAACTTGCGCAGCATTTAAGCCAGAGAAGGAGAACATACCGCGCTGCTTCATGACGAAACCAAAGTCTTTTTTAACGCCATTTTCAGCGAGCTTTTCGACTAATTGACGGCGCATTAAGCGAATGCGATCACGCATACCAGCAAGTTCTTGATCCCAAAGGGCAAAAAGTGCAGGTGTGTTGAGCACTGTCGACACAATTGTGCCGCCATGGGTCGGAGGATTGGAGTAGTTGGTGCGAATCACACGCTTGACCTGGCTCAGTACACGGTTCGATTCGTCTTGGCTGCCCGTGACGATCGTCAATGCACCAACGCGCTCTCCATACAGCGAAAATGACTTTGAAAACGATGAGCTGATAAACATAGTCATATCAAGATCAGCAAAGAGTCGCACGGCAGATGCGTCTTGCTCCAAACCATCGCCAAAGCCTTGATAGGCAATATCAAGAAAAGGAATGAGGTTGGTATCTTTAATGACCTTGGCCACTTCGCGCCACTGATCTGTCGTCAAATCCACGCCGGTTGGATTGTGGCAGCACGCATGTAATACGACCACGCTTTGGGCGGGCAGTGCGCGCAATCCGTTGAGCATGCCCTGAAAGTCTAAGCCATGTGTTGCTGCATCGTAATAAGGGTAGTTCACAACCTCAAAACCTGCGCGCTCAAAAAGGGCGCGATGATTTTCCCAGCTGGGATTACTGATTGCAACTTTTGCACCTGGTACTAATTGTTTAATAAAGTCAGCACCAATTTTTAATGCACCTGTGCCACCAAGCGCTTGCATCGTCAGCACGCGGCCTGCAGCGATCAGGGGAGAATTTTTACCCAACACCAATTCCTGGGCGCCTTTGTTGTAGCCGGCAATGCCTTCAATGGGTAAGTAACCCCGGGCAGCAGCAGCTTCTACGCGAGCCACCTCGGCTTGATGAACGGCTGAAAGCAAGGGAATCTTGCCGTTGTCATCGTAATAGACACCAACACCAAGGTTAACCTTGTGCGCGCGCGTGTCTGCATTGAATTGTTCATTCAGACCCAAGATCGGGTCACGAGGGGCGAGTTCTACGGATTGAAAAAGGGTGCTCATTTAAGTTTCTGTGTAGAGAGTAGCAAGAGGAATAGGGCTAGATTGTAAGTGCTAGAGATTGGGTAACAACATTTTAAGTATTGCTGTTTGTTTAATACCACTAAATATTTTGGGTGGACGCTCGAACTAACAGAGAACATAATAGAAGGCTAGCCCCGCATCCGAGGGGTTTCCCGAATAAGTCTAGCATGGCCTCACACATTCCACCCGAAGAAATACACGATCCGCACTCAGCTGATTCATTCGCCAACAAGCTGATCCCAAGCGACGAGGACGACGCGTCCGCGGCCTTGAGTCTGAGTTTGCCCCCAGCCATTGCACACGAGGGTGTTTCCGCGGCACGTGTATCAATTCCTGTAGTACCTGCAACGATTTCGACAGGAAAAGAAGAGCCGCGTTACGTCGACTATCCGGATAGTCCCTTTCATTTGTACCAGCCTTATCCACCCGGGGGAGATCAACCTAACGCGATCAATCAGCTTGAGCAAGGCGTGAGAGACGGTCTAATGATGCAGACGCTGCTGGGCGTGACCGGTTCCGGCAAAACGTTCACGATGGCCAACATGATTGCGCGACTTGGCCGGCCAGCCGTCGTATTGGCGCCCAACAAGACATTAGCTGCCCAGCTCTATGCTGAAATGAGGGAGTTTTTCCCTAAAAATGCCGTTGAGTATTTTGTTTCTTATTACGATTATTATCAGCCCGAAGCTTACGTTCCAACCCGTGATTTGTTCATTGAAAAAGACTCATCAATCAATGAGCACATTGAGCAGATGCGCTTGTCAGCCACTAAAAGCTTGCTCGAGCGTCGCGATACGATCATCGTAGGGACAGTTTCTTGTATCTACGGTATCGGCAACCCGTCTGATTACCACGCAATGGTACTTATATTGCGTGTCGGAGACCGTGTGCCGAGGCGTGAAATTCTCGCTCGCTTAGTGGCCATGCAATATGAACGCAATGATACTGAGTTCACACGAGGTACCTTTCGTGCTCGCGGTGAAACGATCGATATTTTTCCTGCGGAAAGTGCCGAGTTGGCTGTTCGTCTTTCTTTATTTGATGATGAGGTAGAAAGTCTTGAGCTTTTTGATCCTCTGACGGGTAAAGTCCGCCAAAAGGTGCCGCGTTTTACTGTTTATCCTGGTTCACATTACGTCACCCCACGCGATACGGTGATGCGAGCCATCGAAACGATCAAACAAGAACTCCGCGAGCGGGTAAAGTTTTTTGTGGATGGTGGCCATCTTGTCGAAGCACAACGTATCGAACAACGAACGCGTTTTGACTTGGAGATGTTGACGGAGTTGGGGTTTTGTAAAGGCATTGAAAACTATTCGAGGCATCTTTCTGGTGCCGCGCCAGGAGATCCGCCACCCACACTCATTGATTATTTGCCCAGCGATGCGCTCATGTTCATTGATGAAAGTCACGTCACAATCGGACAGCTCGGTGGGATGTATCGTGGTGATCGAGCGCGCAAAGAAACACTGGTGACCTACGGCTTTCGCCTGCCTTCTGCAATGGACAATCGTCCTCTAAAAATGGAGGAGTTTGAAACAAGGATGCGTCAGTGTATTTTTGTCTCGGCCACTCCTGGTCAATACGAGCAGACTCATACCGACAATGTGGTCGAACAAGTGGTGCGCCCAACAGGACTGGTCGATCCGATTGTTGAGGTGCGACCCGCCCGAACTCAAGTCGATGACTTATTAGGCGAGATCAAAATTCGCGTCGCGGTTGAGGAGAGGGTGCTGGTCACGACCCTGACCAAGCGCATGGCCGAGGACTTGACCGATTACCTTGCTGAGCACGGTATCAGAGTGCGTTATTTGCATTCTGATATTGACACTGTTGAACGTGTTGAAATCATCCGTGACTTACGGCTGGGCGTGTTTGATGTGTTAGTTGGGATTAACTTATTGCGCGAAGGTCTTGATATCCCTGAGGTTTCTCTCGTGGCTATTTTGGATGCAGACAAAGAAGGCTTCCTGCGTTCGGATCGAAGTCTGATTCAAACAATCGGTCGAGCCGCCCGTAATTTAAATGGTCGAGCCATTTTGTACGCCGATCGCGTCACCGATTCAATGAAGCGTGCAATGGGTGAAACTGAACGACGCCGTCAAAAGCAACTCGCCTTCAACCAAGAAAATGGGATTGAGGCGCGAAGCGTTCGTAAGGCTGTTCGCGAGTTGATTGACGGCATCGTGGCGCCTGCATTTAGAAACCAAGAAGAGCCTGAGGTGTCGCGTGCTTTATTGACAGATGAAAAGGCGCTTGCAAAAGAATTTAAGCGTTTAGAAAAGCTCATGCTCGACCATGCGCGAAATCTTGAGTTTGAACAAGCTGCCGCTGCGAGGGATGCTCTAAAGGCATTAAAAGACCGCGTGCTGCTGTCTGGTGCATAACTGCAGTCCTTTGGCATTGCTGCAGTGCATAACAAGTTGTGCAGAGATGGCTTTTCTATCGCTTAAGTCTGGGTTTTACAAAATTTAAATTTAATGTCCTTAACAATAAATTTGATCTAAGTATCTGTTTATATTAATTTTATTGTTTTTGAAATTTTTGCTTTTCTTTTAAAAAAACAAAAAAAATATCTGGACATGTTACGGGTTTTCCCGCACAATATGCACCATCATGACAAAAGTTCTCTTCGTATGCATGGGCAATATTTGCCGGTCGCCCAGCGCAGAAGGCGTATTCCGCCACCTAATCAATGACGCAGGCCTTTCTGAGGTCGTCGGGATTGACTCCGCCGGTACCCATAGCTTCCACGTTGGTGAGGCGCCTGATCCCCGTGCAATCGCTGCTGCGCGAAAACGCGGCTACGAGATTACACGTGCCGAAGCCAGGCAAGTCGAGCCCGAGGATTTCCACGATTACGACCTGATTCTGGCGATGGACTGGGAAAATTTGTCCGCTTTGCAGCAACAGTGCCCCAAGCCTCATCATCACAAGTTGATGTTGTTGATGCGCTTTGCGAATGAGTTCGAGGAAGCGACTGTTCCAGATCCTTACTACGGTGGTCCAGAAGGTTTCGGTAAAGTGCTCGACTATCTCGAAGACGCTTGCCAAGGCGTGCTTGAGTTGGTGCGTAAGCGCGCGACCCAATATCAGGCTGCCTGATTGGTGTGATTTGAAAAACCGCGCTCTGCGCGGTTTTTTTACGACTTTTTATCCTGAAAACCAATAATGTTTTAAGGGTATACCCAACTAAAACACTCGGGAATTATGTATACTTGAGTTTATTAGTCGGGTAAGTCTTCAAATACTTAAGGTTTCTTCAAAAGGATACTGTCATGAGGCTCACTACAAAAGGTCGTTTTGCCGTTACCGCCATGATTGATCTGGCGCTCCGCCAACAGGGTGGCCCCGTCACATTGTCCGCCATCAGCCAGCGTCAAAACATCTCGCTTTCTTATCTGGAGCAGTTGTTCGGAAAGCTTCGACGCCACGAACTCGTTGAAAGTGTTCGCGGTCCAGGCGGTGGATACACGTTATCCCGTTTGGCACGCAACATCACAGTCGCCGATATTATTTTTGCAGTCGACGAGCCGATTGATGCCACAAATTGTGCTGGCAAATCTGCCTGTGATAGCGGTACGGATGGTAAGTCTGGCATCTGTATGACGCATGAATTGTGGTCGACTCTCAATCGCAAAATGGTCGATTTTTTAGACTCAGTTTCTTTGCAAGATTTAGTTGATCAGCAACGCTTGCGCCAGATTCAAGAGGCGAGCAAAACCTCTGGAGCAGGTGTGCGGGTGAATGTTGTTGGTACAACTGCGTCTCCACTTTCATCAGAATCTATTTCGATTAGTCTTTAAAAATATTCAGGAGTACTAGTATGTCTACCCGTCCTATTTATTTTGACTACTCGGCTACGACACCAGTCGATCCGCGCGTTGTTGAAAAGATGATCCCTTGGCTTTACGAGCATGCGGGAAACCCTGCCTCGCGTAGTCACTCCTATGGCTGGGAAGCAGAGGAGGCCGTTGAGCATGCTCGCACTCAGGTCGCAGCTTTGGTCAATGCTGATCCGCGTGAAATCATTTGGACTTCCGGTGCGACAGAGTCAAACAACTTGGCAATCAAAGGTGCGGCCACCTTTTATGCTGAGCGCGGCAAGCACGTCATCACCGTTAAGACAGAGCACAAGGCCGTCCTTGATCCCTGTCGTGAGTTGGAGCGTCAAGGTTTTGAGGTGACGTACCTAGACGTGCAGGAAAATGGTCTGATCAGTATGGATGCGCTCAAAGCCGCCATTCGTCCTGACACTGTGCTGATTTCTGTCATGTTTGTGAACAATGAGATCGGTGTTATTCAGGATGTTGCCGCAATCGGAGAACTGTGCCGCGCCAACAATATTATTTTTCACGTTGATGCTGCTCAGGCTACTGGCAAGGTCGCGATCGATTTGCAAACACTCAAAGTCGATTTGATGTCTTTCTGTGCACACAAAACTTACGGTCCCAAGGGTATCGGTGCTTTGTACGTGCGCCGCAAGCCACGGATCCGGATCGAAGCTCAAATGCACGGTGGCGGACATGAGCGTGGATTTCGCTCAGGTACCTTGGCTACACACCAGATTGTGGGAATGGGTGAGTCCTTCGCGTTAGCACAGCAGGAAATGGGTACTGAAAACGAACGCATTCGCATGTTGAGAGACCGTTTGTGGGCAGGTCTTTCACAAATCGAAGAGGTTTACCTCAATGGCGATCTGGAACACCGTGTTCCCCACAACCTGAACGTCAGTTTTAACTACGTTGAAGGCGAATCTTTGATCATGGCGATTAAAGAACTCGCAGTGTCGAGTGGCTCTGCTTGTACTTCTGCGAGTCTCGAGCCTTCCTATGTGTTGCGCGCACTGGGCCGTAACGATGAGCTGGCCCATAGTTCGATTCGCTTTACGATTGGACGCTTCACGACTGAAAAAGAAATCGACTTTGCGGTCGACTTGTTGAAGTCACGCGTTGGAAAGCTACGTGATATGTCGCCGCTTTGGGAAATGGCCAAAGAAGGTATCGATTTAAATTCAGTTCAGTGGGCCGCCCACTAAACGCACTGATTGGAGAATACAAATGGCATACAGCGACAAGGTCCTAGACCACTACGAAAACCCACGCAACGTCGGCACGTTTGACAAGAGTGATGATCAAGTTGGCACAGGAATGGTGGGCGCACCCGCCTGTGGTGATGTGATGAAATTACAGATTCGTGTCAATGAAGCTGGCATTATCGAAGATGCACGATTTAAAACCTATGGTTGTGGTTCAGCCATTGCATCAAGCTCACTCGTCACCGAGTGGGTTAAAGGTAAAACACTGGACGAGGCTTTGACGATTCGCAATACACAGATCGCCGAAGAGCTGGCTCTTCCACCCGTTAAGATTCATTGCTCGATTCTTGCCGAAGATGCGATCAAGGCTGCTGTCGAGGATTACAAAAACAAGCATACTGGATGATCATGGGCGTCACACTTACCACTCAGGCTGCCGACCATATCGGCAAATACCTACAAAAACGCGGCAGCGGTATTGGGCTTCGTTTAGGTGTTAGAACGACGGGATGTTCGGGAATGGCATACAAACTCGAGTACGTTGATGAGGCCGCTGCCGAAGACCAGGTGTTCGAAAGTTTTGGTGTCAAAGTGTTTATTGACCCGAAAAGCCTGTCATATTTAGATGGCACCGAGCTCGACTACGCACGTGAAGGCCTAAACGAAGGCTTTAAGTTCCGTAATCCAAATGAAAAGGCAACCTGTGGTTGTGGCGAGTCTTTCACGGTATAAATTTTTTGGAAGCCTCAACGTCAAGCTCACTGTCTACGCAGGATCACTTTAGCCTGCTTGGATTGCCTCGGGTTTTTAAAACGGACCCTCAGGCTTTAGAGTCAGCCTGGAAAAAGGTAGCGCTCGCTGTGCATCCTGATCGGTTTGCCACACGATCTGCGGTCGAAAAAAGAGTCGCGATGCAATGGAGCTCTCAGGCAAACGAAGCGTACAGGATTTTGAAAGATCCTATGTCCCGAGCGCGTTATCTCTGTGAGCTCGCCGGCGTCGATCTGCAAACTGAAACCAATACTGCGATGTCTGCCGATTTTTTATTTCGTCAGATGTCTTGGCATGAGCAGCTTGACGAAGTGTTGGACCGCAGTGGTGATCCTCAGGCTCGACACGCAGTGCGTCAAGCTCTTCAGGCTGAACTCACTGAAGCTGAGCATGAAATAGAGAAGTCTGTGGGTGAATACCTCTCTCAAGAGCGTTATGATTTGGCCGCCGCGCGTGTGCGCGAGTGGATGTTTTTAAATAAGCTGATTGCGCAATGTCGCGCAATTGATTAGGCCTTGCGGTCTCTACGCAGCACAGAGTGCGCAACTGAATCAAACATATGGCTTTACTGCAAATTTCTGAGCCTGGTGAATCTCCTGCTCCACATCAACGTCGCTTGGCGGTGGGGATTGACTTGGGCACCACACATTCTTTAGTTGCGGCTGTCCGAAGCAGCGTGCCTGAAGTGCTTTCTGATGCAGGAAGACCGCTTGTGCCCTCTGCGGTGTACGTGGAGCAAGGAGGTCTCGCACACGTTGGTTCAGAGGCGATCGCCAAACAAACTGACTTCCCCTTAGACACGCTTGTTTCTATCAAGCGACTGATGGGTAGGTCTTACCAAGAAGCGCTCGCCTCTGGTATGCCTTACCTTTTTGTGGAAGACGGTCAAAGTGTAAAAGTTCAGACCGAGCATGCTCTGCTGTCTCCGGTCGAGGTCGCTGCAAAGATTTTAGAAAAACTGAAGCTTTTGGCGGAAGGTACCTTAGGCGATGCCCTCGTGGGCGCGGTCATTACCGTACCAGCTTATTTTGATGATGCGCAGCGTCAAGCCACTCGGGATGCCGCACGTTTAGCCGGTTTAAATGTGTTGCGCTTGTTGAATGAGCCCACTGCAGCAGCCATTGCCTATGGACTTGACCATGCATCCGAAGGTACCTATGCTGTTTTTGATTTAGGTGGCGGAACGTTTGACGTTTCTCTGTTGAGATTGTCTCGCGGCGTGTTCGAGGTGGTTGCAACGGGTGGTGATACGCGATTGGGTGGTGATGATTTCGACGCACTGATTGTGGATGACTTTATTCGCAAGCAGGAAATGAGTTCTATCAGTCTTCAGACCCGACGTGCTTTGCTGAGCGCTGCGCGATGCGTACGCGAAATGCTCACTGATCATTCAGAGCACGCTGAGAGTGTCAGTGTGGATGGTCAGGTTTACCAACTTGAGCTTTCTCGCGAGGCTTTTGAGCAACTAGCGGCTCCTTTGGTTGCACGGACGATTGCCTGTGCACAACAGGCCCTCAAGGATGCATCGCTTAAAGTTCACGACATCAAGGGTGTCGTGATGGTGGGTGGTGCGACCAGGATGCCCATCGTGCGTAAAAGTGTTCGGGATGCATTTGGGACCGAGCCTTTGACGGATCTTGATCCTGATCAAGTTGTCGCCTTGGGCGCTGCACTTCAAGCCAATTTATTAGCAGGTAATCGTAATCCAGGCGAGGATTGGCTGCTGCTCGATGTGACGCCTTTGACTCTCGGACTCGAAACCATGGGGGGTTTAGTCGAGCATATTATTCCCCGTAACAGCACAATTCCTGTCGCACGTGCTCAAGAATTTACGACCTTTAAAGACGGTCAAACTGCCTTAGCCGTGCATGTTGTTCAGGGAGAGCGTGATTTGGTATCGGATTGCCGATCACTGGCACGCTTTGAGTTGCGTGGCATTCCTGCGATGGTTGCGGGTGCGGCGCGTATACGCGTCACTTTTCAGGTCGATGCCGACGGTTTGCTGAGTGTGTCCGCACGCGAGCTTGGCTCGGGTGTCGAGGCGTCTGTCACGGTCAAGCCGTCTTTTGGTTTGAGCGATGATGAGGTTTCCCGCATGCTCTCTGAGGGAATGTCCAAAGCAGGCTACGATGCCCAGATGCGTATGTTGCGTGAACAGCAAGTCGACGCGCAACAGCTCATTGAGTCTGTGTCAGCGGCGCTCGCGGCTGATGCCGATCTTTTAAGCGCCGCAGAACAAACGCGCATTTCCCAACATTGCCAAATGACGATCGAAGCCGCCTCAGGTGACGATGTCGAAGCGATTCGCAACGCGATCAAAGCGCTGTCTTCTGTGACAGATGACTTTGCCGCACGCCGTATGGATCGTAGTATCCGTGCCGCCTTGACGGGTCGATCGCTCGAGGACTTATAGGATTTTTATGCCCAAAATTATTGTGTTGCCTCACCCCGATGTTTGTCCTATGGGCAAAGTGATTGAGAATGCTCCAGTTGGCGAGTCAATTTGCCGAGTGTTACTGGATCACCATGTTGAACTTGAGCACGCATGCGAGCTTTCCTGTGCCTGCACGACTTGTCATGTGGTTGTCAAAGAAGGCTTCCAATCGCTTGCTGAGGCTTCAGACTCAGAGGAGGATCTTCTTGATCGCGCCTGGGGTCTTTCTACGACCTCAAGGCTTGCCTGCCAGGCACGTGTGGCTCACTCAGACTTAACGATTGAAATTCCACGCTATACCATCAATCACGCCAAAGAAAATCACTAAAACGTTCTAGCAGCAATCGTGTAAAGTATCTTCCATATTAATAACAGTGGAGATATGCATGCGTGCCAATACCATCCGTCAAAAAATTGCTGCAGGTCAACCCGTTGTGAATGGCTGGTTAGCTATTCCTTCTTCCTATTCCGCTGAGATTATTGGTCATCAGGGCTTTGATTCTGTGACCGTTGATTTGCAGCACGGAATGATTGGGATTGATGCTGCGCTCCCGATGTTTCAGGCTCTTTCTTCTACGCCAGCCATCCCACTCGCGAGGGTGCCATGGAATGACCCCGCCCAAATCATGCGCTTGTTGGACAGTGGCGCTTACGGCATTATTTGTCCGATGATTTCTACCGTCGATGATGCGGCCAGCTTTGTTTCGTCCTGCCGTTATCCACCTCATGGACAGCGCTCATTTGGTCCTGCTCGTGCCATGTTGTATGGTGGTGCGGATTACTACCCGCATGCTGATAAAGAGATTCTTGCACTTGGTATGATCGAGACTCAAGCCGGTTTGGACAATTTAGAGGAAATTCTTGCTCTGGACGGACTAGACGGCATCTATATTGGACCGAATGATCTCGCACTTGCGCTAGGCTCAGTTCCAAAGTCGGAGTCCGATGACCCTGTCGTGATGAAAGCCGTTGAGCACATTCGTCAACGTGCCATTGCGCACGGAAAAATCGCTGGTATTTTTTGTTCGTCGGGTGAAGCGGCAGCCATGCGTATCAAGCAAGGCTTTCAGATGGTGACACCTGGAAACGAAGCTGCACTGATGGCGAGTGCGGCTAAAGCCGCAGTGGCTACTGCGCGGGGTGCTCAGGCCCCCGGTTCTTCAAAGACAGGGTATTGATTCTTGAGTGGGGACTCGATGTTGCGTTTTTCGGCTAATTTAGGATTTCTTTGGTCGCAACTGCCTTTGCTCGAACGTATTGAGCGGGCGGCTGCCAGTCGATTCCGAGCCATCGAGTTGCATTGGCCTTATGACACGCCAGCTGATGCTGTCAAAGAGGCTTGTGTACGCCACGATATCACTTTGTTGGCAGCGAACGCACCGATTGGAGATCCTAGTGTAGGGGAGTCAGGCTTGGCTGCCTTGCCGGGAAGAGAGCGGGATTTTCAACAGTCCTTTGAAATGTCGCTTGCCTGGTGTGTCGCAGCCGGCGCCTCGTCTATACATGTGTTGCCGGGGATTATCGATCCTCAGCAGCACATCATTGCCTCGCGCACATTGGTCAGCAATCTTCAATGGGCAGCAGATCTTTCGGCAAAGCATGGCATCACAATTTTGCTTGAAGCCATTAATCAGCGAGACAAACCCGGATATTTTTATTCAACTCAAGCTGAAGCAAATGCGATACGGGAGCAATGCGGCCGCGCAAATATCAAACTGATGTTTGATGTTTATCACGTAGGTGTGGCTGAGGGAGATATCCTGACCAAACTTGCTCATTATTTGCCGCATATTGGTCACATACAAGTCGCAGCGGTACCAAGCCGAGCTGAGCCTGATGAGGGTGAGGTGGCGTATGCCGCTGTATTTGAACGAATTGATTCGCTGGGGTATGCGGGCTGGATTGGTTGTGAGTACAAACCACGCGCCAGCGTCGAAGCTGGTTTAGCGTGGCTGACTCCTTACAGAACTTAAATTTAGTCTTCTTTTCTCAAGTGCGGGAACAGGATGACATCCCGTATGCTGGGGCTGTCGGTCAGCAACATCACTAAGCGATCAATGCCGATTCCACACCCACCTGTAGGTGGCATTCCGTACTCAAGTGCTCGAATATAGTCTGCGTCATAGAACATGGCTTCTTCATCACCAGCATCTTTAGCGGCAACCTGGGCGTGAAAACGCGCAGCTTGATCCTCCGGATCGTTAAGCTCCGAAAAACCGTTGGCGATTTCTCTACCTGTCATGAACAACTCAAAACGTTCGGTAATGCCCGGGCGTGTATCTGACTCGCGGGCAAGTGGTGAGACTTCGATTGGGTAGTCGATGATGTAAGTCGGGTGCCAGAGCTGCGATTCCGCTGTTTCTTCAAACAACGCCAGTTGCAAAGCACCTAATCCAGCAAGTGCAAAATTTGGTGCATTGACATCTACGCCGCGCTTTTTGAGTTGAGCTTTAACAAACTCAATGTCAGTCAATTGTGCTTCGGTGAACTCTGGAACATGTTGAAGGATCGCTTCGACAATCGTGAGTCGGTGAAATGGTTTGGACAAATCAAGCTCGCGTCCCTGGTAGGTCAGCGTGGCAGTGCCACAAGCTTTAATGGCAGCTGCGCGAATAATTTGCTCTGTAAAGTCCATCAGCCATTGATAGTCTGTGTAAGCTGCGTAAAACTCCATCATCGTGAACTCGGGGTTGTGGCGCGGGCTCACACCTTCATTCCGGAAGTTTCGATTGATCTCAAATACTCTTTCAAATCCGCCAACGATCAAACGCTTGAGATAGAGTTCAGGCGCTATGCGCAGAAACATCTCCATATCAAGTGCGTTATGGTGCGTCACAAAAGGTTTCGCCGCCGCGCCGCCTGGAATGCCGTGCAACATTGGAGTCTCAACTTCGAGAAATCCTGCATCCACCATCGTTTGACGAATTGCGCTAATGGCTTGGCTGCGCGCTAAAAACGTTTCGCGCGTTTGCTCGGTCATAATGAGATCGACGTAACGCTGGCGATAACGCAACTCTTGATCGGAGACGCCATGAAATTTGTCAGGCAGGGGACGCAGGGATTTTGCTAAGACACGTGCCTCAGTCGCATGGATCGACAATTCGCCTTTATTGGTCTTAAAAACATGACCCTTTATTGCAATGATGTCACCAATATCCCAGGTTTTGAAGGAGTCATAGACCTCTTCGCCGAGACTGCCACGTTCAAGATAAATCTGAATGCGTCCAGTACTGTCTTGTAAAGTGGCAAAGCTCGCTTTACCCATGACACGTTTGAGCATCATGCGTCCTGCAACCGAAGCAGGGTGAGCTGCTGTAGCAAGAGTGGCTTGATCCAGTTCGCCAAAACTTGCATGGAGTGCTTTCGCACGATTCGCAGGGACAAAATCGTTTGGAAATGCAATTCCTTGGTTGCGCAAGCCAGATAATTTTGTCCGGCGCTCGGCAATCAGGTGGTTTTCATCGTGTTGGGGGGTGTTGGTGTCAGTCATGATCAGGCGTGATGTTGACGAATATCGTCGATGGTTTTGCTGCCAAAGGCGTCGCTTTCGATAACCTTTAGAAGTCGTTGGGCCACAGACGCTGGGTCTGCCAGTTGATTGCTTTCTTTAAAGCCAATAAAGCGCTCCAAAGAGGGAAGTGCATCTTTGGAAGTGGCACGGATTGTTTCTTGCATTGGCGTGTCAATAATGCCGGGGGCCATCGAGACAATGCGTGCACGGGGGCCTTGATCAAGCTGTGCCGCTTCGGCATAGCGGTCCATGGCAGCCTTGGTCGCGCAGTAAACGGCCCAGCCAGAGCTCGCATTTCGACCTGCGCCAGAAGAGATCAGCATGACACGACGATCGGTCGCCTGAGGTGAGCTGTTTAATACATGTGCAGTCAGAAAAATGGCTGAAGTGATGTTGACATGAAATGCATCGTTGATTGCATCTAAATCTGTCAAATGCTGACTTTGTGAAATAGGTTTAACGACACCTGCATTGTGTATAAAGCGTACATGCGAATGTCCATTGATCAGCGCAATAAGCTGTGAGGCAGCATGTTTAACCGAAGGAGTATCTGACAGATCGACTTCGAGTTGTGTCAGAGAGGTTCCGTGAGCCGCTGCAATATCAACGAGTGCTTGAGAGCTCTTGCGTGACAATGTCACAAGATGTTCACCATGCGCGGCAAGTTGCTCAGCCATCGCAGCACCCAGACCACGTGTTGTACCTGTCAAAATCGTGAGCGTTGTCATTTTTATACTCCTTGCTTTAAGCTTGCCTGGATAAACGGATCCAGGTCGCCATCCAGGACCTTTTGCGTATTGGAGATCTCTACGTTGGTGCGCAAGTCTTTAATGCGGCTCTGATCCAGCACGTAAGAACGAATCTGGTGCCCCCAGCCCACATCAGTTTTGGCATCCTCCATCTTTTGCTGTTCAGCCATGCGGTTGCGCATTTCAAGTTCGAACAATCGCGACTTGAGCATTTGCATTGCTTCGGCACGGTTACGATGTTGTGAGCGATCATTCTGGCATTGCACAACGATATTGGTCGGAACGTGGGTAATGCGTACCGCAGAGTCGGTTTTGTTAATGTGCTGACCACCCGCACCGCTTGCGCGATAGGTGTCGACGCGCAAATCTGCGGGATTGATATCGATTTCGATTGAATCATCGACTTCGGGATAAACAAAGACGCTTGCAAAAGAAGTGTGACGTCCTCCTGAAGAGTCAAACGGGCTCTTGCGTACAAGTCTGTGCACACCGCTTTCTGTGCGTAAAAAACCGAAGGCGTATTCACCCTCGATTTTAATAGTGGCAGATTTGATACCAGCCACTTCACCTTCTGATTCTTCGAGAAGCTCTGCTTTAAAACCCTTGCGCTCGGCGTAGCGTAAATATTGTCGCAAGAGGATCGATGCCCAATCCTGCGCCTCTGTGCCACCCGCACCCGCTTGAATATCTAAAAAGCAATTAAGGGGATCTGCAGGGTTTGAAAACATTCTTCTAAATTCCATCCCCTCAAGGGTGGCCTGGAATTGTTCTGCATCGGTTTCAATCGCGATTAAGGTTTCATCATCATTGTCTGCGGCAGCCAGTTCGAACAGTTCGGAGGAGTCTGCTATGGACTGTGCCAACGTGGTCAGCGTTCCCACCACGTCTTCGATACTTTTTTTCTCGCGCCCAAGCTCCTGAGCCCGCTTAGGGTCGTTCCAGACGTTGGGGTCTTCTAGTTCGGCATTGACGACATGGAGTCGTTCAGCTTTGACATCGTAGTCAAAGATACCCCCGAAGTGCTGCCTCACGCGCGGCATAATCTAAAAGGCGTGAGGAAATTTGATTTTGACGTTCTGCGTCCATGTGCTTTGGTTTCCGCTATGTATAGATATAACTCCGTAGTTTAACGGAGTCTCAACAATGCTTCAGCCAGATATGGCCTGCATCAAATCAGGCAGTTTCGGCATGTTCCACGATCAGTTGAACAGAAATGACGCCATTCCAGACGTTTTGATCCAATCGGTAGGCCATTTTGACAAATTCAGGCAGTCTGTCTGTGTGATTGAACCAGATTGCGTCAAATCTTTGATGGCCGCGCTGAACAGAGAGCTTCAGGTGTTTTTCACCGACCAGCTTTTGGCTCTGAACCTTGAAAGTATCGAGAAATAGAGGTGCTGCAAAACCGGCTCCCCAGACCTGTTGCTCCAAAATATTCGCGACTTGAGCGTTTGCATAGCCCTCTTCGAGCGATCCATCCGTTTCGATCACGGGTTCAAAGCTCGTTCTTCCGGTGAGCTCCGTGACGGCAAGATCAAAGGCTGGCGCGAACCGATCAAAATCATCTTTGCCGAGAGTCAGGCCCGCGGCCATCGCGTGACCGCCAAACTTACGGATCAGTCCAGGATGCCGTTTGGAAACCAGATCTAAGACATCGCGCAAGTGCACATCCGGAATCGAGCGTCCGGAACCGCGTAATTCATCATCACCCGCAGGAGCAAAAGCGAGGGTGGGGCGGAAAAACCTTTCTTTTAAACGCGATGCGACAAGTCCAACTACGCCTTGATGCCACTCAGGATGAAAAACACAGACTGAGGCGCCGAGTTTGCCAGCCTGAACAGACTCAGTAGCGGCAAGGGCTTGTTCTTTCATCACGTTCTCAATCTGCCTGCGCTCACGATTGATCGTGTCCAGTTCACGTGCCAACTCGAGCGCTTGCATGTCGTCATTTGTGATCAGACACCGTATGCCGAGCCCCATATCGGCCAGGCGACCCGCAGCATTGATGCGCGGCCCTAGGGCAAAGCCTAAGTCAAAAGCACTGGCGGCTTGAGGGTCTCGTGCTGCAACAGCAAATAAAGCACGGATGCCTGGTTGCATGAGGCCTTTGCGCATACGCTCAAGGCCACGCGTGACAAGTAATCGGTTGTTAGTGTCCAGTTTGACGACGTCGGCTACGGTGCCTAGCGCCACTAAATCCGCCAGCGCATCAAGACGCGGTCCTCCATTGGCAGGAAAGCGCCCTCGACTTCTGAGTTCTGCTCGAAGCGCAAGCATCAGATAAAAAATCACTCCCACACCAGCAAGATTTTTGGAAGGAAAATCGCAGCCAGGCTGATTAGGGTTGACGATGGCAAGCGCTTGCGGCAACAGGTCTCCAGGAAGATGATGATCCGTGACGATCACACCAATTCCGGCCGCATTGGCCGCCGCGACACCGTCAACACTTGCAATGCCATTGTCCACAGTGATCAGCAAATCAGGACGTCCGGCGGGATGTTGGCAAGCTAAGTCTACGACGGCAGGGGACAGTCCGTAGCCAGTCTCAAAGCGGTTAGGCACCAAAAAATCGACGATCGCGCCCATTTCTGTTAGCGCACGCATGCCGACCGCACAGGCCGTTGCACCATCACAGTCGTAATCCGCCACAATGAGCATACGCTTGCGTGCAGTGATTGCATCCGCTAATAACACGGCAGCATGTTCAGCTTGGGTAAGCGTCTTGGGCGCGAGCATGGCCGGCCAGTCAAGCTGAACATCTTCTTGGCTGCGTACACCTCTTGCAGACCAGAGTCGCGCGAGCAAGGGGTGGATGCCAGCGGCTTGTAGGCGTGTGCTGGTGTCAGTGTCTGTCGCGCGTACAGTTAGTTTTGGCGTATCCACCAGGTCGTCCAATTTTGAGTGCGGCGGGGCATGAGGCGCTGCCACCAAGGTTGTTGTGATGGGCTGAGTCTGACGATTCTGCGTTCACCCACTAATGTCAGGCTCGCATCTTCAGGCAAATTTGAAATCTGTTTTGATAATTGGGGCAAGTAATCTAGCCAAGTGGCCCAGTCATTTTCTAAGAAACTCTTTGCCAATAGATTGGTGTATTCAGTGGTCGCTGTTCTTGGGGTCGGTTTCCAACCCTGTGCGCCTCCGTAAAGCCATAGACTATTGA
Source organism: Zwartia sp. (assembly GCF_049655405.1). Classification (GTDB taxonomy): domain Bacteria; phylum Pseudomonadota; class Gammaproteobacteria; order Burkholderiales; family Burkholderiaceae_B; genus Zwartia. Next base: position 89,592 of record NZ_JBASJR010000013.1, read on the forward strand.
TGGGCTCCAGACCGTTGGCAGTTCGTTGTGCGTTCACTGGATGCGTATGCCAAACCATCTGTACTTCATTCAGTAGTTTGCGCCAAGTTTTTGTTGATTCGTCTTGTGGCCACCAGTCAGAAACCGATAGGGTGGAGACCGCTGCAGGTGATATTGAGCGAATGCGCGCATCAGGGGCAAGCCACACTCTCCAGCGACCAGTTTCTATTGGCAGCACTGAAATCCCACATTCACGCCACAATGGCTGCACAGCCTCAAATAATGCATCTGCGTGAGCCGGGTCGAGACCAAGAGAGTCGGGAATGGCGAGTGACGCGCCATCTCGACCAATGGCGACAGAGCACAAATCAGCCACCCAAACAGGATCACCAGGCTGGATCATCCCTGCACGAAGCGGGCCGAGTCCGGCTCCAACGCTATGACCAATTTCTCCCGAGTAGCCAAGTGCAGAAAGTTCAAGAAACTCTAATGCAGAACAACCCGTTTCTTCAGGTGGGCATGTCGTCACGACTGCGCGAAGTCGCGTCATGCGTTGAACCAGCTCTGGGCAGCGTTCCTGCACGTGAGGAAGAAGGTCTGCCGCGACGGTATAAGAGGGAAGTGATCCCGGAATGATCAGATGCATAAGCTGAATTGTAGTGGGATGGCTTCCGGTTTGGGGGTTTGGTGCGATAATGGCAGGGTGTTTAAATTACCTTATGAACTTTGGATTGGTGCTCGCTATGCGGGCCTGAGTCGCTCTGGGCCCCGCGGGGGTCGTCGCGACGGCTTTGTGTCGTTCGTGGCAGCGACTTCGATGGCTGGGATCGCGTTAGGTGTCGCAGCCTTAATTGTTGTGCTGTCAGTCATGAACGGTTTTCAGAAAGATGTGCGTGATCGTATGCTTTCTGTTTTGCCCCATATTGAGATTTTTGTTCCCGGTGGGGATCCCTCTCAGATTCTTGAACAATGGACCGAGCTTGCCAAGCAAGCACGACAATCCCCTCAAGTAACGGGTGCAGCTCCCTTTGTCGCTGCGCAGGCAATGCTCATGCGTGGCCAAGATTTGCGTGGTGTTCAAGTGCGCGGTATTGATCCTGTTTCAGAAAAAGAAGTCTCTGAAGCAGGTCGCCAAATGGTGCGGGGCAAACTCACCGATCTCAAACCAGGTGCCTTTGGTATTGTGCTTGGTCAAGAATTAGCTGATTTGCTCCAGGTCAGAATCGGTCAAACCGTCATGATGCTAGCGCCTGCCGCTAATATTAGCCCGGCTGGTTTTACTCCTCGAATGCGCCAGTTCACCTTGGTGGGTACTTTCCGCTCTGGTCATTACGAGTACGACTCCTCCTTGGCATTTGTGGATGCCTCCGATGCGGCCAAAATGTTTCGGGATAGCGGGTTGGCGGGGGTCAGGCTGAGGGTTGATGATATGCATCAAGCACCTGAGATCGCCCGATCATTGATCCCTTTGCTGCCAAACAACGTCTCAATCGGGGATTGGTCACGCAACAACCGAACATGGTTTGCTGCCGTTCAGACCGAAAAGCGCATGATGTTTTTAATTTTGGCTTTGATTGTTGCTGTCGCAGCGTTCAATCTGTTGTCTTCTTTGGTGATGGCGGTCAAAGACAAGCAATCTGACATCGCAATTCTCCGTAGTTTTGGAGCAACCCCTGGCGAGATCGCGCGCATTTTCCTTGTTCAGGGTGCTTTGATTGGTGTGGTAGGCACGTTGCTAGGGGTTGTGGGTGGTACCGCAATTGCCTTTAATGTGGATGTGCTGGTGCCCGCAATCGAAAGGCTGATTGGTGCACAGTTTTTACCCAGAGAAATTTACTTTATCAGTGCGTTGCCTTCCGATCCGCGCATGGCTGACATTACGACCATCGGTGTGACCTCGCTTGTGATGTCGCTGCTGGCCACGCTTTATCCCAGCTGGCGCGCGTCTCGTCTGCAGCCTGCAGAGGTACTCCGCCATGACTGATCAAGCGCTCGATTTTGCCCTGCAAGCCAAAAATCTTTGCAAATATTACGACGATGGCAATGTGCGTATCGATGTACTGCGTGAAGTGAGTCTTGATATAAAACGTGGCGAATTAGTGGCGATTATTGGTGCGTCGGGCTCTGGCAAAAGCACGTTATTACATGCATTAGGCCTGTTGGATTTACCGACTTCTGGAACCATTCGCGTGGCAGGACAGCCCTCCGAGGGTTTGTCTGAGTCAGCCCGCAGCCGACTTCGTAATCTTGAATTGGGTTTCGTCTACCAGTTTCACCATTTGTTGCCTGAGTTTACTGCGCTTGATAATGTGGCGATGCCTTTGATTGTGCGTCGTGACAGCCGTGAAAGTGCACGTGCGGAGGCACTCAAAGTATTAGAGCTTGTCGGTCTTTCTGCGCGTACAACGCATTACCCTGGTCAGCTTTCTGGCGGGGAACGCCAACGGGTTGCGCTCGCTCGGGCCCTCGTGACACGCCCAGCTTGTGTTTTGGCCGATGAACCCACAGGCAATCTCGATCGTCATACGGCGCAACAAATGTTCAAGTTGCTCAAGCAAGTTAATGCGGAATCTCGGACTGCATTTTTGATCGTGACGCATGACCCAGAGCTTGCTGCGCTGGCGGATCGACGCCTCTACATGGATGCTGGGCGACTGGTCAATGCGCCTTGATACACATTGTCATCTTGATGCCACAGAGTTCGACTTAGATCGCGATGCAGTGATTGCGCGTGCGCAACAAGAACATATTCAGGCCATTGTGATTCCAGCTGTGAACGCTGGAAATTTCGAGCGCGTACGTGTGTTAGCCCACTCTTTTGATCAGGGGTTTTATGCATTAGGGATTCATCCGATGTGCGTACAACATGCTTCAGAGCAAGATTTACACCTTTTGCATACACTGCTCAACCGTCATCGCGGTGATCCAAAATTAGTTGCGATCGGTGAAATTGGTCTAGATTATTTTGTTCCTGAAATTTCCCAAGGTGCACCGCGCCAGAAACAAGAATTTTTTTATGAGTCACAACTCGCTCTTGCTTGTGAGTTTGATTTGCCCGTGTTGTTGCATATCAGACGATCGCAGGATATGGTGCTCAAATATTTACGACGGAGTCAGGTTCGAGGAGGTATTGCACATGCCTTTAATGGGAGCATGCAACAGGCCAACCAGTTTGTAGAAAGAGGCTTTGCACTGGGAATCGGTGGTGCAATGACTTACAGTCGTGCTCTGCAAATACGACGTTTGGCTGTTGAGCTGCCGCTCAGTGCTCTGGTGCTTGAAACCGATGCACCTGATATAGCCCCCGCATGGTGTCATGACAATCGGCGCAATGAGCCTTGCCAAGTAGCAGAAATCGCTCGAACGCTTGCGACACTCAGAGGTATGACAGAGGCTGAAACACTCTTTGAAACGGCGAAAACAGCACTGCGAGTTCTGCCAGGATTGGCAGGACTCGCAGTGAAGTGAAGCACCTCAATCAATGGTTGAAGCAGAGACCTCTGTCCATTGTTTAACTGGCTTGTGCACCCTGTTGACGTTGGCAGCCACCTTTACGTTCAGGTAAGGCGATCCCTTTTTCTTTGGCTCGCTTTTCCATTTCAGTCCGCATACTCATGCGAATAGCTTTTCGCTCTTCTGGATTCTGTGCGGCTTTCATTTTTGCGCGCATCGCTGTACGTTCTTCGGGTGTCATCAGCTTGCTCATTTCAGAGCCCTGACCATTTTTTCCGTGTTGCTTACCTTGACCCGACCCTTGCCCCATACCGTGACCCTGGCCATGTTGCATGCCGGGACCCATGTTGCTGCTTGGACTTGTCTTGGAGTCCGCTGAAGGCGTAGCGGTCGACAGCGAAGAAGTTGTATCCGTTGATTGTGGTGCAGTCGCCTGAGCTTGGGCATTGGCGAAAGCCAGTGATATGCCCAAAGTTGCCAAGAGCGTCATTGCGAGGTTGCGTGTGCTTTTCATGATCAATTCCCTATTAAGGTGAAGTTGCCGCCATCACATTGCAAGTGGAGCGGATGAGTCGTATTGAATCAGTTCAAACGCCTTTTTTTATGTCGATTGACAGTGAATTTGTAGCTTTAAGCGCCAAAGCTCAAGTTTGATACATTGCAATACAATTTAGGAGTGAATACTTCTTTTCACCAGGGGAGGATGTGGGCATGATGAGCGCTATGGATCATATTCTCATCGTTGACGACGATCGCGACATTAGAGACTTGTTGAGCGAGTATTTACAAAAGCAGGGATATCGGACCACCGTTGCCGCAGACGGTCGCACGATGCGTGCTGTGCTTGCGCGCCAAGAACCTACACTGATCGTGCTGGACTTGATGTTGCCTGGCGAAGATGGGCTGACGTTATGTCGCGAGGTCAGGGCGCATTCAGATGTGCCCATCATCATGTTGACCGCGCGCGGTGAAGAGGTAGATCGTATCGTTGGCTTAGAGATGGGTGCGGATGACTATCTTTCCAAGCCCTTTAGTCCCAGAGAACTCGTAGCGCGTATTAAAAGTATCCTCAGGCGAACGCGGGCTTTACCCTCAAATCTCAAACCAGATCACATTAAGACGATGCACTTTACGGGTTGGACACTGGATGTCGTCACCCGCAATTTGATCTCGCCCGAAGGCGTGACGATTGCTTTGAGCGGTACAGATTTCAAATTATTACGGATATTTCTTGATCACCCCAATCGGGTGCTGACACGCGATCAGCTAATTGATATGACACAGTCTCGCGATGCGGGTCCCTTCGATCGCAGCATTGATTTACAAGTGAGTCGTCTTAGGCGTCGCCTGAATGACAACCCAAAAGATCCCACGATTATCAAGACATCCCGCGGAGAGGGCTATGTCTTGGCCTCTGAAGTTGTGTCGGACACCGCATGAAATTATTTCCACACTCCCTATTTAGTCGTTTAGTGATGATCTTTTTAGTTGTGTTGATCGTTGCTCAGGGCATAAGTTTGACGATCGTTCTCCAAGATCGGGGAGAGTTTTTGTCTAGAACAAGTGGCGTTCAGTCTGTGCGTCGGATTGCAGATACAGTCATCTTGTTGGATACCGCAAACGTTTCTGAGCGAGAGCGACTCGTCAAGCTCTTGAGTTCCCCAGTCATGCGTGTTGTCCTTTCACCCGAAGCCACTAGTCTAAAAAGTCTTCGTCCGCCTAGAGACAAAAACGACTCACCTCAGGCTGTGATGTTTTCATCGATTCTACAAAGAATTTTAGGGCGCGACCGAGAAATTCGATTGGCCGTTTTAGATCCTCAACAAGGCGATGCAGTCGGGCGTCATCGAGGTCGTTTACATGCATCCGTCTTTGTACAAGTTCGCCTGCAAGACGGGAGTTGGGCAATCTTTGATTCACAGCTACAACCGGAGGCTTGGACATGGCCTTACAGAGCAATGTTGAGTGTGCTGGTATTGATTGTGACTGTTGTGCTGCTTGCGGTATTTGGAGTACGTTGGGTCACCAGACCCCTTAAAAACTTTTCCATTGCAGCGACTGAACTAGGTAAAAATATCAATCGGCCGCCTCTACCTGAAACAGGTCCTCTAGAAGTTGCTCAGGCAGCTAGGGCTCTCAATGGTATGCAGATGCGCTTATCGCGATACCTGCACGACCGTACCCGTATTCTTGCGGCAATGTCTCATGACCTGAAAACACCCATTACACGAATGCGTCTTAGGGCAGAATTACTGGATGATGAACCGATTAGAGAGAAGTTCATTCGTGATTTGAGCGAACTTGAAAAAATGGTCACTGGCACGTTAGATTTTATGCGGGGGATTGAAACGACAGAAGTCATTCAACCGCTTGATATCAACGCACTCATTGAAAGCTTACAAGATGATGCACGCGAATCTGGTCATTCGATTGAAATGATTGGTCATGCTTCGGCTCCGTATCCGTGCCGGCCTCAAGCAATGAAAAGATGTCTGTCTAATTTATTAGAAAATGCCATTAAGTACGGAAGCTCGGCTCAGGTGCAGGTCATGCAATTGCCTGCTTCACTCCATATTGTCATTTCTGACCAAGGTACCGGCGTTCCTGAGCATGAGCTAGAACGGTTGTTCGATCCTTTTTATCGTTTAGAGTCCTCACGTAATCGAGATCACGGTGGAACGGGCTTAGGCTTAACGATTGCGCGCAGTATTGCCGAACAGCATGGCGGCACTTTGACCTTGAAAAATGGTTTTAAAACAGGGCTTGAGTGCCACCTCGACCTCCCTCTGCGCACGTAGTATTACGACAGGTCAATACCGTTCACACACCCGTGACAAGTTGTTCAAGACGAAGCACTATGGCGTGTTTCGTCGAGGTGTAAATGGGTAGGTTAATTGCACTTTCCATCGTTGCAGCTTGTGTTTATGTTCAAACTTTAGCGCACTTGCCGCAATGGCTGGATGTGCTTGGCCTGTGTTTGATCGTTTGTTCTGCATGGATTTTTCTATACAGTTGCTCTGGTTTTACTGTTATTGAGAAATACTCTTTTGCAAAACAGAGTGTTCAATATTTGAATCGTGCCATGATTTTGGCTTTGGTATTGACAGCCTCACTTGCCTGGTCGACTTGGAGAGCGCAATTGCGGATGTCGGATCAGCTGTCCCCAGAGCATGAAAATGTCGTCTCTCGCATCCAATTTGAAATCACTGGCATGGTTCAAGATCAAGGTGATAGTTTTAGATTTGAGGCTGAGGTTTTACCCCACAGTCAGACTGGAGAGCGTTTAAAGGGAATCCCTCGCCATATTCAAGTTGTCTGGCGAAAACCCGATGCTGAACATGCTTCACTAGTCATATTACCTGGTCAGATTTGGCGCGCTGCACTTATTTTTCGACAGCCTAGGGGAGCCTTAAATCCACACGGCTTTGATTATGAGGCGCATTTATTGAGTCGCAATATTCGTGCCATCGGACGTGTGCGTGGAAATCCCGTTCTCGTCACTGAAATTCGAATGGCTTCGCTTCAAGTGATGGTCTCTCGGGCACGTCAATACTTACGTCAAGCGATGCGCAAACATGTTGCCGACATGACTTTTGGAGCCGTCCTGATTGCACTGGCGATCGGGGATCAAGACAGCGTTCTAGCGGAACACTGGGAAATATTTAACAAGACTGGCATTACGCATTTGGTTTCCATTAGTGGCTCGCACGTCACGATGCTGGCGGCATTTGGAGGCATCTCCATGCTTTGGTTGTGGAAACGTTTACGTTGGCGTGGTCGGGCTTTAGCGGAGCACATTCCTGCAAAGATCGTTGCGGGTATCGCCGCGTTAAGCGTGGCTTGGCTTTACTGTCTGTTGGCGGGCTGGGGAGTACCTGCTAGGCGTACGTTTTTTATGCTTCTGGTGTCAGGCCTTGCAATGTTAGTGCGTTTACCTATTTCAGCTAGCAGTGTGCTTTGTCTAGCGGCGGCGGTTGTGACGATCATTGATCCATGGTCACCCCTTGCAACAGGCTTCTGGTTATCGTTTGGTGCGGTGGCAGTTTTATTTTATGTTGGATCGCAAGCTCAATTGAACGCAGAGGGGACTCTGACATTTAGAGTGCGTTGGTGGATAATCTTTAAAGAGTCTGCGCGACTACAGTGGCTGATTACTTTAGCGATGCTTCCCGCACTCGCATATTTATTTCAACAAGTTTCTGTGACTTCTCCGATTGCCAATGCGGTTGCGATTCCAGTGATTACTTTCATTGTGACCCCACTTGCCCTGTTGATGGCACTCACAGCACTCATTCCAGGCGTAGAGGTCTTAGCCGGTTGGATTGCTTGGTTTGCACACTGGGCACTAGACTGGACAATGGTGCCCGTGACCTGGCTTGCCTTTGTTCCAGGTTCTTCAATGTCCGTTGCAGCAATGCCTGTTTGGTGTTTATTACTTTCCTTAATTGGAATTGTCTGGGCCTTACAGCCTCCTGGTATTCCTGAGCGGTGGGTGGGATGGACCTTGCTATTGCCAGCTTTGACATGGCAGCCTCAAACATTATCAGCGGGTGCCTGGCAACTAACGGCCCTTGATGTTGGCCAAGGTGGTGCAATCATTGTGCGTACCCAGCGTCACTCTTTGGTGTTTGATGTCGGTCCGCGACTAGGTGTCAGTGATGCAGGTCAACGCGTCGTGTCACCCGCACTACGTGCACTGGGTGTGCGACATATCAATGCTTTGATCATTTCACATCCAGACATTGATCATGCAGGTGGTTTACCCGGTTTATTACGCGAAATGCCCGTCTCTTTAGCGTATGCAAGTTTCAATTTGGAACACCTTTTAAATCATACCCAAAGCGTCCTGAAACTTCCCGCACCGATTGTGCGACCTGATGAGGTGTTGATGTGTCAAGCAGGGGTAAGTTGGATCTGGGATGGCGTGACCTTTACTTTCTTGCATCCTGTGACAAATACCAAGGATGAGGGAGCTTCAATGGTCAAGCATATGAGCAAGAAAAAAGTCAAAACAAATGCACATAGTTGTGTGCTTCACATACAGGGTAAACATCATTCAGCTCTGTTGCCTGGTGATATTGGTAACAGGCAAGAGAAAGAGCTGTTAGGTCATGTGCGGGCTGATGTTGCCTTAGTGGCGCATCATGGCTCAGCCACATCTTCCTCAGAAAGCTTCATTTCTCAGTTAGGCGCTCGTCATGCGATCGCCCAGGTTGGGTATCTCAATCGCTTTTCGCATCCTGCGCCTCAGGTCGAACAGAGGTGGAAAGCATTACAGACCATTTTTTGGAGAACAGATCGCGATGGTGCGGTGACTGCTGAATCAAGCAATACAGGGTTGACTATTTTTTCTCAAGCACAAGAGCGCAAGAGGTATTGGCATGACAGAAACTGAGTGCTGGTCAAAATGGTAAATTTTTTTTTATCTCGCCAGTTTTTTGACAGTAACTCAGAGTAAAGTAATCCATACTCATCCTGACTGCAGCGTGAAGGAGTTAGGATGCCAAAAAATAAAAGACTGAGGAGATTGAGAGATGCAATTTGTAAAAATAGCCAAAATCGCAGGTGTCATGTCGCTCGCCTTGATGGGTGCGACTCAGGTCGCTGCACAAGTGATTAGTGAAAAACCTGTCCAATACATTATTCCATTTCCGCCCGGCGGCGAGTCTGATGTTGTAGCGCGTTTGCAGGCTGACATTTCAGCTAAGCAATTCAAGCAACCTATGGTTGTCATAAACCGCGCAGGCGCGGGCGGAGCCCTTGTATGGAGCCAGTTAAACAACTATCCCAATGACGGCACCAACATCATTGGCGTCAATATTCCGCACATCATGTTGCAACCTTTACAAGAAGGCACTCAGTACAAAACCAACGATATTAACTCTGTCTATTACTATCACTTTACGCCTGATGCTCTGATGGTGTCGGCCGACAGTCCTTATAAGACTTACCAAGAGTTCATTGCCGCTGCCAAGAAAAATCCTGGCAAGATGTCGCTTGCAGGATCTGCGCAGTACTCTGCCAATCATATGGCCACTGAGCGTCTGAACAAATTGGCAGAGGTCAAAGTCAACTATGTGCCGTTCAAAGGGACAGGAGACTTAATTGCCTCACTGATTGGTATGCATGTTGACGGTGCAATGGGCTATTTACCCTTGGCGATTCAACAGAAAAATCGCGTGCGTACCTTAGCTGTGGCCACTGAAAAACGTCATCCTGCTCTTCCCGATGTACCAACCTTTAAAGAGCTTGGGCTCAATTGGGTGGATGGCGCCTATAGAGGTATTGCCATGCCAAAGAGCACACCGATCGAGACACAAAAGAAAATGTCTGATTACATGGCAAAGCTTAATGCGGATCCCGCTACAAAAACACGCTTGGAAGAGGGCGGTTTTGTTCTGGTCGACATCCCGCTCGAAAAGATCCCTGCTTTCATGAAGGAAAAGGAACCCTTGGTGATGGAAGACGCTCGCAACGCAGGAATGCTTAAGAAATAAGCTATTGCTGCAGTGCAGCGATTACTCCCGGGTCAGTACTACAATAAGGTATCCGTTCGAGCATTCGCCGAACAAGACCCGGGGGAACTCACCATGCTGTTGCCACGTTTGCAAGCCGTGACCTGCTCCAGTCCCGCAGGACTGCATCGCATGGCTTATTACGAATGGGGAGATTCAGACAACCATGAAGTTGTCCTCTGCGTTCACGGCCTCACGCGGACAGGTAGAGATTTTGATGCCCTGGCTAAAGTATTGTCCAACCGATATCGAGTGATTTGTCCTGATGTGGCCGGACGTGGTCTTTCGGACTGGTTGTCCAATCCCGCACTCTACGGGTTGCCCCAGTATGTTTCAGATATGGTCACTTTGATCGCCCGACTGCAGCCTGAGCGCTTGCATTGGGTCGGAACATCAATGGGGGGTCTTATTGGTTTAGTGTATGCAGGTGCTTTGGCACAAGCGCGTCATTCGAATGCGACTTTGACACCTGCGCAGAGTCACACCCCCGTACCTTCTACGCAACTGCGCCTGGACTCAATTGTTTTAAATGATGTGGGGCCTCATCTTGAGCCAGCTTCTTTGGCACGCATTGGCTTGTATGTGGGCGAAAATGTCAGTTTTCCAAGTTTTGATCAAGCAGTTCAATATGTGCGTATGACTTGTGAAAGTTTTGGCCCGCACACGCCTGAACAGTGGGCCGACCTGACGCGTTATGTTTACGTTGAGAGAGCGGGTCAGTGGATTAAGCATTATGACCTCTCTTTAGCCGTGCCTTTCAAGCAACTCACACCTGAGCTCGCTGCTCAGGGTGAGGCATTTCTTTGGGGGGCATTTTCATCTCTTACTGCACCCATACAAATTATTCGTGGACAGCAATCTGATTTATTGTCAGAACAAACCTGTCAGAAAATGCTGCAATATCAGCCCCAAGCGCGTTTGACTGAAATCGCTGGTGTTGGACACGCTCCCACTTTGATGGAGACGGCTCAAATTGACGTGGTGACAGAATTTTTATTGAGTCAGACAGCGCAAGACTCACAAGCTTTTAGGCATTGATGCGATGAATACTTTTGCGGATACTTTTTGTGCTGATTTACACTGTCATTCAACCGTTTCTGATGGTGTGTTTACTCCAGATGATTTGGCAAGACGTGCCAAAGATTCGGGAGTGACGCTCTGGTCTTTGACGGATCATGACGAACTCTCCGGACAGGCGATTGCATCCGAAACCGCCCGCGAAATTGGTCTTCATTACCTGACCGGCGTTGAAATTTCGGTGACTTGGGCGAATCAGACTGTTCACATTGTTGGTCTTGGTTTCAATCCAACGGATGCCACCCTTGTTGAAGGTCTGCGTCAGACACGAGCAGGGCGTGCGCAACGCGCACAACGTATTGGAAACCGTCTCGCGGAGCTTGGCATGCCAGGAGCCTTTGAGGGCGCCTTGCCTTTTGCAGGCAATCCCGAACTCATCAGCCGCACCCACTTCGCACGGTTTTTAGTTCAAGCGGGTTATTTTCCAAATGTTCAAGCCGTTTTTGACCGTTTACTCAAGGATGATGGGCCTGCACATGAACCTATGCAATGGGCCACACTTGAGTCTGCTGTCAACTGGATCCGAGGGGCAGGTGGCGTATCTGTCATTGCCCACCCAGGCCGTTACAAATACACGCCATTACAGTTTGGAGCGCTCTTCGATACGTTTAAGGACCTCGGTGGTTGCGCGATCGAAGTCGTGACGGGAAGTCATAGCGTCCCTCAATTTAAAGAGTATGCCCAAGTGGCCAGACACTATGGCTTTCAGGCCTCATGTGGGTCTGATTTCCATAGCCCGGAGGAAAGCCGTATTGATCTCGGCAGCCTGCCACCACTCCCCGTAGATCTTAAGCCCGTGTGGCAGGATTTGGTGTAATTAACAATGAATAAAGCTTTCGTCAAAGAGCAAGATGGTGTTGAGGATGAAGAGCTGCCAGAGGCTCAGGCCTTACCTGCGGGAACAAAAAATTATCTGACTCCTGGAGGATATGCTGGCTTGCGAGATGAGCTTGCGCATCTGATGAACGAAGAACGACCTGCCATGGTGCAGGTCGTTTCGTGGGCAGCCTCTAACGGTGATCGCTCTGAGAATGGCGACTACTTGTACGGAAAAAAACGTTTACGCGAAATTGACAGACGTATGCGTTTTTTGACCAAGCGTCTAGAGCTCGCTGAAGTCGTTGATCCTGCACTTCAGACAAATCGTGAACAAGTTTTTTTTGGTGCGACCGTCTTGTACGCCAATCAAGATGGAGAAGAGCATCGTGTCACGATTGTTGGCGTGGATGAGGCGGAACCTTTGCAGGGACGAATCAGCTGGATTTCTCCTGTGGCGCGTGCACTCACCAAAGCCAAGCTCGGTGACACCGTGACACTCAGAACACCTGGTGGTATCGAAGAGCTCGATATCCTGGAAATTCGTTATCCTGACTGAATGAGTGAGGCGTAGCCAGCAACGCTATTTGGCCACAGGAAATCAAAGCCTGATGCGCGAAGCCTAGCGTTACTCAGTCGTTTACTACCGACAAAACTAGGGGCCGCGGCTTCAGTCGGAGTCGGTCCATTCACAAGTCGCGCCAAGCTTTCATACAGAGTATGTAGTGGAAGCGGCGTACTATCTGTCACGAGATAAGTAGGCATTGGGTCTGGTAAATTCATGAGATGCAAGATGGCATTTGCTGCGTCTTCCACGTGAATGCGATTTGCCCAATGTATGGGTAAGGAGGGTGCACCCACTAGACCTAGTTTAAGTTTTTCCAACAATTGCACCCGTCCCGGACCATAGATTCCAGACAACCTCAAGCTTAGACTTTTGATGGCGTGTTCTTGGCAAAAACGACTCAGCCATTGTTCACTTTCCAGCAGAATTCGACCGTTAAAGTTTTGTGGACTCACGGGCGTTTCTTCGTCGACCCATTCATCACCATGCGCTCCGTAAACAGCACTCGAAGATACAAACAGGATGCGATTTAAATTGGGATTCAGTGCGCGTTCAGCAACATTTTTCAGACCATTAAAATAAACATCCCGATACGCCGACTCGGTTCGACTATTTGGCGCGGCGCAAAATAGTACGTGCGTAATATCTGCCGGGAGCATAGCGAGCGTCTCTGGTTTGGACAAATCGGCTACGAGCCATTCAAAGCCTGGCGCACTTTCGCAACGTTCATCACGAGTACGCCGAAGCCCCCAGACACAATTGCCGGGTTCGAGTAACAGCTTATTTGCCACGCGACTACCGAGGTCACCGCAACCGGCAATCAACAAACGAAGAGGTTTGGGTGTCATGGTTGCTCACCGGATTGACTCAATTGATCGGGAACAAAAAAACGTTGTTTGAGTTCTTCAAGGCCTAAACGTGCGAGCAATGCCTCAAGGCGTGCGATGGTGTGGGGCTTTGGCGGACCTTTACGTTGCGCAATTAATAGCTCATTTTTCATAGAGTGCTCCCAGCCAACGAGTTCAGTGACGGTCACTTGATACCCATGCGCTTCGAGCTGTAAGCAACGCAGCGTATTGGTGACTTGACTACCAAATTCACGTGTATGCAGAGGGTGCCGCCAAATTTCAGCTAGCGGGTCTTTAAGCTGCTGTGCTTTGTGCTTGCGCAAGACACCTGCCACTTCAGCCTGACAACAAGGCACTAGCACCATAAACTCTGCTCGTTTGGCAAGACCAAATCGTATGGCATCGTCGGTGGCGGTATTGCATGCGTGCAGTGCTGTCACAAGATCGACTTCTGCAGGCAAAGACGGTGACACGATGGATTGTGCGACTGATTCATTTAAAAAGCGCATCTGCTCAAAACCAAGATCTTGAGCCAGCTTTTTGGTTTGTTCGACAAGCTCTGATCGTGTTTCGATCCCAATCATGGAGGCGAGAGGCGCGTGGTGTCGCAAATAGAGGTCAACAAGTATAAATCCTAGGTAGGATTTACCCGCACCGTGATCCACTACGCAAAAATCATTTCGCTTGAGTTGAACTTGTTTTAGTAGGGGTTCAATAAATTGAAATAAGTGGTAAACCTGTTTAAGTTTGCGCCTGCTGTCTTGATTGAGTTTTCCATCGCGCGTCAGGATATGTAGAGCTTTTAGCAACTCAATAGATTGTTCTGGACGGATTTCTGGGGTCGACATAGAGTAGGTCTATGACATAAAGTGCTTGTTCAGGCATGTTTATGTCGAATAAAGGTTTAACTTAGGAACTCTTTATCTCAATGGCTGATTATTCAAAACATAAGATAGAGGCACTTGAGGGCATTTGTGTGTTGTTCGAACAAGAACAGCTCGCAAAACTCGCGGCCTCTGAAATCACCAGCTGGAGGCAAGCTCTTGGAGCACAAGCTTACCTCAATATTGCACTTGTTTCGTACCAAGGACAGACTGTTGTGCACGTGACGGCTTCGCCGGCATTACATGCCCTAACACCTGACTACAACACGCTGAACTTGTGTGCACAACTCGGATTGGATACCCTCCATCAACCTGAGCATTTAGATCTTGAAATTCTGCTTTGTCTGGCATGTTCACCTATCGCGTATTGTTTTCCCTCGATTGCTGAGCTTAAGGCCGCAGTTCGTGTCCGTCATTTTGCAGTGGATGCGGCGCGGCGAACAGAACTGGCTTTTAACCCTGACGGATATGAGCGTCCAAAAGAATGCTGGACGTATGTTGAAGGAAAAGGTTTTTTATTAAAACCTGGCGTAGATATGGTTGAGGCCTTAATTAAAACGACTCAGCCTGAGGTGTCCGGACAACAGCTCTATACGTTTTCATGTGGACGAGCAGCCGAATACATTATGTTGCTTTCGATTGCGCAAGAGCTCAAGTTGAATAATCCTGCGCTGTATACGGCCCTGCAGAAACAGTGGCAGACCCGGGCGCTACTTGCAGATGACTTTAACGATGCGTTCATTTATGAAGTCGGTACGTTAGAACATCCGCTGCCGATGCAGTTTTATGTCCCTGGTTGTCGTCTGTGGTTTCGCAATCCTGATAGCCACTCTGCAGATGTAGAGGGTTTTGAGGGATCGTGGGTGGTTTATCACGGTGGTGGTGAGTTTTGCAATCTATGGGAGCGTGCCAATCCCTTCAAATTGACAGATAAATGTCTGGAGATTTACCACTGGCGTGATGGCGTCTTTTACGACGCTGCCGGTGAGCTCAAAATGAACGAGGATATTGTCCGGGAAAAGGTTAACGAAACTAAAAAATCATCAGCCGAAACAAACCGCATCGTGGAAAGAATGATGCGTTATCGAGATATCAGGGGGGTTTATCAGGAGGGTGGCTGTATTGATGCGACGCGTGATGTCGTGCGCTGGATCTGTCCAAACACCTCTGATCTTGCTTTAGGCAGCTAGAAAGGAGCAAGATCGCTACAATTGCACTGTATCGAACCGCTGGAAAGACAACGATGTCAGATGTAATCGCGCTTATTTTCGACTTTGACGACACGCTTGCTCCAGATAGCACCTCCGGCTTTCTGGAGAGTATCGGTGTGGATACCCAACAGTTTTGGTCTGGGCGTGTCGATCCACTTCTTGCAAAAGATTGGGATCCTGTGCCCGCATATTTGCATGAAATGATTGCCTTATCCCAAGAAGGAAATCACGGCAATATTACGCAAGAACGTCTGAAGGCCTGGGGCCAAGCCTTGCCTTTACACACTGGTGTGGAATCACTTTTTCGACGCCTGCGTGAGCAAGTCAGACAAGTGCACCCTCAGGTTCAACTTGAGTTTTATTTGATTTCTAGTGGAATCGGTGACGTTGTGCGTCACACTCGTATCGCCCACGAATTTACGGCGATCTGGGCCTCAGAGTTTATCTATGACAAAGACGGTGGGATTTCCTTTCCACGTCGAGTCGTGAGTTTCACGGATAAAACGCGCTATCTGTTTCATATCCAAAAAGGGATTGTTGGACCTGCTTACCTAGGTAAGCCATTTGAGGTCAATCGTAAGATCCCCGAAGACCGGTTGCGGGTACCCTTTGATCAAATGGTGTTTGTCGGCGATGGCTACACTGATATTCCTTGTTTTTCCTTGATCCGAAGTTCAGGTGGTTTTGCGTTCGGCGTCTGGGATCCAAAACATCGCGATAAACGCAGTCGTGCTTGGGGATTTATCGAGGATGGACGCGTCTCCAATTTGAATCAGGCTCGCTATGATGATGATGCAGAACTCTACCAATGGCTCGAAGAAGCGCTGACAAGCTTGGCTGGCAGGATTGCACTGAAATCTCGTGTTTACCGTGGATGAGTCGCGTATGCAGCTTGCTTTAGAGCAAGCCCTTCAAGCGCAATACTTGGGTGAGGTACCTGTAGGTGCCGTGATAGTTGATCGCGCTGGAACAATCATCGGAACTGGTTTTAACCGAACCATTCAGGATCATGACCCAACTGGACACGCCGAAGTTGTGGCCCTCCGGGCTGCCGCCAAACATTTAAGCAATTACCGAATCCCTGGCGCCACGCTGTATGTGACGCTTGAACCCTGTGCCATGTGCATGGGGGCTATCATGCACGCACGTTTGGCGCGCGTAGTATTTGGAGCCGCAGACCCTAAAACAGGCGCATGTGGCAGTGTGATTAATTTACCGCAAGAGTCGCGCCTGAACCATCACACAGAAGTGACGGGAGGTGTGCTTGAGCAATTGTGCGGCGAGACGCTTCGGAGTTTCTTTCGACTTCGCCGCAACAAGGAAAGCAACAATGAGTCGTAGTACTGCTATCAATCAATCCCCTGTTAAGCCGACATCCAATGCAGGCCATAAGGGTATCTACATTATGAGTCCCTCAAGTGCAATTGCTGAAGCAAAAGTGCTCACGAGAGGCGTTCAACGTCTTGAGAAGATGGGATTTAAAGTGGCACTGGACCGCAGCGTGCTAGCGTGTTCACAGCGTTTCGCGGGAACCGATACACAAAGACTCGCTGCGTTTACGCGTGCGATCAAGCAGAAACTTCCAATTGTCATGGCTTCACGTGGTGGCTATGGTCTGACTCGACTGTTACCTCACTTGGATTGGAATGCTTTAGGAAACTCTGGCAAAAGATTCGTCGGCCAAAGTGACTTTACGGCCTTTAATTTGGCCTTTTTAGCCAAAACGGGCTTAGTGAGCTATGCGGGTCCCACGGCTTGTTACGACTTTGGTGCAGCTAAAACAGAAATACTGACCACTGAGATTTTTGGTGAAGTCATGCGTGGCGAGCTCGAAATACTGAGTTTCGAATCACCCAAAGCAGATTCGGTTGATTGTCGTGGCGTGCTGTGGGGTGGAAACCTGGCAATGATCACCGCCTTAATCGGGACACCTTTTATGCCAAAAATCAAAGGCGGCATTTTGTTTGTCGAAGATGTAGGTGAGCATCCGTATCGCATTGAGCGCATGCTCAATCAACTTGCCCAAGCAGGCATTTTAGGCAAGCAAAAGGCGTTGATGTTGGGTGGTTTCACTGAATACAAACTAGCTGCGCATGATCGTGGGTACGATCTAAATGCTGCCATCGACTTTATTAAGCAAACAGTTAAGATTCCCATTATTCCGGGCCTTCCTTATGGGCACACTCCGATGAAAGTGACCTTGCCCATTGGAGCGAAAGTGGGCGTAGCCACCGAAGATGGCATCGCCCACTTAGTGCTGGATGAACATCCAGACGAAATTTAAATCTTTACTGATTTATTTTTCAGACCTATTTCTCTCATCCGCCAGATAGGCTTGTGTTTCTTTGATCACGACGCCAGACAAGAGCACAATGCCAATCAGGTTGGGAAAAGCCATTAAGCCATTGACGACGTCTGAAACTGCCCAGACAAGATCAAGTGACACCACAGTTCCGATCATGACAAAAGCTGTGTAGAGGCAACGATAAGGCCAGATGATGCGTTTGCCTAAAGCGTATTGTGCGCATTTTTCGCCATAGTAGCTCCATCCTAAAATTGTGGAGTAAGCAAAAAATATCAAGCCGATTGTCACAATCCACCCCCCAGGCCCAGGCAGCATGGCCTCAAAAGTTTGCGCAGTCAGCGCGGCTCCTGTTATCCCGGAAGTAAATTGTCCCCCCATCACTAGAACAATACCTGTGATGGAGCACACAATAATCGTATCGATGAACGTACCAGTCATAGAAACTAATGCTTGCTTGACGGGTTGATCCGTTTTTGCCGCAGCGGCAGCGATAGGGGCTGTCCCGAGTCCAGCTTCGTTAGAAAATACCCCGCGAGCGACACCATAGCGAATCATCGTACCGAGCGCACCGCCCGCAACAGCAGCACCTGTAAAGGCATCAGTCATAATCAGACACAACGCTGGCCAGAGACCTTCGATGTTTGTCACAATCACGGCTAGTCCACCTAACAGGTAGACCGCTGCCATAAAAGGCACAATCACGGCGGTGACGCGACCAATACTTTTGATGCCACCCAAAATGACGAGAGCTGTAATTGAGGTCAATACAACACCTGTCAACCAGCCAGATACACCAAAAGTCGACAGCATTGACTGCGCCAGAGAGTTTGACTGTACGGAGGCGCCTGTCCCCAAGGCTGCCACCATGCCAAATACGGCAAACATCATGCCAAGCCATTTCATTTTTAAGCCAAGCGAAATGTAATACATCGGACCGCCTGACATCGTTCCGTCCGCCTCTTTAACCCTGTACTTCACTGCGAGTAGTCCCTCCGCATATTTGGTGGCCATTCCAAAAAATGCGCTAGCCCACATCCAAAACAGGGCGCCCGGACCACCCAGAACGACGGCGGTTGCTACGCCAGCGATATTTCCTGTCCCGATCGTGGCGGCTAATGCGGTCATTAGCGACTGAAACTGAGAGATATCCCCGGGGAGATTAGGATTTTTACCCTTCGAAAAGGCCATCCTCAGCGCCGCTGGCAAGAGTCGGATCTGTAGAGCGCCAAGCCTAATGGTCAGATATACCCCTGTTCCTACGAGTAAAACCAAAAGAATAGGGCCCCAAACGATTCCGCCAAGGGTATGAAATAAAATAGTGAGTTGTTCCAACTTTTTCTCCTCGTATTGTGTCAATGAGTTCAGCTTGGTAGCTGACCCTGCGCATGATAGGTACGAAGAATTTAAAAAGGGTGGTTTTGCCCGTGTTGTTACACTGAAAACATATCTATCAAGATGTAACTCCAATATTTACTAAAGTAGCCTACCGTGATAACAGCTTCAAATCTAGCCATACAGTTCGGACCTAAGCCTCTCTTCGAAAACGTCAACGTCAAGTTCGGGGAGGGTAATCGCTATGGTTTGATTGGCGCCAACGGTTCCGGCAAATCCACGCTGATGAAAATTATTGGCGGAGACCTTGAGTCCACAGCGGGCAATGTGCACCTTGAGCCAGGCTTGCGTTTAGGCAAACTACGCCAAGACCAGTTTGCTTTTGAAGACTATCGTGTGTTGGATGTTGTTCTCATGGGACACACTGAGATGTGGGAAGCCATGTCGCAACGTGATGCCATTTATGCCAATGCGGACGCCACTGACGAAGACTACATGCTGGCCGCTGACCTCGAGGCAAAATTTGCCGAATACGATGGTTACACCGCTGAAGCTCGCGCTGGTGAGTTATTGTTAGGTCTTGAATTTCCAGTTGAACAGCACCAACTGCCGATGCGCGAAATCGCGCCAGGCTGGAAGCTCAGGGTGCTATTGGCTCAGGCACTTTTTTCAAATCCTGATGTGTTGTTACTGGATGAGCCAACCAACAACCTGGATATCAACACCATTCGCTGGTTAGAAAATGTGCTCAACGGCTACCAGAGCACGATGATTATCATCAGTCACGATCGTCACTTTTTAAATCAAGTCTGCACACACATGGCGGATTTGGATTTCGGTGAGCTTCGCGTCTATCCGGGTAACTATGATGACTATATGTTGGCCTCGACTCAGGCGCGTGAGCGCGTGTCCAATGCCAACGCTAAAGCAAAAGAGCGCGTGAGCGAATTGCAGGATTTTGTTCGTCGCTTCTCTGCGAACAAATCCAAGGCGCGTCAGGCGACGTCAAGGCTCAAGCAAATCGATCGTATCAAGTCTGCACAGATCGAGGTCAAGCCCTCATCACGTCAAAACCCATTTATTCGTTTTGAACAACTCAAAATGCTCCATCGTCAGGCGGTCACGCTGGAGTCCGTCGAAAAGAGTTTTGATGCGCCGGTCATTCGTCCGTTTTCTTCAATGGTAGAAGCAGGCGAAAAAATCGCCATTATTGGCGCAAACGGTGCAGGTAAAACCACACTTTTACGCATGTTGGCTCTTGATTTGGCACCAGACCGCGGAACCGTAAAATGGTCTGAAAATGCTGACCTAGGCTATATGGCTCAAGATGTCTCTGAGCTTTTCACAGACAAAGACAGCAACCTGTTCGAGTGGATGACACACTATCGTCAACCTTCTGATGACGATCAATCTATCCGTTCGGTATTAGGCCGTTTATTGTTTTCTGCTGACGATTTACCTAAAGCCCCTCCAGTTTTATCGGGAGGCGAGAAAAACCGCATGACGTTTGGTCGCTTAATGCTTAAAAAACACAACGTCATGTTGCTTGATGAACCGACCAATCACCTCGACATGGAATCGATTGAGTCTCTGCAGCTTGCCTTGGACAAGTACCCAGGTACGTTGTTTTTCGTTTCTCACGACCGAGAGTTTGTTTCTGCACTTGCGACCCGTGTCTGGGAAATTCAGCCAACTGGGCAGGTGACTGATTATCGCGGGCCCTACGAAGAATACCTAGCCTCAAAAGGTATCGAGGACTGATGTTCCCATGATTGTGCTCGGTTTTGAAAGTTCATGCGATGAAACTGGTGTAGCACTGGTGTGCACTGAACAGGGTTTACTCGCCCATGCGCTACACACGCAAGTTGCGATGCATGCGGCTTATGGTGGAGTCGTTCCTGAACTTGCCTCGCGCGACCATGTGCGGCGTGTGATTCCCTTGACGCGTGCTGTACTGGCGGAGGCTGGCCTGAGTCTCCAAGACGTTGGCGCAGTCGCTTACACCGCTGGACCAGGCTTGGCGGGCGCCTTGTTAGTGGGCGCAAGCGTGGCACAGTCCTTAGCCTGGTCGTTAAATTTACCTGCGATTGCGATTCACCATCTTGAGGGACATTTACTTTCACCGCGTCTTGCGGATCCATGTCCAGAGTTCCCGTTTGTCGCATTACTGGTATCGGGTGGTCATACCCAGCTCATGCGTGTTGATGATGTTGGGCAGTACAGCCTGCTGGGTGAAACCATGGATGACGCAGCTGGGGAGGCTTTTGATAAAACGGCCAAGCTACTAGGACTCGGCTATCCAGGCGGACCCGCTCTCGCACGGTTAGCAGAGCAGGGCAATGCGCAAGCGATTCAGTTACCGCGTCCCATGCTTCACAGTGGCAGTCTTGATTTTAGCTTTAGCGGACTCAAAACCGCAGTACTGACGAGACTAAAAACTGCACAAGCTCAGCCTCGTGTCAGTGATACCTTGGCAGCAGATCTCGCAGCAGCGACTCAAGAAGCCATTGTCGATGTGCTGGTAGCGAAGTCTGTTTCCGCGCTTGATCAAACAGGGCTCAAGCGCTTAGTGGTGGCAGGCGGCGTCGGGGCCAATCAACTCTTGCGCAGCAAATTGGCACTTGCTTTAAATAAACGCAGAGCCGAGGCTTTTTTTCCACCCTTAGAACTATGTACAGATAACGGCGCGATGATTGCCTTTGCTGCAGCGCAACGCATTTCGAGGGGCTTGGTCGATTTAACCGATCAACAACACGGCTTTGATGTCCGGCCCCGATGGGACCTCGCAACGATCTGAGCGTCAGTCAACGCTCTAATCACGTTTTTTTACCTTGGCCGATGCGCGGTTCCGTCCCGTTGAGCAGACGCTGAATGTTGGCTTTGTGGCGATACAGTAGAAAGATCGCAATCGTGATGAGCGCAACGCCTATTGGCAAATGAGCTTGCCAGACCAACATGCCACCAAAGAAATAATAAAACGGCGCGAACACCGCACAAGTCAACGCAGCCAGTGACGAAAACCTAAAAAACACGGCGATGATGACCCAGGTTGCCGTGGCAGCTAATGCTAAAAGTGGCTGTACTGCAAGCATGACGCCAAATGCTGTTGCCACACCTTTGCCTCCTTTAAACCTTAAGAAGATCGGATAAAGGTGTCCGATAAAGACAGCAATTGCTACACAGGCAATCACAAGGGGCGATAACTCCAACCGCTGAGCCATCCAAACCGCAAACCAGCCTTTTGCAGCGTCACCGATCAGTGTTAATGCTGCAGCAGCTTTGTTGCCTGAGCGCAGAACATTAGTAGCCCCCGGATTACCTGAACCGTAGGTTCTCGGGTCTTGCAAACCAAATAATTTGCTGAAAACAACCGCAAAAGATACAGATCCAATCAAATAAGCAGTCAGTAACATGCCTAGAAGGGAAAGGGTATTTTGCGGGATGTCCATCAAGCAGTTCCTTTTGAGCCTGTGAAATAGTCAGCTATTCTAACTTGTTGATATCATTTTCGGTCTGACAGAGCCACCGCCAAGCGAGCAGCAGGTACAATGATTCCTAATCAAACTGAATAGTGAATGAGCTCTTATTTATGCATATTTTGGTCTCCAATGATGACGGATATAACGCCCCTGGACTTGAGGCCTTGGTTGCGGTACTGCGTGATTTAGCTGATATCACGGTTGTGGCCCCAGAGGTCAATCATAGTGGCGCATCGAATTCGTTGACATTGAGCCGTCCCTTGGCTGTTCGTCAGGCTCCAAACGGTTTTACTTATGTGAACGGTACACCTTCAGATTGCGTACACGTGGCACTGACGGGTCTGCTTGATCGCCGTCCAGATTTGGTTGTCTCTGGCATCAATAATGGTGCCAACATGGGTGATGACACACTTTACTCTGGCACTGTAGCTGCTGCTGCCGAAGGATATCTGTTCGGTATTCCTTCTATTGCTTTTTCCCTCGTCGCGAAGGGGTGGTCTAACCTTGATGCTGCCGCGCAACTAGCGAAAAAAATTGTCCAACAACAACTAACGCAGCCTCTTGCAGGGGCGTCTTTACTCAATATCAATTTCCCTGATTGTCCTCTGAGTCAAAACAAGGGTGTAATGGCGACCCGCTTGGGCAAACGACATCCTTCTCAGCCGGTTGTGCGCTCCAGCACGCCTTATGGTGAGACCGTTTACTGGATCGGTCCAGCAGGTGCAGCCAATGATGCCACTGAAGGCACGGATTTCGATGCGATCCACAATGGTTATGTCTCTGTGACGCCTTTGAGACTTGACTTAACGCAACACGCTCAGTTGACTGACGTGGCTTCATGGGTTCAGCCTTTATGCAATGGCTAAAGCCCCCAAGAGTGCTCGCTTCGGCCAAGGACTTAAAGTCCTTAGGTAGCCGTGGTTTGCAGGGCATTACCGCAACGAATAGCAATACCAAAATTTCCATTTCGCGTTTGTCCAGTGGCAGCGATGCCGCGCTTCCAGCGCGACGTGTACAGGAAAACTTAGGTCTACATTCGGAGCGTTTGCGAGCCGCCATGGTGGAGCGTTTACACGCCCAAGGAATCACTGACGAGCGCGTACTGAGTGCAATGCAAGTGGTCCCGCGTCATTCTTTTGTTGACGAAGCACTCGCAAGCCGTGCCTATGATGATGCAGCACTCCCTATCGGCCATGGCCAGACGATTTCACAACCCTGGGTGGTTGCCCGAATGATTTCAGCAGTGTGCGAAATCGAATTGCCTACTCGTGTGCTTGAAGTGGGTACGGGTTGTGGTTATCAGGCAGCCGTCATGTCCTATGTTTTTCCGCAGGTCTACTCGATTGAGCGTATTCGCTCGTTGTACGATATGGCAAAGGAACATTTGCGTTCGCTGCACTTAACCAAGATCAGGCTGAGTTACGGCGATGGGATGGCAGGTCTATCGAGTGCCGCACCGTTTGATGCGATTGTTGTTGCTGCTGCAGGCCTTAAAATCCCGCAGGCGCTGATGTTGCAACTGAGAGTCGGGGGTATTTTGATAGCTCCAGAAGGCACGAGTGCCCAAAAACTGATACGAATACAACGAACCAGCGAAACAGGCTGGACTAGACAGGAGCTTGAGGAGGTAAGATTTGTGCCTCTCAAGTCAGGATTGCAACCATAAATAGGTAGGAAAATGGTGTGTGCGGGGAAACCTACACCAACATCAGAGATCAAAACGAGGCAAGTGTGAAATCAAATACTCAGTTCAGAACGTTAACTTCCGCAGTCTGCTTTGCTGTGGCGCTTGTCTTGGCAGGATGTACTTCCAGTTCGCTTGCGCCAGTATCGAATTTGTCCTCGGGTGTGCCAAGCGCCTCGACCTACGTGGTCAAGCCAGGCGATACGTTGAACAAGATTGCGCGCGCGACAGGTGTTGCTGAGGGCACGATTGCACGTATCAATAAAATCACGAATCCTAATTTACTCATTGTCGGACAGACATTGCGACTTTCGGACTCTCAAACGCCACCGCCCGTTGCCCGTACTAACAGCTCCTCGACACAAACTTCGCAGACAAGTAATACTTCTGCGTCAACCGAATCCAGCAATGCTCGCGCGTCGGATGCTGGTTTGATAAGCTGGGGATGGCCCGCCAAAGGCAAAGTGATTCAGGGATTTACCTCAACGACAAAAGGTATTGACATCGCCGGTAGCACAGGTGATCCAATCGAAGCAGCCGCCAATGGCAAGGTAATTTTTGCGGGTGATGGGCCGAGGGGCTTAGGTAACCTAGTCATTGTCGAGCACAGTGATGGCTTCATCACTGCTTATGCCCATAACAAATCGTTATTGGTCAAAGAAGGGCAATTGGTCAAACGCGGAACCAAAATTGCCGAGATGGGACAATCTGACACGACTTCTGTTCGTCTCCACTTTGAAGTTCGCCGTCGCGGAACCCCTGTGGACCCCATGCAATATTTACCAGCCCGATAGTGTTTGATGACCCCTACACTTGTTTTTGACCTTGAAACCATACCTGACATAGACGGTTTACGCCGTCTGCATGGATGGGGATCTGATATTTCCGACGCAGAGGTCGCACAAAAAGCTTTTGCCGCGCGCAAAGAACTCACTGGTAGTGATTTCCTCCCCTTGCACTTACAGCGTGTCGCTGTGGTTGGATGCGTGTTTCGCGATGAACAGGGGTTCAGGGTGCGCTGCTTGGGTACAGCAGATGATCCTGAGCAGGTGTTGCTATCTGGATTTTTCAAAACGATTGAGCGTTATACGCCAAAGTTGATCAGTTGGAATGGCAATGGTTTTGATTTGCCTGTGTTGCACTATCGCAGTCTGATTCATGGTGTTGTGGCACCGAGGTACTGGGATACGGGTGATGATGATCGTGAGTTTCGCTATAACAACTACCTGAGTCGCTATCACAATCGGCATATTGATCTCATGGATGTTTTGGCTAAATACAATGGCCGAGGCAATGCGCCACTCGATGATCTCTCAAAGCTTTGCGGCTTTCCTGGCAAGCTCGGCATGGATGGTAGCCATGTTTGGGAGTCTTGGTCGCAAGGTCGCGCACATGAGGTGAGAGCATATTGCGAGACTGATGTGGTCAATACTTGGTTGGTCTATTGTCGTTTTAGACTCTTGCGAGGCGAGCTCGACGCAGCTGCCTACGACGCTGAAATTGCACTGGTGCGCCATACGCTGGAGCAAAGTACCGAACCACACTGGAAGCAATACCTGGAAGCTTGGGATCAATAAGAATGTCTGATGATGTATTGCACGTCGAGTCTCTCGATCTTGAGGCTCGAGGCGTTTCTCGCCGAGATGGCAAAGTGGTGTTTATTGAAGGTGCATTGCCCTCGGAGCATGTAACTGTCAATACTTTTCGTCGCAAACCCTCGTACGAAGTGGGTCGTGTTCAGCATATCCAACATGAGTCCTCTTCTCGAGTGATGCCACGCTGTGAGCACTTCGGTGTTTGTGGCGGTTGTGTCATGCAACACCTTGAGCCCAGTGCACAGGTCGCGATTAAACAGCGTGCACTCGAAGATGCGTTGATACATATTGGTAAGACTCGACCTGAGCGCGTGCTGCCTCCGCTGCACGGTCCTTACTGGGGCTATAGATATCGAGCACGTTTGTCTGTTAAATGGGTCGCAAAAAAAGGGACCGTATTAGTTGGTTTTTATGAACGCAAAAGTAGTTTTGTGGCCGACATTAAAACCTGTCATGTTTTACCACCCCAAATTGCTGCACTCTTTATGCCGTTGCGAAAGCTCATCATGGGCTTGTCGGCACCTGATCGTTTTCCGCAAATTGAGGTCGCGATCGGGGAGGGTGTGATTGCTTTGGTACTCAGACATTTACTACCGTTAACGAATGCTGATGTTCAGTCATTGCGTCACTTTGCTGAACAGTATGGTGTGCAATGGTGGTTACAACCAAGTGGTCCCGAGTCCGTCGTTCCTCTTAACGCCTCAGACGAAGACAGTCTGTACTACACACTGCCTGAGTTTGGTCTGAAAATGCCCTTTAAACCGACTGACTTTACCCAAGTCAATCATCAGATCAATCGTTCGTTAGTCTCCAGAGGACTGACTTTGCTCGATCCACAACCAAATGATCGAATCGTTGATATGTTTTGTGGTCTTGGAAACTTTACCCTTCCTATTGCCACCCGTTGTCGTGAAGTAGTAGGGGTCGAAGGGAGTGAAACGCTTACTGCACGCGCCAAGGCTGCCGCTGCGCGTGCCGGCATCGAGCACGCGACATTTCAGACTTTGAATTTATTCGAAGTGACGGCGGAATGGCTGGCTGAGCTTGGTCGTTTTGATCGTATGCTGATTGACCCACCGCGCGAAGGGGCCATGGCGCTGTCTCAAGCATTGATTAATTTGCCAGCATCCTTAAGGCCCGAGCGTATCGTGTACGTCTCGTGCAATCCGGCAACTTTAGCCCGCGATACGGAAATACTGTTACAGAAAAGCGCATACAGACTGACCGCAGCCGGTGTGGTGAATATGTTCCCCCACACCGGACATGTCGAATCAATCGCTGTTTTTGAGCGCTGAATCGATAATTTTCATTGCTGCCTGACGAACACGTTCAGGCGCTGTACCGCCAATGTGATTGCGCGCAGCGACTGAACCCTCAAGTGTCAAAACGCTGTGAACGTCATCACCGACTGATGCGTGAAATTTTTGTAATTCACTCACACTCAAGTCAGCCAAGTCACACCCTTTTTTCTCGCATTCACGCACTGCATGCGCGACGGCTTCGTGCGCGTCTCTAAAGGGGACTCCACGCTTGACCAAGTAGTCTGCCAAATCTGTTGCCGTTGCAAAACCTTGTAAGGCAGCTTCGCGCATTGCATCGGCCTTGACCTTGATGCCGGCCACGAGGTCGACAAAAATTGTCAGCGTGTCGCGGACAGTGTCGGCGGTATCAAACAGACCTTCTTTGTCCTCCTGGTTATCTTTGTTGTAGGCGAGAGGCTGACCTTTCATGAGCGTCAGCAGCGCGACTAAGTGACCATTGACACGACCCGTCTTGCCACGGGCAAGTTCAGGCACATCAGGGTTTTTCTTTTGAGGCATGATTGAACTGCCTGTGCAAAACCGATCAGCGAGGTCGATAAAACCTATGCGCGGACTCATCCAAATCACAAGCTCCTCAGAAAACCTGGAGATGTGTGTCATGATCAATGCGCAGGCACTACAAAATTCAATGGCAAAATCTCGGTCCGATACGGCATCGAGTGAGTTTTGGCAAACGTCATCAAAGTCGAGTAACTTGGCCACCATTGGACGATCGATTGGAAAACTTGTCCCTGCTAACGCAGCGGCACCGAGTGGCAAAATATTGACCCGTTTACGGCAATCCGTCAGGCGAGCAGCATCGCGACCAAACATTTCAGCGTAGGCAAGTAAATGGTGACCGAAGGTCACCGGCTGAGCGACTTGCATGTGTGTAAAGCCAGGCAAAATAGTACCGGAATGCTCCAGCGCGACAGTAGCGAGTGCCTGACGTAATTGTTCAAGCAAAAGGATCAGTCCGTCGATTTCGTGGCGCAGCCACAGCCGGATATCTGTGGCGACTTGGTCGTTGCGCGAGCGGCCAGTGTGCAGACGCTTTCCAGCATCACCGACAAGTTCAACCAAGCGTTTTTCGATATTGAGATGCACATCTTCGAGATCCAACAGCCATTCAAAGCGACCGGCATCGATTTCTTCGAGGATTTGAGTCATACCGCGTTCAATATCACTACGGTCTTGTTGGGAAATCACTTTTACAGCCTCGAGCATCTGTGCATGGGCAAGTGAACCTTGAATATCGAAGCGTGCCAGACGCTTATCAAAGTCAACTGAGGCGGTATAACGTTTAACGAGCTCCGAAACTGGCTCCGAAAAGCGGGCGGACCACGCTTGGGCTTTCTTATCGAATTGGCTCTGATTGGGGTTTTGAGTATTTTTCATGATGTCCAAATTATAGAACGCAGCGCCACCCCCGCGGTCATGAGATAATTTTTCTTCATCACAACTCGTTTAATCCGGAATTCACATGGCTGCGGTCAGGGTAGGCATTGCACAATTGAACGCTCTCGTCGGCGACCTCGCGGGAAATGCGCGCATGGTCCTTGAGGTTGCGCACAAGGCTTATCAGCAGGGAGCAAGGGTTTTGTTGACGCCAGAGCTCGTTCTAACGGGATATCCGCCCGAAGACCTCTTGCTGAGACCTGCTTTTATTGAACAATGCGAAAGTACTTTACAAACGCTTTGCGCCGAACTTTCGGTCTTGAAAGGCTTGCACGTTGTAGTTGGGCATGCCTGTAAAGACCAAGATGGCTTACGCAATGCGGCTTCAGTTCTGTCAAACGGACAGATTTTGGGCACTTACTTTAAAAAAGAGCTCCCTAATTACTCAGTTTTTGATGAAAAGAGATACTTTGTTTCTGGCGGGAAGCCCTTAAGTTTTAATGTTGACGGCGTACGTTTTGGCGTAAATATTTGTGAAGATATTTGGGGAGACTCGGCCCCTGAAGCCGCAGCCGCACTCAACATTCAAGCTTTGTTGGTTCTGAATGCCTCACCTTTTAGCTTAGGCAAGCAGGCACAACGCGTCCGTGTGGCATTGCGTTGTGTTGAACGCACGCATTGTGCGTTGATCTATGCCAATTTAGCGGGAGGCCAAGATGAACTTGTGTTCGATGGGGCATCGTTTGCTCTGTCACGCGAGGGACAGCTCGCTCTTCGTGCAGCAGATTTTGCCACGGACTTAAGTTTTATTGAGGTTTTGGATTCTGGTGAAGTCTCCGTGCCAGTCATTGACTCGAAACCCCTCAAGACCACACCACGCACGGAGCTGTTGTCCGAGGAGGCCCAAGTCTGGGAGGCACTCAAGCTTTGCTTAACAGACTATGTGGCTAAAAATGGCTTTAAAAGTGTGATTCTAGGTTTATCCGGCGGTATCGATTCCGCTGTGGTGATGGCAGTGGCGGTCGATGCTTTGGGCGCGGACCATGTGCATGCGGTCATGATGCCGTCGCGCTACACCGCTGACATTTCTCAAATCGACGCACGGGACATGGCCAAAAGACTCGGGGTTGCCTATCGCGAGATTGCAATTGCCGAGCTTGCTAATAGCTTTGACCTGCTTTTGGCGCCTATCTTTGCAGGTCGGGCTCCTGACGCGACCGAGGAAAACATTCAAGCGCGTTTGCGCGGTATGTTGCTAATGGCGTTGTCCAACAAGTTTGGACATCTTGTTCTCACGACAGGCAACAAATCTGAGCTTTCTACAGGTTACTGCACACTGTATGGGGATATGGCGGGAGGTTTTGCGGTTTTAAAAGATGTCGCTAAAACGCTTGTTTACCGGTTAGCCCGTTGGCGCAACACGTTTGGAGAAGTGATTCCTGTTCGCATCATCACAAGACCGCCTTCAGCGGAGCTACGAGAGGATCAAACAGATCAGGATAACCTGCCCGAATACGAAGTGATTGATGCCATCATTGAGCATTATGTCGAACGAAATGCCTCGCCGGCAGAGATTATTGCCGCGGGTTATGCCCCTGAGGCAGTCGAGCAAATCCTACGTTTGATTCGAATCAATGAGTACAAGCGGAAACAAGGACCTTTTGGTCCACGCATCACTGAACGGGCATTTGGGCGAGATTGGCGTTATCCTCTCTCAAACGGTTTTCGAAACTGATCAAAATTTTTCTAATAACAGGACTTATCGTGAAGCAAGTGACCGCCATTATCAAGCCTTTTAAACTTGACGAAGTACGAGAAGCGTTGGCCGAAGTAGGCGTCAACGGTTTAACTGTCACAGAAGTCAAAGGATTTGGACGTCAGAAAGGGCATACCGAACTCTATCGTGGTGCCGAATATGTCGTAGACTTTCTTCCCAAGATTCGTGTTGAGATGGTTGTGGCCGACGAAGCGGTTGATCGTGTGATTGATTCAATCGTAAGAGCTGCGCGCACTGGAAAAATTGGCGATGGCAAAATATTTGTCACTGCAGTTGAACAGGCAATCCGGATTCGTACGAGCGAAAGCGGCGACGCTGCACTGTAATTCTCTTCCTTTTTTGAGTCACATCTAATGAAACAATTTGACTGGGCGAACCCTTATCCAACCATCCGTATTCCGGTTTTCGCGCGCAACGTCGTGTCGACTTCACATCCGCTTGCTGCGCAGGCGGGTTTACGTATGCTGCTAAAAGGCGGTTCTGCTGTCGATGCGGTCATTGCAGCCGCAGCCGCCATTACGCTGGTTGAGCCTGTCTCTTGTGGTTTGGGTGGTGATGCGTTTGCAATTGTGTGGGATGGTAAATCACTACAAGGACTCAACGCCTCAGGTTATGCACCGAAGGCTTGGGATATTGATTACTTCAAGAAAAAATATGGCGTGGACGTCAACGGTCTTGCTAAAGCGCCTAAGCGCGGTGTGGATGCCATTACCGTTCCGGGTGTTGTAGCAGGGTGGGCTGCGTTACATGAACGGTATGGGAAGCTGCCATTTGCTGAGCTTATGGAGCCTGCGATTGAAATTGCTGAACGTGGTTACGCGGTGCCTCCCGTCGTCGCTCAGAAATGGGCTGCTGCAGTTCCTGAGCTTAAAGATCAACCCGGTTTTGCCAATACCTTTATGCCGGAAGGCAGAGCACCCAAAGTGGGTGAACGCTTTGTATTCAAAGATGTTGCTCAAACATTGAAACGTATTGGTGCATCGCTCGGTAGAGATATGTATGAGGGTGAGACCGCTGAAAAGCTCGTGTCCTTTATTCGTGAACATGGTGGTGCACATACGCTCGAAGATTTTCGTCAGTATCGCCCCGAATGGGTCACACCCATTTCAAAGAACTATCGTGGCTACACCTTGCATGAGATTCCACCAAACGGGCAGGGTATTTCAGCTCTTCAGGCGCTCGGAATGCTGGAGCACTTTGATATCGCCAATATGAAAGTGGATTCCATTGAGTCCCAGCACGTTCAGATCGAAGCCATGAAATTAGCGATGGCTGACTTGTATCGCTATGTTGCAGATCCCCGCAGTATGGAGGTCACTGCATCACAAATGCTTGATGACGCGTATTTAGCTGAGCGCGCAAAGTTGATCGATATGAATCGTGCCACGCATTTTGCCCCTGGCATTCCACCTTCAGGCGGTACGATTTATCTCACAGCGGCCGATGAAAATGGCATGATGGTTTCTTTTATTCAATCAAACTACATGGGCTTTGGTTCAGGTGTCGTGGTTCCCGGTACAGGCGTCAGTTTCCAAAATCGCGGCGTGGGCTTTTCAATGGATCCCAAGTCTGGAAATGTGGTCCAAGGCCACAAGCGTCCTTTCCATACGATTATTCCTGGTTTCTTGACGCGCGACGGCGAGCCAGTGATGAGCTTTGGTGTCATGGGAGGCGATATTCAGCCTCAAGGTCACATTCAGACCGTGATTCGTATGGTGGATTATCACCAGCAACCGCAAGCTGCCTGTGATGCACCGCGCTGGAAAGTTAATCGTGACTTTACGCTTGATGTTGAATCAACGATGCGTTCTTCGACGATCGAGGGTTTGCAAAAGCTTGGTCATTCGCTCAAGGCAATTGATGACCCTTACATGGATTTTGGTTCAGGTCAGTTTATTTGGCGTTTGTCCAAGGACTTGACCGATGGTTATGTGGTGGCAAGTGACAGCAGGCGTGATGGTCAAGCAGTAGGCTTCTGACAAAGAGACCAAAAGGCTGGCAAAAAACACTCCGCCACTAAGAGCGGAGTTTCTTGTCGCCAAAACACTGACCGCCTGGCTAACAAAGCTAAGTGTTGATGTTTGCCCTGTGAGGCGTCAGCTTGAGCAGACTGAACCGTGCGAAAAAGGGCAGTTTGTTTATTGAGACGCGCCACTTCAAAATTCGACCGACTGATGGCAGCATCGTCGTACAAAATATCCGCGAGAGGTCTGCTTCGGAGTCGCCGCATCCCTTGCCAGACCCCATGCGAGGCCCTTAGAGGCGTCACGCTTCTAGCAGCAACGACCTGCATGCCGTCAATACTCATCACGACCTCTCTGACCCAAATAGGGCTCGGCGCAACCGTTTTCAAGCAATGGGCTTCATCGCGACCTACACCTGCCGCATATTCAGCTAAGACGCGCAGTTTTAGCGTACCAAGCTCACGCAGCGCTTGTGTCAGTGGACCTTGCCTCATCAGCCATCGCTTCTGGATGGATAAAAAGGAGGGTTTTGGCGTGGACAACCACGGTTGAATGGATTCAAATTTCTGCATGGGTGTGTATTATCCAACTTATGGAAAAGTTGCGCATATCAAAATTAATGGCCGATCGCGGTTTGTGTTCGCGTCGGGAAGCCGATAGCTATATTGAGCGGGGTTGGGTCAAAGTCGACGGAGTGGTTGCCACGCTGGGTGAACGTGCCTTGCCCACGCAAACGATCACGCTTGACCGGAATGTTGCTGCCCAACAGGTCTCACGTGTGACTATTTTGATCCACAAACCGATGGCCTACGTCTCAGGACAAGCCGAGGATGGGTACACTCCTGCAGTGGCCTTGATCAACGCGACAAGCCGCTCTAAAACCGATCGCAGCCCCCTCAAGTTTGATCGAGCACAATTGCGCGGCTTGGCTGTGGCTGGACGTCTGGATATCGACTCCACTGGCCTGTTGGTCTTGACGCAAGACGGTCGTATCGCCCGACAGCTCATAGGCGAGGATTCCGAAATAGAAAAAGAGTACCTCGTGCGCGTACAGGGTCGGCTGGCTCCTGGCGGGCTTGAGTTACTCAATGAAGGGCTGATGCTGGACGGGAAACGTTTAAAACGCGCTCAGGTCCGGTGGCAAAATGAGGATCAGTTGCAATTTGTCCTCAGGGAAGGCAAAAAACGCCAAATTCGACGGATGTGTGAACTGGTTGGCCTCAAAGTGCTCGGACTCAAGCGAGTCCGAATCGGAGGCGTCAAGCTTTCAGATCTTCCGGTTGGCCAGTGGCGATACCTTGGTAGCAATGAGCGGTTTTAAACCGACATGAAATCAAGTTTGTAGCTCGCGCGCTCATCTGTGCCAAGTGTTCGCACTAACCAGGGAAGCGTTTCCTTCATCGCTGCCGTGAGTGTCCAAGGCGGGTTGATGACAAAAATACCGCTGCCATGCAGTCCGAGTCCGTCTGAACCGGGTTTGTGGACAGTCAGGCTCGCATGAATCCAGTTCTGACCGGCGAGCTTTTCGAGCTGACGTGGAAGCTCTTGAGCCTCTCGACGCTGAATTTGTGGATACCAAATGGCATAACAGCCAGTTGGAAATCTCACCATCGCATCTTTCATGGTCTCAACAACTCTTCGGTAATCATTTTTGTCTTCGTACGAAGGGTCAATCAAGACAATGGCACGCCGGGTCGGTGGAGGAATATGTCCTTTGAGACCTGCGAAACCATCATCGCCAAAAACGGCTGTTTGTCGAGGAACGCGATGAGCCCGCTGATCTAGATTTTGACGCAAAATATCAGCTTCATTTGGATGCATTTCAAATAAACGCAACTTGTCCTGAGAGCGGCATGCCTCAAGCGCGAGCCAAGGCGAGCCAGGGTAGATGCGCAAAAGACCGTCAGGGTTGAGCTCACGGATTAAATCTAAATATTGCATCACGGCTGGAGGAGGGGATTTGGCTTCCCAAACCCGAGCGATCCCGTCGATGTATTCACCAATTTTCTGAGCCCATTGACCTTCTAGATCATACAAACCTGCACCAGCATGCAAGTCAACGAAGTAGTAGGGAGCATCCTTTTGATTGAAGTATTGGAGAATATGCGTCAGCACGATGTGTTTAAGGACATCGGCATGATTTCCTGCGTGAAAACCGTGGCGGTAACTGAACAAAAGACTCTCCGTGGGTAAAGCTTAACTTAGAAAAAGAACTGTACTACAAGCAAAGTTTTCATAGTCTAACCCTTGTTGCGCGCACCTCAATCAATTGGTTTTAAGCAACACCCTAGCGAGTGGTAAACTTTCGCGGCTTACTCTATAGGTGTGCGGCTCATATATGTTTGATTTCATTCGTAGTCATCAGCGTTGGATGCAACTAATTTTGTTGCTCCTTATTGTTCCTTCCTTCGTCTTCTTTGGCGTTCAAGGCTACTCCAGCTTTATGGCAAGTGAGCCTGAGCTGGTTTCTGTTGGGGATCAACCCATCACGTTAGGGCAGTTCAATCAAGCCAGAACCGCTCAGCTTGAACAATATCGTAATGCGCTTGGAAGTCAGTTTGATCCCGCGGCTTTTGATACACCTGAGTTTCGTGAACAACTCTTAAATCGTATGATTGACGAACGCACGGTTGCACTCGCTGCAGCGAAGGGGCGTTATTCGGTGTCTGATGAAACCCTACGTCGTACGATCGCAGCGATTCCTGCTGTTCAGGAAAATGGTCAATTTTCCTCTCAGCGATATCGTGACGTATTAGCGGCTCAAGGCATGAACCCAACGACTTTCGAGTTAGGTCTGAGACGTGACCTGGCGATTGCTCAAGTGCTTCAGCCCATTGGACTGACTGCGCGTGTGCCTGGAGAGGTGGCTGAAAAAATTCTTGCTTTGCTCACTGAAAAACGCACGGTTGAGCGTCGCGTTTTTGCCGCTTCCGACTTTAATCAGTCTGTCAAAGTCTCTGATGATGATATCAAAAAATGGTACGACAACAATCAAGCCAAACTTCTGATCCCAGAAAATGTTGAAGTGCAATATGTGGTGTTAAACGAGCAAGCTGCTTCCAAAGACATCAAGGTCACAGACGACAATATCCAAAGCTTTTACAAGCAGAATCAAACACGCTACGGTCAGCCAGAGCGCCGACGCGTGAGCCATATTTTGATTGAATTGTCGGCTTCTGCGAATGATGCTGTCAAAGCCCAGGCTCGTGAAAAAGCCGAAGATATTGCAAAGCGTGCATCTGCCGCACCTGAGTCCTTTGCTGCACTTGCAAAAGAGTTTTCACAAGATACAGGGTCTGCCAATCAGGGTGGCGATCTTGGATGGATCAGCAAAAACATGCTTGTCCCTCAAGTTGAAACTGCTGTTTTTGACCTTGAGCGCGGAAAAATTTCAGGCGTTGTTGAAAGTCCATTTGGCTTTCACGTGATTAATGTTTTAGATGTGCAGCCGGCCTCTGTCAAAGCGCTTGCTGAAGTCAAAGACGACATTTCTAACGAGATCCGCAAACAACTGGCGGCTGAACAGTTTGCCCAGCTCGGTAGCAAGTTAACAAGTCTTGTTTACGATCAGCGGGATAGTCTTACTCCTATTGCCACCGCTCTCAATCTCCCGATCAAGACTGCGACAGGCCTCACAAAAGAGGGTCTTTTACCTGCCAATCAACGTGGCTCGGCTGAGATTTCCGAAGAGGACCAGGGCATATTAGGCAACCTCAAAGTTCGTCAGGCTGTTTTCTCCTCTGATGTTTTCAAAGAGAAGCTTAATTCCGGCGTGATCGAGGTCTCTCCCGATGTGATCGTAGCTGTTCGTGTCGGAGCCGTTCACCCTGCTCATGTACCTGCTTTGAGCGCAGTCTCCGACCAGATCAAGCAACAATTAATAGATGAGCTCTCTCTTGCTGCTGCAAAGTCCGCTGGTCTTCATGCGCTTGAGGCCTTGAAAGCCGCTCCGAATAGCGAAACAAAAGACTTTGAAGCTGCAACGGAAGTGACACGCCAACAGCCCTCATCTCTGACCCGTGAGCAGCTTGAGGCCGTCATGTCTGCTGCGACCAAGCCTTTGCCAAGCTATATCGGTGTAGCCGGCTCTGACCAGTACACGATCATTAAACTGTCAAAGGTGGAAGCTGGTCCTGCACCTGAAGCCGCTCAAGTGACTCAGTTGCAATCCCAACTTTCTCAAGCTTGGGGCGCGGCTGAAGAGCAAGCCGCCCTAAAGGTTTTGCGCCAAGACTTTAAGGTCAAAATGTTGCCCGATGCCAGTAAGCTAATTAGTGGTGAGTTGGACGCTGCAAAACTTTAATGACTACCGGAGCATGGGAACAAGTACCTTCAGTACATTTTCCATCAAGATCGGCTGTGCTTGTTCGTTAGGATGAATGGTGTCGGCCTGAAACATGGCCGCATTATCTGCAATACCTTCTAAAAAAAACGGAATGAGTGATACTTGCTCATTTTGCGCGACTTCTTCAAAAAGCTCCTTAAATGCCGTTGTGTATTCTCGACCGTAGTTGGGGGGGATTTGCATGCCGGCAAGAATAGGACGCGCACCAGCAGCCTTGATTAAGCGAACCATTTCCAACATATTGTTTTTTGTCATGTTCAGAGGCAAGCCTCGCAAGGCATCATTTGCACCAAGTTCAACTAAAACAATATTTGGTTTTGTTCGCTCTAACAAAGAGCGCAGCCGCGAAAGTCCGCCGCTGGTGGTATCTCCACTGATGCTAGCGTTAATAATTTCTACGGCAGGGTGCGTTGGCATTAGTGTGTTTTTCAACAGATCCACCCAACCAGACCCGCGTTTTAAGCCGTATTCTGCTGAAAGACTATCTCCGACAATTAGAAGGCGAAGTGGGGTTGATCCAGCTTGTTGTTGAGCTTGAGTGTAAATTGGATGAATCGAACCCAGCACAAGCCCTAGAATTCCTAGGCTGAAATGACGACGATAACGAGAGAGTAAATTCATGAATGTTGTAACCAATGCGATAGAAGTCAAAAAGCTATGTAAACAGGTATCTGATGCAACGGGAATTCTGAATATTCTAGATGACGTCAGTTTTTCAGTCGCTGCAGGAAAATCCATTGCGATCACAGGCGCTTCGGGGTCGGGCAAATCAACATTGCTTGGGCTGCTTGCAGGCTTGGACCAGCCGAGCGCAGGAGAAGTTCATTTGCTTGGCGAGTCTCTTTCCAGCATGAATGAGGACGGTCGAGCTGCATTCAGAGCCAATCACGTAGGTTTTGTTTTTCAGTCATTTCAGTTGCTACCAAACTTAACAGCTCTTGAGAACGTGATGTTGCCGCTAGAGCTTGCCGGACTTTCTGCTGCTGAACCTGCAACAAAAATGCTGGAGAGAGTAGGTTTAGGGGCGAGGCTACATCACTATCCCTCTACGCTATCTGGTGGTGAGCAGCAGCGTGTGTCTATCGCCCGTGCTTTTGTTCAGCGTCCAGTCCTCATTTTTGCTGATGAACCTACTGGCAGTCTTGATGAAGCGACAGGCTCAACCATCATTGATCTAATGTTTGAGATGGCTGCTCAACAGGGCACAACCCTTGTGCTTGTGACACACGACACTTCACTTGCGGCCCGTTGCGATCGACAAATTGTCCTGCAAGGCGGCCGTCTCATATAGTGGTCAGTGCTAGGCACGACTACGTCGCCATTCGATCAAGCTATTGACGATCCCGCTCGCACAAATAATACCGATTCCGATCCACGTAATCGAGTCAGGCAAATGCGCCCACACCAGCCATCCTAGCGTCGCGGCAAAAGTAATCTGCACATAAATGAAAGGTGCAAGAAGTGAGGCGGGTGCAAAGCGATAAGATTGAATTTGCAAAAGATGTCCTAGACCTCCCGCCACTCCACTGAGTAATAAAAATGTCCAATTTAAGGGGCTGAGGTTGTTGAGCGTGTCGAGTGCCGCTGGCAAAACAAAAGGCAGACTAAGCGTTAAGGCAGCGGTACCAATCGCGCCGCTCCACAGCACCGTTGTAAAGGAGCTATCTTGAGCAAGCATTCTGGATAAAAGATGTTGCGCCGTAAAAAGGCATGCGGTAATTAAACCCATGATCACGCCCATTGTGGGCAACCCTGCCGAGGGTCGCACAACAATCAGCACCCCGATCAGCCCAACTCCAGCAGCAATCCATCGAGATTTGCGTATCGGTTCTTTGAGAATCCAAGGTGCAATGGACAACATCAAAAGGGGGGCAATAAATATCAGTGCTGTTGCCTCAGCTTGATGCAAATAACTGAGAGATGTAAAAAAGGAAAGTGCCGAACCCAACATGGCAGCAGCCCGCAAGCATTGAAGTTTTGGATTTTTGCTTTTAAAAACACCCAAACCCCGACTCGGCAAAATAATTGCCATCAACAAGATTAAATGGATGGCGTATCTGAACCAACAAAAAACAAGGAGGGGAACACCGGCCGCCATGATCCATTTGCCCATTCCATCCAGAAGAGTCAGAAGCAGCAATGATAGAAGGAGAGAGGCAATACCCAAAAGAGGTTGCTGTGCCGGAAATGCGAATGCTGCTGAGGCACTTGGGTGAGAGACCCGGGACATCGACCAAACTCCTGAAAATAAAGGGTAACGCAAAGCGAACATCCGCCTAGTGCTGCGATCATACGCCTGTTATTTAACTTGTGTCCCATCAAAGCCTTGCTAAAATGAGCATCTATGATGATCTCTCTTTCTTTTTTGACAGCGTGTCGCGTATTCATTACCTCCACAGTGATTGGAATGTTCCTGGGGGTCGCCGCTCAGGTTTCTGCTGAGCCACTTCCCATCACAGAACTCAATGTCGTGGGTGGTATCAGCAGTCGACTCACTTATATTGATGTGGAGCGGCCGTTCTGGTCTCAAACCTTGTCAGATCGCTCCCAAGCGTCTGTGACTGCACAGATCAAGGGTTTTGATGAAATGGGCCTCAAAGGGCAAGAACTGCTTCCTTTGATGAGTCAAGGTGTGATCGAGTTTGGTGTGCTCCCGCTATCTTATTACGCACCCACGATACCTGTTCTTGAGGCTGTCGATATTGCAGGGCTCGCCACAGACTCAAAGACTGCGCGAGAGTCGGTCACTGCCTTTACCCCTGTATTAAGCCATCACTTTGCTTCTGCCAATCAAGTTAAGCTGCTGGGTACTGCACCCTATGGCGCCCAGATATTTTTCTGTCGTACAGACGTGCGTAGCGTAGCTGACTTCAAAGGCTTAACAATTCGCACCATCACGCGCACACAGGGTGAGTTAGTTGAAGCGCTCGGTGCCAAAAGCGTCAGTCTTCCTTTTAGCGAAGTTTTTCAGGCGCTTGAAAAGAAGTCGATTCATTGTGCGATTGCAGGCGCGCTCACTGGATTCAATGCCAAATGGTATGCAGTCTCGACCCATTTATACGCCTTGCCAGTTGGATGGAATCAAGAGGTTCACGCTGTCAACCTCAAGGCTTGGGAGAAACTTCCCGAAGCCATTCAAGTTTTTGTTGAGTTAAACCTCAAAGAACTCATCAACAGCTTATGGATTTTTTCCGACAAACTGACTCAACGCGGTATTGAGTGCAACACTGGTAGCAAAGAATGCTTATCTGCTCCCAGAGGGCAAATGACACTTGTACAGCCAACGCAAGCTGATTTGGCGTTAGTCAAACGCATTTCAACCCAAAAGGTTTTAACCAAATGGGCTGAGAGATGCACCGAGGCATGCGTAGCTGACTACAACCAAACGATTGGCAAGCTGCAAAAAAATAGCGTAAAGAAATAAAAGGCTGATAAAAATTTAGGCACTTACTTGAGGTCGCTGGCACGCAGATCCCACAGTAGCCTAAAGGTGTGTTGTGCATTGCTTGTCAGCTTGAGGCGAGCAACCATCCAAGCACCCGCCGCCTCTGCGCTAGCCAAGGTAGTCGTATCAATCACCATGTAAGGCTCCAGAACTCTTTTGCTCGCATCCTCGGAGGGCAAAGGAGTCGACAGAGTCGAATCTGGTGTTAACACGCGGAGAGCAATCACACCTGACACTTCGCGGCACAGCGCATCTGTCAACGCCAACGCTGCTTGAGCATTCTCGTCTGAACCCAAACAGATCAAGCTGACAACAGCCCCCGTTCCTGCACCCATGACTTCAGTGACTGCATTCACACGTCGATTCGTATTGTGCATCGCGCTAAAGTTACGCACAGACCATTCGGTTTGATTTTCAAATGCCTTGCGGTAGGGTGCACTCGTAAAAATATGCAAAGTGTCTGTGCGGTAGAGCGCCAAGTAAGGTCTGGGAGCGGTCTCAGAATGATAGCGACGCGACCACTGAAAACCAGGAATCGAGGCGCGCTCTTGCATATGTTCAGTGTCGTACCACTGGTTAAAATCTTCTTCCTTTTCAGGAGCGATATCTGTCCAAATTAAAAGCTCACCCATTGCATTGAGCGACCGATCAATCACCACTGATTTTGACATGATAGAAATTATCCTTTGGTACGTATGATTTTTTTAACTTGCGGCACGTGTCGTATCGAACGGAATACCTGCGCCAGATGACGACGGCTATCAACTTGAACTGTGAGATTCAACACGACGGTTGCCATTGCGTCATCATGCATTGTCACGTGAATGATATTTGAGTCAGCCTGAGCAACCTCGGCAGCAATGCGACTCAACACACCTCTTTCATTTTTAGCAACAATTTCGATCCGCGCAGACAGGTGTTTGGCAGTTTCCTCATCCCATGCAACTTCAACCCATCGTTCAGGCTCTTTAGCGCGTGCCCGAATCGCAACAGGACATTCAGACGTATGCACGACCAGTCCATGACCCACACGGATACCTGCAATGATTTGGTCACCAGGTAGGGGACCACAGCAGGGCGCAAGCTGAACTCCCTGTCCTTCGTTTCCGTGAATCTGTATCGGTGTTAACTTGGCAGAGGTCATTTCATCATCTGCTGCCGCTGTTGTGGCGATCAGAGGGTGGTCAGGTGCGAATCTTCTGGCAACCACTGCGGCCAATCTTTTACCTAGGCCAATATCTGCAAGTATTTCTTCTCTTGACTTTGCGCCGCTTGACC
Source organism: Zwartia sp. (assembly GCF_049655405.1). GTDB lineage: Bacteria > Pseudomonadota > Gammaproteobacteria > Burkholderiales > Burkholderiaceae_B > Zwartia. Next base: position 130,843 of record NZ_JBASJR010000013.1, read on the forward strand.
GAGCAAGCTTTTCCCAAATAGGATCGTCACTCTCAGGAAGGCTCAGTTTGATTTCGCTGAGTGCTTGCGTCAGGAGTCGCTCGCCAAAAGCCGCTGACTCATCATATTGCACCGTGCGAAGATAGTGTCGAATCTCTGAGCGGGCACGACCCGTTCGCGCGTAATTGAGCCATTGGGCACTCGGCCGCGAAGTTTGAGAGGTCGTGATCGAAATGGAATCACCATTCGCAAGTTCCGTTCGTAGCGGCACATCCTCACCGTTTACTTTCGAAGCGACGGCATGATTACCCACATCCGTGTGAATGGAGTAGGCAAAATCAATCACTGTTGCGCCGCGCGGTAGGGAAACAATCTTACCTTTAGGCGTAAACACATAGACGGCATCTGGAAATAAATCCACCTTGACGTGTTCGAGGAACTCGGTCGAGTCGCCTGTTTGATTTTGAATGTCCAATAAAGATTGCAAAGACTTACTGGTGCGACTTTGAATGTCTTGGAGATTAGACTGATCGCCTTTGTAAAGCCAATGTGCAGCCACGCCTTCTTCGGCGACTTGGTGCATATCGTGTGTTCTGAACTGAAACTCGATTGGGGTACCAAAGGGCCCCACCAGAGTTGTGTGCAATGACTGATAACCGTTTATTTTTGGGATGGCAATATAGTCTTTAAATTTACCTGGTACAGGACGATAAAGCTGGTGAACAATACCCATGGCCATGTAGCACTCAGGCAAGGTTCTGACGATCACGCGAAAACCATAGATATCTAATACGTTCGATAAGCTTTTCTTTTGTTTCACCATCTTGTTATAGATGGCATAAAGCGTTTTTTCGCGACCTCTTACTTCACTTTCAATGCCTGCTGCCGGAAGAGCTGCTCTGACTTGTTCGTCGATGCGCGTGAGCACTTCGCGTCTGTTACCGCGCGCAGCCATCACGGCTTTCTCCAAGACCAAATATCGATTTGGATAAATCGCACCAAAGCAAAGATCTTGCAATTCACGGTAAAGGGCGTTAAGGCCCAAGCGATGCGCAATAGGCGCGTAGATGTCGAGTGTTTCGCGCGCCACACGTCGACGCTTTTCGGGACTCACTGCATCAAGCGTACGCATGTTGTGCAGGCGATCTGCGAGCTTGATAAGGATGACACGGATGTCTCGTGCCATTGCGAGCAACATCTTTCGGAAGCTTTCCGCCTGCTGTTGTGCTTTGCTAGCAAACTCGAGCCGGTCTAGTTTTGAGAGTCCGTCTACCAGTTCTGCGACTTCGGGACCAAATTTCTCGAACAACTCTTGTTTCGCGATATCTTGGTCTTCCATGACATCATGCAAGAGCGCTGCACGAATGGCATCCACATCAAGTTTCCAGCCAGCGCAAATTTCAGCGACCGATATAGGATGGCTGATATAGGGAGATCCGCTAGAGCGAAACTGCCCGAGGTGTGCTTGGTCTGAAAAACGATAGGCGTCGCGAACGAGTGCGATATCTTTTGTATCCAGATATCCATCCAGCAAAAGCTGGAGCGAAGCCATTGAAGCAATCGCTGGTTCTGTTTCTGTGATAACTGGGGTCGCGGAGCCCGATACTGCGCCAAGTCTTTCTTGAGGGGCAGTGGGCCTTCGTGTCAGACGAGAGCCGACGCGAAGGGCGGCCAATAACCCGGATGATGCGTACCGAAGTCCGGGAAAGGCCATGTTTATCCTGCTTAGGTTGGAACCTTGCGAAGCATTTCAATGCCGGTCAGGCCTGCGGAAATTTCGCGCAGGGCAGTCACAGTAGGTTTGTCTTTGCTATCGAGGCGTGCAGCGTGGCCTTGAGCCAGCTCACGGGCACGATAAGTCGCAGCGAGCGTGAGCTTAAAGCGGTTAGGGATGTGCTCGAGGCAATCGTCAACAGTGATACGGGCCATGGAAGTCCTGTCAGAAGGGAATTAAAGCAATAAGAGGCTAAGTATACCGTCAGCCTGATTCAAGGAAGCAGCTTGAGTGATCTGAACAGATCTGGATGTCGGGCCAATTGACGAGGATAACGTAATTTGGCGGTTTCAATGATCTGACTCAGTTGCGTCAATGCAATGCTAAAGTCTTGATTAATAATAACATATTCAAACTCTGGGGCGTGTGAAATTTCCTCACTCGCTGCCTCGATTCGACGCTCAATCACGAACTCCGCATCTTGACCACGCTGAGTTAAACGTTCTCTAAGGGTCGAAATAGAGGGAGGCAAAATAAAGACGCCTATTGCCTCTGGAAATAATCTTTTTACTTGCTGAGCACCTTGCCAATCGATTTCAAGCAAAATGTCTTGCCCAAACGCAACCGCTTGGTCAATTTTGTCACGAGGCGTACCGTAAAAATTACCGTGCACCTCAGCCCATTCGAGCAGCTGGTCGCTTTGACGCATTGCATCAAAATCGGTTTTGCTCACAAAACGATAGTCTTTACCGTTCACTTCGCCCGATCGCGCCGCACGTGTCGTGCAAGATACAGATAGACAAAGGGTTGGGTCACGCGCGAGCAGCGCGTTGACTAAACTGGACTTGCCAGCCCCACTCGGGGCGACAACCATAAATACGTTTCCGGCAACCAGTGACATAGGTGACAATGGAAAGAAGTTAATTAATATAAAAGCATAGCAGAGTGCTCAACCAAACAACCAAAAAGCAGACATAAGGAAAGACAGGATCATGAAGACACCACACTTAATCACAGTTGCAGAGCTCCAGAGTCAACTCGCACAACAGCCTGAAAAAGTTTTAATTTGTGACTGTCGCTACGATTTGGTGGATCCGGAGCTTGGCAAGCGTGCCTATGAGTCTGGTCATATACCGGGTGCTATTTATCTCAATTTAGGTAAGGTATTGAGTGGGAAGTCTAATGGTACGAATGGACGGCATCCTTTACCTGAACCTGAGCAGTTAGCGAATGATCTCGCAGCACTCGGTGTGAACGCGGATACTTTGATTGTGGCCTACGACTCGGCTGGCGCCTCATATGCCGCTCGCTTGTGGTGGTGTGCGCGTTGGGTCGGTCACCAACATGTTGTTGTTTTAGATGGAGCGATTGAAGCCTGGACGCAAGCTGGCCTGCCACTTTTAAGTGAAACGACACCTGCAAAACCACCTGGAAACTTTAAACGCAGTACATCCCTGACCAAAACAGTTCAGTATGCTGACGTGCTTGCAGGACTTGGGCGCTCTGACCGTCTCATTATCGATGGTCGACCCAGTGATCGTTTTGAGGGTTTGAATGAAACCTTGGATCCAAAAGCAGGTCACATCCCAGGTTCGCTCAGCCGCTTTTCTAAAAATAATCTGGACTCAAATTCTCACTTTAAGTCACCCGAAATTCTTAAAGCCGAATTTACTTCTTTAATGGGGCAGCACACGCCAGAGCAGCTTGTTGCGAGTTGTGGTTCAGGCGTTGCCGCGTGCCATCTTTTACTCGCAATGGAATTGGCCGGACTGCAGGGGGCTGCACTGTATGGTGGCTCTTGGAGTGAGTGGTGTGCCCAGCCCGGCGCGCCTGTTGAGACCGGCAAAGCTTCGATTTAAAATTTAAAACTGCCCAAGACAGGGCAATGAACATAAGGAATAAAAATGTCTGAACTCAAGGTTGCGGTGATTACTGGTGCGGGCTCTGGTATTGGCCGCGCGGTGGCAATTCATTTAGCACGCGCTGGTTATCAAGTTGCACTGGCAGGACGTCGAGCCGATGCGCTCGAAGAAACAAAAAAAGAGGGCGGAGATGTTTCAGCCAATCTCCATCCTATTGTCACGGATGTCAGCGATGAAAACTCAGTCAATGCTCTGTTTGCTGAGGTAGTGCGCCGCTGGGGAAGATTAGATGTTTTATTCAACAATGCTGGACGTGGTGGTCCTCCAGTACCCATTGAGGATTTACCGGTCGAAATTTGGAAAGATATTGTCAATATCAATCTGACGGGAATGTTTTTATGCGCACAAGCCGCGATTCGCATCATGAAGTCGCAGACGCCACAAGGTGGTCGCATTATCAATAATGGTTCAATCTCGGCGCATGCGCCACGACCATTTTCAATTGGGTATACGTCGACTAAACATGCTGTGACAGGCTTAACAAAGTCTATTTCACTGGATACGCGTGCGTACCGCATCGCTTGTAGTCAGATTGATATCGGCAATGCAGCTACGCCGATGACCGAGCGCATGACCAAAGGTGTACCTCAACCAGATGGCTCGACACGAGTCGAGCCTCGCATGGATGTGAATCACGTTGCACAAACCATTACTCAAATGGTGAGCTTTCCGCTGGAAACAAACGTCCAGTTTGTCACGATTATGGCAACGACCATGCCGTTTGTTGGACGAGGCTAACCTGCAATTAAAGAACAGGCGAGTGATCGTTCATTCAATATTCATCGCCTGTTCTTTCATCTGTTCAATGAGCAATTTAAGATCAATCGCAGCCTTTGACATTTCCAAGCTTCCAGCCTTGGAGCCGAGTGTATTGGCCTCTCGGTTCATTTCTTGAAATAAAAAATCTAGTCTTTTTCCAGCGCTACCGCGCGGGGTATTGTTTTTTAATTTAGCTGAAGATCCAGAATCATCCTGAAGTAGAAACTCTAATTCAGTGAGGTGAGATTTCAAGCGCGCAAGCTCCTCTGCCACATCAATACGCAAAGCAAACAAGCTCGATTCACTCGCCAAGCGTTCTGAGAGCTCAGCTCCAGAGATGTGAGTAAAGCCTGCAGGAAAAGCATTTTGAATCGTCTCACGTAACTTTTGCGCGAGACGCTCTTTCTGTGTGGCCAGCAATAGAGGCATTTGTTGCTCCACTTCACAGACAATCACGTTGATTTGAGTGGCTGTCTCTAACATTGCTCGGGCGAGCCGTTGCCCCTCTCTCAGTCGTCCAGCGGAGAGCTCGACGAGTGCGAACTCTAGAGCCGCCTGACAAGCTGCCAGCCATAGATCCGGATCCACTTGTACGTGTTGTGCACCGCTCAAGTTCATGATCTCCGACAAAGTTGGAGAAGCTGTTTCAGGTAAAACCTGTCTGACACGATGGAGTTGAGCTGCCGCGCGAAGCAAAACATCTTCAGAGATCTCCGCTTGCTCTGAAGATTGTGTGCGGCTGAAATGTGCTCTGACTTCAACTTTACCGCGAGAGAGTTCTGAAGATAAACGTTCTTTAATGGTTTGCTCGGCGAGTCTTAACTCATCTGGCAGTCGAAATTGCACATCAAGAAATCGGCTATTGACCGATCTGAGTTCGACCGTCACAGAACCAAAAAAACTTTCGGATTTGCCGCTACCAAAAGCAGTCATACTTTTAATCATTGCATACTCTCTATACCGATCGCTGCGCCATCGGGGTTACGGGGATCTGATGCGCCAAAAAACATATGGCCTTGTTGCTGAACGGTTTGCACACGACCCATTGTTGGCATCACGCGTACTTCATGTCCTTTATCCTTCAGTAATTGAATGGTATCGGGACTAATGCCTCGCTCAATTCGCAAATAGTCTGGCATCCATTGATGGTGCACTCTCGGCATCGAAAGGGCTTCAGCAATATTCATTTTAAAGTCAATCGTATTCAGGATAATTTGCAAAACGGTCGTGATGATTCTCGCACCTCCAGGCGTTCCTGTTGCGATCCAAGGCTGTCCGTCTTTAAGCATAATGACAGGCGACATTGAACTTAAGGGACGTTTACCTGGCTCGATGGCGTTAGCCGATCCACCCAGTAAACCAAAGGCATTCGGTGCGCCTGGTTTAGCTGAAAAATCATCCATTTCGTTATTGAGTAGAACTCCCGTTCCACGCGCAACAATTCCTGAGCCGAAATTCAAATTCAGTGTGTAAGTACAGCTGACAACATTACCCATCCGATCCATGACGGAAAAGTGTGTCGTTTGCTCACTTTCAAAGTCGCCTGCAGGACCTGCTCGCACCTGTTTACTCAAGGTTGCGCGGTTCTGCTGAATGTTTGCTGATAGACGATTAGCATAGACTTTAGAGGTCAGACCGCGCTGAGGGACTTTGACAAAGTCCGGATCACCAAGGTACTCGGCACGATCTGCATACGCAAGACGAGCACTCTCGGCAATTAAATGAATCGTTTGAGCGCTCCCTGCACCGTACTCAGACAGAGGGAAACCCTCAAGCATATTCAACATTTGAATCAGGTGGACACCACCGGAGCTTGGGGCAGGCATGGAGAGGACCTCTACGCCACGATATATTCCTTTGACAGGTTCACGTTGAGCAACGCGATACTGTTCAAGATCGCTCAAACTCATCGGACGGGTGGTTGAGGATAGTGTATCAACGATACGCTTGGCAATCTCACCTTTATAAAACCCATCTGCACCCAAACGCGCAATCGTTCGCAACGTTCTGGCTAAATCCGGCTGCAACAATCTTTCACCTGCGGAGTAAGTCGTCAAGCTTGAAGAGGGGCATTCAGATAGTATGCAATCGACTGAATCCGGTAAGCGTTTAAAAAACACCTCTTTTGTAGATGGCCAACGCTCAAGGTGTTTTCTCTGCAAACTAAATTGTTGAGCTAATACAGGACTGACGATAAAGCCATCTTCGGCGAGTTTGATTGCAGGCGCCAGTAAACGCGCAAGGGGTAAGCTGCCATATTGTTTTGCTGCAAACGTTAATCCAGCGACCGTTCCAGGTACCGCGACAGAATAGGGCGTGCGGGTGGATTTGCCAGGAATGACTTGACCACTATCATTTAGAAACATTTCACGAGTAGCGGCAGAAGGAGCCGTTTCACGGAAATCTAATGCATATGTTGAGGCACTTTTAGCTTCACGAACTAACATAAAGCCACCGCCACCTAGATTGCCGGCATTAGGGAGCACAACTGCCAGAGCAAAACCAACGGCCACGGCGGCATCAATCGCATTACCACCTTGCTGCAAGATGTCAGCACCGACTTGACTGGCCAGAACTTGTTCTGAAGCAACCATGCCTCCTGAGGCACGAACTGGATGAAATATTTCAAGAGCGTTGTCATATCGAGTCACAGCGACGTTTTCAGACTGGGCAAAAACCCCCTGCGATATCAGCAAACTAAAGGAGAAACCTATCCCGAACAAGACAGAGCAGTGACCGCTGCGTATACTGTGATGATGAGGTCTTATTTTGCGGTGAAGTGGCTTCATAGTCCCTTCTGATCGTCAATGAATGTGAGAGCACAACGTGTCAAATACTAGCATTAGCCAAGGGCGCCTTTCAGGCAGAAATCTCGATGAACTTCGAGTCGTCAAGGTTCAGAGAAACTTTACGCGTTATGCGGAAGGTTCTGTTTTGTTTTGTATGGGCGAAACACAAGTCCTTTGTACTGCAAGCGTACTTGAAAAAGTGCCCCCGTTTTTAAAAGGAAAAGGTCAGGGATGGGTGACTGCCGAGTACGGAATGCTCCCGCGTGCGACACATACGCGTTCTGATCGTGAAGCGGCACGAGGCAAGCAGTCCGGTCGAACACAAGAAATTCAGCGCTTAATTGGTCGTAGTTTGCGAGCGGTCATCGATATGGAGGCACTGGGCGAACGCACCATTCAAGTGGATTGTGACGTTCTGCAAGCCGACGGCGGCACACGTTGCGCCAGCATTACAGGTGCATGGATTGCAGTCGCCGATGCAGTGGAGGGCTTACTGTCAAAAGGTGTCATTACACAAAACCCAATCAAAGATTCAGTTGCTGCAATCTCAGTCGGTATGGTGAACGGACAACCCACACTTGATCTTGACTATCCCGAAGATTCGGGCTGTGATGCTGACATGAATGTTGTCATGACTGGTGCAGGACGTTACGTCGAGGTTCAGGGCACAGCGGAGGGCCATGCTTTTGATCGAAGCGAGCTCAACGCTCTACTCAGCCTCGCGGAACAGGGAATTTTGACTCTAAAAGAAAAACAAAAAAAAGCCCGAGAAAGCTAGCTTTTTCGGGCATCTTGAGTTTTTCCAAACTCTTAGATCGTACGACCTCCGTCGACCGGCAATTCTAACCCCGTTAAAAATGAGGCTTCGTCGGAGGCTAAGAATACTGCCGCATTCGCGATGTCTTTTGGTACGCTCAATCGACCCATCGGAATAGTGGCAATGAAGCGTGCTCGATTTTCTGGCGTGTCGGGAATTCCCATAAAGTCGCCCAGCATGCCAGTATCACCCATCACAGGGCAAATAACGTTGACGCGGATGTTATCCCCGGCAAGCTCAACAGCCAATGACTTTGAAAGCAAGTTCGCAGCCCCTTTAGACGCGTTGTACCAAGTCAGGCCAGGCCTTGGACGTAAGCCGGCTGTCGATCCAATATTAATGATGCAACCGGATTTCTTCGCGCGCATCGCAGGCACGACAGCATTAATCATGTGGTAGATAGCTTTTACGTTGACATCAAAGCAACGATCGTATGTCGCCTCATCAACGTCTAGAAAAGGCTGGTTTTTGTGTGTAAAGCCAGCGTTATTGACCACGATGTCAATTTCACCGAAATGTTCGCGTGCCATTTTGACTGCCCGATCAATATCTGCACGCTGACTGACATCGCACTTGACGGCTACTGCTGCTTGACCAATCTCGGCCGCAACTTTTTGTGCGCCCGCTTCATTGAGGTCAGCAATCACTACACGAGCACCTTCACGTACAAAACTTCGAGCAATTTCAGCACCAAAGCCACTTGCGGCACCTGTCACGATCGCGACTTGATTTTTTAAACGCATCTTGTTGTCTCCTCATTTTTTGGCAGAGCCTGATGGCTCGGCTCTTTTATATTAAGCAGCGGCTAATAACTGTCCTAGCTTAGCTTGCTTTCGAATGTCCCAAACTGTCTGTGTGAGTTTTTTAACTTGAGACTCTGTCGCCGCACCTTGGTAAGTGCCTAGGCGCAATGTCTTTTCTTCAATTTCAGGACGTGAAAGTGTATTGCCTGGATCGCCTTTAGGCTCGTCTACACGACCACTCAGACTGCGACCGTCGGTCGTTTTAACCGTGACCTTACCAATCCAGCGTTGTGGATAAGCAGTGTCAACCTCTTCATCAAGCTCCATCGTCACTTTGTCACGGAAGGCGGCTACGGCACCATCCTTGAGGGCTTGATCAAAACCAGCCAGGTCAGCCGAGTTACGCAAGGCAATCAGTGCCAACACAGTTCCCATTGAAAACTTTGATTGGTGCACTGTCTGTGGGTCTGTCACAGGACCGAGCACATCAATCGCACCTTGGTGAACATGGGTCACGACAGAGGCAATATCACTAGCTTTTAAGCCATGTTGCTTCATTGCAAACTGCAGTGCGTCAGCGGCAGGATGTGTGTGACGGCAAGAGGCATGATATTTAAAGGAGGTTTCAGCAAGCGCCCAACGTGAGCCCAAACGATCCGTCAGTTTGGCTGGATCCGCATCGGTTGACATGCCTGCAGCCATTCCCTGCACACCTTCAAGAATTCGGCGTGCACCGGTAAAACCGTCTTTCGCCAAATACGCAGCCGTCATGCCAGCAGAAGCGGCATGAGCGGTGTGTAATTGTTTGGAGTCCGCAGCGTCACGCAGAAACTCCCACAGGCCAGAGGCTGTTGTGCCAGCAGAACCGATCGCATTGAGCATTTGCTCTGGGTTGAGCTTGAGCAATCGACCGACAGTGACTGCCGCAGCGACAGTACCAGCAGTGCCCGTTGTGTGAAAAATCTTGTAATGGGAGCGACCGAGAAATTCACCAATACGAATGCCGACTTCATAACCTGCCACAGAAGCCGTGATGAACTCTTCACCAGAGGCACCGATTGCTTGTGCAACGGCCAGTGCTGGAGGAAAAACAACTGCAGCAGGGTGAAACACCGAACCATTATGCACATCATCTTGCTCGACGACGTGAGCCGCCGCGGCGTTGACCATCGCAGCAAAAACAGGGGAGGTCATGCGGCGATTCACGAAATCTTCGGACTTGCCATCGGCTGGGCCCATGAGTTCAGCGTATTTGCCCATGGCTTTTACTGCGCGAGCAGTAGAGCCAGCCAAAATCGAGGCCATCGTATCCAGGAATAAATCCTCGCAGCGCATCCGTACAGACTCAGGAATGTCAGAAAACTTGAGTTCGGAGGAAAACTTGGCAAGTTCAGCGCTAGGGTGCAAGACGATTGCACCAGCTTGGGAATGAGCAGCAGTCATCAATATCTCCTTTAGAAGGAACGTGGCAGACCGAGTATGTGCTCGGCTACATAAGACAAAATAAGGTTCGTGGAAATGGGTGCGACTTGATAGAGACGTGTTTCGCGGAATTTGCGTTCAACGTCATACTCACAAGCGAAGCCAAAGCCGCCGTGGAATTGCAAACAAGCGTTTGCAGCTTCCCAAGAAGCATCTGCCGCAAGCAGTTTTGCCATATTGGCTTGTGCGCCGCAAGGCAAATTAGCATCAAACAAACGACATGCTTCATAGCGCATCAAACTAGCCGCTTCGACGTTGATGTGCGCACGAGCGATAGGAAACTGAACGCCCTGGTTTTGGCCAATCGGACGACCAAACACAATGCGATCTTTTACGTAAGCTGACACACGATCGACAAACCAGTAACCGTCACCAATACATTCGGCCGCAATGAGGGCGCGCTCAGCATTCAGACCATCAAGAATATATTTGAAACCTTTGCCTTCCTCACCAATTAGGTTTTCGGCGGGAATTTCGAGGTTGTCAAAAAATAACTCATTGGTTTCATGGTTAACCATGTTCAAGATTGGACGAACAGTCAGACCTTTGCCAATCGCATCACGCAAATCAACGATAAAAATTGACATCCCTTCGGATTTTTTTGTGACCTGGTCCAGAGGCGTTGTACGAGCCAGAAGGATCATCAAATCTGAGTGTTGAACCCGTGAAATCCATACTTTTTGACCATTAATGACGTAGCGATCGCCTTTGCGAACAGCCGTCGTTTTGATTTTGGTCGTATCTGTTCCCGTGGTCGGCTCTGTGACGCCCATTGATTGCAAACGCAATTCACCTGCAGCAATTTTGGGCAAATAGAGATTTTTTTGCTCTGTCGAACCATGTCGCAACAAAGTACCCATGTTGTACATTTGGCCATGGCAGGCGCCAGAGTTTCCGCCGCAACGGTTAATTTCTTCCATGATGACGGATGCTTCGGTCAAACCGAGCCCAGAACCCCCATATTCCTGAGGAATCAAAGCCGCCATCCAACCAGCCTGAGTCAGGGCATTCACAAATTCCTCGGGATAACCTCGGACTTCGTCTACTTTACGAAAGTATTCGTCTGGAAACTGCTTGCACAGATCCCTAATTGCGTCACGGATATCTTGGTACTGATCAACGTTGGCGTTCATGATTGTCTTATGATGGCAAGTGTTATACAGCAGACACTGTGCCCCATGGCGCCAAACTTGACTATTGACGTTTGGTTAACCCGGGCTTTTTCATTGATTAAGAGACTGCCAACCTTATGGCTAATCATTTTGACCTGACGGATTTGCAGCTAATCGTCAACATTGGCGATGCTAGTAGCTTGACGCGTGGCGCTGAAAAGTCCCATCTTTCACTTCCTGCCGCCAGCAATCGTGTCAAAAACCTAGAAGACCATTTTGGCACTAGGCTTTTTCATCGCAATAGCCAAGGGGTGACACTGACCCCTTCCGGTGAAGCTTTTTTGCGCCATGCACGCTTGGTGTTACGACAAATTGACCATTTACGTGGTGACATACACGAGTATGCCCGCGGGATAAAAGGCCAAGTACGCATGTTGGCCAATACGACTGCCATGACTGAGTTTATGCCTGTTGTGTTGAGTCGCTTTTTAGCCTCACATCCTGACGTAACAGTGGAGTTGCGTGAACGCTTGAGCTATCTGGTCATTAAAGCGGTCTCCGAAGGGTCTGCTGACATCGGGATTGTTGCGGGCAAACCTGCCACATCAGAGCTCGAATACATTCCCTACCGCGAGGACAGACTAGTCTTGGTTGCGCCCGTAGACCACCCCTTGAGCGAACTCAACGAAGTGGCTTTTTCCGATACGCTTGCTTATGAATATGTCGGTTTATCTGAGTGGAGTGCCATTCACGCATTTTTGATTCAGGCGGCTGATAAGCTTGGCTATCCGTTTCGTTTTCGTGTTGAAGTCGGGAGTTTTGAAGCGGTTTGCCGGATGATAGAGGCTGGGGTTGGCATCGGTGTTGTGCCCGAGCTCGTGGCAAAACGATATGCCCAACGCCTCAACATCAAGATTGTTCGTCTTTCAGATGAGTGGTCAGAAAGAAAACTACAGATATGTGTCAGAAACCTTCAACAATTACCAAGTTTTGCAAGAGATCTGGTCAATATGCTCATTGAGGATGTTCCTGCACCATGAGTTTGAGTTTAAAACTCAAGCTTTCTTCACCGATACGTTTCAAGATTAATTTATGTTGACTTCTATTGTTCTCGCCTCAGGCAACACTGGCAAACTGAAGGAATTCAGCGCTTTGCTTGAGCCCCTTGGCTTGACTGTCATTCCGCAAGCCTCGCTCAATATTAGCGAGGCACCAGAGCCACATCCCACTTTCGTTGAAAACGCGCTCGCCAAGGCGCGTCATGCGAGTGCACTCTCTGGCTTACCTGCAATGGCGGATGACTCAGGTTTGTGTGTACGTGCCCTCAAAGGTGCTCCAGGCATCTATTCAGCGCGTTTTGCACAAACGGAGCATGGTGCACGCTCAGACTTGGCCAATAATCAAAAGTTGGTGCAAGCACTTCAAGACGTATCAGACCGTCGGGCTTGGTACGTAGCAGTCTTAGTCTTTTTGACTCACCCAGACGACCCACAACCCCTCATTGCAGAGGCGAATTGGTTTGGGGAAATCGTAGAGACTCCCAGGGGTGAAAACGGTTTTGGATATGACCCGCATTTTTATATTGCCGAACACGGTTGTACTGTGGCTGAGCTCAATCCTTCCATCAAAAATGCTGTCAGCCACCGTGGGCAGGCGATGAAAATCCTGCTGTCTAAATTAAAAGAGCGAGGCGTAACGCTAGGATGACCCGAACGATACCGATTCGCGCTGAAAACTGGAGGCCTGCTGTCGCGAAAACAGCGGGTTCACATTCGCTTTTTACAACGCTGCCACCATTGTCTCTATACATTCATGTGCCATGGTGTATTCGCAAATGTCCGTATTGCGATTTCAACTCCCATGAAGCCTCAGGCGATATTCCCGAAGACCGTTATCTTGATGCGCTTCAGGCCGATATCGAACAGGCCCTGCCAAATGTATGGGGACGTCAAGTCCATACGGTATTTATAGGCGGCGGCACGCCAAGCTTGCTGTCTGCTTCAGCCGTGGATCGATTGATGGCGATGCTAAGAGCACACTTCAATCTTTGGCCGGACGCAGAGGTTACTTTAGAGGCGAATCCCGGCGCAGCGGAGGCAGGGCGTTTTAAATCCTACGCTCAAAGTGGTGTTAATCGCATTTCCCTTGGCATCCAGACGTTCAATGATATTCAACTCAAAAAACTAGGTCGCGTTCATGATGGTCTTCAAGCAAGGCAAGCGATTGAGATGGCAATGTCCGCAGTCAGTCGGGTCAACCTTGATTTAATGTTCGCTTTGCCAGGCCAGTCTCTCCAAGACTCTATGGACGATGCACGCAAAGCGCTGTCTTTTGGAACAGAACATTTATCCATTTACCAGTTAACTCTCGAGCCAAATACGGTTTTTGCCAAATTTCCACCAGAATTACCGGATGAAGACGTGGCGGTGCAGATGGAGGAGGGCATCGAGGCCCTTTTGGCTGAACATGATTTCGAGCGCTACGAGGTGTCTGCGTTTGCACGGCCTGGCGCGCGTGCAAGGCACAATGTCAATTACTGGAAATTCGGGGACTATCTTGGCTTGGGACCCGGCGCGCACGGAAAAGTCTCTGCTCCTGACGGTATTCGTCGCGAAATTCGGTTACGTAATCCAGAAAGCTGGATGCAAGCGAGCTTATTGCGAAACGGCAGCCATATTTCTGACGTACGACAAGTCGAGCGTTCGGACTTTGCCTTTGAGTTCATGCTCAACGCTCTCCGTCTCAAGGAGGGGGTACCACTAGAATTATTTTTCGAAAGAACAGGACTTGAATATTCAGATATTTCTACCAAACTGGCCCTCGCTAAGCAGAAAAAGCTTCTCACTGAGGATCCTTCAAGATTACAAGCGACTGATGCCGGTTGGCGGTTTTTAAATGAATTACAAACGATCTTTCTGTAGTGTTATCGTTCTGAATCAATCACAACTTTTGCGCATCAATCACTATTTTGGTGCGCAACGTGGTGCATAGATTAAGATTCTGCACCGAAATAGTGCCTTCTTGATGGATTCAAATGCGCCTTTAAAGGGCGCAGCCAGTTAAAATAACTGGCACAGTTTTTGCTTTAACGTTTTACATAAGTTTTATATTCCTGTCATATTTAATTATTTTTACTAATATATTTTTAGCGGAGTCACATAATGAGCACCCCTCAAGACGTTCTGAAGAAAATTACTGAAAACGAAGTCAAATTTGTTGATTTCCGCTTCACGGATACGCTGGGTAAAGAACAGCACGTCTCCGTGCCCGTCAGTCAGATGGGCGAGGACAAGTTCAATGAAGGCCACGCTTTCGACGGCTCATCAATCGCCGGATGGAAAGGCATCGAAGCCTCCGATATGTTGTTGATGCCCGACGCATCGACTGCTCACATGGATCCATTCCGTGAAGAGTCGACCATGATCATCACTTGTGATGTGGTCGAGCCTTCAGACATGAAAGGCTATGAGCGTGATCCACGCTCGCTGGCCAAGCGCGCCGAGGCTTACCTCAAGTCAAGTGGTTTAGGTGACACCGCTTTTTTTGGCCCAGAGCCAGAGTTCTTTGTTTTTGACGGCGTCACATGGGGCGACGACATGTCCGGTTGCCACGTCAAAATCAAGTCAGACGAAGGCTTTTGGTCTTCAAGCGCTGACAGCGAAGGCGGTAACCTCGCTCACCGTCCACGTGTCAAAGGTGGCTACTTCCCAGTGCCCCCCGTCGACTCCATGCAAGACATGCGCTCAGAAATGTGTATCTTGCTCGAAGAAGCTGGCATTCCTGTTGAAGTGCATCATCACGAAGTCGCAGGCGCGGGTCAGCTTGAGATCGGTACAAAGTTCAGCACATTGGTTCAGCGTGCCGACTGGAACCAAATCATGAAGTACACCATTCACAACGTAGCACATGCTTATGGCAAAACAGCAACGTTTATGCCCAAGCCAATCGTGGGTGACAATGGTTCAGGCATGCACGTTCACCAGTCAATCTGGAAAGATGGTCAAAACCTGTTTGCTGGTAATGGCTACGCTGGTTTGTCAGAGTTCGCTTTGTATTACATTGGCGGCATCATCAAGCATGCCCGCGCACTCAACGCAATCACCAACCCTGGTACTAACTCATACAAGCGTCTGGTTCCTCACTATGAAGCACCAGTCAAGCTTGCATATTCAGCACGCAACCGCTCAGCTTCGATCCGTATTCCTCACGTGGCAAACCCTAAGGGTCGCCGCATCGAGGCACGTTTCCCAGATCCACTTGCTAACCCATACTTGGCATTCTCTGCCTTGATGATGGCAGGTCTGGATGGTGTGCAAAACAAGATTCACCCTGGCGATCCAGCCGACAAGAATCTGTACGATTTGCCACCTGAAGAAGATGCAAAGATCCCAACAGTTTGCAGTTCACTTGAGCAGGCTCTCGAAGCGTTGAACAACGACCGCGAATTCTTGACTCGCGGTGGTGTGTTCACGAACGAAATGCTGGATGCTTATGTTGAACTCAAGATGAACGAAGTGAATCGTCTTCGCATGACGACACACCCCGTCGAATTCGACATGTACTACAGCCTCTAATCTGCCGACAAAACTTGGGGTCGGGCCTCCCGGCCTGATACCCATGATCCCCTTTGAAGCCTTCGATCTACTCGCCACGACAGTTCTATTGCTGAACCGTAATGGTGAGGTTGCAGAGGCCAATGCGGCTGCAGAAATGATGTTCGGTCGGTCCAAACGCCACTTGATTGGCGCTCGGGCCGATTTTTTATTTGAACGCGACTCTGCGCTCGAACACTCTATCCAACAAGCCTGCGCAGGTGAAGTGGACGACTGTCGGCAATTTGCACGGACTCGGCGTGGCGCCGAAACGGTCGAAGTAGGCGTGACGTCCATCGCGCTGAGCAATAAACCTTGGGCTGCTCTGCTAGAAATTAAAGACATTGAGCAACGCGTGTTAGTCGACCGCAGTATTCGTCTTGTTGACGAGATTGAAACCCAGCACGAGTTACTTCGAAATCTCGCCCACGAGGTCAAAAACCCTTTAGGTGGTTTACGCGGTGCAGCACAACTCCTTGAATCTGAACTGCCTGATCCTGCTTTACAAGAATACACACGCGTCATCATTTCTGAAGCGGATCGGCTTCAAGCACTGGTTGATCGGTTAGCAGCACCTCAACGCATGCCTGTGCAATGGCAACAAGTCAATATTCATGAAGTCTGTGAGCGCGTGTGCGCCTTGGTGAGAGCTGAGTTTAGAGAAGTGGCATTGATTCGTGATTACGATGCCTCGATGCCTGAGTTTCGTGCTGATCCTGCCCGTCTGATGCAAGCACTTTTAAATGTGGTGCGCAATGCAGCACAAATCATGACAGGATCGACGCCGACTATTCAACCCCAAATCATTTTAAAAACACGCATTGCCCGTCAGGTATTGCTCAGACACAAGCAACATCGGTTGGCCGTCGTCGTGTCAGTCATTGATAACGGCCCTGGAGTGCCTGCAAATCTCCACGATCGAATTTTTCATCCTCTTGTGACTGGACGCGAAGGAGGGACGGGCCTAGGACTGAGCCTTGCCCAAGATTTCGTTCAACAGCATGGAGGCGTTATTGAGTTTGACTCGAGACCCGGTCACACCGAGTTTCGTCTGATGTGTCCCATGGAGCCGCTATGAAACCAGTATGGATTGTGGATGATGATCAAGCCATCCGTTGGGTGCTCGAAAAAGCGCTGAGTCGCGCGGGCATGGTGACGCGAAGTTTTGTGGGCGCAAGCGATGTATCCATCGCGCTTGAGTCTGAAATCCCTGCCGCATTGATTTCGGATATTCGTATGCCAGGCACGGATGGCTTTGCGCTGCTTAAACATGTCAAAGATAAATATCCCTCTTTGCCAGTCATTATCATGACTGCATACAGCGATCTTGACAGCACCGTGACGGCGTTTCAAGGTGGAGCCTTTGATTACTTAGCAAAGCCGTTTGACATCAACGAAGCGGTCGCTCTCATTTCACGCGCTGTGCGTGAGCCTTCGCCAAGCGATGGAGCTCAGTCACAAGCAGCTTCCGATGAAAGATCTTCAGTGTCAGCCCCTTCTGACAAAGGAATCCTCACGCAGTCATCGTCTGTCGCCATGCAGGAAGTATTTCGCGCAATCGGACGTTTGGCAAACTCAAATGTCACAGTCCTGATTACAGGTGAATCCGGAACAGGTAAAGAACTTGTTGCGCGCGCGTTACATAGTCATGGCGTTCGTTCAAAAGGGCCGTTTGTTGCCCTGAATACTGCAGCGATCCCACGCGATCTTCTTGAGGCTGAGCTGTTTGGCCACGAACGCGGGGCCTTTACTGGTGCTAACTCTTTACGCCGAGGCCGCTTTGAAGAAGCCAGTGGCGGTACCTTATTTCTTGATGAAATTGGCGATATGCCCTTTGAGTTGCAAACACGACTACTCCGCGTTTTATCTGACGGAACGTTTTACCGGGTCGGTGGCGCGCAGCCTGTGAAGGTAGATGTTCGAATTGTTGCCGCAACACATCAGCCTTTAGAAGAACGTGTGCGTGAAGGAAAATTCCGTGAGGATTTGTTTCATCGTCTCAACGTGATCAGACTGCGTTTGCCACCACTCAGAGAGAGGCGTGAGGATATTGCAGAATTGGCTCGACACTTCTTGTCAGTGTGTGCGCGCGGCGTTGGTGTGCCTGTCAAAAAGATTTCTGAGCAAGCCATGCAAGTTTTAGCGCAGTTTGATTTTCCCGGAAATGTCAGGCAACTTGAAAACTTTTGTCATTGGTTGACTGTCATGGCCCCCGGACAAACTGTTGAAGTAAGCGATTTGCCAGCGGAAGTCCGTGCTGCGGACTTACCTGAAACTGAAACCACTCAGTCGAGAATACATAGCGCGCAAACTTGGCAACAATTACTTGCCCTCGAAGCCAGTACGCGACTCTCACGTTCAGATCCTGAAGTCTGGTCTGCCTTGACGCGTCAATTTGAGCGGACAATTTTGCAATCTTCTTTAGAGGTCTGTCGGGGCAGGCGTGTTGAAGCTGCCGCACGCTTGGGAATGGGGCGCAACACAATCACCAGAAAACTGCGTGAGCTTGGTATGGATTCCGGATATCAAGACAATCCTCCTGAGACAGCTTAGTAGGGAATTTATGAGTTTTTCTTGATGATCGACCTATCGCTTTCAACTATTGAACGTTAAACTCTAATAGTTATCTATTGGAGCAATAATGTCTAAGCGAATTATTCATACTCAAGCGGCACCTGCAGCGGTTGGACCTTACTCGCAAGCGGTTACAGCACCTGCTGGTCAGTTAGTTTTTCTTTCCGGGCAGATTGGTCTGGTGCCTGAGACAGGTGTCATGGTTTCAGAGGACTTTGAGACTCAAGTCAGACAGGCATTTGCCAACATGCAAGCTGTGATTGAGGCTGCAGGTGGACGACTTGAAAACATTGTCAAACTGACTCTTTTTTTGACTGACCTCAAACAGTTCCACATCGTCAACAGCATCATGGCTGAATTGATTCCTGAACCATTTCCTGCGCGTTCTACGGTGGGTGTCAGTAGCCTGCCTAAAGATGCACAGTTTGAGATCGAAGCCACGATTGTTATTTGACGCTTCAAATACCCAATTGGGGTCATCGTGCCTAGCCCAGTCAAATACTCTCCCAAACGCTCACCTAAACGTGGCGTTGGGACAGATATGTCTGTCAACGCAAAGCTAGAGCGTCTAGGATTGACTTCACCTGAAGCATTTATTCTTCATTTGCCAATCCGCTACGAGGACGAAACACAGATTCAAGATATTGCCAGTTTGCGTCCAGGCATGTCTGCACAGATCGAAGGCGAAGTCGTCAGATCAGATGTTTTACTCAAGCCAAGACGTCAACTCACTGCGACGATCAAAGATGACTCTGCTGAAATTGCATTACGCTGGCTGACGTTTTATCCCAGTCAACTGAGCCAGATGCAAGCCGGCAAGAGATGGCGTATACGTGGTGAGGTGCGCGGTGGAATGTATGGCTTTGAAATCATTCACCCTCGTATCTCAACAATTGGCGCACCGCTATCAGCTGCGTTAACACCTGTTTATCCAACCACAGAGGGGTTGTCACAGCCAAGCTTACGCAAAGCGATCACGCAAGCGCTCAGTGCTGCGAATTTAACGGATACTTTGCCTGCGAAATTGGTTCAACAACTCGACTTGATGAGTTTCGAGCAGGCGATTCGCACTCTTCATGCACCCACTCCTGATATGGATGCTCTGGCGTTGATGGAGCATGAACATCCCGCTTGGATACGCATCAAATTTGATGAACTTCTTGCGCAACAACTTTCCCTTGCCGCGGCACGCGCTGCGCGGCAAAGCAAACGAGCGCATGCGTTCGAGGTCAATACTTCTCCTCAAAGTTTGGTTGCGCGGTTAAAAGCTGCGCTACCTTTTTCATTAACGACTGCACAACAGAGAGTGAGTGCCGAGATTGGCGCGGACCTAGGACGAGCGTATCCAATGTATCGGCTGTTGCAAGGAGATGTCGGTAGCGGCAAGACTATTGTTGCAGCTCTTGCAGCGCTTCAAGCCATCGAGCAAGGTGCCCAGGTTGCCTTAATGGCTCCTACGGAAATTTTGGCTGAGCAACATTACGTTAAGCTCAAGTCGTGGTGTGAGCCGCTTGGCATCAAAGTGACTTGGTTAGCTGGGAGTGTCACGGCCAAAGCTCGACGCGAAGCATTAAAAGATATTGGATCAGGCGAAGCTAAACTCATCGTTGGCACACAAGCACTTATTCAAGACGGCGTAGAGTTTCACTCACTTGGTCTCATTATTGTTGATGAGCAGCATCGCTTTGGTGTGACGCAGCGGCTAACCCTTTCCCGCAAAGGCGAGGACGATATCGAGTTTGTTCCCCATCAACTGACGATGAGCGCGACGCCCATCCCACGCACGCTGGCAATGACTTTTTATGCGGATCTTGAGGTTTCCTCTATTGATGAGCTTCCTCCGGGAAGAACTCCCATTGTCACCAAACTGATCGCCTCTGACCGGCGCGGTGAGTTGATCGAACATATCGCTCAAGCTGTCGCTAAAGGGCAACAGACATACTGGGTGTGTCCTTTGGTCGAAGAAAGCGAAGCCCTAGATCTTCAAACTGCCGTTGATACGCATAGAGACTTAACCGAGGCCCTTGAGGGGCTCAACGTTGGTCTAGTGCATGGCCGACTACCAACTGCTGAAAAAGCACAAGTGATGCAAGCATTTCGCACGGGGGACATCGATGTCCTCGTGGCGACCACCGTCATTGAAGTTGGTGTGGATGTACCAAATGCCTCGCTCATGGTGATTGAGCATGCTGAGCGCTTCGGTTTGGCTCAGCTTCATCAGTTGAGAGGTCGAGTGGGGAGGGGAGCTTTACAGTCCGTGTGCGTCTTGCTGTATCAAACGCCACTTTCTATGATCGCACGTCAACGTTTACGTGCAATGTATGAAACGCAAGACGGTTTTGAAATCGCGCAGCGAGATCTCGATCTGCGTGGACCAGGCGAGCTACTCGGTGCTCGGCAATCAGGAATGGCTTTGCTCCGCTTTGCTGATTTGGCAACCGACTCTGCACTCGTGCGCATGGCCCGAGAGGTCGCAACAGATCTTAGAAAAAATTCGCCTGAAGTCGTTCAACGCCATCTCAGTCGCTGGATGCGAGGGCGCGAAGATTATCTGCGTAGTTAGGTTTTTTTTATCCATATTTTTTAATTTAAACGTTGTGCCTTTCAAAAGCTGAATCTGTTATGACTTTGACCGAACTGAAGTACATCGTGGCAGTCGCGAGAGAACGTCATTTTGGACGGGCTGCTGAAGCCTGTTTCGTGAGTCAACCCACTCTGTCCGTCGCCATTCGTAAACTTGAAGACGAGCTTGGAATCACACTATTTGAACGAGGTGGCACCGAAGTCGGAGTCACTGCAATCGGTCAACAGATCGTTTCTCAAGCCCAAAAAGTCCTTGAGGAAAGCGCTAACTTAAAAGAACTCGCCAGACTGGGACACGATCCCTTGGCGGGCGCCTTACGTGTGGGCGTGATCCACACGATTGGACCGTATCTACTGCCTAAACTCGTGCCAGCTCAGATTGAACGCACGCCACAAATGCCTCTAATTTTGCAAGAGAACTTTACTATCAAACTGATTGAGCTGTTGCGCCAAGGGGAAATTGACTGTGCCATCATGGCTTTACCCTTACCAGATGCAGGTCTGATGACACAACCACTTTATGACGAAGAATTTATTGTGGTGATTCCTGCAGGCCATCCTTGGGCCGATCGCAAATCCATCTCAGCTGAAGACTTGAAACAACAAAATATGCTGTTGCTCGGGAGCGGACACTGCTTTCGTGATCAAGTGCTTGAGGTCTGTCCCGAACTTTCTCGCTTTGCAGCTTCGAGCGAAGGCATACAGCGCACCTTTGAAGGATCTTCCCTTGAAACCATTCGCCACATGGTGGCGGCAGGCATAGGCATTACAGTGATGCCTCGCACGTCCGTGCCAAAAGAGGATCGCAACAACAAACTGCTACGTTACATTCCTTTCGAACGTCCAGTACCCGACCGTCGCGTTGTTTTAGCCTGGAGAAAAAGTTTCCCACGCGCTGCGGCTGTCGAGGCTCTTGCCCAAGCCGTATATGCGTGTCAATTACAGGACGTCCACATGTTGCCACAACCACCACAGGCTCACTAGAACGTACTTTGATGACAAAACTAAAACTTTACTGGCGCTTAGTTCGTCTGGATAAGCCAATTGGAATTTTGTTATTGCTTTGGCCTACACTTTGGGCCCTATTTGCCGCGGCAGATGGGTTCCCAGAATGGCACATCTTGGTTGTTTTTATCTTGGGCACCATACTGATGCGTTCAGCAGGGTGTGCCATGAATGATTACTTTGACCGCGACGTTGATCTGCATGTCAAACGCACACAGGAGAGGGTGCTTGCAACGGGTGCACTTGCTCCACGCGAGGCACTCTATGTCGCAGCGGCGCTTGGGTTCATGAGCTTGGGGCTCGTGCTGACGACGAATCCTCTCACCATCCTGCTCGCTGGCGTAGCTGCTTTTTTAGCCGTGACTTATCCATTATTTAAAAGGTTCTTTGCCATTCCACAGGCATATCTTGGCATTGCCTTTGGTTTCGGTATTCCGATGAGTTTTGCAGCGATTCAAGGATCAATCCCCGCCGTTGCCTGGCTACTACTTGTTGCCAATATCTTTTGGGCGATCGCCTATGACACAGAATATGCAATGGTCGATCGTGATGATGATATACGTTTGGGGGTTAAATCTTCAGCGATTACTTTTGGCCGCTATGATGTTCTTTTTGTGGCGCTTTGCTATGGTGTGACACTTCTTTTACTCGGTGTTGCTGGCGA
Organism: Zwartia sp.; assembly: GCF_049655405.1. Classification (GTDB taxonomy): domain Bacteria; phylum Pseudomonadota; class Gammaproteobacteria; order Burkholderiales; family Burkholderiaceae_B; genus Zwartia. Next base: position 153,578 of record NZ_JBASJR010000013.1, read on the forward strand.
TTGGTTGGGGTACGGTTGGATGTATTTTGCAGCACTCAGCCTATCAGCCATGATTGCTGCAAAACACATTCAATGGATTCGAGGTCGTGACCGCCAAGCCTGCTTTAAAGCATTTCTACACAACACTTGGTTTGGTGCCGCAGTATTCGTTGGTATTGGACTTGAAGTGCTGAGCTAGATTTGATCTCAGACTTTTCGATTTTTTAGTTTTCTTATATTGATGTCTATAGATTCAGATGGATGGTGTGATGACTAATTTTCCTTCAGTGGCGTTTATCGGTGGCGGCAATATGGCAAATGCGCTGGTTTCCGGCCTGATCAATCAGGAATGTCCTCTAGAGAACATACACGTAATCGAGGTTGCTGACTCATTGCGAACGCAGTGGGCCAATCGTGGAGTGAGTACTAGTGCAGGGCCTGATGAGACATTGCGTCATCATCGCGTATGGATTTTTGCTGTCAAGCCTCAGCAAATGAAAGAGGTTGTCTTGCAATGCAAGGAGTGGATGTCAGCCGACACCTTGATCATCAGTATTGCAGCAGGTATTTCTATCTCATCCTTAGCGACTTGGTGTGGATCAGCACAAGTTCCCTATCAAAATATTGTCCGATGTATGCCAAATACACCAGCACTGGTGGGTGCAGGGGTGACTGGACTAGCTGCGCCCGCAGGACTTTCAGCCAGAGACCGCGTGATTGCAACGAGCCTTCTTTCTGCTGTCGGACAAGCCGTTTGGGTCAATGACGATGCAGCCATTGACGCGGTCACCGCTTTATCGGGAAGCGGTCCAGCCTATGTATTCTTATTTTTAGAGGCTTTAGTCAAAGGAGGAGAGGCTCTTGGGCTGACTGCCAGCCAGGCAAAAGAACTTGCCTTGGCAACACTATCAGGGGCAACCAAACTTGCGAGCGCATCACCCGAGACCCCAGCCACCCTGCGTGAACGTGTCACATCCAAAGGGGGAACCACAGCAGCAGCGTTGGCTGTCTTTCAAGAGGCACACTTTGTCGATATTGTTTCACAGGCCATGAATGCGGCTGATCGACGTGCCGCGGAGCTCTCCAAGGAATTTGGCGCCTAATTTGGTGCTAATATTTGCTTAGCAAATTAATTGTCATTCATAAAATGATCGGAATATTCTCGTGAAAAAAATTATCAGTTTGGTCGCATTAATCGGATTGTTGGTGGCGGTTTGGTTAGGCGCGAGTTTCTACTCTGCTCGCACCACAGGAAACTACATCACGTCACTTCCTGAGCTCTACAAGCAAAATGATTACATGCACATCAAAACTGTTGAGCATCAACAGTCCGCCTTTTCATCCACTGGCAAGTTTGAAATTCGATTCCCAAATTTTATTCCGGTAGCAGATGGTGCGCCAACCGCACTTGGCTTCATCATCCAATACAAAATCTCGAATTTGCTCTTACCTGATTCAGCAGGGCGCCTCGAGTGGAAAATGACAGGGGACGATGCAATCGATCCCGCTCTCAAACAACTCTTCGGTCAGGGTCCGACGATGCACGGCAAAGGCCACATCGGTTACGGTGGACAGCGTCACTCAAGCGTCGAACTTTCAGAGCTTTTATTTAAAGATGCCCAAACCGCCTTGAAACTGACTCCCTTGACCGGTATGGCAACTTGGAATAATGAAACACTGAAATTAAAACTTCAGTCTGACCATCTCAATGCACGGACTGAATCTGTGGTGACGGATTGGCGTGGCATGAGTATTGACATCAATCTTTCTAATCGTAATTTGGGATTAGGCACTTACGCTTTTGGTATCGACAAAGGCACCAGCGTATCTTCCGCCTTTGAGGGAATGAAACTGATTAAAACAGCCAGCCTCGAAAATGACCGTTTCAATCTCGCGATTACTCAAACCATCAAAGACTATTCTTTTGGAAAATTTAAGTTAAGTGATGTTGATCAAGAGTTCGCATTGCGTGGTCTGGACAAAGACAGCTTGATGTCAATCTCAACTATTTTGCGAGATGCAAAAGACATCAATAAGCTCACTGCAGAAGAGCGTGTTGCACTCTCCAAATCTTTGCGCGTTTTGTTTAACAAGGGCTTTTCAATTGGTCTGCCCAAAGTCGTCGCAAAGTTAGAGGGTGGATCAGTAAGTGGAGACCTCAATATTGAAGTGCTCAAGGCAGAGGGATCAGAGACAGCCTTTTCCTCGGCCCAACGTTTGCGTGCAGCAGGTCAAGCCAAATTAAATGGTAAAGGCGGCTTAGACACTGCTCAACAAACCACTGCTTTGATGTTTGGCTTGGCCGTCAAAACACCCGAAGGTCTTCAGTCGAGTTTCGAATTAATGAATGGCGTCATTAAAGCGAATGGCAAAACTTTTGACGTAAAAGACAATCTCAAGTTTCTCGACAATGTGATTAATGCCGCACTCAATCCTTAAGCGTTGACTAGGCTTTAAAGAAAAAGAGGATCCGCGCGGATCCTCTTTTTTTATCACACCAACATAGATTGTTAGTACACCTTCATTACACTGGCGTAAACATCGGAACGGGAGGACCATCCTCCGTTGTAGGCTTAAATACCAACTTCACCTTTTGTCCAATCTTCAGTGCAGCCAAATCACAATCCACGATCTGCGTCATCATCGTGACGCCTTCATCGAGTGTGACATAAGCGATACAGTACGGGTTTGGATTACCGCGTTGCATCACGCTCAGCGAGTAAATCGTACCTTTGCCAGAGCCTTCTTTCCATTCAGTTTCACCGAAACAAAAGGGACAGAGCGTACGTGGATACCAATGCGGCTCTTTGCATGACTTGCAATACTTCACCAAAAACTTACCTGTTTTCGCGGCTTCCCAGAAGGGTTGATTGCCTTGCTCTTCAGTAGGGGCCGGGATAGGGTTGGGTTGATACATCATCGTCATGATTATTCACGCTCCATGATCAGTGTTGCGCTACCATGGCGCGAACCAAGAAAACCGCCTGTGCCATGAGCCAAGGCAATATCACAATTTTTAACCTGCACGGCAGGATGGGCTTCGCCACGAAGTTGGCGAACAGCCTCAATGACCTTGGTGATGCCGCCACGATTGGCAGGATGGTTGTTACACAAACCACCGCCGTCAGTATTAAAAGGAAGCTTGCCTACGCCAGAGATCAAATTGCCGTCAGAAACAAACTTGCCGCCTTCGCCTTTTTTACAAAAGCCGAGATCCTCGAGCTGCATCAATACTGTGATGGTAAAGCTGTCGTATATGGAAGCGTACTTAATATCCTGAGGGGTCAGGCCAGCTTCTGCAAAGGCATTCGCGCCTGAAATGCGTGCGCCTGAGTAAGTCAGGTCTACGCGGCCACCGAGTTGACCTTTCACTGACTCACCCGCGCCACGTAATTTGACCAAGGGTCGCTTGAGTGACTTGGCGATATCAGGACGAGCCACGATCAATGCGCCGCCGCCATCACTCACCACACAACAATCAAGACGGTGGAGGGGGGTCGATACTAAAGGTGAATTGATCACATCTTCGACAGTCACCACATCCCGCAGCATGGCATGCGGATTATGCTGAGCGTGATGAGATGCCGCGACTTTAATCCAGGCGAGTTGCTCGGAAGTCGTGCCGTACTCATACATATGGCGAGCGGCGACCATCGCGTAACTATTGACGGTCACAGGTCCGAAAGGGGCTTCAAAGGGCACATCAGGTAAGTCATTGCCCCAATTGCGCGGCTGCAAACCCGAAGAGCCTGCCGAACGTGGACGTCCTGCGAGTGTAATGAGCGCGATGTCGCACTTTCCTGCAGCGATAGCCTGTGCAGCATGCGAGACGTGAATCAGGTAAGAACAGCCACCCGTTTCGGTCGAGTCCACATGGCGGAGTTTATTTAACCCCATGTAGTCGGCCATGTTTAACATGCCAAGGCCGGGTGCATCGCCGGCACAAAAATAGCCGTCGATATCATTCAGTGTTAATCCTGCGTCTTCTAGGGCGCCCTTGGCGGATTCGGCATGCAACTGGGCGACAGATTTGTCAGGGGCTTTACGCGTAGGGTGTTCGTATGCACCGACGATATAGGCTTTGTCTCGTATAGTCATTGGATTAGATACTGAGTTGTGAAAGAAATGAGTGTTAGTTAGCTTTTTACCATTGAAGTGAATCGTTGTTTTCAGCTTGGGTGAAAAGGATGTTTTTGATGATGCAGACTTGACACACCCAAAAAAACCCAACCAAGCATTAAACAAATACCCCCTAAAGGTGCCACGGAAGTCGCACCTTGAAAGCCAAGTAAATATTTGAGGTCAATTGACCCACAGAAAAGTGTGATGCCGATTAAAAAGAACCAACAGCTCAACGCCCCAAACCGTCCTGCATACTTGCTTGCAAACAGAAGCGCCAAAACATGGATTAATTGATAAAGCGCAGCTTTTTCGATTGCGGCAACCGCTTTGGGGTCAGAAACAGCATGAGCCGCGACAGCGCCCAGCGCAACCCCCAGCAAACCCAACAATGCTGCAACTACCACCCAGCCTGAGAATCTATATTTTTGTGGAATCATGAGAGGATTAAAAGTCGTAAAATTGCTGCTTAAGTCCGTATTATGCAACCTTTGGCTCTCTTGGGCCCGTCTAAGGCAAACCACATGAACTTCAAATGGCTGATTACTCTCGCGCCCTTACTTCTAGGTGCATGTATGGGCATCAATCCCAATACCTCACCTAAAGACAGCTTTACCGTCCCAGTGGCATACGAAGTCATTTTTGAGCGGGCAAAAGCCCAGGCTCAACGTTGTTGGAGTGCAGACGGTGAGTTTCCAATCATTGGCGAAATCAACTCCGCGGATCGAACGGCGTTTGTGGCTGTCACAGGAGAGTTGGGTGGCAGCCGTTATGGACAGGTCGATATTCGCGCCCTGGATGCACAGTCTTCGCAAGTGCAGGTGATGGTCAACGGTATCAACATCTGGAACGCTAAGTCGCTCGCTGCAATGCATGAAGTGATTCAGTTTGGTACCCCGACTTGCATTAGTTATATGCCGAGACCCCAATAAACCTCATCACTGTTAGTTATTTATTCTTCACCTACTTTTTCAGAGTCTTTTTGTGTCATCTTTAGAAAAACCCAAGACCTATTTCGGCTTAGAAATTCCTTATCTCGACTTTCTGCAACTTGAGCCCGTCCTCTGTGCTGACAACCGCGCCATCACACGCATTAAAATTCGCGACGAACTGCGCAATAGTCGTGGGCACATTCACGGTGGTGCCATCATGAGCATTCTAGATTTCACACTGAGCGCGGCAGGTCGAGCGAGTGATCCGCTTGGAATTGGCATGGCGACCATTGATATGCACACCACATGCCTTGAGCCTGCCATCACAGACCTGACAGTCGAAGCGCGTTGCATTCGTCGTGGCAGCTCAATCGCCTTTTGTGAAGGCGAGGTACTCGATACAGCCGGAAACATCATTGCAAAAGCAACCGCAGCCTTTAAAGTGCTGCGGATCAAGCCTTCAGCTTAATTTAGCTTTTACTTGAGCGGAGAGTGCAGACATTTCTGCACGTCCTGCAAGCGCCTGCTTGAGGATGGCCATCACTTTGCCCATCGCAGGGGCGCCTGTGACACCTTGTGCAGCGACCTCTGCGAGTGCAGCATCAATTGCGGTGGCAATCTCAGCATCGGTCGCTCCCTGCGGTAAAAACTCTTTCAAAATAGCCAGTTCAGCCGTTTCCTGAGCGGCGGTTTCCACTCGACCCGCTTGTTCAAACGCAGAAATGGATTCGCGCCGCTGCTTGATCTGTTTTTCTATGATGGCTGTTACTTCAGCATCAGTAAGATCTTTTCGCTCATCGACTTCACGCTGTTTGATTGCGGCTTGTAAAAAACGCAAAGTCCCCAGTCGCTCGGCTGCCTTGGCGCGCATGGCATCTTTGACTGCATCGGCAATTCGAACTTTTAAGTCAGACATAAGGGACCTCAACTCAAGTGAAAATTAAGTACTGATTATAGAGGTTGTGTTCTAAACGAAACATGCATCGCAAGTGGAATTCTAAAAATTAAAGGTTTCTTCGGTTCCAGATAAAAACCTCTGTTGAAGGGTATCCACCGTCCAGAGACTCTCACCAACAATCAATCCTTGTGCATCGAATCTTTTTTCTTGAAAACGAACCATGCCATCCGCACGCCTCAAAATCAGTGTGGTGCAACGTGTGCCGTAACGTTCATTTTTTATAAATGGGCTGCTCAACAGTTTTTCACGATCAGGACCTACGCCTGTATCAGGTAGCTCATCTATGGAGGCAGTGCGAGTGTCTTGCATGATGTCAAAAAGTAACCCTGCGTTAGGCGCGCCCCTTTCGCCGACTTGAGCGAGATGTTTAGAGACCGCACGCTGAGTCCGCGTGAGCTTGGGCCAGGGTGTATTGAGTGAGGCATTCGATATGCCCATCACCCCCTTGTCCAGCGGCTGAATTTTTTCGTGTCCGCGGTTTGAACAGTACAGAAGTCCGGTGGTGTCTGCCAACATTAAATTGAAGCCGTTATAACGATTTCCACGATCACGCAGTGATTGCGCATATGAATGTGGAGAGTCATCACCTCTGAGGAAACCATCCGTCAACTGACCTCGCGAAGGAGCCAAGGGATCGTGATGGCCTGGCTCACGATAGTTTGTTAGCAGTGCAACTCTGCCTTGCGTTGTGATACCAAGCCATGTTCCACCCGCGCTCAGATCACGCCCCGCTAATATTGTCTCCGCATCTGACCAAGGGCTCGCCGCAAGAGTAGGGCGGCTGTGTAATTCGTCTCGATTGGCCAGCACAATCAGCGGCCAATCCGGCAAAACATTTGAAGCAAGGATGGCGAGACACATATCGTTATACGCTTTTTGCTTGTTCAGTCATCGCGGCAATTTTAGAGGGCCAGTTCACCATGATGACACCTAGCATCACCATCAGCGCACCCCATACAAACTCAGCATGCAAAGGTTCATCCAAGATCAACACGCCAAAACTCACGCCGATCAATGGAGTCAAAAAGGTAAAAATCGATACCCGCGATGCGAGGTAGTGTTTCAACAACCAAAACCACACGAGCAAACTTAAAAACGCAATCAGTACACCTTGACTAATCAGGCTGACGACGAGAAAAGGACTCCACCGCACATTGAGCTGCCCTGTGACAAAACATGCGAATAGCAGGGCGAGAGCAGCAAAAAACAATTGGTAAAAGGTTGTTTGCGTCGCAGGTAGCTTGGCGAGTCCTGTGGTTCGTATTAAAACTGTAGTGACCGCCCATCCTAAACCTGCACCGAGGGCTAATAAATCACCCAGCAACATCTTAAGGTCAAAATGAGGCTGATTGGCTCCCCCAATAAATCCGACCGCAATACCAATAAAACTGACGAAAACACCGAACCACTGTCGACGGCTCAGGTTTTCCTCAGGGACCCAGATGTGTAAACCTAAGGCAGTAAAAATCGGGGCGGTATACAAAAACACCACAAGATGCGAGGCCGTAGTCAACCTTAGGCTTTCACCAATCATCCACCATTCCAGTCCGAAAATCAGTCCTACTGCCATCCCTGCGCGCCAAGGCCCTCTCCACAATGCCAATGAGGTGCCTTGATACCACATGAAAAGTGCGAGTAATACACAGCCAAGAATGGAGCGAAGCCCAATCTGCATAGACGGGCTAATGTCATCAATTGTGAGCTTAAAGAGAATTTGCTGACCGCCCCATAGCGTACAAAGCATCACAATGCAGAGGTAAGCCGTTGCGTCAAGCGGTTTGCGCGAGGTGGACATGCGTTTCCTTTCCGACTATTGATTTTACACACAGGGGAAGCAAGGGTATCGAACGGTCATGCACTGTTAAAATCAAAACTTCGCAGCTCATTTTGAATCACACCCCCATGGCGATCGTGCATCCCCCTGTTGGCGCTACGCTAAACGTTTGGCTTGAGTACCTCGAATCGCTGCATCCCAGCGCGATTGATATGGGTCTTGAGCGTGTCCGCCAAGTCGCAGATCGGATTTCCTTGGAAAGCTCCGCTGTCAAAATTGTTGTGGGTGGTACCAATGGCAAAGGCTCTACCTGCGCCATGCTCGAGTCCATTTTGCTGGCTGCCGGATATCGGGTGGGTCTTTACACCTCACCCCATCTGATGACGTTTAACGAACGTGCGCGGGTAAATGGCGATATTGTCAACGATGCTGCGCTCATTCGACAATTCGAAGCCGTCGAAGCTGCTCGCAATGGAGTATCCCTGACTTACTTTGAGTTCACCACGCTCGCCGTTTTGCGACTATTCGCAGAATCAGCGCTTGATGTGATGGTGCTAGAGGTCGGGTTGGGTGGTCGCTTGGATGCAGTCAACATCGTCGACGCCGACTGTTCAATCATTACGAGTGTCGATATCGACCACGTTGACTGGCTAGGCGATACGCGTGAAAAAATTGGTTTCGAAAAGGCGCATATTTTTCGCCCAAACTGTCCAGCCATTGTGAGCGACCCAGCGCCGCCTCAATCTCTACTGGATTACGCCAAAAAAATTGGTGCGGACCTTTGGTTATTTGGTCGTGACTTCAATTATTCGGGCGATCGTCAGCAGTGGGCCTTTGGTGGGCGTGAACAGCGCCGCAATGCACTTGCCTATCCTGCGTTACGGGGGGCCAATCAGCTTTTAAATGCCTCTGCCGCACTTGCTGCGCTGGAGTCATTGCGGGATCGCCTGGCGGTTCCTCAGCAAGCGGTCCGTCAAGGATTACTTCAGGCTTCTTTGCCTGGCAGATTTCAGATTCTTCCTGGCCAACCCACCATTATCATGGATGTGGCGCACAACCCTCACGCTGCGGCGGTGCTTGAGAAAAACTTGGGCAATATGGGCTTTCACCCCTATACCTTTGCGGTCTTTAGCATGTTGGCCGACAAGGACATCGAATCTGTCATTCGCCACATGGCGCCACGTATTGATCACTGGTTCTGCGCGGCCTTGCCCGGACCTCGTGGACTTTCTAGTGAAGCCATTCAATCGAAAATTCAGCAGACTTTGGCGGATCCCGAGTCAAAAGCCCCAAAAGATGTACAAATTTCTGGCTACAGTTCAGTCAAAGAAGCTTTTGCCGCGGCCCGCAGCAAAAGTAACCTGGATGATAGAATCGTGGTGTTTGGATCGTTTTTAACGGTTGCCGAGGCACTCAGCTCTCAAAAAGATGCTTAACTTAATCGACGTTTAAACGTGTTTTGGTATTCACTTTGCTTGAGCAAGTGAAATTTGGACGCTAAAAGCGCTTGTGTTTCAGTCTGTTTTCCAGTCAGGATGTTTTAAATGGGACTGTTTTCCAGAAAAGATAGTGCCCCTTCGCGTAAGCCCATAGGCAAGCCGCGGCCCTCTGTTACGAGCGAGGCCCAGGCAGCGGAGCTCCGTATCAAAGCTAGACGACGTCTGGCGGGTGCTGTTGCCTTGATACTTGCCGCAGTGGTTGTTCTTCCGATGTTGCTTGATTCTGAGCCTGCCCCTGTCGCAAGCAACATACCGATTCGCATCCCAGATCGGCAAACACCTTTTCAGCCTAACCTGTCTAGTCCTGAGTCCACCCCATCTTCGGGGGATGCCGCTGGACAAGCTGCTTCTTCAAACACTGGGACCAACCCAACGGAAAACATTCCCTTGGCGTCAGGGCAAGTTAAACCAGAAACAACCGAAAAGCCTCCTCAGGCGAATGTTGCGGATGCTGGAAAAGCGACTCCAGCCGCCAAACCTACGACACCCGCGGCACCAACGGCCACCACACCACCCACCGCACCTTCTAGCGCACAACAGCGAAGAGACGACTCAGCGCGCGCACTTGCGCTTCTCGAAGGCCGTAGCCCCGTTGCGAGTGCTCCCACCCCAAAAGCACCTGTCAAGGGTAATTTTGTCGTCCAGGCAATGTCACTGGACTCCTCAGCGGATGCTCAAAAACAACGTAATGTTTTGATTGCTGCAGGACTCAATAATGCATTTGTAGATGGCCCCGTCGATGTGAATGGTCGTCCTAAATATCGAGTGAGAGTCGGACCCTTTCAGTCCCGCGAAGCAGCCCAAGCGGCCCAGACACGTCTGCGCACCCAAGGCTATGGCGGTGCATTCATCACTACACAGTGACGGGCTTTGATTTTGTCCTCTTAGCGATACTTGCAATCTCAGCTGTGCTGGGATTGCTCAGAGGCCTTCTTAAAGAGGTCTTGTCGTTGGTGGCGTATGCCTCGGCATTTTTAGCGGCAATTTGGTGGGGACCTACCGTCTCCGAGTGGTTCGCCCAGTGGATTTCTCAGCCGTTTGTCAGTATGGCGCTTGCTTATTTAGGTGTATTTATTGCTGTTTTGCTGTCGATTGGATTCATCAATATGACATTGGCAGCGCTGTTAAGTAAAACTGGACTCACTCCAGCAGATCATGGACTGGGTGCCTTGTTTGGTCTTGTTCGAGGGGTGCTTTTTGTTTTGATACTCGTTATTTTGGCTGGATATACGCCATTACCCGAGGAGCCGTGGTGGAAAAATGCCATGTTTTCAAAGCAAGTCGTAGGTGTAGTGCAGCAAATCAAGCTCAGATTGCCTCCACCGGCGAATGACTGGTTGCCTTATTAGTTTTCAATTTGTTTCATTTTGTTTTAACCGTAATCAGGAAATTTCATGTGCGGAATTGTTGGTGTCGTCGGTCGCGGTCCTGTTAATCAGCTGATATACGATGCATTGCTGCTGTTGCAGCACAGAGGTCAGGATGCTGCCGGCATTGCGACTTCAAATGGTAACCAGTTCAACATGTACAAAGCGCACGGACTGGTTAAAGATGTGTTCCGTACGAGAAATATGCGTTCACTGCCTGGCACCTCCGGAATCGGACAGGTTCGCTACCCAACAGCAGGCTCATCAGAAAGCGTAGAAGAAGCTCAACCTTTTTACGTGAATGCTCCTTTTGGCATTACGTTTGCTCACAACGGAAACTTGACTAACTGGCATGAGCTACGCGAGTCACTTTTTAAAGTTGACCAACGCCACATCAATACCAACTCTGACTCTGAAGTATTGCTCAACGTGCTCGCCCATGAACTTCAACGTGCGGCTAATGGCGTGTCTCTGGATGAGCATGCGATTTTTCGTGCGATAAAAGCCGTTCATCAACGTGTAAAAGGTGCCTACGCCGTAGTGGCTCAGATTGCTGGGTATGGCCTTATCGCGTTTCGTGATCCGAATGGTATTCGTCCGCTTTGCTTAGGACAATCTGATGCACCACAAGGTGTTGAGTGGATGGTTGCCTCAGAGTCCGTTGCGCTTGAAGGTTCAGGCTTTCAGTTTGTGCGCGATATACAGCCAGGTGAGGGTATTTTTATTTCTCTTGATGGAAAACTAAGCAGCGAACAGTGCGCACCTGGTGCGATTCATGCTCCCTGTATCTTTGAATACGTCTATTTTGCCCGACCTGACTCGGTACTAGACGGTGTATCCGTATATGGCTCGCGCTTAAAGATGGGTGAGTATTTGGCAGACAAGCTTGCCAAGCAACTTCGTCTGGGCGATATCGACGTAGTGATGCCAATTCCTGACTCTTCCAGACCGGCCGCGATGCAGCTTGCAGATCGTCTTGGACTGAATTATCGCGAAGGCCTCATTAAAAATCGTTACGTAGGCCGTACGTTCATCATGCCTGGTCAGGCTGTTCGAAAAAAATCTGTCCGTCAAAAGCTCAATACCATTGGCATGGAGTTCAAAGGCAAAAACGTTCTCCTGGTTGACGATTCGATTGTGCGTGGCACCACGAGTCGAGAAATTGTCGAAATGGCCCGTGCAGCGGGTGCGAACAAGGTTTATATGGCCTCAGCTGCACCACCAGTTCGATACCAAAACGTCTATGGCATTGATATGCCAACTCAAAAGGAATTGATTGCCACGGGTCGAAACGAAGAAGAAATTGCTAACATCATTGGTGCGGACGCTTTGGTTTACCAAGATATTCAAGCAATGCAGCGTTCTGTCTCTGACCTGAATCCGGCCCTGACACGCTTTGATAATTCCTGTTTTACCGGCGAGTACATCACTGGTGACATCACACCAGAATATCTCGAACGTGTCGGTCGCAACCGTGGTCAGGCTCAAGATGGCTCTAATGGACTGCTTTTTAATATGGGATTTGCTGCCGAGGATAACTAACGTCGCAATCTGAGCAAGGCGATGATGCCAAGCACGCCAATCATGCCAAACATCGCCATGCTCCACCAGGCGTACTCTATGCCTAAAAGCTTGATGCGCGCCTCCATACAACTTGCGTAAATGCCAAACAACCACGGAGCGGCTGCATCAAGACCGCTTTTCGTCATCAGCTGGTCTGCAAAAGTTTGTGCACAGGAAAAAGTATTGGCTGCAACTTTTTCCTGATAGACCGCTGAGGTCACGCCAGCAATTGCGATCGCAATGATCCCAGTAGTTCCGATCGATAAGCCCTTACGATTTAGTTTCAAGAATGTCAGCAGTAACGCCGTCATGCCAATCATTAAATACAGAAGACGCTGAAACACGCACCATGCACAGGGCTGCATATCAAATTGATATTGCGAAACTAAAGCTATAGCAACAGAACCTATACTGAGCAAACTGATCAGACGTAAAATTTTGATTTCATGCTGCACGCTGCTGCTCCTGAGACAATGTATCGAGTAAGGCACGTTCAAATTGCCTTTGAGTACGCGGCTGCGATAAAGCATCCCCTTTGATGACAAATACGTCTTCAACGCGATCACCCAAGGTCATGACTTTAGCCGTCTGCAAGTGAATATTAAAAGCCACAAATAGTTGCGCTAAATCACTTAACAATCCCGAACGGTCTGTCGCGGTGATATCCAGTACCCATGAAGCATTATCGTCACCAGGTTTAATTTCAACAGATGGAGGAAACGGGAAAGCCTTAGATAGTCTTGAGGCTCGTGTACTGATTTTGTGTTTTAGATCAGCCAGACTTAAAAGATCTAATTGAGTCGATAACTCATGCTCAATCAATGCAGCATCGGCACGCAAATCTCGCTGCTTATCTGTTGGCAGCACAATAAAACTATCTAACGCGTAGCCACGACGAGTGGTGTGAATCCGAGCATCCTGAATATTGAGCCCACGACAGCCGAAATAACCACAAAGGCGTGCAAATAGTTCCTTAACATGTTTCGTGTAAACCATCACTTGCAAACCTTCACCGCCCTCGGTTGGACGAGCTTTAACTACGGTCGCCTCTGTTCCAAAACAGTGATAAAGATGACGTGTGTGCCAGGCAATTTCTTGCGCATCATGTCGCATGAAGTAGGCAATATCCAACTCAGCCCAAAAGGTCTCTCTCGCATCGTCACGTAAGCCTGCCAGACGCGTGAGACTAGCAGCCTCATCCATGCGATGGCGTAAAACTGTATTTGAATCCCCTAGAGACCCACCCAATGCTGCTAGGGTCAAGTTAAACAAATCCTCAAGCAGCTTTCCTTTCCATGCATTCCAAACTTTGGGGCTTGTGCCACGCACGTCAGCAACAGTCAATAGATAGAGCGCGGTGAGATTTCTGGGAGTTTGCACAATCGCTGCGAAGTCACGAATCACTTGTGGGTCTGAGAGGTCCTTTTTTTGCGCAACTTGTGACATCAGCAAATGGTGCCTGACTAAAAACACCACCAGCTCTGTCTCATCCTTCGCAAGATCATGGGTTCGCGCAAACTTTTTGACGTCTTCAGCGCCAAGAGTTGAGTGATCACCGCCACGGCCTTTTGCGATGTCATGAAAGAGTGCCGCCACATAGAGCAGCCAGTGACGATCAAATCCTGCTATCAAGCGGGTGGCAAGAGGGTACTCTTGCGCGTGTTCGAGCATAGTGAAACGGCGAATATTTCGTAAGACTGCCAACGTATGTTGGTCAACGGTATACACATGAAATAAATCATGTTGCATTTGGCCTACTACTCGACGAAATGCAGGAATATAGCGAGGCAAAATATTCAACATTGTCATCCGCCTCAGCGCATGCACGATCCCTTGGTTTTGTTTAAGGATCTGTATAAACAAATGTCTATTTTTAGGCTCCGCTCTAAAGGCAGCATCAATGAGATGTCTAGCATGCCAAATCGCACGCAAGGCACGGGCCGACAACTCAGTCAATTCGGGATTCTGCTGCATCACTAAAAAGATACGCAACAGTTCCGAGGGGTGTTTTTGAAACAGATCATCATCGACAATATCCAGTCGATGATGACTCACGAGATAGTGCTCATCTAGCCTTCGGGCATCCGTTTGAGATAAAGGAAAAAGATGCTCTCCGATCGCTTGAACCAACAATGTATTGAGTTGAGTCACCAGACGCGCAGCCCAGTAGTAGCGCTGCATCAAGATTTCACTTGAGCGGCGGGTCGCGTTCGCAGTGATTTGATACGCTTCTGCCAGCCCATGCTGTAAATCAAATAGCAGACGATCCTCTCTGCGATTGACCAGCAAATGCAACTCGATACGAAGTCTTTTAAAAGCTTGTTCCGCACGATTTAAATCACGCGCTTCTGCATGTGTCAGCAATCCTGATTGAGCAATTTGACCCCAACTTTGTCCAAAACCCGCTGCTTTGGCCATCCATAAGATCACCTGCAGGTCGCGCAAACCCCCGGGGGACTCTTTGCAATTTGGCTCAAGGGAGTAGGGCGTATCCTGATAGCGAGAGTGCCGCTGCTGCATCTCGCTGCGCTTTGCCTGATAAAAACTTTTAGGATCCAGCTGCTCTTTCATGCGCTGCATGAAAACCTGGGTGAGTGATCGACTACCCGCAATCCAACGAAGTTCTAGCAAAGAGGTTTCAACAGTAATGTCAGCACGTGCTTCCGCCAGACATTGCTCGACAGTGCGCACGCTACATCCTGGCTCAAGACCTACATCCCACATCGCTGCCACGAGCCCACTCAATGTCGCTTCTGCGATGGGACTTGGGTCAGCTGGCAACAAGATTAATAAATCTACGTCCGAAAACGGATAAAGTTCTCCTCGACCGAAACCTCCTACAGCGGCTAGGGCGGCTCCTTTTGGTAAAGGATAAAGCTCTAACAGCTGACGTAACGCTTGATCAGCAATTCGCCTGAGAGAGGTGAGCAGGGAGTCAGCGCGCGGCTGGTGACGATACTTTTCAATGGCAGCTTGCCGCTCAAGCAGAATTTTTGTCCGGATAACGCTGATGCGCTCACTGAAAGTTTCATTGAGTCCGCTTTGTTGAGTCATCCGGATACCTTACTTAGGCTTAAAACAATATTAAAAACCGTTGTGCTAAAAACACTAGCGGTTAAATGATTAAAGATGAATGAAGGCAGGCGGGGCGGGCATTCCAGGCGATTGCGTCAGAACCTCAAATCCAGAGTCAGTCACCATAATTGTGTGTTCCCATTGAGCAGACAGACTGTGATCACGTGTCACAACCGTCCAGCCATCGGCTAACTGACGGATCTCTCTTTTACCTGCATTAATCATAGGTTCGATCGTGAAAATGAGGCCCGGCTCAAGCTTTTGTCCAGAACCAGCCTTGCCATAATGCAAAATCTGAGGATCTTGGTGAAATTTTTGACCAATTCCATGACCACAAAACTCGCGTACAACCGAAAACCCCTGTTGCTCAGCATATTTTTGAATGGCACTTCCAATATCACCCAACGTGTTGCCGGGCTTGACTTGAGCAATACCTAGCCACATGCACTCATATGTCACTTCAGTGAGGCGTTTCGCAAGAATAGAGGTCTCACCCACGGCATACATACGGCTAGTGTCGCCGAACCAGCCGTCCTTGATGATGGTGACGTCGATATTTAAGACATCACCGTTTTTCAAAACTTTGTCACCTGGAATGCCATGGCAGACTTGATGGTTGACCGACGTGCAAATCGCACCTGGAAAAGGCGGGTAGCCGGGCGGGGCATAGCCAACCGTTGCCGATTTGACCTTTAATTCCTCAGTCAAAAACTTTAAACATAGTTGATCGAGTTCGCCAGTCGTCACACCTGGTTTGACATAGGGAGTGATGAAATCAAGAACTTTTGCAGCGTCGCGACAAGCCGCCCGCATTTTGGCTTGATCTTCAGGGTTTGTAACAAGACTCATGATGACTTGAGTAAATATAGTGAAAGATAGTAGAATTATAGGCTTACCAAGTTTTGAGACGGGTGATTCACCTGAAACAAACTGTATATTTAGCAGTAATTGGGACGTTGCCAACATTGTGTTGGCAAATTCCAAAATCGCGTGTCATGTCACCAGGGTGCCTGCATAAAGCGGGTGCATTCATGACACTAGACCTAACCCTCGGAGCTTTATTATTATGTCTTTAATGCGTGAAATGCTAGAAGCGGGCGTCCACTTTGGCCACCAGACCCGTTACTGGAACCCCAAGATGGCTCCTTACATTTTCGGCCATCGCAACAAAATTCACATCATCAACCTCGAAAAGACCGTTGCCAACTACCAAGATGCGACTAAGTTTTTGCGTCAGGTTGCTGCAAAAGGCGGAACAGTTCTGTTCGTCGGCACCAAGCGTGCTGCACGTGAACTGGTGGCGGCAGAGGCTGCTCGCGCTGGAATGCCTTTCGTTGACAGCCGTTGGCTTGGCGGCATGCTGACCAACTTCAAAACAGTCAAAAGCTCCATCAAACGCCTGAAAGACATGGAAGTCATGATCGCCGAAGGCACGACAGAGCGTATGACCAAAAAAGAAGGCCTCATGTTCCAACGCGAACTCGACAAGCTCAACAAGTCGATCGGCGGTATCAAGGACATGAATGGTTTGCCTGACGCTATTTTCATGATCGACGTTGGTTACCACAAGATTGCTGTTGCCGAAGCAAATGCCTTGGGCATCCCAGTTGTTGCTGTCGTGGACACCAACCATTCACCTGATGGTATTGATTTCATCATTCCTGGCAATGATGACTCAGCCAAAGCCATTGCTCTTTACGCTTCTGGCGTAGCCGATGCAGTGATCGCAGGTCGTGGTGACAACATCAACGGTTTGGTCGAAGAACTGACTCAAGGTGAAGAGTTCGTTGAAGTTGATCAGGCAAAAGCCTAATCACTGATCGCGCTCGCACAATGTGAGCGCATGACACTTACACCCTGACCGATCGGTCAGGGTGCTTTTACTGATACTGGAGCAAACATGGCTGACATTACCGCCGCAATGGTCAAAGAGTTGCGCGAAAAGACAGACGCACCCATGATGGAGTGCAAAAAAGCCTTGACAGAGGCTGCTGGTGACATGGCGCGTGCCGAAGAAATTTTGCGTGTTAAGTTGGGTAGCAAAGCAAGCAAAGCTGCTAGTCGCGTCACGGCAGAAGGACTGGTTGGTCTCTACATTTCACCTGATGCGAAAAAAGGTGCTGTGATTGAAATCAACTGCGAAACTGACTTCGTTGCAAAAAATGACGATTTCGTCGCTTTTGTTGCTAACCTTGCTAAATTGGTCGCGACAGAGGGCGTTGCTGATGTGGCTGCGCTTTCCGCTACGCCAATGGCTGACGGAACGGTTGATAGCGTTCGCACTGCATTAATCGGAAAAATCGGCGAAAACATCTCTATTCGACGCTTCCAACGTTACGACACACCTAACAAGCTCGCGAGTTACGTTCACAGCGGCAAGATCGGCGTGCTGGTCGAGTTTTCTGGTGCAGATGAAGTTGGCAAAGACTTGGCCATGCATATTGCTGCAACGAAGCCACGCGCTGTTGACGAAACCGGAGTTTCTGACGCTGACAAAGAGACAGAGCGCTCAGTGGCTCGTCAAAAGGCCGCCGAATCTGGCAAGCCTGCCGAGATCGTTGAAAAAATGGTCGAAGGCGCTGTTCAAAAATACCTCAAAGAAGTTGCGCTACTGTCACAGCCTTTTGTTAAAAACGACAAGCAGACAGTCGCTCAGATGCTAAAAGAGAAATCATCCGCCATTACAGGCTTTTCCCTGTTTGTCGTGGGTGAAGGTATTGAAAAGAAAACCAGCGACTTTGCTGCCGAAGTAGCCGCCGCGGCTGCCGGTAACGCATAATTTTGTACCTAAAGCCGGGCGGCGCAGCATTGGCCGCCCGGCTTTCGCATACAATTTTGTCTGTGTTTAACACTCCGGATTGATCCCCATATGACCAGCAGAATGCACAAACGAGTTCTCCTCAAACTGTCTGGCGAAGCATTGATGGGTGATGATGCATTTGGCATCAATCGTGCCACGATCATGCGCATGACCGACGAGGTCGCCGAAGTCGCGGCAATGGGCGTACAACTCGCCATTGTCATTGGCGGCGGCAATATCTTTCGTGGTGTTGCGCCAGGTGCCCAAGGCATGGATCGTGCGACCGCCGACTACATGGGCATGATGGCCACCGTAATGAATGCTCTCGCACTTCAAGATGCGCTTAAGCATCGAGGCGTGGATGCTCGCGTTCAGTCGGCCCTGAATATCGAGCAGGTTGTCGAACCCTATATTCGCCCTAAAGCTTTGCGCTATCTCGAAGAAGGCAAAGTTGTTATTTTCGCTGCCGGTACAGGCAATCCATTTTTTACAACTGATACAGCTGCTGCTTTACGTGGTGCTGAAATTGGTGCAGAAGTTGTACTAAAAGCTACAAAAGTTGACGGCATTTACAGCGCTGACCCAAACAAGGATCCTGCTGCGACTCGTTACACACGGATTAGTTTTGACGAAGTCATTGTCAAACGTCTTGAGATTATGGATGCAACTGCGTTTGCACTTTGCCGCGACCAAAAATTACCTATTAAAGTGTTTTCTATCAATAAACCCGGTGCGTTAAGACGCGCTGTTAGTGGTGAGGACGAGGGCACCCTCGTTCACGTCTAAAGGAAACAACATGAGTATCGCGGACATTCAACAATCTGCCGAAAGCCGTATGGGAAAATCCCTTGAGACGCTGAAGGCTAACCTTGCCAAAATTCGAACCGGTCGTGCACACACGGGGATTTTGGATCACGTTCAGGTGGAGTACTACGGCTCACCCGTTCCAATCAGTCAGGTTGCGAACGTGACGCTAATGGACGCGCGCACCCTAAGCGTATCAGTTTGGGAAAAAAACCTTGGTTCGGCGGTCGAAAAGGCTATTCGTGACTCTGACCTCGGTCTCAATCCTGTTGGAATGGGAGACAGTATTCGAGTCCCCATGCCTGCTTTAACAGAAGAGCGTCGTCGAGACCTCAACAAAGTGGTCAAGTCTGAAGGTGAAGACGCGAAGATCGCGATCAGAAATCTGCGTCGTGATGCCAATGAAGCCTTTAAGAAACTCGTCAAAGAAAAAGAGATTTCCGAGGATGACGAGCGCCGCGCTCAGGATGTTGTTCAAAAGTTGACTGATCGTTGCGTTGTTGAAATTGACAAGATGATTGTTCAAAAAGAAGCAGAGATCATGACGGTTTGATCCGTCATTTATATGGCAATCAGCTCAACAATTGACATCCCGGATATATCCGCGGTACCAAAGCACGTTGCCATTATTATGGATGGCAACGGCAGATGGGCTGCGAAGCGCTTTTTACCCCGAACTGCGGGACATGCACGGGGCGTTCAGTCCGTTCGCGCTGCAGTAGAGACTTGCGGCAAGTTAGGCGTGCGCTATCTCACCCTGTTTGCCTTTAGCTCAGAAAACTGGCGTCGCCCTGCTGACGAAGTCTCCTTGTTGATGCGCTTGTTTGTCCAGGCTCTCGAAAGAGAGGTAACACGATTGCTTGATCAAGGTGTGAGATTGAGAGTAGTGGGCGACCTTTCTGCTTTTGAACCCAAACTTCAAGAGCTGATTGCCCAAGCCCAAGCAAAAACCGCACACAACGATCATCTTCACCTGACCATTGCTGCCAATTACGGCGGTCGTTGGGATATTTTGCAAGCCATGAAAAAAATGATGGTTGCGCACCCCAAGTATGGCTCTGAACCCGGACTGATTGATGAGAGCGCTCTTTCAGAACACCTGTCGATGTCTTGGGCGCCTGAGCCTGATTTATTTATTCGTACAGGCGGAGAGCAGCGCATTTCAAACTTTTTGATTTGGCAACTTGCTTATACAGAACTATTTTTTACCGATTGCTACTGGCCAGATTTTAGTTCTGACGAGCTGAAAAAAGCGTTTGAGTGGTATCGTCACCGTGAAAGACGATTTGGGCGAACAAGCGCTCAACTTCAATCTCAGAAAACGAGCTAAATACATGCTCAAACAGCGCATCCTTACAGCCATCGTATTATTGATGATCTTGGCTGGCGTGCTTTCATCTGACTCCGCCTGGCCTTTCTTCGTATTTCTGGCAGTGACCTGTGGCATTGCTGGCTGGGAATGGACACGTCTGACTTTGGGCCGCTCCTCAAGCTATCCGATTTGGCTTGGTGCAGGTCTTTTTGCTATCACGATGGCGCAAGCTTTTGCTTGGCTAAATCTCGATTTATCCAGCCAACTGGCCGTTCGAGTAAGCGCGGGACTCTGTGTCCTGTTTTGGTTTATTGCAGTGGGTGGCGCGATCTATCGTGCGCAAGTTCAAGCACCTACAGCACCCATCGCTTGGAGTGTTTTTGCGCTACTCACACTGTTTGCGACCTGGGGCGTGCTTGCGATCCTTTATCGCACCCACGGAGTGACATATGTGTTGTCTTTACTCATTGTCATATGGGTTGCCGATATCGCCGCATATTTTGTTGGACGCGCGTTTGGTCGTCACAAACTTGCTCCGTCTATCAGCCCTGGTAAAACCCGCGAGGGTGCATTAGCAGGAATTGTCGGGGTCGTTATTTGGATACTTGTCTCTTTCCAATGGCAGGGAAGCTTTGCAGCCGATCTAATGGATCGATGGGGATTGATAAGCACCATCGCATTATCGGTATTGCTAGCAGTTTTTTCTATTTGTGGTGACCTTTTCGAGTCCATGCTCAAACGAAGGGCCGGCGTCAAGGACTCCAGTCAACTCCTACCTGGCCATGGCGGATTTTACGATCGGATTGATGCTGTGGTGGCAGTTGTGCCACTTGCTTATTTACTGACAGAGGGTTTGAAATTTTGAAAACTCTCAACGTCACAATTTTGGGTTCGACAGGGTCGATTGGCATCAACACCATTGATGTCATTGCGCGGCACCCAGATCGCTTTTCTGTCTTTGCACTATCAGCACACACACGTATTTCACAACTTGCTGCGCAAGCGCAAGAAACAAGAGCGAAGGTTGTCGTCGTTCCTACTGATCACGCCGCGCAGATATTTAAGTCTTGCTGGCGTTCAGAGAGCGTCATGCCAGAAATTAGAGTGGGCAACCATGCACTTGCTCAAACAGCAGCTGATAGCAGGACAGATGTCGTCATGGCCGCGATCGTTGGTGCGGCTGGTTTGCCATCAGCTTTGGCAGCTGCGCAAGCAGGTAAGCGCGTTCTGCTTGCAAACAAAGAAGCACTTGTGGCTGCAGGTTCATTATTTATGGCGGCTGTTCGCGAGAACGGTGCAGAGCTTTTGCCCATCGACAGTGAACACAATGCTATTTTTCAATGCTTACCGCACGATGGTCGGGCAAGTGCACCGACAGTACCCGCAGCAGGTGTTCGTCGTTTGATTCTTACCGCTTCTGGTGGACCTTTTCGCACCAAACGCTGGGAAGAGCTGCATCTTGTCACACCAGAGCAGGCTTGCGCGCATCCAAACTGGAGCATGGGCAAAAAAATCTCTGTTGACTCAGCGACGATGTTAAATAAAGGACTCGAAGTCATCGAAGCGCACTGGTTATTTGCCATGCCTCCAGAACGCATCAACGTTGTGATTCACCCTCAAAGTGTTGTTCACTCAATGGTTGAGTATGAGGATGGTTCGGTGCTTGCCCAACTTGGACAACCCGACATGCGAACGCCGATTGCTTATGGCCTAGGTTTTCCTGACCGCATAGAGTCAGGCGTTGGCTTACTGGATTTAGCGCTCGCGGGCAGGCTAGATTTTGAACAACCTGATCTCAATCAATTCCCATGCCTGAAGTTGTCATTTGATGCGTTATCAAGCGGGCAGGGCGCATGTATTGCACTGAATGCCGCAAATGAAATTGCCGTTGAAGCTTTTTTGGATGCTAGATTAGCTTACACCTCGATTTCATCGGTGATTGAATCGACGCTGAGCTGGCATGCGGGTCATCCTACACGCTCTTTTCAATCACTCGATGATGTCATGGCTCTAGACGCCGAGGTGCGTCATCGAGCGGTTGCATTTTTAACGTCGTAGTCATTCGTCTCTCGTTTCGAATGATTGAGCAGTTAACGTATTTTTCTGGCTGTGAATATGCTCACAACTCTTATTTCTTTTTTTGTGACGCTTGGCGTACTCATTACTTTTCACGAGCTCGGCCATTATTGGGTGGCGCGTTGGTGTGGAGTTCGCGTCCTGCGCTTTTCTGTCGGTTTCGGACGTGTACTCATTAAACGGTTCGATCGGAACGGGACTGAGTGGGCGATCTCCGCAATTCCACTGGGCGGTTACGTCAAGATGCTTGATCAAGATGATTTGGCACCGTCATCTAAGATTTCTTCTTCAGAACACAGCGCGGCGACACATGCCAATCCACCCGGATCTCCTGACCCAAGGGGGAGCAGCTTTCAATCACAACCTGTTTTAAAGCGTTTTGCTATTGTTGCTGCAGGTCCTGTATTTAATTTGCTTCTTGCTGTGTTTTTATACGCCTCAATTAATTTTGTTGGAAACAAAGAACCAGAAGCGGTTTTGGCTCCCCCTACAGCAAATTCACCCGCTGCCATGGCGGGGCTGAAGGGCGGTGACAAAGTAGTGGCCATCAATCAGACTGCCATCGCCTCATGGCCTCAATTGCGCTGGAACTTGCTACAAAGGCTTGCAGACGGAGGCGAGGCAGAGATCACAATCGAGCGAGGTGGTGCACAACTACATCGAACTCTCCAACTGCCAACCCTGGCCGATCCTTCGCAAGCGGATCCAATGCGTGACCTCGGTTTGGGTCTCGCTAGCGGCCCTCCTATTGTGCGCTCGGTTGTCGAAGGAAGCGTGGCACAGCGCGCGGGGCTGATTTCTCGGGATCTTATTATTTGTGTTGGCGAGACCAACCGTCCAGATATTGGAAGCCTAGTCCAAATTATTCAGAACAATGCCGGCAAACCTCTTGAGCTTGAGGTAGATCGAAATGGGGAAAAACTCAAATTCATAGTCACTCCTAGCCCACACACACTAGAAAATGGTCAAACAATCGGGCGCGCAGGCATCCAGCTCGGGGCTGACATACCGATGGTCGAAGTCAGCTATGGGCCAATCGATAGCCTCGTTCAAGGGGCTATCAAAACATTCGATACCGCATGGTTTTCACTTCGAATGATGGGACGAATGCTGACAGGCGATGTCTCTCTCAAAAATATTAGTGGGCCTGTCACGATTGCGGACTACGCTGGACAGTCTGTCAAAATTGGCTGGGAGGCCTATATTGCCTTTTTAGCCCTTGTCAGTGTGAGTCTTGGAATCTTGAATCTATTGCCGATTCCCATGTTGGATGGGGGGCATCTCATGTACTATCTCATCGAGATGGTTCGCGGAAAGCCTGTTACTGACCGTGTCATGGAGTGGGGGCAGCGCATTGGAGTGAGCCTGCTTGGAGGACTGATGGTTCTGGCTTTATTTAACGATCTAATTCGTATTTTTAACTAGCCCATTTTGACTTAAAATTCGTTGTTCGCTGTTTTTGCGATTGTTTTACTCATTCAAATAAATACTAAGGATTACCCGGGATGCTCGCTCGATTGCCCTATATGTTTGACAAAAGCCTGCGTTTACTTGCGCTTGCATTGTGTCAGGTGCTGTTGATTGCATCGCTGATGTCTCCACAGTCCGCACAGGCATTTGAGCCTTTTGTGGTGAGCGACATCAGAGTCGAGGGCATGCAACGCACAGAACCGGGTTCAATTTTTGCTCAGTTACCCTTCAAAGTCGGACAAAGGTTTACTGAAGATCTCGCGACAGAATCCGTACGAAAACTCTATGCAACCGGGTTGTATGCAGACGTTCGGATCCAGACTGCCAACCGAGTGGTGGTCGTTGCAGTTCAAGAGCGTCCAACCATCGCCGCGATTACCTTTACAGGAATGAAAGAGTTTGAGCCCGAAGCCATCACGGGCAATCTCAAGCAAGTAGGTTTTGCTCAAGGACGCGTCTTTGATCAGTCAATGCTTGAGCAAGCGCAATTTGAGCTTCGTCAGGCATATCTCAACAAAGGTAAATACGCTGTCGAAATTTCCCCAACTGTCACGCCCTTGCCACGTAATAGAGTTGGTATCAACTTTGACCTCTTTGAGGGTGGTGTCTCGCGTATTCGTGAAATCAACATCGTTGGCAACTCAGCCTTTTCTCAAAGCCGCTTACGAGACCTGATGTCTTTGACGACTCCCGGCTGGCTCACTTGGTATACCGATGCAGACAAATATTCACGTGAAAAGTTAGAGCGTGACGTCGAAGCGATCAAGTCTTTCTACCTTGATCGCGGATATCTCGAATTCAAGATTGAACCGCCTCAAGTTTCAATCTCAGGTGATCGGCAAGACATCTTTATTACGCTGACCTTGACTGAAGGCAAGCCCTACACTGTTTCGGAAGTCAAACTCGCAGGCGAGTTGCTGGGCCTTGAGAGTGAAATCAAAGAGCTCGTGCAGTTAAAGTCAGGTCAAGTTTTTTCTGGTGCTAAAACCAATGCAACGGCTAAAGGGATTTCAGATTACTTAGGTGGTTTGGGTTATGCCTTTGCCAACGTGAACCCCAATCCTGTTCTGGATCGCGAAAACCAAACAGCTGAGGTGACCTTCTACGTAGACCCCAACCGTCGCGTATATGTTCGTCGCGTTCAAATTGTCGGTAACCACAGATCCAAAGATGAAGTGATTCGACGCGAGGTCCGTCAACCCGAAGCTGCTTGGTATGACTCTGGCAAGATCAAACTTTCACGTGACCGGCTCGACCGAGTGGGTTACTTCAAAGACATCAAAGTCGGTACCGAACCCGTTCCTGGTTCTCCTGATCAAGTTGACATCAACCTGACTGTCGAAGAAAAGCCCACTGGCATGCTGAATTTGGGCGTAGGTTACGGGCAAGTCGATGGCGTCATTCTGTCAGCCGGTATTACTGAAGAAAACGTTTTTGGTAGCGGTACCAACTTGACGCTCAACCTCAATACGAGCGCGTCGAACCGAAGCGCAGTGTTAGCTCATACAGATCCGTTTTTCACTAATGACGGCGTCAGCCGAACCTCGTCCATTTACTACCGTACGGTGACACCTTATTCCAACAACCCCGGAAACTACAAGGTCACAACAGGTGGTCTTGGTTTGAACTTTGGTGTGCCAATTACTGAGTTTGACAGGATCTTTCTGGGTGTCAGCCTTGAGCGTAACTCAATTGGTTTGTTCGATAACTCTCCGCTGGCGTACCGCGAATATGTGAGGGATTACGGCGAAACCACAACAGCTGCGATTCTGAACACAGGCTGGGCCAAGGATACCCGAGACAGCGCACTCAGCCCGACAAAAGGTTCTTTCACACGCTTAAAGCTTGATGTGGGCACTGGCAGCCTCGATTACTACATGTTGGGTGCCCAGTATCAGGGCTACGTTCCTGTTGGTCGTGACTTTACGCTTGCCTTTAATGGAATGTTTGACTTTGGTAACAGCTACAAAACTGATTTGCCTTATCCAATCATTAAAAACATTTACGCCGGCGGTATTGGTACGGTAAGAGGTTACTCACAAAACTCGCTCGGCCCAACTGACCCTATCACGGGAACTTACTTGGGTGGATCTAAGCGGGTAGTGGGCAACATACAGTTTTATCTTCCGTTCCCAGGTAGCCAACAAGACAGAACCTTGCGCTGGTTTGCCTTCGCAGATGGTGGACAGGTTTTTGGTACTGATGGTTTTGGCAACGATACAGCGATTGATTTTGGTCAAATGAGATACTCTGCAGGTATCGGTTTATCCTGGATTTCACCACTTGGCCCGCTCCAGTTGTCCTTTGCCCGTCCTCTAAACTCGAAACCTGGTGACAACACACAAATCTTCCAGTTTCAAATCGGTACCGGATTCTAAGCAGTTTTCCTCGATCGTTTAGTGGCACAATACTAACTTGTACTTTTGTTTATCGTGAGAATTACATAATGGTTTCATCCTCAGTTTCCCCAGTTCCAATGCGCACTCACTTTGCGACTTTTACCCGTCAAACGATGGTCTGGGTGATGACTCTGACCTGTTTGGCGTTGGCGTTGACGTTTAGTCATTCTGTGCGCGCTCAGGGCTCAAAAGTCGGTTTTGTGAATACTGAGCGTATTCTTAGGGACTCAGTGCCTGCTAAAGCAGCACAAACCAAAATCGAAGCTGAATTCAAAAAGCGCGAAGAAGAAATCCAACGTTTGGGAAACAGCTTACGTACTGCCGCCCAAAAGTTTGAAAAAGATGCCCCTGTGCTGTCTGAATCAGATCGTAACAAGCGTCAACGCGAACTTGCTAGTCTCGATGCTGACTTGCAGCGTAAGCGCCGCGAGCTTCAAGAGGACTTTAACCGTCGTCGTAACGAAGAGTTTGCAACCATTATCGAGCGTGCAAATGCTGCGATTAAACGTATCGCCGAAAAAGACGATTACGACATGATTTTGCAAGATGCTGTCACTGTGAATCCTCGCGCTGATATTACTGACAAGGTAATTCAGGCGTTAGGTACAAAATAACTAACCGCATCTATGCCCGTTCTGTTAGACCCGGCACGGGCACCCATACTCTCTGAACTATTGCGTGCCGTTCCTGGCGGCTTAGTTCAGAGTGTGGTGCCTGGCTCTGGGCATCACACTGATCCTCGCATTGCTGGGTTGGGATCTCTTGCGCATGCCTCTGAGCTTGAGATTTCTTTTATTGTTCATCCTAAATACCTCGATCATTTAGCCCGAACACGTGCCTGCACGGTGATTGTGCTTCCAGAAATCGAAGAGAAACTCTCACAGGCTGTTCCTCCTCCATCATTTGCAAGAGTCATTTGCAAGCACCCCTATCTTTTGTATGCGCGCATTGCTCAATGGTTTGAGTGGGCGAGACGTCCAGCTTACGAACCCAGCATACACCCCTCTGCCATTGTTGATCCTACTGCGCAGATCGATCCCAGCGCATTGATTGGTCCTCATGCGGTCATTGGCGCGAGATGTACGGTTGGGGCGATGACCCAAATTGGAGCAGGGTGCTACCTTGGTGACGATGTTGAAATCGGTGCATCTTCCGTACTCTATCCCCGTGTGTCAATTTATTACGGTGTCAAAGTAGGTGACCGTGCCATCATTCATAGTGGGGTGGTATTGGGCGCAGACGGCTTTGGCTTTGCACCTGACCCAACACTCTCCAAAGGCGCATGGGGGAAAATCCCTCAACTAGGCGTTGTTTTAATTGGTCATGATGTAGAAATTGGTGCGAATACGACGATTGATCGTGGTGCCCTCGACAACACCATTGTCGCTGATGGCGTCAAAATCGATAACCACGTCATGATTGGTCATAACTGCCAGATTGGTGCCCACACAGCCATTGCCGCATGCGTGGGCGTCGCCGGCTCAACCATCATCGGTTCGCGTTGCACGATTGGTGGGATGGCCGGCATTTCTGGCCACTTAATCATTGGTGATGACGTACATATTTCAGGTGGTACAGGAGTCATTGCCAGTATTGATACGCCTGGAAGATATACCGGGGTGTACCCGTTTGCCGAACATAAAGAGTGGCAACGCAATGCGGCAGTGATCACCCAACTCTCTACGTTGCGCAAGCGCGTGAGAGCACTCGAACGCGAATAACGTATCTGTGTCTATTGAACTTTGGCTATTATTGCTAAGTTTTTTAAAATTTTATGAAGCACCTAGGATAAGCGATGCAACTTGATATCAAAAGTATTCTTGAACGGCTTCCGCACCGTTACCCAATGTTGCTGATTGACCGTGTGATTGACATGGTTCCAGGTAAATCTATTAAGGCCCTCAAAAATGTCTCGATCAATGAGCCTTTTTTTACCGGTCACTTTCCTCATCATCCTGTTATGCCAGGTGTATTGATTCTCGAAGCAATGGCTCAAGCCGCTGCTATTTTTTCGTTTGCGGACGAGACTGGCCTCAAGCCAAAAGACGAAGAAATACTTTATTATTTTGTCGGTATTGATGGTGCTCGTTTCCGCAAACCTGTTTTGCCTGGCGACCAACTACATATCGAAGTCGTGGCCGAACGACTCGGTCGTACGATATGCAAATATCAAGGCCATGCTTTTGTCGATGGTCAAGAAGTCGCTGAAGCCAAACTGATGTGCGCCATCAGACCAATGGAAAAATAAATGACTGCGCTGATCCATCCGACCGCTCTCATCGATTCAAATGCCCAATTGCATCCTTCTGTATCTGTGGGTGCCTACTCAATCGTTGGGCCTCATGTCACTATTGGCGCGGATACGATAGTGGGACCCCACTGTGTCATCGATGGGCACACCCTCATTGGCCAAGGCAATCATTTTTATCGCTTTTGCTCAGTTGGCGGTATGCCGCAGGACAAAAAATATGCAGGCGAACCCACTCGCTTGGAAATAGGCGACCGAAATATGGTTCGCGAGTACGTCACCATCAACACCGGCACCGTTCAAGATGTCGGCGTTACTCGACTTGGCTCCGACAATTGGGTGATGGCTTACGTTCATGTCGCGCACGACTGCCAAGTCGGTAGTCACACCATTTTGGCTAATGGGGTGCAGATGGGAGGGCACGTCTACATTGGTGACTGGGCAATCGTGGGTGGACTGGCCGCTGTTCATCAGTTTGGCAAAATCGGCGCTCACAGCATGACTGGCGGGCAGAGTGCGTTGCACATGGATATTCCTCCCTATGTCATGGGTTCCGGTAATCCTTGTGTTCCCGTTGGGATCAACGTCGAAGGACTCAAACGGCGCGGTTTTAGTGCTGAGTCAATTAGCGCTTTACGCGACGCCTATAAGCTGATTTATCGACGTGGTCTTTCCCTCAGCGAGGCGTGCATTGAAATTCGTACGAGACAACAAAAAGAGCCTGAGGTGGCGGCAGCGTTGCAACCACTTCTAGATTTTGTTGAATCCAGTGCTCGGGGCATTATTCGCCCATGACGTGGCGGCTTGGGCTGATTGCGGGCGAGCCTTCGGGCGATCTGATCGCAGCAAAGGCTTTAGCCGGCCTCAAACTGATTGACCCACAGGTTAGGCCCGAAGGTATCGGAGGGCCGCATTTAGCCGCAGCAGGTTTAGATATCTGGCATCCCATGCATGCGCTCAGCGTGTTTGGATATGTTGATGCCATCAAACGCTTCCCATCCCTCGTTCGTATTTACAGTGATGTCAAAAATCGCTGGCTGCGTGAACCTCCCGCAGTTTTTCTTGGTGTCGACGCTCCCGATTTCAACTTACGCCTAGAGCATCGCCTGCGGCGTGAAGGTGTGCCAACCATCCACTTTGTCGGCCCCTCGATTTGGGCTTGGCGTTATGAGCGCATTCATTACATCCGCGAAGCGGTATCACACATGTTAGTGCTATTTCCCTTTGAACAAGCAATATACGAAAAGGAAGGGATACCTGTTACGTACGTAGGCCACCCGATGGCGGATGCTATCCCGATTGAACCTAATCAGTTTGCAGCGAGAGAGCGTTTAGGACTGAATCAACAAGCACGTATTGTGGCCATTTTGCCTGGTAGTAGAGCTTCTGAAATTAAGCTGCTTGCTCCACGCTTTTTACAAGCGGCGCAATTATTGCAAAAAACTGACCCTACACTTCAATTCGTGGTGCCGATGGTCAATGTTCATCGTGCTAAAGAATTTGAAGAGTATCTAAAACAATTTCCAGTTAAAAATATTCGAACTGTCATGGCGCAAGAGCAAGCCATCGGTATCGCTGATCCGATCGCGTGGTCTGTTTTAGAGGCCTGTGATGTTGCACTTGTTGCGAGTGGAACAGCAACACTTGAAACAGCACTATTCAAAAAACCGATGGTGATTTCCTATGCAGTGTCACCACTTGTCAGAAAAGTAATGGCTTGGAAATCCGGACAACAACGACCTTATCTTCCTTGGGTGGGTTTGCCGAATGTCTTGCTCAATGACTTTGCTGTACCAGAACTTATTCAAGAAGATGCGACACCTGATAATCTGGCCCGTGAGATATCGAGCCTGTTACGTGATGAGCAGAGGTGCGAACGCATTCGCATCCGCTTTACCGAATTGCACCATACACTTCGTTGCAATACGCCTGTGCGGGTGGCTCAAGCGATTGAGTCCGTGATCCAGCAACAGCGCTCAAGCACTTGACGCCTACGATGCCAAAATTTTCTGCTCAAGTATCTCAAGTCAGTCTGTTTGACTTAAAAGTAGAGGGCGACGCATACGCAGCGGGTGTAGATGAGGCCGGCAGAGGGCCTCTTGCCGGCGATGTCTATGCTGCTGCGGTCATCTTAGATGCCGGTTACAACATTGAAGGTCTTGCAGACTCTAAAACTCTATCTGAAAAAAAACGAGTGTTGTTGGCCGAACAAATTAAAGCTCACGCTTTAAGCTGGTCAATTGCCGTTGCAACGGTCGAGGAAATTGATCGACTCAATATTTTACAAGCGACACTACTCGCCATGAAACGAGCAGTTGAGGGGTTGTCCGTTCAGCCTGCACTTGCATGGGTAGACGGAAACCAATCTCCGCGTTTATCTTGTCGGGTACAAACAGTCATTAAAGGCGACTCACTTATCCCTGCAATCTCTGCCGCATCTATTCTTGCAAAAACGGCACGAGACGAAGACCTTCAGCGCTTACACTTACTTTATCCTCAATATGCCTTTGATCAACACAAAGGTTATGGGACAGCTTTACACATGGCACGACTCAAGCAGTATGGCCCGAGTCCAGTGCACCGCCGCAGTTTTGCCCCGGTGCGCGCCTGTTTGGAATCAAAATGAAACATATCGAGTCTCGCTCTAATCCGCTCTATAAACAACTGTATAAGTGGCAATCTAGTGCCGGCAGACGTGATGAGCCCGTATTGCTCGAAGGTGTCAATCTTTGCGAGTCTTGGCTCGGAATGGGTAAACAACCTAAATATGCTATTTTTGATTTGGAGCGAGTCGGTCAAGCGCACCTTACCGGCCTGATCGACAAGCTCAATCCAGAGGTTTGCCTGACCATGTCTGGCTCGTTGCTCGGTAACCTGTCGAATGTAGATACAGATCAGGGGGTTTTATTTGTTGCACAACCCACTATTCATCCTATCCCTGAGAAAATTTCTGAATCGATTGTGATGCTTGATCGCCTCCAAGATCCAGGTAATGTTGGTGCCATCTTAAGAACCTGTGCAGCGGCAGGAATCAAGCGCGTCTTTGCGTCTGTTGGAACAGCGGGGCTGTGGTCACCAAAAGTTTTGCGAAGTGCGCAGGGTGCACACTTTGTCCTTAAATTGCATGAACAGTCAAATTTGATGTCACTGACAGAATCACTGGCGATTCCTTTGATCGTGACAACGCTTGAGGATGCCAGTGATCTTCACAAAACTGTTTTGCCCAAACAAGCAGCATGGGTATTTGGCAATGAGGGGCAGGGCGTTGCCGAAGATCTGCTTTCACGCGCCGACATACGCGTCAAAATCATGCATGACAAAGCAGTGGAGTCACTCAATGTGACTGTTGCCTCAGGTGTCTGTCTGTTTGAGCAACGACGTCAGCACAGCTCAGTCAAATAATGTCTGAGGCTTAGTAGGCCGAATGCCGATCGAGGCCCACTTCTTGAAGCACGGTTGTTGAAATCTCTTCGATCGACTTAGTTGTTGTCGATAACATCGGAATCGACTCACGTCGCATCAGCCGCTCGGCCTCAGCGACCTCGTGCCTGCACTGTGGCAATGAAGCATAAAGACTATCGGGGCGGCGCTCATGTCGAACTTCCATCAAACGCTCAGGCTGAATCGTCAAACCAAACAACTTGGCACGGTGTGGCATCAAAGTTGAGGGCAGTGCGCCTCGGTCAAAATCTTCTGGGATCAGCGGGAAGTTGGCGGCTTTAATGCCGTACTGCATCGCTAAATAAAGACTGGTAGGTGTTTTTCCGCATCGCGAAACTCCCACCAAAATTACATCTGCCTGCGCGAGTCCAGAGACAAATTGTCCATCATCATGCGCTAGGCTGAAATTGATGGCTTCTATACGATTGCGATATTGGGTTGAGCTAACCGCCTTGTGAGACTTGCCGATCGAATGGCTCGATTTCATGCCAAGGTTGTGCTCAAGCGGCTCGACAAAAGCACCAAACAAATCTAAAAACAACGCATTGGCAAGTTTGACACGCCCTAAAACGTCAGGGTTAACAAGTGTTGTAAAGACAATAGGGGGGGTTCCTTGATCCGCGGCGCACCGGTTAATCCGCTGGACAACGGTGTCCGCTTTTTCTACAGAGTCAATAAACGGAACGCGTACTTGTCGAAAGGTCACTGACTCAAACTGAGACAAGACAGAATGACTAAAAGTTTCTGCAGTGATCCCTGTGCCATCAGAGATAATAAAAACAGTGCGTTCGGTGGCGGGTGAGGTCATGAATTTTGATCCGAAGTCGGGTGCCTGAGTAGTATAATGCAGTGCAACAATAGACTAGTATATAAGTCACCCCAGACAGCTCAGGCCAGTTTGGTTAGCGCATGCATCCTTCAGCACCATACTCTATTCACTAGAGTCGATGGGAGATGCAGTTCTAACCAAACTCGCTTTCTCACATTGTTATAGGGTGACTTTCATGTCATATGTCGTGTCTTTTGAGCAGCTCCGCATGTCGGATGTTGACTCTGTTGGAGGAAAGAACGCCTCTTTAGGCGAAATGATTAGCCAGCTTGCAGATGCTGGTGTGCGCGTACCGGGCGGCTTTGCCACAACAGCCCAGGCCTTTCGAGACTTTTTGTCTGGAACGGGGCTAGACACGCGCATCGCAAATCGTCTTTCAACACTGAATCCAGATGATGTCCGTGAGCTCGCGGTCGCGGGTGCTGAAATTCGTCAATGGATTGTTGATGCGCCACTACCTGAGCAGTTGCATCACGATATCAAATCTGCTTTTAGTGCGTTGGTTGCCGATGGAAAGGGTTCATTCGCTGTGCGCTCTTCCGCTACAGCCGAAGACCTTCCTGATGCCTCATTTGCAGGTCAACAAGAAACGTATCTTAACGTCGTCGGTTTTGATGACGTGATTGATAAAATCCGCCACGTTTTTGCCTCCCTGTATAACGACCGCGCGATTTCTTATCGTGTTCATAAAGGTTTTGCACACGCGGATGTTGCCCTTTCTGCGGGTATTCAACGTATGGTGCGCTCTGACAAGGGTAGTGCTGGCGTCATGTTTACCCTTGACACTGAATCAGGCTTTGAAGATGTTGTGTTCATTACATCCTCTTATGGCTTAGGTGAGACCGTTGTTCAAGGTGCAGTCAATCCAGATGAGTTCTACGTTTTCAAACCAACACTGGCCTCGGGGCATTACCCCATCGTCAATCGACGCATTGGTTCAAAATTACTCAAAATGGAATTTGACTCCGAGCGCACAGAGGGTCGAGCAGTTCGCACGGTAGATGTCCCTGTTTCTGAACGTAACCGTTTCTCCCTGACCGATGATGAAGTCATTGAGCTCGCACGTTACGCAGTCATTATTGAAAAGCATTATCAGCGTCCGATGGATATCGAGTGGGGACGTGATGGTGTAGATGGAAAAATTTATATTCTCCAAGCAAGACCTGAGACGGTTAAATCGCAACAAAGCAATAACGATGTCCAGCAACGCTATCGCCTCAAAGCGACGGGCAAGGTGATTGTGACCGGACGTTCGATTGGTCAAAAAATTGGTTCTGGTCCAGTTCGCATTGTCAGCGACCTTTCTGAAATGGATAAAGTTCAACCCGGTGACGTGCTGGTTACTGATATGACAGACCCAAATTGGGAACCTGTCATGAAAAGAGCTTCCGCCATTGTGACCAATCGGGGCGGTCGCACCTGCCATGCAGCAATTATTGCGCGCGAACTGGGGATTCCAGCAGTAGTAGGGTGCGCAGATGCCACTGATCGACTCACAGAAGGACAACAAGTCACTGTGTCATGCGCAGAAGGCGATGAGGGCCGAATCTACGATGGTCTCATCGAAACTGAGATCGAAGAAGTTAGACGCGGCGAAATGCCTGACGTCGGTCTTAAGGTGATGATGAACGTCGGCAACCCACAGCTTGCCTTTGATTTTTCTCAAATCCCCAATGACGGCGTTGGACTGGCGCGTCTAGAGTTCATTATTAATAACAATATCGGCATACATCCTAAAGCTGTTTTGGATTATCCAAATGTAGATGCTGAACTCAAGATTGCAGTGGAGTCGGCTGCTCGCGGGCATGCGAGCCCACGTGCCTTTTTTGTGGAAAAACTCGCTGACGGGATTGCTACGATTGGTGCTGCGTTTTATCCAAAGACTGTCATCGTCAGGCTATCAGACTTTAAATCAAACGAATATCGCAAGCTTGTCGGTGGCTCCCGTTATGAGCCCGAGGAAGAAAATCCAATGCTGGGTTTTCGCGGAGCATCGAGATATATCTCAGCGGACTTTGCTGAGTGTTTCAAAATGGAGTGTGAGGCCCTTAAGCGTGTACGCAATGACATGGGTTTAACCAACGTCGAAATCATGGTGCCGTTTGTCCGAACAGTCAAACAGGCTGAGCGCGTGATTCAGCTTCTGGCGTCACACGGCTTGGTACGCGGTGAGAATGGACTCCGTATCATCATGATGTGTGAAGTCCCGTCTAACGCAATTTTGGCGGAACAGTTCCTTGAGCATTTTGACGGTTTCTCTATCGGCTCGAATGATATGACTCAGCTGACGCTTGGACTTGACCGAGACTCAGGCATGGAGTTGCTTGCGACTGATTTCGATGAGCGTGACGATGCGGTCAAATTCATGCTTAGACGTGCGATTCAAGCATGCTTAAAAGCAAACAAGTATGTGGGGATTTGTGGACAAGGACCCAGTGACTATGCTGATTTCGCGATTTGGCTCAAAGAAGAGGGCATCCTATCGATGTCCCTCAATCCAGACACAGTGGTTGAGACTTGGAAAAAACTAGCGAGCGTATGAGGTATGTTTGGCCCGTCAAAGACAAGGCGGGCCAATGGAGAAATGCGCGCATACGCTAGTCGCGTGTGCGCGTATCGTGTTTCATTAAGCGTTCTTTTTCACGCGCCCAGTCTTTTTCCTGCGCGGCATCCCGCTTATCGTGCAATTTCTTGCCTTTGCCCAGACCGAAATCAAGTTTGATGCGACCATTTTTAAAGTGCAAATTGATCGGGACTAATGCATAGCCACGCTGTTCGACTTTTCCAATCAGTTTGCTAATTTCTTCGGCCTTAAGCAAAAGCTTGCGTGTCCTCATCGCATCAGGATGGATGTGCGTTGAGGCAGAGTGAAGGGGACTGACATGCATCCCGAGCAGCCACAATGCACCGTCCAACACCACCACATAGCTTTCTTTGAGTTGAGCACGCCCAGCGCGAATGGCTTTCACTTCCCAGCCCTGAAGGACAAGTCCAGCTTCAAAACGCTCTTCGATGGTGTAGTCGTGGAAAGCCTTCCGGTTTTCGATAATGCTCATAAGATCCCAGCGTCAATGACGCAATTGCAACAAAATCAGTTTCAACAAGCAATTTATCTATCAAAACTGCTCAAAAACACTCAATGATAACTAATAATCGTTAAAATTCTGGTTACTAAATATTTCTAAAAATAAACACTTCGCACTGGCATATTGCCTATACAACAAAGTCGATCATAGGCTGACATGGTTTTTTCCTCACTGGTTTTTCTTTACCTGTTTTTACCAGTCAGTCTCATTATCTACTATTTGATAGGCTCAAGGATTCGTAGCCCAAGCGAAACTGGGGCGACTTCGACTCGCGGACACGCAACAAAAGCTCAAAATCTTATTTTGATTGCTGCCAGCTTCTTTTTTTACGGCTGGGGTGAACCCGTTTGGGTCGCACTACTTGTCTTGAGCTCTTGGGTTGGATGGTTGGTCGGCATCTGGGTCGAACAAGCAAAAACAACGACAGGTAAAAAAATTGCTGTGTTTTTTGCTGTTCTTTCAAATCTTTGTTTATTGGCCACCTTTAAATATAGCGACTTTATTGTCGAAAACATTAACTATGCCTTTGTCACTGGTCTGAATAACCCTGGCTTTGCTCTACCGATCGGCATTTCTTTCTATACCTTCCAGATTCTTTCTTATGTTGTGGATGTTTATCGTGGTGAGGTGAGGGCACAGCGTCGCTTCCTGGATTTTCT
The DNA here is from genome assembly GCF_049655405.1 of Zwartia sp. Classification (GTDB taxonomy): domain Bacteria; phylum Pseudomonadota; class Gammaproteobacteria; order Burkholderiales; family Burkholderiaceae_B; genus Zwartia. The sequence goes on from NZ_JBASJR010000013.1 coordinate 189,968, forward strand.
GTTGTATGTGAGCCTTTTTCATCAGCTCGTGGCGGGTCCAATTGTTCGTTACGTCCACATCGCGAACGAAATTAACAACAGAATCCATACCTGGAGTGACTTTAGCCAAGGGCTGCATCGCGTATGCGTGGGCTTGTTTAAAAAGGTGTTTATCGCGAACGTTGCCGGTGAATGGGCGCAACGTACCTTAGGCAGTGACTTATCAACCCTGTCGACTGCGGATGCCTGGCTGGGTCTCGCTATGTTTACGATTCAAATTTATTTTGATTTTTCCGCTTACTCGGACATGGCGATTGGCTTGGGCATGATGTTCGGCTTTCATTACCGGGAAAACTTTAACTATCCCTACATCGCAAAATCAGTCACAGACTTTTGGCGTCGCTGGCATATTTCACTCGGGACCTTTTTTAGAGACTATGTTTATATCCCGCTCGGTGGAAACAAAAGTTGGGCCTTACGTAATTTATTCATTGTCTGGGCGTTAACTGGTTTTTGGCATGGCGCAAGCTGGAACTTTATGCTCTGGGGACTCTATTTTGGAGTCTGGATTGCGCTAGAAAGACTGTTTATTGAACGCCTATTAAATGCACTACCTATTGCAATCAGTCATTTGTACTTGATGATGATTGTGACGCTTGGCTGGGCGCTCTTTTACTTTACGGACTTGTCGCGCTTAATGGCATTTTTTCAAATACTCTTTGGAACAAGCCAAACTCCGACAATCGGAATTTCTACGCTTGATGATCTGGCTTCACACGCTGTTTGGATACTGATTGCTATTTTATGGTGCATGCCCGTTGGTGATTGGCTACAAAAGCATTTTCGCTGGTGTCGCTTTAATCAATGGTCAGCATCTGCACAAACGCTGACGTTACTGATGACTGATAGTTTTCTACTGTTGAGCTCAACGGCCTTGTTGGTCGGGCAAAGTTACAACCCTTTTCTTTATTTCCGCTTTTAGTTATGACAAATCGCAGCGATCACGCCACGACATCACGCTCGACTCATCACGCATTTCATGCGCTGATGGTGATTGGACTCATCAGCGTATTTGGCGTTTTGTTTGCGCTGACCTTGCGACTCAATCAATCTGTCTCCGAACTTGAAAATCGTCGCCTCGCCAACTGGCCGACCTTATCATCACAAACGCTTTTAGACGGCTCTTATTCGAGAGATATTGAAAAATACGTCGCAGACCATTTTCCAGGCAGACGCTGGTTGACTGAAGCAGCATTTGCTATTCGTACTTACCGTGGAGTTCAGCTTGGCGATCGCGTCATTCAGTTCAAAGGTGCTGAAACAGGTTTTGAAGATGTTAGTAAGTGGGCAAGTGCCACTGAAGATCCGTCCCCCGATGTACCGACTCAAACGCATGACACGAATGATGTTGCTGAATCTGAGGCGCCAGATCAACCAGCGAACACTGAACTTATCGTTGTCAACACACCCATCTCGCATGAACAAACTATCATCCCCAACATCTCAAATGTGGGGTCTGACAAAGAATTAACCGTTGATCCAGTCTCAGAAAATGAAAAAAAAGAAGAGACGGAAACGAAGATGACTCCCCCAATGAACCTTCCATTAGAGACCCCTACGGATTCTATTAAACCCTCCATTGAAGCACCTGAGGTCATCGCTTCAGTTGCTCCGCCCACGTCAATCGACTCTGCACCACCAAAACTCATCATTCCTCAGCCCACCAAGCCTATTGTCGTCGCACCTAAGCCCCCAGAAGCAAAGCAGTCAAGTCCCGTGGAGGCTACGCAGGCTAAGCCCTTGAATGTAGTAGGTGGAGTTTTATTGCATGAGGGACAAGCGCTATTTATGTTTCAAGGAACAGACCGCGGTGCACAAGGCTATGCGAATGCTGTCAACACCTGGGTGGAGCTCGTTGCAAAAAAACGTCCTGGCATGACATCGACTGTAGTTGTGACTCCGACAAGCAGTCATTTTTATCTGCCACCTGCAGCGCGCGCTAAAACAACTTCAGAACCCAAAAATCTAGCGGCGATGCGCGCAGCGTTACTACCTGAAGTGCGTTTTGCAGATGTCGTAACGGAAATGGAAGGTCATCAAGACGAAGCGCTTTTTTTTAAATCAGACCATCACTGGACGGGGCTTGGCGCTTATTATGCCTATCGAGCCTGGGCGCGTGCCAATGGAGTGACGCCATTAGAGTTATCCGCCTTTAGTAAACGCTCAGTTCCAGGCGTTGCTGGATCCTTTTGGAGTTTGACACAAGCGCCGGAGTTAAGAAATGCCGACAAGGAATCTTATTACTACGTTCCTACAACTGTGACCTTCGATGGCACGCAATATGCCGGTCCCCAACAGAAAACACCGATGCCTCAGCCCTTTTTCGCTGAAAAGAGCAGGGGTTATATCGTTTTCTTAGGTGGCGACATCCCTTTACTGGTTTCGAATACAAGTGCTGGAACAGGTCGTACGGCCTTAGTCGTGAAAAACTCTTATGGCAATGCTTTCGCTCCATATCTGCTTCCGCATTTTGATCGTGTTGTCGTGCTGGATTATCGTTACGTTTCTCGGAACATTCAGGACATCGTAGATACGTTCGGGGTGACTGACCTTGTTTTTGTCAACGCCACCATTACGGCTAACTCAGGCGCGCACCAGGAAAGAATGCGCCAAGTTGCGCGAGGCAGTTCAACGGCTTGGCTCACGGAAGCTGAAAAACGTCGTCTCAAGCAGCAAGAGGATGCCGCGGGAAAAACGCAAGCGTCTGCTGCAGTCAGTGATAAAGCACAATAAGTTTAGTCAGCTACTCTACACATCAGTTTCGATTTATCAGGAGAATGTTATGTCCCCGTCAAAGTCTTCAGTCGCTGTTAGACACACTCAGCGCGGGAGAGCCGTTCTCGTCTGTCTGCTCTCAAGCCTAAGTTTTACAATGGCATCCTGTGCACAAACAGATCGCACCTCACCACATACCACTCAACAATCGTCAACGACTGAATCACAGGCCCAAACGCCCAAGCTGCCTTCGGGCCCCAGACCGACTAACGGACTGCTTTTGGTGCCCGGAGATCGAATTGTTTGGCTAGGGGACAGCATTACTGCAGCTCATACTTATGGCCGCTATGTTGAAGCATTTTTCCTATTAAGAAGACCAGACTTGAACCTGACGTTTATCAATGCTGGAATAGGGGGGCATTCAGCGCTCAATGGTTTGAACAGACTTGACTCAGATGTGTTGTCACAACGGCCTTCCGTTGTTGTCGTGAACTTTGGCATGAATGATGCAGCGTATCCAGCAGGAAGTCCGCATGCCGCATTTATTCAAAATATTGATGCCACGATTGAGCGCCTCAGACAAGGTGGCGTTCAGCGCATTATTTGGGTTGAACCTACGCCCACTCACACCGCAGGTATTCCTGCTCAAGCCAAACTCTGGGATCGCCAAAGACAACTTGAGCGTCTTGTTGCCGAAATGCGTGCACATCAGGTGAAATCAGATGTGATTAAGGTGCAATGGCAAGACCCAATGAAACAAGCATTAAATGCAGCGGCTGCCAAGCCTGATTTCAAACTGATTCCAGACCGTATTCATCCGAGCGCAGCAGGTCATGCTGTGATGGCCGCAGAGTTCTTACGTCAGATCGGTGCAGATCTTGAGCCGAGTGTGATTCAAAGCACGGTTAGTCAATCCACGATGGAGACAGAGTTTCGTCAAGTGGGGGCTGACGCCAAAAAGATCCAAAAAATTCGCAGTACTGTCGATCGCAATACGGGTGCCACTGTCAATGTTGCCAGTGCATTGCCCCCCGTTCCAATGCTCTATAACGCTGAACAAAGCAAACTCCTTGGTAACAAATCACTAGAAGCTCTTAGGAGCTTGACTTGGCGTATACAAGGACTCGAGCAGAACACCCGCTACGCTGTGCAGATCGATGGTTTCAATGTGGGCCGCTTCTCAGGCGCTGAACTCGCAAGAGGGGTTGATGTGATGCCGTCAGATGCCAATCGAAAAACACTTTCAGTTTTGGCAAAGCGCGAACTTGAAGCTTGTACACTTAAAGACCAATATGTCTTTTTAAATGACTTTGAATGTCTGTTTGATATGCTCTATCAAAAAGATCAGTTACGTATGCTGATGAGACCTGATAGGGTAAGAGATCTACCCAATTTCGGCACGGTCCGTCTGACAACCTACACAAACTTTACCGATAGTTGGATCGACTCTGCAAGTCGTGCCATTACCGAGCGAGCATTGCAAATGCGCAGCACACCTCACACGCTATCGCTTGTTCCGGTGCGTTGAACTAATCAATCGTCTTTCAAACTTGGTTTGGGAATCATGATCATTGCACCTGCTTGCAAGCTAGTTCCCATGCGTAAGTGATTCATTTGACGAGTCCGGTTGGCATCCACACCCCATTTTTTTGCTAGGACATCTAGTGTTTGAGACTGATCCACAATGATTGATCGCCACTGTGAAAGTGGCTGATCGTATTGACGGTATTGCTTTTCAAAACGTTCGATTTTTGTGACCGGCAAGAGCAGCATTTGATTTTGTCCGGCAGGAATCAGAGTCTTGTTAAAAGATGGGTTCAAGTCAATAAACTCATCGCTTGAGATATCGGCTAGTTTTAAAACAACACCAATATCAATGGCGTGCTTGACTTCGATTTGTGCAAAATAAGGTGCATTGGGAATCTCTGGCAAGGCCACATTAAATTGAGAGGGATTTTCAATAATTTGACGCAGTGCCAGAAGCTTAGGGACAAATACAAGCGTTTCTGCAGGAATATTCAGACTGAGGTAGTGAATAGGAAGCTTTCTACGTTTGTTGTTATCGATCGCTTTAGAAACGTTGCCAGGGCCCCAGTTATAGGCGGCGAGGGCAATATGCCAGTCTCCATATTTTGCGTAAAGTTCTTGCATGAGATCCAATGCAGCTTCTGTGGAGCGCACGATGTCACGACGGTCATCTTTAAACGGCGTATTCGCCAAATTAAGGTGGCGAGCTGCCACAGGCATTAAGCCCCACAAACCAGCTGGATTAAGCCCCTTTCCACGACGCACATTGAAACTGCTTTCCAAAAAAGGAAGCAAAGCCAATTCGGCAGGCATGTTGCGCTTTTTAACCTCTTCTAATACATAAAATAAGTATGGCCTCGCAAGCGTTAGCGATTGTTGAAGATGTGTCCCGCTCGCCGAATAGTGCTTGATTTGACGCGCGACAAGAGGCGTATCAAGCGGTGCCAAGGCAAAGCTGCCTTGCATGGCCACCCAGATACTGACAGGTTGCACCTGCGATGCGGTCAATTGTTGGGCATCTAAATCATCCGCTGCGGACTGCCCAATGTAAGCACATCCAGAAAGGATGATAAAAAAACAAAAGACGGCGGAAAGAAAGGCCTTATTCGTATTTGCGCACGCAATGCGCAAAGACATGAAACGATTCATGTGGTTCAGCCCTATGTGACTCAGCCTAATTCAAGCTGACAGACGCTCCCTAAGATTAACGTCTAACGGTAAAATCCCATCATTCTAGCCAATAGTGATTAACAATGCATTCCGTAGAGCGTTCTGTTCTTGTACCGCACAGTGCCAGCCAAATGTTTGACCTTGTTGCGGATGTTGAGAAATACCCTCAATTTATGCCCTGGTGTGGCGGTGCTACAGTGTCTGCGCGCGACGCTCAGGGGATGCAAGCCTCAATCACCATTGCCTTGGCTGGCATCAAGCAAACCTTTACCACGCGTAATGTTCATCAGTATCCAAACTGTATAGAACTTCAGCTTGTCGATGGTCCATTCTCTGAATTAACAGGTAAGTGGCAGTTCATATCTTTATCAGAAGATGCCTGTAAGGTACTGTTTACATTGAACTATGCATTTTCAAATCGTGCGCTTGAAACATTAGTCGGGCCCATTTTTAATCGTATCGCGACGAGTTTTATTGACTCTTTTACTCAGCGAGCGCTGTCTTGCTATGGCGAATGAATGAAGTGACAAAGCCTACTCACTTAGACGGAATAATCCGCATCACTGTGGCTGCCTCGACAGCTGGACGGTTATGGCAACGTCAGCTTTCTTTACCAACAGGCAGCACAATTGCTCAATCCATTATTTCTGCTGGTTATTTGGTTGAATTTCCAGAAAGCACTTTAGAGTCGATATCTGTTGGGATTTTTGGAAAGCACTACCCCCATCATCAGCAACTTCAAGATAATGATCGCGTCGAAATTTACGCCCCCTTGCGCGTTGATCCAAAAATTGCCAGAAGACGTCGTGCAGCACATCGCGAAAAAACCAGAAATATCAAAAAGAAAATGCCAGTCAATGACCTGACTCAGTCATGAGTCTTGGCCGCAGAAGAGGGAACAGCCCCCCGACTGACAACAGGAGATCAGGATGGACATCGAACTTAACGATGAGCAACAGGCCTTCGTTCAGCTTGCAAGAGAGTTTGCGCAAGGGGTCTTTGCACCACATGCAGCCCACTGGGACCAAGAAGAAATATTTCCACGCGATGCACTCCTTGAGGCAGGCACACTCGGTTTATGTGGCCTATATGCTTGCGTAGAAATTGGCGGACTTGGTCTTTCACGTTTGGATGCCAGCCTGATATTTGAAGAAATGGCAGCGATTGATCCATCAACGACTGCTTTTCTGACAATTCACAACATGGCAACGTGGATGGTGGGACAGTGGGGAAGTCAAAGCTTGCGCGAACACTGGGGACCCTTTCTCTCCACAGGCGAAAAGCTCGCCTCTTATTGCCTGACCGAACCAGAATCTGGCTCTGATGCAGCGTCCCTGCGGACATCTGCGGTGCTTCACAAGGACCGTTACGTTCTCAATGGCTCTAAAGCGTTTATCTCAGGCGCTGGTGAGACAGATCTTTTAATTGTCATGGCGCGAACAGGTGCCGCAGGAGCAAGTGGCATTTCCGCCTTTGCTGTTCCTGCTCATTCCACGGGTATCACCTATGGTCGTAAAGAACGCAAAATGGGATGGAACAGCCAAAGCACGCGCGCAATTAGCTTTGAGAATGTGGAGGTCCCCATTGATCATTTACTGGGTCAAGAAGGTGAGGGCTTCAAAATCGCCATGCGCGGTTTGGACGGAGGACGAATCAACATTGCGAGCTGTTCCGTTGGGGCAGCTCAAGGTGCCATCGAAACCGCACGGACTTATATGCAAGGTCGCAAGCAATTTAATCAAGCTTTAACCAGCTTTCAAGCATTGCAATTCAAATTTGCTGACATGGTGACGCACACGGTGGCAGCCAGACAAATGGTGCGCCTTGCTGCATGCAAGCTTGATGCAGGCTCTGCTGACGCCTCAACCTATTGCGCAATGGCTAAACGCTTTGCGACCGATACCGGGTTTGCTGTTTGCCTGGACGCGCAGCAACTGCTTGGTGGATATGGATACTTGAAAGACTACCCACTTGAGAGATTTGTACGTGACACACGTGTGCACCAGATTTTAGAGGGGACAAACGAGATCATGCGTGTCATTATTGCGCGCCAATTATTAGAAAAAAATGGAGACCTGAAATGAACGCAGCATTGGACAACGTGACAGATTTAGTGATTTTTGAGGAATTGACCTGTGTCGGCAAAAGCAAGATTGGAATTGCCCAACTCAACGCACCAAAAACACTCAACGGTCTCTCACTAGAAATGACTCGGCTGCTGAGTCAGCGGCTTGATCAGTGGGCTCAAGATGCTTCTATCGCAATTGTGATTCTGAGGGGCTCAGGAGACAAAGCATTTTGCGCTGGTGGCGATTTGCACTCGCTTCATCACAGCATGACTGAAAATTCTTCTGGTCTTCCTGTCAACAATACATATGCCGCAACGTTTTTCGCTGAAGAATATGCGCTGGACTACCGCATTCACACTTTCCCTAAGCCGATTTTGGTTTGGGGAGACGGGATCGTGATGGGAGGGGGCATGGGTCTCATGATGGGAGCAAGCCATCGTGTGGTCACTGAGACGACACGCATGGCGATGCCTGAAATCTCGATTGGCCTGTTTCCTGACGTGGGTGGAACCTGGCTGCTCAATCGCATACCAGGTAATGCAGGCTTGTTTCTCGGCTTGACTGGTGCACAACTGGGTGCAAATGACGCACTGTTTGCTGGCATGGCGGATTATCACCTCCGAAGAGATGAATGGAAAAATCTTTTAGAAGCCTTGACCACACAATCTTGGAAAAACGTGTCCGAGACGGCGACGTCATCCTTGACCGAACATGCTCGCAAAGACTTGGCAAGCAATCACGATCAGCTGCACCTATTGCTCTCAGGCCTGAGCACCTTACCTGATTCTGCCAACAAACCCCTGCAAGAGCATTTTGGCTTGATTCGTCAATTGTGTGGTGGCGTAGATCTTGAGCGAATCGTGAGCAGTATTTTAAAACTGGCCGATCACCAAGATCCGTGGCTACAGCGTGCCGCAAAAACGCTGGCACACGGATCACCTGGTTCTGCACGATTAACCTTTGCGCTACTTGCGCACAACAAACTCCTGTCTTTGGCAGAGGTCTACCGTGTCGAATGGCTTGCTGGACTCATGGCAGCCGCTCATGGCGACTTCGCCGAAGGTATTCGAGCCTTGTTGATTGACAAAGACAAACAGCCCAAGTGGAATCCACCCACGCTTGCTCAAGCCGACGAGCAATGGGTTAAAAAATTCTTTTCCCTTCCTTTTCCAGCAGAACAGCACCCTTTGTATCGTCTCGGAGATTCAGCATGAGCAAGATTGCGTTTATCGGTTTAGGCAATATGGGCGCCCCCATGGCCGCCAACCTTTTGAAAGCAGGACACTCACTCAAGGTGTTTGACTTGGTGACGCAATCTGTTGCCACACTGGTCGAGAAGGGTGCTCAAGGGGCAGCCTCTGCGGCCCAAGCCGTCGAAGATGCAGAAATCGTCATCACCATGTTGCCAGCGAGCAAGCATGTCGAAGCACTTTACCTTGGTGAAAAGGGCTTGCTCATGCAATGTCCTAAAAACGCTCTCATCATTGATTGCAGCACCATTGCTGCCGACAGCGCCCGTCGCGTGGCCGAAGCCGCCGCACAAAGAGGACTGAGCATGATCGACGCACCTGTCTCGGGGGGGACGGGCGGAGCCATCGCTGGTACGTTGACCTTTATCGTGGGTGGCCACACGAGTGACCTCGAGCGGGCGAGAGCCATACTTGAAAAAATGGGCAAAAATATTTTCCATGCTGGTGCAGCAGGTGCAGGCCAAGTCGCCAAGATTGCCAACAATATGCTGCTAGGTATTGCGATGGCGGGCACAGCAGAGGCGCTTGCGCTCGGTGTGGCCAACGGCCTGGACCCCAAGGTTCTCTCTGAGATTATTTCCAAAAGCTCAGGCTGCAACTGGTCGATTGAAAAATACAACCCTTGGCCTGGCGTCATGGAAAATGTCCCCGCCTCAAAAGGCTATGCAGGCGGCTTTGGGGTGGATCTCATGTTAAAGGACTTAGGTCTAGCATCCGAAGCCGCCATCAGCACGGGTTCGGTCATTGCCTTGGGTGAGCTTGCGCGCAATTTGTTTGCGCTGCATAGCGCACAGGGAAACGGTCAACTGGACTTTTCGAGCATCGTGGACTTGATTAAGCGCGAGCCGTGAGTTGAGCACTTGCGTCTCTGCGCACAAATGCCCCCCCACGCACTAGATCTATCGGGTAATGTAGGGGAGCGCGACTGTTTCAATGACGGGGCCCTTGTCATCAATGGCTCTAAGTTGCTGTCGATCATAGGCTTCGAAGCTTGACTCAAACAACACCCATTGAGCAGTCTTACCATCAGCCTTAGTGGTCGAGATATTAATCAAGCGACCACAAGGCTGATCAGACTGCGAGGCATCAAAAATATCCGAGCCTGGCAAAGGCGCTGGATCGGTCGCCGGGATGAGTTTCCCCAAGGCCATACGTTTTTTGACGGTTCCGCGATAGTGACTACGGGCCACGATCTCCTGACCTGGGTAGCAGCCCTTGGTAAAGCTCACACCACCAATCAACTCAAGATTAAGTGTTTGAGGAATAAATAGATCCTGTGTGCTTGCCTCGATCCAGGGCAATCCGGCCTGAATGTCCTGACAGTCCCAAGAAGAGGCTTCTGCGACCGCCCAACCTAATCGAAGTTTTTCAACAGCAGCTTGATGTTCAGCTCCGGCAATCCACCACCAGCGGCTCAAGGCTTCGCCCTCTTGTGAAGGGGGCAGAGCGCTGGGGGCCACAATCCAGGTACCTGTTGCTGAGTGAAGTGTTTCCCATTGTGCTGTGGGCAAAGGATGGCCAATTTCCGAAGCCATAGCAGCAAGTTGACTTACGGGAGCAGACACACCCATGACGTGTAAGTCCTCGGCACGCAAGGTGACTTTCGCACGCAATACAAACATCGACAATCGTTTTAAAACTGCTGTCAGAATATCGGTACGTATGATGCCTCTAACGGTCGGTACTTCTTCTGTATTCGGTACCTGCCCAAGCACCATGGTCGCCAGCAGTCTGCCTTGGGCCGTGCAATATCCCGCCAAGCGAGATTGGCCGATTCCAGGCGCGACGATGTCATTGGTAAGCTGCCCCTGAAGAAATGTCAGTGCATCCAGACCCTTGGCCTCAAAGACACTCAGCGAACTCAACGGATATACCGTTGCAGTAGAAAGATGAGATGCCTTGTTTTGAACCGAAGAATGACCGAAAAAAGGATGCATGATGCCTCTGGCGAGATAACGAGTATTAAAAACGTACGATGTGCGGGAAATTCTGGGGATCCAGTCCGCAACTGCCTCTCGACATATTAAACTGTCGGACATATGAGCGCCGTCAATAAACTATTCATCTATGTGGTCTTGCCCATCCTTGTGGCGATAGCTTGCGCTATCGGTGCAGTCTACTATTGGGTCAACCAACCCCTTATATTGCCTAGTCCGAAGGTTGATATTTTGGTTCCCAAGGGAGCAACACCCGCAAGTATCGCGGCACAGATTAATCAAGCACGTGTCGCTTTGAGTCCCGCAGCATTTGTCCTGATGGCTCGACTGACGGAACTCGACACAAAAATCAAAGCAGGTGGATATCAGCTTGTTCAAGGCGACTCGCCCCTGCGTATTTTGCGTCGTATGGCGCAAGGCGATGTCACTTCGCGTCAAATTACGCTTGTCGAAGGCTGGAACCTGCGTCAGATTCGTGCCGCGCTTGCACAGCACCCAGACATTAAGCAAAGCCTCCAAACAAGCTCTGATGCAGAGTTACGTGCCCAAGTTGGCTTGGATGCCCCCTACGCAGAGGGTTTATTTTTTCCGGATACATATATTTTCCCAATCGGCACCACTGATCTTGAGATTTTGCAGCGAGCAGCGCGTGCCCAGCAACAGATGCTCGATCGCGCTTGGGCCACCCGCCAAGACAACCTCCCTTTACGCTCTCCTTACCAAGCGCTAATTTTGGCTTCCATTGTTGAAAAAGAGACTGGAAAAGCATCTGACCGAGCGCGCATCGCAGGGGTTTTCATCAATCGATTACGACTCAACATGCCACTCCAGACTGATCCCACCGTCATTTACGGCATGGGAGAGGCCTACGACGGCAAAATCCGTAAAAAGGATTTGCAAACAGACCACGCATGGAACACTTACACACGGGGGGGATTGCCTGTCAGCCCTATTGCTAGCGTGGGTCAAGCTTCGCTCAATGCTGCACTGAACCCCGAAAAACATGAGTTTTTATATTTTGTTTCCAAAGGCGATGGCAGCAGTGCTTTTGCACGAACGCTTCCTGAGCACAATAAAAATGTCTCTCAGTACATTTTGGGACGAAAGCCATGATGACGGTCAAAAGAGGGCTTTTTCTCACGTTTGAAGGCGTTGATGGTGCAGGTAAAAGCACCCATGTCCAATGGACTGTCGATCAACTCAGAGCACGCGGCCTCACAGTCATCTCGACGAGAGAGCCCGGTGGAACCGAGATTGGAGAAAAACTTCGCGAGTTGCTTTTGCATCAGCCTATGGGACTTGAATGCGAGACCTTACTCATGTTCGCTGCCCGTGCCCAACACCTAAAAGAAGTGATTCAGCCCGCACTTGAGGCGGGATCCTGGGTGGTGTGTGATCGCTTTACTGACGCCACATTTGCCTACCAAGGCGGCGGGCGTGAGCTAGGCGTTGAGCGTATCGCCACACTTGAGAAGTGGGTGCATCCAGATTGCCAGCCGGATCGCACGTGGTTGTTTGATGTGCCGCTCGAAGTGGCGCGCGAACGACTAGACCGCACTCGAGAGAAAGATCGTTTTGAACAGGAAGCCAGTGCTTTTTTTCTGCGTACTAGAGAGGTCTATCTTTCGCGTGCCGCCCAATACCCAGAGCGCTTTAGTGTCATAGATTCCACTGTTCCTATCGATGACATACGCCTCTTGCTCACTGAACAAATCAATCTACTTGTGGCTCGGAGCCTCACAGCCTGATGCAACCTCACTTTTTACCTTGGCACACAGAAGTCGCGCGCGACTGGCTTGGCAACAAAGACCGGTTTGCGCACGCTTGGCTCATCCATGGGCTTGCCGGGATTGGTAAACGGGAATTCGCCTTTGCCGCGGCCGCCTCACTTCTGTGCGAAGCCCCGCTACAAGGTCTTGCCTGCGGGCAATGTCCCGCTTGCGGCTGGATAGCACGAGGCAATCATCCGGACTTAAAACGTATTCGTCCAGAGGCGGTTGCAGCCGAAGAGGGTGCGGAGCTTGGGGCCGAGGAAGACGGGTCGGCTTCGGACGAGGCAATAGTAGAAGCAGGAGGTTCAAGTAAGAGAGCCCCCTCGAAAGATATTCGTGTCGAACAAATTCGCTCGCTTGAGCCTTGGTTCAACAATGCCACGCACAGGGGGGGCTGGCGGGTGGCCTTGATTTATCCGGCTGAAGCGCTCACGACGATCTCTGGCAACACCTTACTCAAGGTTCTTGAAGAGCCGCCCCCGTCGACAATATTTTTATTAGTCGCGGATGCGCCAGATCGACTGCTGCCCACACTACTATCGCGATGCCGCCGTTTGCCTCTTTCCACGCCAAGCTTGGACATTGCCCAACAGTGGCTAGAAGGCAAAGGGGTTAAAAAGGCGAACGAATGGTTGGCCGCAGCGGGAGGCGCACCGCTTCTCGCTCAGCATCAGTCTGAATCAGAACAGAGCCCATGCCCAGACTGGATCATTGAACTTCTCGCATCCCTTGAGCAGGGACGGATCCCTGATTTAAGCAACTTGGCAGACAAACTTGCAAAGTCCAGCCCTAAAGTATGGTTGGATGCGTGCCAACGACTGGCGATTGACCTGAATTTGAGTGCCCACGGACTGGCTTGCCGCTATTACCCCGGGCAACACAAACAGCTCTCTGCGATTGGCAAACATGGTGGCACGTTACAGTTTGCTCAACTCGCTACATGGCTCAATGAGCAAAAGCGCGTAGCAGGTCACCCCCTCAATGCCAAGCTGTTTGCCCAAGCCGTCATGCAACGGCTATCACAAGCCTGCCAAATAAAACTATCCGGATATAAATAAATGTTTGTCGATTCACATTGCCACGTCAACTTTCCTGATCTTGCGGTGCAAATGCCCGATATTCTCGAGCGAATGAAAACCAACGGCGTTGGGCGTGCACTCTGCGTAAGCGTCAATTTGCCAGACTGGCCTGGACTCATTGCGCTGGTCGAGCAGCACGATGCTCTTTACGCCTCTGTTGGAGTTCACCCAGACTACGAAGACACGATCGAGCCGACCGTTGAGGACCTGATCGAACGTAGCCAGCACCCAAAGGTCATTGCCATCGGTGAAACCGGACTGGACTATTTTCGCCTCACCGGTGATCTCACTTGGCAGCGGGAGCGCTTTAGGCGTCATATCCGCGCTGCTCGCGCCACGAAGCTTCCACTGATTATTCACACACGCGCCTCTTCACAAGATACCCTCGACATCATGCGAGAAGAGGGTGCGCAAGAGGCTCGTGGCGTCATGCATTGCTTTACAGAATCCTGGGAAGTCGCTCAAGCTTCAATGGAGTTGGGTTTTTACATTTCTTTCTCTGGCATTGTGACGTTTAAGAAAGCGACAGAGCTTCAAGAAGTCGCTCGCCGCATGCCTTTGGATCGCATTTTAATTGAAACAGACTCACCTTATCTCGCACCCGTACCTCACCGAGGAAAACTAAATGACCCGTCAAAGGTCATACACGTTGCTGAAATGATTGCAAACTTGCGAGGCGTGACAGTTAATGAGATCGAAGAAGCCTCTACAAGAAATTTCTTCAATTTATTCAATAAGTTAAACGATAAACATTAATCATTAGTTTAAAGTAAATTATTCAATAAGAATTTGATATTACTTACTTAATTTACTGAAATTAAACGATATTTAATAATTTACTATCCGGATAAAATGATTAACCAAAAAATCCCATTCTTTTTAAAAAATGTCCTTGCAGCGTTTCTGCTCATCAGTGCGTTGGGGACTGTTTTTTTAACGACTGCCCAGGCAGCCGATGCTAAGGACTTCTGGTTCTATATCATTAACGACCGTGACGATCAATTAAAAGAGCTTCTACGCAGAGGGATGGATCCAAATCAAAAGAGTCCGAATCAACAGACACCTCTGACCATGGCGGCCCGAGAGAACTCTTGGAAAGCATTTGATGCGCTGCTAAACAGCCCTAAAGTCGACGTTAACCTGCCAAATTCCTACAAAGAAACACCCTTGATGTATGCAGCACTCTTGGGGGATCTCCCTCGCACTCAACGCTTGCTGTCAAAAGGTGCAAAGGTCAATCAGCCTGGTTGGTCAGCCCTTCATTACGCTGCGATCAAAGGACACGCCAAGATTGTCACCTTGCTGCTCTCAAAAGGAGCCCTGGTCAACGAACCCTCCCCAGATGGAGATACGCCCCTGATTCTGGCTGTCAAATCAGGGGACGTGCCAACAGTTCAGGCATTGATCGGCGCAGGTGCAGATCCGATGCTATCCAACTTTAAAGCTCAAAATGCCATTGAAACTGCGCGCGCCGAAGGGCGCAGCTCACTTGCGACGGCGCTAGAAAAAGTGGTGGCTGGACGTAAAACTCAACCTTAAGGCTGAATTTTTGCTAATAGGCTACTGTTGAGAATCCCTTTTAACTCGGAGTAGGGCACCACTATTGTTGGCATCCCGAGTGCGTAAGGTCCTAACACGTAGTGACCAAAGGTCACTGCGATACCGTCTTGCATCAGTGCTGCATTGTCTGAAAACTGAAATGGCCACATTTTGCTGTATTCAGCTTTGTCTGTTTGAGCAAACTCATTAGTCTCGAGCCATCTCACGTACTGTTTTTTTAGCGCCACCTCAAAGGCCTTCATACGGCCCCGCAACACCATATCATTGAGCGTCAAGATTCTGTCTGTTTTGGGGACCCAATTGACGTACTGCATGGTGGACATTCCATGCGCACCGCCTGAGTACAAGTAGCTCTGAAGTTCAATGACGATGACAGAGGGTGTGGCGCGCCTCACCTCGGCACCCAGTACGATTTCATATCGGTCTTCGGCTGTTTTCCAGAACTGCTTAGCCAAATCAGCAAAGTTGGTATTGCCACTGGTGTTGGCCTGACTGGGATCCACCTGCGCCAGCCCAAGCAAAGAACGATCTAAAAATGCATTAAAGCGTTCATGCCCCTCAAAACTCAGTTTTTTATACGTAATCGAGGGACACAGCTCACCTTGGCAATCTGGCTTTTTGGCCACCAAACTCACCACCCGATAACGAGGAACCTCAGAGGCTACGCAAGACGCACCCCAGATCATCATTAAGACCAGCGCACAGGCCCGTCCTTGTCTCAGTAGGCGCGACATCATGTGCCTTTTTGCAATAAAGTCGCTTCAATATCTGCTCTCAGCGCATCCGGTGCGCTATTGGGAGCAAAACGTTTTAACACTGTGCCATCGCGCCCGACCAAAAATTTTGTAAAGTTCCATTTGATGGCCTCGGTTCCAAGTAATCCTGGGCGGCTATTTTTTAGCCACTGATAAAGAGGGTCAGCCTGGGCGCCATTGACATCAACTTTGGCAAACATCGGAAAGGTCACACCATAACTGAGCTCACAAAAACTTTTGATTGACTCTTCATTACCAGGTTCTTGATGACCAAACTGATTGCAAGGAAACCCCATAACAACCAAACCTTGTTCAGAAAATTCTTGATGTAATGCTTGTAACCCTTTGTATTGATTTGTAAAACCACACTTCGAGGCGACGTTCACGACCAATAAGACTTTTCCTTGATACGTGGATAACGGCAATGATTCACCTGCAATCGTTTTTACACTGAGCTCAGGAAGAGACATGTTTTTTTCCTTATCGAAGTGAAGAAAATGCCTCAATCGCTCGCATACGACTGCTGCGTAAATCGACGATTTGTTGAGGATAGTTGAGGGCTTGGCGCGTAACGGGAGACGGGTCATGGATCTCACGGTTTGACACTGAGGCAAGCTCGGGACACCAATGACGGATAAAAGCCCCCTCTGGATCAAACTTCTCAGACTGACTGACGGGATTAAAGACGCGAAAGTAGGGGGCCGAATCAGCGCCTGTTGAGGCACTCCATTGCCACCCACCGTTATTAGCCGCCAACTCACCGTCAATCAAATGCTGCATAAAAAACCGCTCACCTAGTCTCCAATCAATCAGCAAGTTTTTGGTCAAGTACATGGCAACCACCATTCGCAGGCGATTGTGCATCCAACCAGTCTGAACAAGCTGACGCATGGCGGCATCCACGATCGGCACACCCGTTTTGGCTTGGCACCAGGCCTCGAAATCTGTAGGGGCATCACGCCATTGCACGGCATTTGTCTCGGGCCTCATGGGTTGATGCATTGAAAGAGAGGGGTAACCATGCAATAAATGCTGATAAAACTCTCTCCACAGCAACTCGTTCATCCAAGTCGTAATGCCCTCAAGGCCCGTACCAAGTTCTCCATGATTTAAGCGGAGGGCTTGTTGCCAGCACTGCGCGGCTGACACGAGTCCTGCAGCAAGATAGGGGGACAACGTACTGGTTCCCGCAATCGCAGGAAAATCCCTATCTCGCTTGTAATGCGTCATGCGCTCATTCGAAAACTTTTCCAGGCGCTCAAGTGCAACATGTTCACTCGCAGGCCAGCCAGCCCGAATCGCAGCAGAAGATTGAGACCAGCCTGGCAAACTGTCCGGCACCTCATCACTTGCCAGCGTTGAATTTTTTAATTGAGACGCTGGAGCAGGCAAGGGGTGATACGGCGCTGTTCGAAGCTTTTCACGACAGGCTTTGGAAAAGGGCGTAAAGACACGGTAATAATTGTCCGATCCGGTCCTGACAGTGCCCGGCACTAGCAAAGTACCGCCGTGATGTCCTTGCATTGAAACGGCATGCTCAGCCAACAGTGCATATGACGCACGATCACGGCGCCGCTCATTGACGCCAAATTCTCGATTGCAATGCACCTCCGTTACCCCGTGCTTTTGACAAAATGACAGCAAAGCTTGTGGGACATCGGCCCAACGCGGAACATTGAGTATTTTGAGCGGAACGTTGAGTTGTTTGAGTGAGGCAGAGAGTTCACGCAAGGCACGCAACCAAAAATCGACCTTGTGCGGGGAGTCTGCATGTTCAGCCCATTGCTCTGGCGAGATGATAAAGAGCCCGATTGCCTCTCCTCCAGCCATTGCTGCCGTGAGGGCAGGTTGATCTCTCAATCGTAAATCCGTACGAAACCAACATAGTGTTGTCATCAAAAATTACCGTTCATGCCAGCGTTTAACTGCTGCAAGCGTACTGCTCACATGCTGATCAGGGTTTAAGCTGCTGTGTACAAAATAGATTTTAGAGTCCGGTGTGACCACATAGGAAATCCGACTCGCCATGCTAGAGGTAAAAAACATTGTGGCGTCATACGCACGCATGATCGAATGATTGGCGTCCGACGCCACCGCGAATTTGCCTCCACACGGCCCCAGAGAAAAACGCTCAAGCGTTGCGATATCATCGCCGGAGACACCTACCACCGTCGCGCCGTACTTAGAAAACTCTCCAGCAGCCTCCGCAAATAAATTGGCCTCGATTGAACAGCCACTGGTGAAGGCCTTGGGGTAAAAGTAAACGACCACCGGCCCCTTTTTAAGTGATTCAACCAGTGAGAACTGGTACGGCTTTCCTGCCAGTGCCGCATCCGCGGTGAACGCAGGTGCGTCTTGGCCTGCTTTAAGTTGAGCGTGTGCGGTTCCCAACATTAAATAAAGTACCAACCCGCTGATAAAGTGAAAATACTTAAACATAGGCGGAAGCGATCCAAAGAAGTATAAAAAAAAAGCGTACAGTAGAGGTAAGATCAGTGGGCTTAATATACAACTCGCAGCGAGGGATCTCATGGCTAAACCATACGAAAAATCCTTGATTATGACGTTATCTGGCTTGATGTTATTGGCTGGCATGGTTGCGGGTCGGGACAGCTATGCACAACGCGTGATTCCACTGCCTCCACCTCCGCCGATTATTTGGCCCGATGAGCGTTCGGCCGACCCAGCGCGCTGGACTCAAGAAGACGTCACACCAGAGCAAAAGTTTGATACGGCACGTAAAGAAGCCGTGGCTGCCCAACAAATCGCGTTAGACCACTGCAAGTCACTGCCAATCTCAGACCAAGCCTTATGTCTGGCTCAGACCAAGTTAGAGTTTGAGAAAGAGATGGCGGATATCAAAATGAAATTCGGGATCACCCGGTAGTTCGCTGCAGGGCTTTTGCAGCCACCCGTGCCATCCTGCAAACTTTAATTCATGCGACCCCGTGCACCACCCACGCTAAAGCGACCCGCACCCAGAAACGCAATCGCAAGAGCACCAAACAAATACAGTCCTTGGAGCTCTAACAACCATCCACCCGATTTTGTGAGGTGAAAAAGCTGATGACTGTGTGCTAAATAAACAGCAATCAGCATATTCAGCACAATCACCACAGCGCTCGCGCGTGTTAGTAGACCCAAGATGAGGAGGGCGGGAGCAATAATCTCACCGATGAACACCCCATAGGCCATCCACACTGGCCAGCCATTGGCTTGGACCAAGGCAGAAATGCCTGCGATCCCGTGCATTAACTTAAACAAGCCATGCATCAACAACAAAATTCCTACAGACAAGCGCAAGACCAGTTTGCCAATGTCATCATAGTGGTTCATTTAAACTCCTAATATTGTTGCTGCAGTCAAGCGCATCTTAACTGGCGATTCGGTATTATCGCTAATGTATAAGCTTTTCGATGATCGTATCGCAAGAGACAATTTTAAAAAATATTGACTGACATTAGACCCGGAGAAAGAATGAGCGAAGCCGTCACATACGAACAAGTTGGTGGTGTTGTCACACTCACCCTCAATGAGCCCGATACCCGCAATGCCTTGTCACCTGCCATCATCGATGCGATTGTCGGCTATGTCGCACGCATCAATGCGGATCTGACGGTTGGCTGTGTCATCCTCACGGGTGCAGGCGAGGGCTTCTCTTCCGGTGGAAACGTCAAACGCATGCAGGATCGCAATACCGCAGCGGTCCAGAAAGCGCCTGTTGATATTCGTGCCTATTACACCACTGGCATCCAACGCATTCCACTGGCACTTCATACACTGGATGCTCCGATTATTGCTGCGGTCAATGGTGCAGCAATCGGCGCTGGATGCGACTTGGCCTCAATGTGCGATATCCGCATCGCGGGCCGCAGCGCAAAATTTGGCGAGAGTTTTGCGAGAATGGGCTTGGTCTCCGGAGATGGTGGCGCTTGGTTTTTACCCAAAGCAGTTGGATTATCCAAGGCCTATGAAATGACTTTCACGGGCGATTTTGTCGACGCAGAGGAGGCCGCTCGAATCGGTTTGGTCTCTAAAGTCGTGGACGATGCAGCGTTGCTGGACGAGGCACGCGCAATGGCCCAACGGATTGCCGCACATCCTGTCCACTCGATTCGGATGAGCAAACGTCTGATTCGCGACTCGAACCAAGTCAGCTTACCGATTGCGCTGGACATGGCTGCAGCTTCGCAGGCGCTGGTGCAAACGACACATGATCATAAAGAAGCGGTCCAGGCTTTTGCTGAGAAACGAAAACCTAAGTTTGAAGGTCGCTAGACTGAACCAGAAAATGAGAGCGAAGCAGGGGACTTAAACTCTGTATGATAGGCCTAGATCATGGATCGCGAGGTGGTTAAATGAAACTCACATTTCTTGGTGCGGCCAGTACTGTCACAGGCTCAAAAACATTATTGAGCACGGACAAGCAACAGGTTTTAATCGATTGCGGTTTGTTTCAAGGGTATAAAAACCTGCGCGCGCTCAACTGGACAGCGTTTCCCTTTGACGCTCAAAACATTGATGCGGTGGTGCTGACGCACGCCCATTTAGATCATTCAGGTGCCTTGCCTTTGCTCGTGAACCAGGGCTTTCGAGGCGCAATATACGCCACACCGTCGACCATCGACATGTGTCAGATTTTGCTTCTAGACAGCGCAAAGCTACAACAAGAAGAAGCAGATTTCGCCAATCGTCACCACACCACACAACATCCAGTGGCGCTCCCTCTTTATACCGTTGCAGACGTCAGACAAACACTCCGTCTGTTTAAACCACTCGAGTTTGATCGGGCACTTGAGGTATGCAAAGGGATTTCTGTACGCCTCCGTCCTGCAGGCCATATTTTGGGCGCGAGTTCAGCAGAAATCACCGCCGAGGGCAAAACAGTATTATTTTCAGGTGACTTAGGTCGCCCAAACGATCCCATCATGCATCCGCCTGCACCTATCGAGCGTGCCGACTATGTTGTCATGGAGTCTACCTACGGTAATCGAACCCACGGGTCCGATGATGCGCAGGCGCAGCTAGGAGAAGTCATCAGGAGGACGGCTGAGCGTGGAGGTATTGTGGTGATCCCATCTTTTGCTGTTGGACGTGCGCAGGAAATCCTGTTGGCCATCTACAAGCTCAAAATCGACAAGTTGATCCCGAACTTGCCGATTTACCTAGATAGCCCAATGGCGATCAATACCACCGCACTCTATCAAAAGCACTGCAAAGAGCATCGCTTAGTCGGGCGTGAATGTGCTGGCATGGCCACAGTGGCCAAGATGGTTAAAACCCAAGAACAGTCTCGCGCACTTAGTGCAGTACGTTATCCCTCAGTCATTGTTTCTGCCAGTGGTATGGCGACTGGCGGACGGGTATTGCATCACCTCAAAACCTTTGCCTCTGACCATCGCAACACAATCGTATTTGCGGGATTCCAAGCGGGCGGTACGCGAGGTGCAAGAATCGTTGCAGGTGAAAAGTCTGTCCGTATTTTTGGTGAAGATGTGCCGATTCATGCAGAAGTCGTTTCCTTAGACGGCATGTCAGCCCATGCGGACGCTCACGAATTGATGACTTGGCTAAAAACGATCAAACGCGCGCCTAAGACTGTCTTTTTAAATCACGGAGAACCTGAGGCGGCAGACGCACTTCGTTTAGAGATCAAACACAGCTTGGGTTGGTCTGCAATGGTGCCGTTATTAGGTCAACAAGTTGAGTTGAAGTAAAGGGTTTTGGATCATTTGATCCATGCGTAATTGCCGCATAATGTATATTATGTAAAGTAAAGGATTCGAGTTCATGAAGGTATGTATTTATGGTGCGGGTGCTGTGGGTGGACATCTCGCTGCCCGGCTATCGGCCGCAGGACAACACGAAATCTCAGTCATTGCACGTGGCCCGCAGTTAGAGGCCATCAAACAACGCGGCCTGACAGTCTCACGCGGCGATGAAGTCCATTCAGGTCGCCCTGATCATGCAACCGATGATCCACGCTCGCTCGCTGCGCAAGATATTGTGATCGTGACCCTTAAGGCCCAAGCCTTGCCGGATGCAGCAGCATCGATCGAATCTTTGCTCGCACCTGATGGCGTGGCAGTCTTTGCAACCAATGGCATTCCTTGGTGGTGGCATAAAGGGATCGACGTCCCACAAACTCCCCTTTTCCCGCTTGATCCAAACGGTGAACTTTGGAATCGACTTAAAGATAGAAGTTTGGGTTGCGTGATTTATTCGCCCAATGAAGTGATCGAGCCGGGCGTGATTCGCAGCGCACTCAAAGATCGCTGGATGCTTGGTGAACCTGATGGATCGGAGTCCGAACGCCTCAAACGTGTTGAAGATATTTTTCAATCAGCCGGGATTCGAGGGGTGGCCACGACCGATCTCCGTTACGAGATTTGGTACAAATTGTTAATCAATTGCGGTTTGAATCCAGTGGCTGCTCTAACTCGCCTGCCCACTCCACTGATGAATAAAAATCCTCACATCATCGCGCTCAGAAAAGCCGTGATGCTAGAGGTCACAGATATCGCCTTAGCTTGTGGCACCGATCTGCGCGGAAAAATCGATCTCGATGAACTCTGCACGCCCACTAAGCGCTCAGGCTCAAATCGTGCTTCGATGCTGCAGGACGTCCTGGCGGGACGATCACTCGAACATGAGGCAATATTGGGTATTGCGGTGGTCTTAGCTAAAGAACAAGGCGTTTCAGCGCCGCGTTGTGAACTGATGCTCGGGTTAATGCGTGGGCTTTCCGAGTCAATGCAGCAACCCGCAACTTAAACATTATTTTTTCAACTCATGCGAACGGTCACGCCAGATCTGAAGCGATACAAAAGCCAACGCAAGAATAACAGGCCCTAAAAATAAACCCATGGCACCAAAGACCAGTACACCACCAATCAGTGCGATGAGTAATGGTACGGTGTGGAGTCTTAGATATTTACCAACAACGATCGGATAGAGAAAATTATCCGCCAAGCCGACAATCGTCACCCCCCAGGCGAGCAACAGAACCCCCTCGCCCAACTCGCCATTCAGCATCAAAAGCAAAGCCGCCGGTCCCCATACAATAGGAGGACCAAGCAGTGGAATAATTGACATTAGGCCCATCACAACAGCCCAAAACCAAGCTGCGGGAATATCAAGCCACCAGAACATTGCACCACCCAACACGCCCTGAACAATCCCGACAAGAACCTTTCCATAAACAGTCGCGTAAATTGTGTCACTCACGACACCAAAAACGCGACCTGTTTCGGTTGGCGTCATTGGCAATAAGCCGCGAATGCTTACAAGCAAAGTATCTCTGTCTCTCAAGAAATAAAAAAGAAACAAAAAGGTCATCAAGAACTCAACAATCCGGGCAACAGAGGCCTTGACTGCAAACGTACTGAGCGTCGTTAAGGCCGAGCCGGCTCGCTGTAAAACATCACCAATATCCAATCTTTGACGCAACCAATCCCACGTTGTCGCAATCCACACGTGATTTGCAAATGCTTGATCCCAAGCACCAGATTCAATTTGCGCGCGAATTAACTTGTACCCATTGAAGGCCTCCTCAATTGCGCCAGGAATCACCACCGCAGAGGGAATAATGACCACCAATGCTATCACCGTACAAGACAAAGTCGCTGCTAAAGTAGAATAAGGAACCCAATGGCAGATCTTGCGATGAAGGGGCCAGCCCAAAATGGCAAATGCTGCGGCCCAAGCTAATGAGGCGATAAAAGGCTTTGCAATAAAATAGCAAAGCAGCAGCGCTAAAATCGTCAGCGAAAGTAACGCTAGATTTGTCAGTCCAAGTTGCGAGCCAAACTCCGCTTTAGATGAGGTCTCAGTCAGGCGATCTCGGGTGGAGTCGGATTTCTTCATCGATGTTTAAAAGCTTCACGCAACTCTCGCACACCCATTGCTAGCACGCGCGCATCAACACCCACAGCGACAAACGTACAACCGAGGTTGAGATAGTGCTGTGCCAAGACGCGATCCGGCGTCAAAATGCCAGCTGCTTTGCCGTGCTTAAGGATTGTTGCAATCCCTTTTTCAATCGTCGCGACAACCTCAGGATGACCAGGATTGCCGAGATGTCCCAGTGCAGCTGAAATGTCAGACGGTCCGAGAAACACCCCATCAACGCCCTCCACTGCACAAATCTCGTCCAGATTGCTCAGGCCAGTTTTTGTCTCAGCCTGAACGAGTAAACAAATCTCATCGTTGGCGACCTTGACGTAATCCTTGCGTGAGTCCCAACGCGACACACGCGCAGAGCCATACCCCACGCCACGGATGCCATGAGGCGGATAGCGCACCGCTTGAACAAGCTCGCGCGCTTGCTCAGCGGTATCGACCATCGGGATCAGTAGGTTTTGAACACCCAAATCCAACAACTGTTTAATCAAATGTGTCTGACCAATCGGCGGACGCGCAACAACCTGAGTGTTATAAGCCGCACAAGCTTGCAACTGACTGAGAATTGTCAGCGGGTCTGTTGGAGTGTGCTCACCATCGAGCAACATCCAGTCAAACTCCGCCGTCGCGCAAATCTCGGTCGCAAAAGCGTCGGGAAGCGACACCCATAAGCCGATGTTTGCCTCCCCTGCTTTCAGAGATTGTTTAAACCGATTGGTGTAATCAGGCATCTGATCCTCTCACTTAGTCAAACGCTCGATTACTTGGACAGCACTTTGCTGATGGCTTCACCAATTTGAGTCGTGTTGGCTTTTCCACCCAGGTCTGGTGTGTGAGGGCCTTGGCTCAACACTTGCTCAATCGCCGTCACAATCGCATCATGCGCATCCAGATAAGGCTTTTGTTCCGCCGCTGGCATGCCACGACCGAGGTAATCTAACATTAAGGCACCTGACCAGATCATCGCGATCGGGTTGGCGATATTTTTGCCGTAAATGTCAGGGGCAGAACCGTGGACAGGCTCAAACAATGAAGGGAACTTGCGATCTGGGTTCAGGTTAGCCGAAGGCGCCAAACCGATCGTGCCGGTACAAGCAGGACCCAAGTCAGAAAGAATATCGCCAAACAAGTTAGAAGCTACCACCACATCAAAACGATCTGGTTGCAAGACAAAGCGTGCGGACAAAATGTCGATATGCTGTTTATCGGTGGTCACTGTTGGATAATCTTTACCGACCTCTGCAGCGCGCTCATCCCAATAGGGCATACTGATCGCGATGCCGTTTGACTTGGTCGCAATCGTCAAATGTTTACGCGCACGACGTGAGGCCATTTCAAAAGCAAAACGCAACACACGATCGCAACCGATGCGGGTAAAGATTGACTCTTGAAGAACGATTTCGCGGTCAGTGCCTTCGAACATCTTTCCGCCCACAGCGGAATATTCGCCTTCGGTGTTTTCGCGGACGACAAAAAAGTCGATGTCGCCTGCCTTGCGATTGGCCAAGGGACAAGGTACGCCGTCAAACAAGCGGACTGGGCGCAAGTTGATGTACTGGTCGAATTCGCGACGGAACTTGAGCAGGGAACCGTACAAAGAAGTATGGTCCGGCACAATTGAAGGCATCCCGACTGCACCGAAATAAATCGCATCACAATCTTGGAGGTGGCTCTTCCAATCTGCAGGCATCATTTCGCCAGTTTTGGCGTAGTAATCACAAGACGCCCAGTCAAAATGACGGTATTCAAGATTGAGGCCAAACTTCTCTGAGGCAGTCTTCAATACCCGCAAACCCTCGGGCATCACTTCTTTACCAATACCATCACCAGGCAGTACTGCAATACGAAATGGGCGACTCATGCGCTAATCCCCTTGATTAAAGTTATCTGAATCTTACTATTTTTTACAGGTCGAAGGACCCAAGGCGTCCTGAGCTGCCCGATTGATGCCAGCATTGAGCTCGGCAATGTTAGAAACGCGATACATCTTGCCGCCCGTCGCCTCTGCCACACACGCGGCGGCACCCGAGCCACCGATATCGACCACGTTAATTTTAAGATGCGGTTTTTGCCTGGCGAGATTTCGGGCGACCGCACAAGGATCTCCGCCGCACGACTCGCCACCGTCAGAGACCAATAAAATCGTACTTTCTTTATTTACCCCATCCACTAACCTGCCCGCTTCCAAAATGCCATCGGCAAGCGGTGTACCTTGGTGGGGACGTAAGCTTCTCAACTGATTGATCATCTGTCCTCGCTGCGAGGGTGCGAATCGGCCCATATTACGGGCGGCAGGACAGGCGTCGACCACGACCAGCCCTGTCCCCACGTCAGAGGGCAAGCGCTGTAAAACATCCACTGTCGCTTGTTGAGCGGTCACCATACGAGTCGGCTGACGGGTCAAATACTCAAGTTTTTGTCGGTCTTGGCCGCTCATAAACTGCATCGCCAGAGGCCCACGATTTAAATTTGCAAACACCCATTGCTCGTCCTGACGCGAAGCATTGATATTGACCATCATTGATCCAGAAGAATCAAACACCACCACCATTTCAGGTGCGAGAGCAGCAGGACGATCTTCTGGGCAAAGATTTTTAGCCGTTGTAATGGTGGCAGGAGGCTTGACTACCGGCTTAGGCTTTGGAGGTGGTGGTGGCACAGGTTTAGGTGGCTTGACAGGCTCTGGCACAGGAATAGGTTCAGGTTCCGGTTCAGGTGTTGGCTCAGGCTCGGAGACAGGCTCAGGATCCACCACGGGCAAGTCAGCTGGCTTGGGCACATGAATGGGCTCTGGTGGCTCAGGTACCACAACAGGCTGAGGTGGTTCGGGCTCAGGCGTCACCACAGCAACAGGCTCAGTCACAGGCACTTGAATAGGCAGTTCAACTTTATTAAAGGGTGAACGCGGACACCAAAACCACCATAGTAAAAATACAAACAATAATAAAAGCAATGCACCCAGAAGCCACTTCCAAAGCTGACTGGACGCAATCGGTGATGCGATGAGTGGAACAACCGGTGCCGCTAAAATTTTTCGGGGAGATTCGGCCGCAATCGCTCGATTCCAATACAGCAAAACTGGCTGCCCACCGACTGAGTAAATCGCATCAATTGGAGGATCTGCACTCGCATCGCGCAACAGACTTAATAGAGATGGATCATGAGTAGGCTGAGCAGCATATGATTCTGCGAACTGTCCAATCGCTCGCAAGCGCTCGAATAACGCGATGCGCAAATGCAAAGCAGCGGCTTCAGGCAACTCCGCGTATGGAATGGGCTGGCCCGCAAAAGATGTGTGCCACTGCACCGTACCATCTGTTGACACGCGAGGCGCGGCATACAGTGCCACCACACTTGGTGGCACAGAAGCACCTAATACCCGTATAAAAGAATCATGCAGCGTCTCCAAGCCTTGAACGGACGTGAAAGCAAAGCGACGCTGCACAATTCGATTCATTGACCTACTCCAGAATGGCAGATTGCTTGCGCAGTTTTTCCACCTCAACCTCAACCGCTTGAATGCGCGTCTGTAACTCTTGAGCGTTGGTCGTACCAGAAGTTACAGGCGTTTTTTGTAGTGCATCCAAACGTGCACGCGCAACCTTGATCTGCTCAGTCAAGGCTTGGTTGGAAGGATTGCTTGCCTGGACGGATCGAAGATAAGCACCGACGCTGCGCGTGATGTTTGTCACGTCAGCACGACGCTTGACCACATCAGCTGCGACTAAAGAATTTTTCTTTTCCATGTCAGCGACTGCCTGACGCAACAAGACATTATTTTGTCTTTCAGCTGCAAGCTGTGCTTCCTTGTCCTGCGCACGTGCATCGTATGAACCAGAAAAATCGCAGTTCATTTTGGTCAATAAACCTGCGTCTCGCATCGCTTTAGGATCGCACCCAGCCTTGTCCATCGTACAGGCCGCCAACAAGGTCGTGAGCCCAAGAACAGTGATTACTTTAGAAACTTGTTTCATCATTTCACCATTAACCAGTTACTTTAATCGAAGAGGCCAAACCATAAGCCACATCAAGTTGACCTTTCATCGCATCGCGTGTCCGGCTGAGCTGATCAAGCTGACCTTGCAATTGACGCACATCTGCACCGACTGCCCGCTCCTTTTCAATGATGTCCTGATACTCATCCACACGGGTATTGATGTTGGCTAACTCCTTTTCAAGGAATGCCTTGTTTGCATTGATACGGTCAAGCTCAGCCTTGGCCTTTTTTTGGTCAACCTGCTTGGCAGCAACTTGTGCATTCAGCGTCTTTAAGGTTCGCTGATTTTCTTGCAATACAACATTGATATTTTTCATACGGGTCTGCAATTTTTGATTGTCAGCCTGCACATCCTGAATGAACGAATTAATCCGCTGCTCGTTATTGGCATATTTTGCACGACGTTGATCAAGCAAATAATTGGCGCCAGCACCGACACCACAACCTGCAACAGCAGCAATCGCCATACAGGCAGCCTTATTACCAGAGTTGCTCAGCGCACAAGCCAGTACACCCGTCAAAGCACCCGCCGCACAAGCTTGTGCACCTGACTTACTAAAAAACTTCGCTTCTTCGCCCTCTGTCAGGCGCGGATCAACATCACCTCCACCCATGTTTTGGCAACCTGCCAAGAACAAACAACTGACTAATGCAATAAATGCTGAGCGTAATTTAAGGCTTGATTGTGAAAACACGTGACGACTCCTTAGTTAACTGAGACTTTTTTACATGCGGATAGCCACTCAGACTGAGTGATCTTCCTATCTTTCAGATACTGACCTAAATGTGACCAATACGTATCGACATATGCATCGAGGTTGCTGCTTTTTCTTGCCAATAACTGCTGACGCTTAATGGCAACCTCTGGCGACACCATCGGAGCGGTATAGATGGCACCTGCCTCGACAATACTGTCCGAATAGAGACCCAAGGCAAGCTCCTGTGCTACTTTGCGAGTATCCACATTTCGCTTGATCAGCGAACAACGTGCTTGGTCTTCTTTTGCGAGAGTCTCAACCTTGGAACACCCTTCGTCATAATTCTTTTTAAGCCCGTCATAAAAACGACCTTCTCGATTCAACAAAACGCACATAAAAGCGCCCTGTTGGAGCGCAGAACGAATTGCAATCCCTCGTTGCTCATCACGTGTTTGGTTGCTACTTCGCAACTCAGTGCGCAATGCTTCAAGTTCCTTTTTTAGCTTGTCGTCTTTTAAACCTGACATCAGATTGCTAAGACGCTCGACTGTGCTCGTCGCGGCTGGGCCTTGCGCATTCGCACTTGCATTGGGTGCATTCTCACGCGTACCGAGCTCAGCCCACCCCTGCTCAATTTCCTTACTACGATTTGCCGATGTTAAGGAGGGTGCCACCACGACAAGCCTAAATCCTGAGGTCTTCTGTTTGTTGGGTGCAGCCTCTCGGTAATAGGTTTGCTCTTGGCGCCAAGACGTACGAATGTCACTCTCAGGCGTCATATAGTTGGCACCTCGAACGATAAAGCCACCCGCTTGCCCGTGAAATCGATCAAGTTTGTTTAGACGAAACGACTCAAACATCATTTCATCTGCATTGCCCAACATATCATGCAAACCTAGAGGATTAGGTTGTAGCAAACCAGCCAGTTGAAGTTTGCCGTTTGCAGATTGTGATCCTGCAAACCAAACATATTTATTCATCCCGTCGGGCATCGGAAACGTTGCTTCACGAAACTCGGTGCTCGATACGCTGTTGCCACCACGTGCTGCAAACTCCCACTCCACTTCAGTCGGCAAGCGCACAAACCCGGCAACATTGTCCTCAACAGGCAAACTCTTGAGTGCATTCGCACGCAACCAGATGTTGAGTGTGTCACCAAATTGCATCGCTTCAAACCAACTCAGCTCAACTTTAGGCAGCATCAGCTTGACTGAAGGTCTTGGGCAAGTCTCCTGCATCACCGATTGGTATTGAAGCTGGGTGACCTCATACTTTGCCATCAAATAGTAGCGACCAGGATTGGGCTTGTCAGTTGTAAAGCTACCGGCAATGTGAGCAGGATGCGCTTGTTCGAGATAACGCAATGCTGCACCCTCAGAACCGAGCGTCACGCCAAAATCTTCGAGCGGCTTACTGAGAGGAACATGCACACGACGAAAAACCATGGAGCCCTCGCAAGGCATGGGCAAGACCACATCGTCCTCCGTTGGCTTTGGATTAAAAAAACGTGCTTCCCAAGGGGCAGAAACAGCCAACGCGCTACACAGCGACAAGCCAAGAACACAGGACAAATTAAATAGGCTTCTAAAGATCACGCAAACTCTCCGCTGGTTCAATTTTTGTCACCACAACACCTCCTACACCCGCCACGACTAGGGCCAACATTAGAGCGCCTGCAAGCGCCATCACAAAATGTATGGGCTCAAGTCGGCAGACGAAACGATCCGCTTTCATATATTCGCCCAGCATTTGATTAAACAATTGACTCCCCAACAAATACATCAAGCAGCCCACGGTAAACCCCGTCACCGTCAACACAGCGGACTGCATCACCACATACCCTTGCATGGCCAGTCGTCCATAACCCATCAATCTCAATAGCGCAAGATCCTTACGCTTACGGTCAATATTGGCCATGAATGCACCGATCAGCGATGCGGCACAGCCCAGCACTGCAATCCAGGCAATGACGCCAAAAACAATTCCCAGCACCTTATCAATGGACTGTACGGATTTAATTTCAGCCAGTCGACTAGACGTCTCGATGCCCTCCTTCAACAGACGGTTTGCCAAAGCCTCAACATTCTCTATTTTGTCGGCATATATTCTCGCTCGAGCAAAATGGGTGCGAGGCTGAAGGGCCGAACCTGTTTCTACACCAGAGCCGGGAACGTAGAAGCCATCACGAAAGTCTTCCACTTCAATGAGAAGAGGCAATGTCAAAAAAACAGCGGGGCGAGAAAAAGACTCGGGGGGCAAAATAGCTAAAACACGCACCTCAATCTGCGCACGCTCTGTGCGACTTTCGTGCAAACGGGTCACTCTAAGTTGAATCCTCTCTCCTGGCTTAACCGCGAGCCGAGAGGCGGCCGAAGACGACAGTACGACATCGTTCCTACCTTGAGGAATTGAGATCCCATCCAGGACAGGATCGTTGATAGCTGTTGGAATCAACTCGACATTTTCTGCAAAACGTCGACTATCCACAAAGAGATCTGCAATCGTATTGAGAGACCGCGTCAAAGGCATCACAAAACCCACGCCCTCTAAGTTGCGCATTTTTTCAAACCAAGTGGGCTCAAGCTTTGCACTTGCGAGCATGCGAATTTCAAGATTACGAGGATCAGAAAGCAACTCCGCACGCATCTGACTCACAATTCCAAACTTCAACCCAAATAACAACAATAAAGGCGCCACAACAGCCACAATCGAGGCCATAATACAAATCGAAACTTTGCGATCGTGCAGCAGGTCACTTAAACCAAGCGACAACAGCACCTTGAGTGGAGGTGCGGAAAAAGTTGAAGACTGTTTAGAGGCGCTCATTAAAAACAGTCCTTCGTTGTGCGCTCACAGTTCCTACAATCTGCCTGATCCCTACATCCTCCACTAAAGACCACTCGTGCGTCACGATCAATGCACCAATACTAAATTCACGGGCAATCTCGACGATTAATGTGAACAACTCCTTGGCTAATATTGGATCAAGCGCGGCAGTCGGTTCATCCGCCAACAACAAGCCGGGACGATGCGCAATGGAGCGAACAAAAGAAACGCGCTGACGCTCTCCAATTGACAGTTGCGCAGGCATGCGCCCGAGTAACGGCTCTAAACGCAATCGCTCAATGACTTGTTCGAGAAAGGAATCCCTACCCTGCAGTCCAACCAGTTTCCTTGGTAATTCAATGTTTTGCTTGACGTTTAAAAACGGGAGTAAGCCACCACTTTGTGGCACAAAACCCAGGTAATGCTGACGTAATCTGGCCCAACGCGTCTCACGTTCTGAAGCACTCAGGTGCAAATCCCCCGTCAAGTCCACAGCACCCAAACGATGATGCGTAACTGACTTTGGCTCCAGTATTAAACCAAGGGCCTCTAGCAAGGTGCTTTTCCCACACCCGCTGGGTCCAACAATGGCCGCAACATCTCCAGCATTGAGTCGACATGCAGATAGGGCCACTGCATAGGACTCACCTTCACGTCCACGCGAGACTTCCATATCGCTCACATCGAGAATAGGCTCAGTCACGCTAAGGTAAAGACTCTAAAGGCACTGGATAAACAGCTTCACTTGGATCGCTTCCTTTAGCAAGAGAAACCCAAGAACCTGTATCAGCATTAAAACTCTGATACTGCCTCAGCTTTGTGTTGAGGCGCATCATGAATTGGGTCTGCGCCGCAACAGACATCGCTTTCCAGCCCTCTTCATCCAAACCCATCACATCGCTTTTGTAAGGCAAACCCTCGAGGTATTCACCCAACAAACCCATCTGACCAAGTTTTTGAGCATTACCCTGACGCAAATCATTAGGATCGCGTCCCATGGTCGCCGCGACAGAGCGCAACCGGTCAAACATGTCGGTAGGCGACACCAGCGAAGCATTCGCCGCCTCAACAATTTGCGTCACGACTGAACTCAGGTCGCTCAGCTGAGATTTTGTCAACAGCACACGTACTTCAGTCGTTGGAATATTTTGTTTGACCAGATCACGGTCACTAATCCATGCTTTAAAAAATGGTGGCGCTTTAGTGTTGGTTGCACCACCAAGATAAGCAAGCTGCATGGCACGACCGAGCAACGCCGAATCACGTGCAATCGCAGCAGCTGTCGATCCAGCTGGAGCAGGAGGCGTTGCAGGCGTAGATTGGGTCGCTGTCAATGCACTGCCCGCCACCACCTCCCCCATGGAGGCTTGCTTGATTTGTGTCACGAGTGACTGCCCGAGACTTTCAATCGTTTCACCAAAAACGTTCACACGTCCTGCGTCAACCGAGTAGTAAAGGGGACGATTGGCAATCGAATTAAAGGCAAGCGTATCGTATTGACGTTGAGCAGACTGGTGATTCTTGGCTCCCTCTGGTGTTTTGAGGTGCATGACATAAAGCGCCACGCCTTTCTCTTTCGCCAACTCACGCACAGCTTGTGCATCTAACCCTGTTGCTGAAAGCGGATCGTTGGCGTCCAGCGCACCGGCATCCGTCACAAGAACAATGTAGCGTGCACCAAACTCATTCCAATTGATCTTTTCTAAGGCTTCTTTGACGCCTGCATAAGGATCTTCATCAAACTTCGGTGTTGAGATTTTCGTTGCTTTTAAATCTTTAATTTTTTCAAAGAAATCTGCACCATTTTTGACTTGTGTGGGATCCGCATAAATGCGTGTGTTGTATTCAATCGCCGGTACGGCTGAGAGTGCGGAACGAAATGCCACCAAACCAAATTTGACCTTATCGTCAATTTTTTCCTTTTCCATACGCGCATAGATATTTTTCATGACTGCGCGCATCCGCTCAATATAGGGATCCATCGACAAGGTCGAGTCCATCACGAACACAACGCCTGCACTGAAAGCCTTGATTGAGCTTTGAACAGCTTGCGGACTTACAGCAGGATTGGCATTGGGATCCTGACGACTCACCGAAGCCACTTGAAGCAAGCGAACATTAAAACCCGCATCACTCATGACCTCTTCAGCTTGCAAAATTGGCAGCAAGTAAAAGTTTTTTCGGAAGTCTACGTATAGCTCAGGCTCACGTGCAAGGACTTGCGGATTACGTCCGACCTTAGCCATGCTATCCAAGATAGGGGCATAGGTTAAGGCAGGATCGGCAGCGTCGATAATTTTTTCGATACTCTCACGATCTTTAAAAAAGAGTGCAAGTGTGCGATTGGCTGGATTGGTAAAGGCCAAAGACATCTGCATTTTCCATTCAACAGAACAAGCAGCATCTAACCAACCGATTTTCTTACCAACCGTGTCAACGCCAACTTCAAGCCATGTTTTACCTGCGCTTTCCGTGCGCTGATAAACGTAGTAACGACTGAAGGCTTCTTGTGCAGCCCCGCTCTGATCACCGGGCTTGGCATAGAGTTTGCAGGTCGGTGTGGTCAGCACACGCTGATAAAGCGTTTTTTTTCCTTCCTGCAAGAGTGGCTTATTGTTTGCCGCTTGACCGTAGCTCAGCGGCGTCAACAATACACTCGACACACAGAAGAAAAATGACAAAATATTTTTGATCTGCATCTTATTTCCTTAGGGCTTCAAGACGCGTTTTCGCATCAGTATTTTCGGGCTCTTTGGACAGCACCAACTCATACCAGTAGATGGCCGTGTCTTTATCCGCAGCACTCAAACAGCCAGCCACGAAAGTCGCAGGATCGAACTCGCGGGCATACGCAAGCGCCACCTTGGCATCGCCAGACTGTCCTTTAAATGCGTAGAGACGCTGAACAACATCACAACGTTTAGCTTCTTTGGCTGTCGCAATAACAGTTAAAACTTGATTCGAGTCAGGATTGGTTTTTAGGCAAGCCTGGATAAACAGCAAATCATCCTTTGTGGCAGTCAATGCTTCCGTACTGCAGGGAGCAGGCTCTGCAGGTGCCACTGGAGGACTCGTGAGTGCAGGATTCACTGTGCTTGATGTGATAACAGGCTGAGCAGTTGAGCCAAAATATTTCCAGGCAAAATAGCCTGCGACCACTAATATCAATAAAGCAATCAGCGCGACCCACAAGCCAATTTTTGATTGTTTCTGACTAGGCTGAATAATTGGTTCTGGCGCAGGCTCAGCGACCTCTGGCAATGGCGACACAAGACTATCCGCGGCCGCCACCCTCTGCGCATCCGCAACATGGTTAACAGGATCCGCACTCTGACCCGCAGCGCGAGAAGACAACACGCCATCGCGCAAACGCAGAACGCCTATTGCTTCCTCGGAGCCTATGCGCACCTGCAGCTGATAGGTCATCTGAGGATTTTCAACAAGCGGGTCAACCAAGCGCGCATCAAGTGCCAACACCACTGAAGTATCAATAAGCTCTTCGGACAAACTCACCTGATGCCACGTCTGCGTGGCAGTCCATTGTCCGTGCTCACCTAAATATCGGTGATCTTGATTGCGCTGCACACACACCTCAGCACCTGCACCAAACTCTAGACTCTCACGATCCCAGCTTGTCAGAACCAATACTCCCACACCCGGGCGACCACTGGCAGCTGGTTTTAATTCAGGTCTAATCTTTTTCATTATTCAGGATTCACTTTTGCTGCATTTAATTTAGCGATGATGGCACCTAGCTCAGCATTTTGTTCGGGCTTGATTTCACGACCTCCATCATGGCCTGCGTTGTCTAAAACCAATTGTGCAAAGCCTACGAGCCAATCACCCATGTAAATACGCGTATGGTCAATCGCCTCGTTTCCTATGGCTGGCAGTTTTCCTCTTGGAATCAAAACAGGATGCTCAAAGAGCTTATGTCCTGAATGAATGCGACTGTCTGGGCGCTCAGCAAGAGGCACATTGATGTAGCCTAACCACGCCACAAAGTCACCCAACAGAGTTTTTGCAGCCATCACTTGCCGATCGACCAGGCGTTCCCGTTTTGTGCCGACCTGATCTGCTCCGCTTAACGCTCCCAACAGCTGTTTTTGCACATCCAGGCGCGTGGCAGCCGTGATCATTTCGTCGCACAGCATCTCAGTGGCCTCTTTTGACAAGCCAAAATAACTCAGCATCGTCGTTTCGCTTGGCATGTTTCGTAAGTGCTCAATCCACTCTCGCAAAACAGTCTGAGCAAAGCGCGCATCACTACTTAACGAAGATTTTGTTTGCATGCTCGAGGCAGTGACAGATTTTTTCTGGTCACCAAAAATATCGAGTGCATCGTCTAATCCAAAAATATCATCGCCTAGATTAAGAGCACCAGGCACGTCGATGTTTTCTGTTGACTCGGTGGGCTGAGAGGAATTTTCGGCGCCCATATACAAGCCTTGCAACACGGAATCTGGCAGTCGTAATTTTTCTTGCAACTCAGCAAGAAGCGGAATACGCGGTTTTAAAGCCGTCACGACCTGCTGGGCAATTTTTCGCTTTGCCTCGATCTCACCCATGCCATCCTGGTGAAACCAACGACCCAGGCGATTACTCATCAAGTCATGCAGCACCGCATCCATTTGCTCAGCGATACGCTCCAACTTGACCTGACGCACAGATACTTTAGCCAGGTATTCGCTCAAACGCTCTACACCACCATCATTGAGTGCCATCATTGCCTGCCATGCTGCTGCAGGCTCGGACACATGACTTTGAATCAACTCAGCATGACTAAAAATACGTTCCATTAAGGCCAATTGGCTCGCAGAGGAGGCATTCGCCGCCTTTTCCTGTCCGTTTTCCATTTCTAAAAACGCGACGGGCATACGTGGCTTACGGACTAAGAACGTATTATTAAAAGCGCTACCATTGGCCCAATCTTGCATCCAGTCAAAACTGCCGAAACGCTCTAGCATCGTCATTTTGACGAGATTATTCCAAACGGTGTGCAACATATCCTCGTCTTTCGTGAGCGAGTCAGCAATCTTGATGTCAAACATCGTGACGGCCCAAATCAATCCAGGCAAACGCTTTGCGCGCTCTGAGGACGTCGCACCTTGAGTTTTGCGGATCCACTCAGTCAGGACGGGTCCAACCTCTGTGACATCCGACTGTTTGTGTGAGGCCGTGCACACGACCAACACATTCATTTCCTGCGTGTCGGTATAGCGTTCAAACAGATAAGCAACTTTGCCGCGCAATAACAATTGCGCCACAGGATTACCTGACTTTTCCTTGCCCTGCGCAGACGAGATATCAACCAGATTATCCAACCCCAAACGTCCGCGATAACCCGGAAAATCAAGCAGATCGACTTCTTCAAAAATCTTTTGATGCGGGACATTAATCAGAGGAAAGATCAACTCAGCTGTCAGCGCAGCCAACTGTGCCATCGTTAAGCGCTGTGCGACACCGATTTTTCCCTCACATAACGGCAACACATCAATCGGCAAATCTTCTGTGCGACCCAAACGTTCCAACATATCAACGTTCATGATGCTATCGGCTTGCGAAAGCGAGCCACCCGGACCTGTTGGGCGAACCACTGCCTCAATAGGGGCGTAGACGCGCGTCGGATAGCCCAGCGCTGCCAAGGTCTGGGACAGCATCAAAAATGTTTGAGTTAAAGCTGGCGATTGACGCCACAAACAAGAAAATAGAAGCGCACGATCACCGAGGGAGAGATAGGGTGCGAGCCCAACGGCACGCGGTAAAAAATCCGCTTCAAGCCCTCGAATCGAAGACGCATAGCTTTCTCGCAAATAATCCCACAGAGACACCATGTCGTCTTCGGTGACACCTGGAACACGCTGCGCAAGCCGTCTAGCCTCAAGCTCAGTCAACTGCTGTCTTGCCCCAGTCAGATCAATGGGGTCGCCAATCTTTTCAAAATTAAAGTCGTTGAAATATGAATTGGACATAATTTTGACCAGTTCAATTTCATCGAATAATTTGAGTTCTAAAGGAAAGCCGGCAGGTCCTTGCTTTGCTTTAAAACTAAAACGCGTGACTAAACCAGTCGCTTCCTTGCCGCCGCCTGGTGGATTGATGTGACTGAGAAAATCAAGACGTTTGCCATCAACCTCTGTTTCAAGCTTGCCATCCCCACCCGCTGCCAAAGCGGAGATCAAATAAGACTTACCGGCTTGTGAAAGACCAAAAAATCCGACTGTCGATGGCAGGCGCGAGGCAATCGCCAGACTCTTAGCCTGATTGCGCACACGCCGTAACTTCGTAATCAGGCTGTCGGCTTCGTTATCGACGCTTCTGGCGTTACCACGCACTCGCCCAATCCAATCGATCGCTTGTCCAGACTCGTCACGAATCGTCTGCCAGCCCTGGGATAATTTCTCTGTTAAATCTGTCATGGTGCTTACCTCACGCTGCCGCTATCGAGCCAATACTGAGAATCACCCAAGCCCGCATCAATCATCGTGTTGAGTCTGAATTTAACTTTGCTCTTTGAGCCCCCTTCTACCGAAGCAAGTTCAAAGCTTTCCGCGCCTGCACGCTCGCTGCGACGCAAAGACACTTTAAGCACTACGCCCTTAGAGGCCAGTTTTTCTCGCAGATCACGATCATCGACTGTGAGTGTGTAGAGGGGCGAAGCTGGCCAACGATCCGTTTCAAGCTGCCTGAAACCTAAACGCATTGAGCCACGCATCTCGAACGTGGTGTCAGGGAACGCATAGTCATCGTGATCGAGGTCGATATCTCGATAAAAGACGTTGGAATCCTTGATCGCATTGTTGTTATCAATCATGCCAATAAAGCGTAGCGTCGAGTAGGGTTTGAAGGCCGCCGAACGGAAAAAGAAATTCGGTAAACGCAAACTACGACTCAACAAACAAAGCATGGCACCAACAGCAGCCGTGCTCTTTGGATCATCGATGCGTCCATTCTTGTGAAATGGATACCACGGACCTGTTCGATACTG
This sequence comes from Zwartia sp., assembly GCF_049655405.1. Lineage (GTDB taxonomy): Bacteria > Pseudomonadota > Gammaproteobacteria > Burkholderiales > Burkholderiaceae_B > Zwartia. The sequence continues at coordinate 228,252 of NZ_JBASJR010000013.1, forward strand.
ATGCATTGGCAAGATTCTGGCGGAAGGTACCGCCAATAATGATCGGACATACGCCAAAACACCTGGCATGCGTGAGGGGCGTCCCGTCAACAACAATACATCTGGCTGGTAGGCATAAACGACTTCGGAAAGCGCTTTCAGTGTCTTGCAAATATTGAGCTCACCCCGAATAAACTGTTCATGCAAACGACGCAGATTAATGTTGATACCGACATCCATCAGACTAAACCCAATGGCCGCCGGTCCGCCTAAACGCTGCACTGCCGTATTGACGTACTCCAACACATCCGCTGTGGGCTGACCCGCATCGCTCAACAACTCCGCTAATGTAATCACACCCAGATTGCCGGGATCAAGCGGGTCGTACTTTTCATAATCCTTAATGACATGTAGCGCCGCTGGATACAGCACTTGCAACGTGAGTTGCTGTCTCAGTACGGCAACATGCGCATCTAGAGACTCGCTACCCATGAGTTTGGACACGAGCGCATCAGGTTCAGTAATACCAGCCGTTTTGAACGCAGCCGAAAGTGATGGCAGCACCACGAGACGGATCACATCGAGAACAATATCGTCACCAGCGATTTTGAAACCATCACGAAAGCGTTGCTCAGGAATAATGTAGGCACTTCCGCCTACCTCGCGCCCCGAATTATCGACACCCTTATCCAAAGAGTATTCATTGATGACCAGGTCTGTCGTTCCACCACCAATGTCGATGGTAGCAATCGAGACATAAGGATCCGTCGATCCATTTCTCGGCGGCTGATCGGGTCTGGCCAGCGCGGCAAAAAACTCCTCGGGACGGCCGCCAAAATTGTTGTGGGTTTCACTAAACACATAGACCACTTGGCCGCAAGTTGCCTCATCCCACTGAACGTGCACGTCCGGAAAAGCAGGAAACGCCAGGGCGCGATCCTCTTCAGTATCCATGCCAGCATCTTCTGGATGCCAACCTAAGCTTTTCCAAATCAAACCGATGGCTTGTTTCATCCTGGTTTCGAAAATCTTTCGCTCAGGCTGCGGCATCGCAGGAGGCACGGTCAAAATAATCGAACGCAAGTGTCGGGGAACACGCGCATGACTTTGACGCAAGCGCTGTGCAGGACTATTGATTTGTGCGAGCGCTTGCGCCAATACTTCGCTCAACATAAAAGTCATCAGAGAGCTGCGCGAATAATGCGGATGAAACACAGGCATCCGATCATCGGGCTCGAGCGTGTAAAGCGCTTCACCCATTTCATTAATCAGACGAGACACAGGCGCTGCCGTTGCATGCGGTTCTGTCTCTGTCTTGACATAGGACGTATTGAATCTCCAGCCAGGCTCAAAACTTTCCTGGTCCCATAAATAACGCTTGGGACTCGATAGCCCTGTTGCTCCCTCAGTCCCTCTTCGCAGACTGGCAAGACGACCTGCTTCATGACCAATTCTTGCGATGGTTGGCCATAAAAATGCATCGCTTCGGCCGCTCTGAACTGAAAAATGATCCTTACCAAAAGAGGCCTGTGAAAACTCGATCCGGCTTTCGAAAGGCTCGCTATACACATTCTCAGGTTTTGTCAGATCACGAAGCTCAAGTTCATAACGTCTGCGAAGACCATCGCTTTCTTGGGGGTGATCTTCGATCAAAATACCGCAGCTGCGGGAATTACCAATATCCAATACAAGATCAACAGGAATAGGCTTGTAAAGATCATTCGGTGCATTGGAAATCACCTTGATCTCAGGCAAGGACAGCTGAGTCCCCACCAAATGTAAGAGATTCAAATAATGAGCCTGATGATGCAAATCTGCGAGCTCAAGGCGAATATCTTCTGCATCCTTTTTTAACCTGGGTCGTGCAAGCTCTGTATAAAGCTCTTTCAACCAGCTATCAATCCATTGCTGATCGAGAAACCAACCCATCTCATGTGAGCGGTGTGCAAAGGCAAAACTCGTACCTGCCTTAACGTCATCGACAGATGGTCCCATATATGAGGTATCTGTTCGACCCGGTAACACCTTGGTGTCAAAAGCAAACGTAATGCGGTGAGTATTGCCATCCGGATCAGAACCAGGCTTGACCTCCGTGACCCGCAGGCGCGCCCAATTTGATGGACCTTCTTCGAACCTTGCGGGCGGGCTAAAGCGGAAATAAGGGACCGGCACCCATGTCTCTGCAAACAACTTGAGCGACTGATCTAGACTGACATCAAACCGCGACTGCACAGGTGCCTTTTTGTCATCAAAGGAAAAGTGGAGCTTGCCTGTTCTGACATCCTCTTCGAGTCGACCGAGCGGACCTGCTTCGCCCATTTTTGCAAACTCACCGGACTGACCCTTCACCACAAACGTTGCAGCAAAGTCCAGAAATTGAACACCGCTACCCATAATGAGTGTGGTTTGATCTTCGTAGGAATGAATATCTGGCAGCATAGTGTTGCGTCCTGCTATTTTGGAGAGTGTCGCATCGACACAGGAAAGGTCGTGCCGTTTTCGTAGCGCCCCTGACAGTCTGCACGACCATCCGCTTGAGGCGTACACGTCACTTTAGGTAGAGCGATTGTTCCGCCATCCGAACATTTGGCCACACCACGGTCACTAATTTGTAAGTTTTTGTTTTGCATTTGTGCAGAAACTGCGCCAACACATTGCGAACCATCGGCGCGCCGAATCGTGACCTTGCCCTGGCCATTGCCCTGACTAAAGTCATATTCCATCCGTAAAGGTTTACCTGTTTTCGCATCCTGAATGCCTGCACCAGCTGTCCAAGAGCCATCTAAAAAGCCAGTGTTGCCGGAGTTGAGGGCTTGAGGAGGAATCGTCAGGGGACGCCCCTGCTGAGGACCTGCCTGGTTCGAAGGATTGCGTACATCACCTCCAGGCGGAGTCACAGGAGGTGTCGGTTGTGAGGACGTAGTGGGGTCAACGGGAGATGTATTGCCAGGAGGCGTCGTGACATCTGCAGGATTTGGACCGGGTGGTTGTCCGGCAGCATCAGCAGGAATATCTGGTGTTGCACCTGTAGGCGTCTCAGTTGACGTCCCTGTGGGCGCTTCGGTCGTATCCGCTACAGTGTTTCCAGAGCCGGTATCGGGACCGGTCAGGTTTGTCCCAACACTCGAACCAGGCCACCAACGGCGCAAGAAAGAAGTCCCTTGATCAATTAAATTTTCAGGCTTTGCATGATTCAATGGCGTAGAAGGTGCGCCAGGCAGCAATGGCCTGTCAGGCGTTACCGGAGCCCCTGACCGACCATCAGGCGTGACGCTTTGCGTAGGCTGAATCGCGACAGGCAAAACCCCGGGTGCACATGAACGAAGTAAAAAAAACAACAGAAACAACAATAAAAGTAAAAGTAACAACCACCACCACCACGCTCTTTTTGTTGGCGCAGCAGGTGTTGCAACGTGAGATGCCGTCGAAATAGGAGGCGCGACTGAACGCAAATTTGTGAAAGGGTCAGCCGGCAGCGATGAGCCTTCAGAATGAAAACCCCAAAAGGCGACAACAGGTTCACCATTCACCAGATAAATAAAATTTGTATCTGGAAAATAAAAAACCTTGCTCATGAGCGGAAGGACCGTATTTTTTTCTCTTTCGGCTTGCTGATCGCGCGATTGCGATTGACTCATTTGAGCAATGACACGTTCTAACGCGCGATGCGCAGCATCAAGCCTAGATAAGGCGTGCTCGCGCTCTTCGCTCGTCGCAGCAGACCAAGGCACGACATCACCTGCCACAGGGGCATACCAATCCACCATGCTGCCATGTTGATTGGTCTGTGGAATGGCTAAACAATTTGCAACACTTGCACCCGCTTTTAAACGAATGGCCTCGCGCAGTTGAAAAGCGACCGAATACACGGGCTGACCGCCCTCGCCGATTGCCTTGTAATGTTGAGGGTTACCGCTGACTAGCAGACTTCCAGCCATCTAATCGCTTCCTCTTAGGCATGCGTGATTGTTATAAAAAAGAAAAGCATTTTAACTGATGGCAGACCGATCAAATGTCGATTTTCTAGGTATTTACATCACGGTTCCGTAGCCCGTCGCTTTAGATATATTATCTGTCAAACATCACCACCTTTGCACACCAAAAACCGTCATTTTGAGATTTATTGATGAAGCCAATATCAGCCTTTGAATCTGAGTCATCCAACCAATATCCCCGCGACCTGATTGGCTACGGCTCAACACCCCCACAAGCCAACTGGCCCGGACGCGCAAAGATCGCCGTTCAGTTTGTCCTGAACTATGAGGAAGGTGCTGAAAACAACGTTTTGGATGGTGATGCCGGTTCAGAACGGTTTCTGTCTGAAATCGTCGGGGCAGAAAGCTTTCCAGCCCGACACATGAGCATGGAATCTATATACGAATACGGTTCTCGTGTGGGTGTTTGGCGCATTTTGAAAGAATTTGAACGCAGAAAGCTACCGTTGACAGTCTTTGGGGTCGCAGTCGCACTCAAGCGCCACCCAGAGCTCGCTGCAGCGTTGGTCGAACAAGGTCACGAAATTGCCTGTCATGGACTACGCTGGCTTCACTACCAAAACATCGATATCGACACAGAACGCGCTCATTTAGAGGCAGCCACCCGTATCATTAAAGACCTGACCAAAGGCCAATGGCCTCTGGGTTGGTACACAGGTCGCGATAGCCCAAATACCCGCCAACTGGTGGTCGAGCATGGTGGTTACGAATATGACAGTGATTATTACGGTGATGATTTGCCTTTTTGGACGCAAGTCACCAAAAGCGATGGTTCAACCGTTCCGCATCTAGTGGTGCCGTACACCCTAGATACGAATGACATGCGCTTTGCGACCCCTCAAGGCTTTAATACAGGGCAACATTTTTTTGAGTACTTGAGAGACAGCTTTGATGTGCTGTACGCAGAGGACGAAGACAGCCCAAAAATGCTTTCTATCGGCATGCACTGCCGACTTTTAGGTCGCCCGGGCAGATTGATTGGTTTGCAGCGCTTTTTGGATCATATTGCTCGCCATGACCGAGTTTGGGTCTGTCGACGCATTGACATCGCCCGCCATTGGCAGCAATTCCACCCTTTTGTGCGTAATTGACAGCAATGGCATTGTCGGCATGATTAAAAGATGCAATACTGCTTTGGATAACTGGCTTTTTGTCCAGTAGCTATTTGGCAAACTCAGGAGAACGACTCATGACCCAAGCTCAAACCCACAGCAGCGATGTTCAACCCACCAACGCTGGCAATGTGCTGGCCAATGGCGCCAAACTCATCGGCGAAACAGTCTTGCCGGGTGCAAGCTTGTTACTTGACGGTAAATTCGTGAACGGCGCCCTCCATTCAGTCGCCGGTATTGGCGCCCGCTTGGCTCTCGGCCCGATCGGTGTCGCCCTGATCTGTGCAGACTCATTCTCAAAGTCAGTCACAGACAAGAATCTGTGGGATCACGCTTCGGAAGCCTACCACGCCAATGCTGAAAAACGCGCTGCGGCAAAAGCTGCAAAAGCCGAAGCAAAAGCTGCCGCTGATGCACAAAAAGAAGCAACTGAAGTCGAAGCTGTTGCCTAAACAGCTTGTCGAGGACAAGAGCTCAACCCTCTTGCAAGGACAAAAAAGCGGACATCAGTCCGCTTTTTCCTTATGTCCAAATGAAATTCAAATTTGGTACGCGAAGCCCCAAGCATTTAACAATGCGGTCATTCAAGAGAGATTTCGTTCCTGGCTCTCTCCTGAGGAACTCACAGTGCTCGAGGGCTTCCGTTTTGAACGCCACCGACACACTTATTTGGTTGCCCATGCCTTAACGAGGGCGGCCCTCTCCCTTAGCTTGGAGATCAAACCCTCCGCTTGGCAATTTCATACAAACACCTTTGGCAAGCCGTTTATTGCCCCTCCCCTCGATACGCACGGCATTCATTTCAACCTCAGCCACACCGAGGGCATGGTAGCCGTTGCCATGACAAAACTTGGAGCGATTGGTATTGATGTCGAATCCATCAATCGAGAAACCAGCATCCTAGAACTTGCCAGCGACATCTTAAGCACAAGTGAACATCTAGATCTGAGACAGCAATCAAAAGCAGAGCAACATACGCGTTTGCTGAAGTACTGGACGCTCAAAGAAGCTTTTGTCAAAGCAACAGGGTTTGGCTTGAAATCAGGACTCCAGTCGCATGCCTTTGATCTTGAGGCACAACCTCACCCTAGGTTGTTAACTCAAACGGATACACAACCGACTGATTGGCTGTTTAGGCAGTTCACCTTGCCCAGTGGACATATCCTTGCCTTAGCCCACCATCAGCCTGATACAGACAACACCTTCGTTTCACTGAAAGAGGCTCTCTGGCTTCAAGAGAGCGCAGAACTCGGTTAAGGTGATGAAGTTCTCAGTCATTAAACTTATTCGTCCGACACCTCCTCACCATGAATCTAAACACTCTCGAATTTAGAAGTGATAACTGCGGCAGTGCCGCCCCTGAAATCATCGAAGCCCTTGTGCGTGCAAACCAAGGTTGCGCAGTCGGTTATGGCGCAGACGCACTCACCGCAGAGCTCAATAACAAGCTGAGTGAAGTGTTTGAGACCACGCTCCGAGTCTTCCCAATTCCAACAGGCACAGGTGCGAATGCGCTTGCACTCGCGGCGACCGGCACGCCCTTTGGTGCGGTCTATTGCAGCCCAGAAGCGCACATCAACACGTCCGAATGTAACGCAGTCGGTTTTTTTGGTAGTGGCCTCAAGGTGTCACCGATTGAAGGCATTCACGGAAAAGTTTGCCCCATTTCTCTGGAAAAAAACTTAAACTCGGCAGGCTTTGGGCAAGCGCACAAAAGCCAGCCCGTTGCACTGAATCTTGTTCAAGCCACCGACCTCGGCGCCGTATATAGCATCGACGAAATCACTCAGCTGAGCGCCCTCGCCCACGCACGAAAACTCACTGTTCATATGGATGGTGCACGCTTTGCCAACGCACTCGCACACCTCGCATGCAGCCCCGCTGAAATGACTTGGAAAGCAGGAGTAGATATTCTTTCGCTTGGTGTCACCAAGAACGGAGGCTTACTCAGCGATGCCATCGTTGTTTTTAATCCAGACATCGCGAACACCATTGATTTTCATCTCAGACGTGGTGGCATGATTTGGTCAAAAATGCGTTTTGCCTCTGCGCAGATTTTGGCCTATGTCGAAAATGATCTTTGGTTACGCTTGGCCAGACAATCGAATGCGGCCGCGCAACAACTTGCGCAAGGCATTCACCTGATTCCTGGTGCACGCCTCATGGCGCCCGTTCAAGCCAACGAGCTCTTTGTCGAAATGTCTGCGACCGCCCTTGATCGACTCGCAAACCAAGGCGTACTCTTTTACAGAAGAGGACCAGAGCTTGCACGCTTTGTCTGTCGCTGGGATACAACCACAAAAGAAGTTGAACAATTACTCACACTCATCCAAACGGGATTAAGCACATGAATAAGCTGATACGTCATTTCCTCAGCATGACCCTCTTAGGGCTCATCGCAATGACTGGGACCGTCTCTGCCTCAGGACTGACTCTGACACAATATCGTGAATGGCAACGGGATCCCATTAAAAAGGAAATGCTCAACACCTATACCGCTGGTATGGGACAGGGTGTCACTTTTGCGAATGTTTACAACAAGACACAAAAAGTACCGATGATATTTTGTCCACCTGGTGACCTAGCCATGACGGGCGACCTCACTAATGTCGTACTTGCAAAATTTATCGCAAAAAATAACTTTAAACCCACAGATGAGATTTCAATTATTTTGATTTTTGCTCTGAAGGATGCGTATCCCTACTAAGAGAATCTATCGCTTTAAAACAAAGGGACTAACTCTTTTTGAGAGTTAGTCCCTTTTTAATGCTGGTCGGAACGGAAGGATTCGAACCTTCGACCCCTTGCACCCCATGCAAGTGCGCTACCAGGCTGCGCTACGCCCCGAAAGACCAAAATTATAACAGAGTCGGCGCCACGCTTGATAACAAGTCTTTGATACCCATAAGCTCTGTGCGTAATGCATTGAGCTCAAGTGCAGTCAAACGCACCGCTGCATCAGGATCTTGAGGCGTCTCCCGCCCTTCACTCAGACGATTACGCGCCCCACTGATGGTGAAGCCTTGTTCGTATAACAACTCACGAATTTTACGAATTAACAACACCTCATGGTGCTGATAATAGCGGCGATTACCGCGACGTTTAACCGGCTTGAGTTGCGTAAATTCTTGTTCCCAATAGCGCAGTACATGCGGCTTGACTCCGCACAAATCGCTCACTTCACCAATCGTGAAGTAACGCTTTGCGGGGATGGGGGGAAGCACAACGGACTTATCAGTAATAGTCATAACCCAGTCGAATTGCTAAATACAGTTACACCAGTGTATCGCTAACTGGCAGAAACAGGTTCACCTGGATGCTCTACCGCACCTTTGAGCTTTTGACTCGCGTGGAAAGTGACCACGCGTCTAGCTGCGATAGGAATAGTTTCACCCGTTTTTGGATTGCGACCTGGACGAGGTGGTTTGTGCCGCACTTGAAAGTTACCAAAACCAGAAAGCTTGACCGGCTCTCCTCGTGCCAAAGCATCGCGAATCTCTTCAAAAAAAGTATCCACGATATCCTTAGCTTCACGCTTGTTTAATCCAACGCGATCAAACAACATCTCAGCGAGTTCAGCCTTGGTTAACGTTCTTGGTTCTGTCATTTTTATCAATTATCAAATATTGGACGATTCACCAAGACTATCTTGGACGAGCCTGATGACCGACTTCAAGTGCCTCACGGATTTTGCTCATGCAAGCATCTACGCGCGCATCGTCAAGGGTCACTTCATTGTCTTGCAACGACACCCTAAAAGCCAAACTCTTTTCTTTCAACTCACTTTTGGCAGGATCTCTCCACACATCAAACAGACCAACATGCTGCACAACGCTCAAACTTTGGTCACCCGCTATCGTTGTTGCTATGGTATCCAATAAGGCTTGAACAGGCGTATCGGTAGAAACCCAAATAGCCAAGTCTCTTTGAACCAGTGGTTGACGCGAAAGCTCTCTGACCTCCGGCATGGCGATTGAGGTCAAAGCATCAAGATTGACCTCAAGTAAAACGGGTGCAGTGGAAAGCTCTTGCTCCTGTACCCAGCGAGGATGTAACTCTCCAATCCATCCAATATGCTTGCCATCAAGCTCAATCTCAGCACTGCGTCCAGGATGCAGAATGGGGTGTTGTTTCACGTTAAAGCGAAGGGATGAAGCTTTGATACCAAACAAGGTTTCGAGATCGTGCTTCACATCGTAGAAATCCACAGATCGAGTGGGCTCTCCCCACTGATCCTCTCGCACATTCCCCCAAGCAGCAAGCGCGACATATTGAGGTTGATGAATACCTGCGACAGTTAACGGACCGTCCTTGACTAAGGCATCCTTCATAAAGACTCGGCCGAGCTCAAATACCCGCACACGTGATTGCTTACGGTTAGCGTTGTATCGAATATTTGCAATCAAGCCTGGCAGCAAAGATGAACGCATCACCGCTAACTGGCTAGCGATCGGATTGAGCAATCGAATAGGATCAGACTGACCACACATCGCCTCCTCCCAAGCCGTCTCTACAAAGGAAAAGTTAATGACTTCTTGATAACCCAAACCGGCAACTTGATGGCGAATCTTATGCGCCGATCGAGTCACCTCGGGATCCATACGCATACGTGCAGCCGCAATCGGTGGCACTGCAGGAATATTTTCAAAACCAACAATCCGAGCGATTTCCTCGATCAAATCTTCTTCGATCTGAATATCAAAACGATAGGAAGGCGGGTCAACGACAAACACCTTGTCTGACACGGTGTAAGAAAATCCAAGGCGAGTGAAAGTTTGTTCGACATCTGCCTGGCTCACATTCACACCAAGAATGCGGCAACAACGCTCCAATCTCATTTTGACGGGAAGACGCTTTGGCAAATTGATATGCTGATCATCAATCGGCCCCGCCTGTCCACCACAAATATCAATGATTAAATTTGTAATGAAATCAATATGTTCCGGGATATTGTTAAAGTCAACTCCGCGCTCAAAACGGTGACTGGCTTCGGAGTTGAGTTTAAGCTTGCGTGCGCGCCCGGCAATCGCATCCGGATACCAAAATGCTGCTTCGAGATAAATATTCTGCGTATCGAGAGATACGGCGACACCGAGTCCACCCATGATGCCAGCCAAGCTTTCTGGTGCACCACCACTGGCAATCACGCCATAAGACTCATCTAGCTCGATCGTCTGCTCATTGAGCAAAGTCAGTGTTTCTCCCCGACGTCCCCAGCGAATTTCCATCTTTGGTTCGGGTAACTTGTCCAGATCGAAGACATGAGTTGGACGACCAAGCTCAAGCATGACATAGTTGGAGATATCAACCAAGGCCGTCACTGAACGCTGTCCAGCACGCTCCAGACGTTCAACCATCCAAGCGGGAGTTTCTGCGCGGGCATTGACTCCGCGCACAATTCGACCACCGAAGCGACCGCACAAATCAGGAGCCTGCACTTCGACTGGCAGCATCTCATCCAGCGTGACCTGAACCGGCGTCATGGCAGGCATGCACAACTCAGCGCCTGTCAGAGCCGCGACTTCGCGGGCAACACCCAAGATCGACAGGCAATCTGCACGATTGGGTGTGAGCTTGAGTGTAAAAAGCGTGTCATCAAGATCAAGGGCTTGGCGAATACTCTGCCCCACGGTCGCGCTCTCAGGCAGCACCAATAATCCACCGTGATCTTGCGATAAACCTAACTCGCGGGCCGAGCAAAGCATGCCAGAAGACTCAACGCCTCGCATCTTAGCGATACCAATTTTCATTCCACCCGGCAATATTGCACCAACGGTTGCAAGCGGGACTTTTAGGCCCGCCGCAGCGTTGGGGGCGCCACACACGATTTGAATCGGCGCACCCGCGCCCGTATCCACCATGCATACGCGAAGTTTGTCAGCATTGGGGTGCTGTTCAGCACTGATAATATGCGCCACCACCACACCAGAAAATTCTGGTGCAACAGGGTTGGTCTCTTCGACCTCCAGACCTGCCATCGTCAAGCGGTGTGACAGCTCCTCAGAGGAGATTTCAGGATTAACGAGGGCACGTAGCCAGGACTCAGGAAATTGCATGTTGAACCGTCTCGGGTCAGTACTAAATTAATCGTTGAACTGGCGAAGAAAACGCAGATCACCTTCAAAGAACTGTCTAAGATCATTGACCCCGTATCGCAACATGGTCAGTCTTTCAAGGCCTGAACCAAAAGCAAAACCGATATAACGCTCGGGATCCAAACCAAAGTTGCGCACGACATCAGGGTGTACCTGACCCGAGCCGGAAATCTCTAACCAGCGACCCTTGTTGGGACCCGACGTAAACATCATGTCGATTTCGGCTGAGGGTTCGGTAAACGGGAAAAATGAGGGTCGAAAACGCAACTCGAGATCTTCAGTTTCAAAGAAACAGCGTAAAAAGTTGGTGTACACACCTTTCAAGTCTGCGAACGAGATATTCTCGGCAATCCATAGGCCCTCGACCTGATGAAACATAGGCGAGTGTGTCGCATCGCTATCAACGCGATATGTCCGGCCAGGCGCAATCACCTTGATCGGAGGCTTGTTCATTCGCGCATAACGCACTTGCATTGGGCTCGTGTGCGTGCGCAACAACAAAGGCAGACCTTTGTCATCTTTCATGTCTACATAAAAGGTGTCCTGCATCGAACGGGCAGGATGATTCTCTGGATTGTTGAGCGCGGTAAAGTTTGTCCAATCGTTCTCGATTTCGGGGCCGTCAGCCACATCGAAACCAATTGATTTGAAAATCTCTTCTACCCGCTGCCACGTGCGTATCACGGGATGCACGCCACCCGCAGCAATTCCGCGCCCTGGCAGGCTCACATCAATCGTCTCGGCGGCAAGACGCGCATCCAATTGCGCCTGAGCCAAAGCAGCTCTGCGCGCATTGAGTAAGGCTTCGATCTGCTGCTTGATCTGATTGATACGCGCACCCTCTTCGCGCTTGGCCTCGGCGTCTAGCTTTGCCAAGCCTTTCATCATCTCAGTCAGACTGCCTTGCTTGCCCAAAAAGCGCGCTTTGGCGTTTTCGAGAGAGGCAGCATCCGTTGCTTGTGCAAACTGCTGTTGGGCCTGCTCAATCAGGTCATTGACTATCTGAGTCATCGCTGGAAAACCTTAGAGAAACGAAGCTTAAAAATGCAAACGGAGCCAAAGAGGCCCCGTTTACAGATACATCTAGTCAGAGCTTAGGCAGCCAACACAGATTTGACCTGATTGACGACGGCAGCAAAACCAGCCTTGTCATGAACGGCCATATCTGCCAAGACCTTGCGATCGAGTTCGATAGCCGCTTTCTTCAGACCAGCAACAAACACGCTGTATGTCACACCATGCTCGCGGACAGCCGCGTTGATACGCGTGATCCACAGTGCGCGGAATGTGCGCTTTTTGTTACGACGATCACGATAAGCGTACTGACCTGCACGCATGACCGCCTGTTTGGCGATACGGAAAACATTACCGCGGCGACCGCGATAACCTTTCGCTGCTGTAATAACTTTTTTGTGACGGGCTCTGGCCGTTACACCACGTTTTACGCGAGGCATTGTTTATCTCCTATCAAGCGAAAGGCATCATGGCTTTAACTGAAGCCACGTTTGTTTTGTCGACCGCTGCGGAACCGCGCAACTGGCGCTTGTTCTTGGTGGTTTTCTTGGTAAGGATGTGGCGTTTAAAAGCCTGGCCTCGCTTGATCGATCCGCTGCCGCGAACCTGAAAGCGCTTTGCAGCACTTTTCTTGGTCTTCATCTTGGGCATATCAATTCCTGTTACTTAAACTTGTACCCTGCAGGTGCCCCGAAAAGCCGATCTGACAATAACAGTCAAACCTGACTTTCAGTTCTTGATAACCCCAGCGTACTTTTCACACTGCGATCTGTGCGGAAGTTTTCACTTCACTTTTGCACAAATTTCTTGCTTTCAAATATTTCTTTTCCGATATAGCTTTTCCGGGAAAGCCTTTGATTATATGACATATTTTCATTGTTTGCAGCATCTATATCGGTCTGGACCGATAAAACACGTCAGGCCGCCTTGAAACGATATTGAAATGCTTCGGCAATGTGTCTAGTATCTATTGAGTGATATTCGTCGAGATCCGCAATAGTACGAGACACGCGACGCACGCGCTGAATCGAACGAGCGGACAGATAATACCGGTCAATCAGTTGATCTAGCAGTGTTTTTGCCCCTAAAGTCATTGCGCAGTGAGTATCCAGCAAGCCATCATCCAGGCGTGCGTTCAGTCCGCCTTGCCTGGTTTTTTGCCTCGTCCAGGCTGAAACCACACGTTCACGCACTAGAGCGGAGCCCTCTCCGGCCGGCAAATCTAGCCATTTTTCCTTTTCCTGGGTCACATGAATCTGTAAATCAATCCGATCAACGAGAGGCCCAGAGACGCGTGACTGGTAAGCGAGTATTTGTTCAGGACGACACTTACATGCGCGCTTAGGATGACCGTTCCAACCGCAGGGGCATGGGTTCATCGTGGCAATAAGTTGAAAATCAGCGGGGTACACCACTTTTATATTGGCACGTGCGAGCGCGATCTCATAATTTTCCAATGGCTCTCGAAGGGCTTCGCGGATCCGACGCTCAAACTCTGGCAATTCGTCCAGTAATAAAACCCCGCGATGCGCAAGAGAAACTTCTCCGGGTCGAGGCTTCAGTCCTCCGCCTACCATTGCAGCCAAAGAGGCCGAATGGTGGGGTGTTCGAAATGGACGAACGGCACTCAAGGGTTGTGCAACACCTGCAAAAGCAGCAATCGATGCCACCTCGAGAGACTCAGACTCCGTGAGGTCAGGCAAAATACCTGGCAAACGTCTCGCCAACATACTTTTGCCCACTCCCGGCGTTCCCGCCAGCAACATACTGTGCCCTCCTGCTGCGGCAAGTTCTAGTGCCCTTCGCGCCAGTAACTGGCCACGCAAGTCAGACAAGCAAGGCTGCTGGTTGGGTGGTGCAAGGGAATTCGAAGGTGCGATGGGCAACAAAGGACTGATGCCATTGAGATGGTTGACCACCTCAGTTAAGCAGGAGGCACCCAACACTGAAATTCCGGGTACTCGCGAAGCATCTTCTGCATCTAACATCGGTAAAAGCAAGGTCGCGTGTCGATGGGTGCGCGCAACAGCCAAAGCAATCGCTAAAGCGCCTCTCGTCGAAACAAGTGCACCCGTGAGTGAGAGTTCACCCGCCAACACCAAATTAGACATCACTGAGGCACAGCGCGCGGCAGCTTGTCCAGAGACTAATAAAACTCCAAGAGCGATCGGCAGGTCAAAGCGTCCAGACTCTTTAGGAATGTCGGCGGGAGAAAGGTTGACCGTCAGACGACCCAGCGGAAACTCAAAACCACTGCTCAAGATTGCGGCTCGGACTCGTTCGCGACTCTCGCGCACCTCCGCGTCCGCCAGACCGACAATGCCAAAACTTGGAAGCCCCCGTGCCAGATGAACCTCGACACGCACTGTGGGAGCATCTAAACCTACAAGTGAACGACTCAATAAAACAGCAAGAGACATGGTGCGCCCAAAGCTGCAAAGTATGCAGTGGACGCTCACACATAGGATGGACTCTAGCTCAATACATCCACCTCGGAAAGTACTGACGGCACAGAATATGTAAGCAGAAACATAGACTTAAAGAATACGTTGACGCAGACTTATTCTGTGCTTTCCAAGGCGGCGACCCGCGCTTCGAGCGCATGCAAGTGCTGTTCAAGCGCTTCGATACGCACCTGCGCGCGACTCAGCAAATCAGATTGCACATCAAACTCTTCTCGGGTCACGAGGTCCATTTTGTTGAACGCTTGGCCCATAAAGGCTTTGACGTTGCGCTCAATATCGGCGGCTGGACTTTTTGCGATGAGTTCTGAGATGTTTTTTTGAAACTCTTCAAACCATGCATTTGGCTTCATCATGATGGACTCCTAATTTGATTGAATAAGTTTAGTTGGAGTTGTCTGCGCGCGGAATGATATACGTCAGGCTTTTGAAAAAAAGCACTCATTCTTGCCTATTCTAGAAATAGCATGAACTTTACCGCACCACTTTGGTGCGTCACGTCGGCCTTTGCACCATTTCCGTACTTAATATGTTTCAAAGTATGGCTACTGAAACGGTGCTCACAACCGAAAGCCTACACATACGTCTGTCATGCCATCTATTTTAAAAATGCAAAAGCTGGCACGTCTTTTGCTTAAACCTCGACACAACCCTTTTCTCGAGGAAACACACATGAAGCTCATTATTGCCATTATTAAGCCGTTCAAGCTTGACGAGGTCCGAGTCGCCCTCTCAACGCTTGGCGTTCAAGGGCTCACCGTCACAGAAGTCAAAGGTTTCGGTCGTCAAAAGGGACACACGGAACTCTATCGAGGCGCTGAGTACGCCGTTGATTTTTTACCAAAGCTGCGTGTCGAAGCTGCCGTAGCAGACCACCTGGTCGATCAGGCCATCGAGGCCATTGAACACGCTGCACGTACAGGCAAGATCGGTGATGGAAAAATATTTATCGCTCCGCTTGAGCAAGTCATCAGAATCCGAACCGGCGAAACCGGCGAAGCCGCACTCTAAATTTATCAAATCAATGGAGCATTAAAAATGGATAAAGCCGATATCGCATGGGTAGGTGTTTCAACCCTATTGGTACTACTGATGGTTGTACCTGGCTTAGCTTTGTTTTACGGCGGTTTGGTACGTTCGAAAAACGTTCTTTCAGTGCTAATGCAGGTGATGTGTACCTTTGCAGTGGCAGTCCTGCTTTGGTTTGCTTACGGCTACTCCCTCACCTTCACAGAAGGTAACGCCTTTGTAGGTGGATTCTCTCGCTCTTTCTTCAGTGGAATGTTTAACCCTGAAGATGGTAAGTACTCCATGACAGGCTCCATTCCAGAGTTTCTGTATGCCGCATTCCAGGCCACCTTTGCTGGCATCACTTGCGCACTCATCGTGGGCGCTTTCGCAGAACGTGCGCGCTTTTCAGCCGTACTGGTTTTTACGGTGCTGTGGTTCACGTTTGCTTACATACCAGTCGCCCACATGATCTGGTTCACCACAGAGACTTCCAAGGGTCTTCTGGCTGAAAAAGGCGCATTGGACTTTGCAGGCGGCACAGTGGTTCACATTAACGCTGGTATCGCTGCGTTGGTCGGTGCTTTCGTTGTCGGCAAGCGCTTAGGTTATGGCAAAGAAGCCATGCAGCCACACAACCTGCCAATGACAATGACAGGTGCTGCATTGTTGTGGGTGGGTTGGTTTGGCTTCAACGCTGGCTCTTCACTCGCAGCAAACGAAGTCGCAGCGCTCGCCTTGTTTAACACCTTAATTGCGACTGTTGGCGCGATTATGGCTTGGGTCTTTACTGAGTGGGCCATCAAAGGTCGTCCATCCATGTTGGGTGCAGCGTCTGGCGCCATAGCAGGTTTGGTCGGTGTCACCCCTGCAGCCGGCTTGGTCGGCCCTGTCGGTGCCTTAGTGATTGGTATCTCCGCAGGCATCATCTGCGTCTGGGGTGTCAACGGATTGAAGCGTATGTTGGGTGTGGATGACTCACTCGACGTGTTTGGCATCCATGGCGTGGGCGGTATCGTTGGTGGTGTTTTGGTCGGTGTGTTTAACGCAAAAGCACTCGGTGGCCTCGGCTTGGACTCAATTGGTCTCATCGGTGGTCAGTTGT
The DNA here is from genome assembly GCF_049655405.1 of Zwartia sp. Classification (GTDB taxonomy): domain Bacteria; phylum Pseudomonadota; class Gammaproteobacteria; order Burkholderiales; family Burkholderiaceae_B; genus Zwartia. The sequence goes on from NZ_JBASJR010000013.1 coordinate 245,022, forward strand.
TAGTGCAGCTCGAAGGCATTGTCATCACTATTATCTGGTCCGGTGTTGTTGCTTACATCTCATTCAAGATTGCAGATCTGATGTGTGGTCTGCGTGTGAGCGAGGACATGGAGCGTGAAGGCCTTGACATTACGTCGCATGGTGAGTCAGCCTATCATCGCTAATCTCAGTTGATTCAATGATTCCGCAAAAAAGCAATCGCTTGAGCGGTTAATAAAACTGGCTAGGCAATAAAAATCGCCGAATGTGCTTCGTACACATTCGGCGATTTCTATTTTTAAAGCGAATCTATTGAAGCACTGAGGGGTCTATGGTGCTGTGGCGATTTAAGGCAGTGGCGACTTGCTGACGTAAAGCATTGGAGTGACCGCGACGGATCTCACGCTTGACGTCAAGCAGCTGTTGCGGGTGCATTGAAAAATGCGTTAAGCCTAAGCCAAGTAATAAACGAGTCAGCTTGGGATCACCAGCCATCTCACCGCACACCGCCACAGGAATACTCGCTCGGATACCCGCATTAATGGTGTTTGCAATCAGCTTAAGCACGGCCGGATGTAAAGGGTCATACAGTGCAGAGACTTCGTTGTCCGCGCGATCGATTGCAAGCGTGTATTGAATGAGATCGTTTGTTCCAATCGATAAAAAATCTAGGGCGTCTGCAAAGGGATCAACAGCAATTGCTGTTGCAGGAATTTCTACCATGCAGCCAATTTCAATTTTGTCTGCATAAGGTTGACCTCGAACGTCAAGTTCCCGCTTGGCTGATTCGATAGCGGCTTTGGACGCAATCACTTCATGCATGTGCGCAACCATAGGAATCAAGATTCGCACGGTTCCATGCGCAGAAGCTCTCAAGATCGCTCTGAGCTGAGTTGCAAATAAATCAGGATGCGCGAGGCAATAACGAATCGCCCGCAAACCCAAGGCAGGATTCGTCGCAACTGTTGCCTCACCATCTAGCGCCTTGTCGGCACCCACATCGAGCGTTCGAATCGTAACAGGCCGATTTTGCATGGCTTTTACAACTGAAGCATAAGCAAGATATTGCTCTTCTTCGCTCGGCAACTCGGCACGACCAATAAATAAAAACTCGCTGCGAAATAAGCCAATACCGTTCGCACCGTTCGCTAAAGCCAACTCGACTTCATCGGGCAATTCGATGTTGGCTTGAAGGGAAATAGATAAACCATCAAGCGTTTCTGCAGGAACGTCTTTGAGTGCGGCAAGACTGATACGATCGTCCAGATATCGCTCTTGCATTTTTTTATACTGTGCAAGTGCGAGCGGTGAAGGATTGACAATCAAGACCCCTTGAATGCCGTCAATAATCACCTGATCACCATCACGCAACACGCTGCGTGCATGTCCGAGCGCGACAACGGCTGGCACAGATAAGCTGCGAGCCACAATGGCTGTGTGAGAGGTTGCTCCACCAAGGTCTGTCGCAAAACCGGCAAAGCGTCCACCGCGCAAACGAATCATGTCAGCAGGCGAAATATCGTGTGCGATCACAATTAAGGGTTCGTCAGTTTCCCCAGCCAGATCAAAAGCACTCAGGGCGCGCGAACCTGACAAAACATGCAGAACACGTTCGATAACATGTCGGACATCCGCGCCACGCTCACGCAGATATTCATCTTCCATAGCAGCGAATTGTTCGCCAAGAATCTGCCCTTGAGTGGTCAGGGCCCATTCTGCGTTGTAGTGCTTGTCATGGATGAGGCTCAAGGCTTCGTCGGCAAGCAAAGGATCAGATAACAGCATGCCATGCACACTCAGGAGTGCCGCCAATTCACGAGGCGCATCTTCAGGGAGCGTTTCTGCCAACTCGAGCATTTCTTGACGAGTCGTTTCCAAGGCTCGACTCAAGCGAGCTTGCTCAGCCTGAACACCGGTAGGATGAACCCTGTAATGTGCGACTTCGAGCGCCGCAGCCCCCATGACGAGTGCGCGACCAATCGCATAGCCACGAGCAGCACCCTGCCCGTATAAGCAAACCATTGGCCCGAGGCGAGTATCGCCAGAGGGCTTATTCGCCTTCGCCGAATTTGTCATCAAACAATTTATGAATAGCGTCAAGTGCGCGCTCAGCATCGCTGCCATTCGCTTCAATTTTTACAGTGGTTCGCATACCGGCTGCGAGCATCATGACGCCCATGATGCTCTTGGCGTTGACACGTTGAGCGCCTTTGGAGATGAAGATTTCACTACTAAACTGACCAGCAAGCTGGGTCAACTTGGCTGCTGCACGCGCATGCAAGCCAAGCTTATTGGACACGACGATATCGAGATCAGGCATTTCGTAAAATAATGAAGAATGGGTTAGCTGACGCGGATAACATCAGTCTACACGCAACACGGCTTGCGTGGCGCCCGCGAGCGCTTTCTCCACCACGACGTCCAATGCTGCGCTGCGATAATTAATGGTTTTCAGCAACATTGAAGCATTCACACCACCTAAAACACGACAGGAGACGCCTTGCGCCTGAGCAATGTTAGAGGCGGCGGCGGCAATATTAGAAGGCGTTGCGCCGGGCAAGTCAGTCAAAATCAACACACCTTGACCTTGGTCTGCGGCGATGATCTCAGCAGCGAGTCGAGGGGAAGAACTTGAAGCACACTCGTGGGGCTCAATGTCAAACAAATATAGATCGGGATGAGCCCCTAAAACATGTCTCGCGCACGCTACTAAAGCGGAAGCAAGAGGCGCATGCGCCACAACAAAAATCACCACCATGGCTTAGGGTGCCTGCGAAACCGCAAGCTCTAGCGCGTCGACGAAACGAGCCCCTACATCAAAGCCTGTTTGCTCAGTAATTTCTACAAAGCATGTTGGACTCGTCACGTTAATTTCCGTGACATAGTCTCCGATGACATCCAGGCCAACAAGTAACAACCCCCTTTTACTGAGCTGCGGTGCAATCTCGCGCGCAATTTCCCAGTCTCTCTTTGAGAGAGGCTGGGCTACGCCGCGGCCACCTGCAGCCAGATTGCCTCTTGTCTCACCCGCCAAGGGGATACGAGCAAGGCAGTAGGGAACGGGCTCGCCGCCAATGAGCAAAATCCGCTTATCACCCTGACTAATCTCAGGGATGTAACGTTGTGCCATGATTGACCTTTGACCATCATGCGTCAAAGACTCAAGAATCGCGTTCAAATTAGGTTCGTTCGCGGCAAGTTTGAAAATGCCTGTCCCACCCATGCCGTCGAGGGGCTTGACGATCACATCGCGATGCTCTGCGTGAAACGCCTTGATTCGCGCCATATCACGAGTAACCAGTGTGGGCGTCGTAAACTGTGCAAACTCAGTGATGGCCAGCTTTTCCGGATGATTTCGGATAGCCTCTCCACTATTGAATACGCGAGCACCTTGTGCTTGAGCGTAGTCAAACATGTGCGTAATGTAGACGTACTCCATATCGAATGGAGGATCTTTTCGCATGATGACAGCTGAAAATGCCTGTAGAGGTGTATCCACCGCTACACCAAGCTCTTTCCACCAATGATGCTCATGCAGGTCTGCACCAGCAACTAACTCAAAAGGGGTCGCGCGAGCATAGACCTGCCCCCCTTCGATGAACACATCGCCTTGCAAAGAAAAACTCAAGGAATGACCGCGGGCAACGAGTGCCCGCATCATCGCAACAGAGCTATCTTTGTAAGCGTTTAAAGCTGGCAGTGGATCCAGAACAAACAATACATGCATGGATTAAGCTGCAGCTTCTTTAGTGGTCGATTTTTTGCGAGGTGACAAAACCATGACCATTTGACGGCCTTCAAGCTTTGGCATCGCCTCTACAACAGCCATATCGGTCAAATCGTCACGCACGCGCTCAAGAACACGCATGCCAAGCTCTTGGTGAGCCATTTCGCGACCACGGAAACGAAGGGTCACTTTGGCCTTGTCGCCCTCATCGAGAAAACGTTTCAGATTACGCAGCTTGACCTGATAATCGCCTTCGTCAGTCGCTGGGCGAAACTTGACCTCTTTGACCTGAATAATTTTTTGCTTGGCACGTGCTTCGGCCAACCGTTTTTGCTCTTGGTATTTGAACTTGCCGTAATCCATCAAGCGGCAGACTGGTGGATCAGCGTTTGGCGCGATCTCAACCAAATCAATTTCACTTTCTTCGGCCATGCGAATAGCGTCAAAAGTTTTAACAATACCGAGCTGTTCGCCCTCAATACCTAATAAACGCACCTCAGGAACACGAATTTCACCATTGATGCGATGGGGTTTTTCTGTTGCGATGTTGACGACTCCTAGTAGTTAGGCCGACTGCGGTGCAGTCGAACCGGAATTGCGGCGACAAGCCACGTCTTCGTTTAGCAGTGTAGCGAATTGAGCAGCAGGCATGACGCCCAGCTCAACTCCACCACGTCCACGCACAGCTACAGTCCCTGCCTGGCGCTCTTTTTCACCAACAACCAAGATATAAGGGACTTTTTGCAAACTGTGTTCACGGATTTTATAGGTAATTTTTTCACTTCGACAATCTGATTCTACTCTAAAGCCTTGTTTTTTCAGGCTTTGTGTGATTTCTGCCGCATAATCAGCCGCATGTTCCGAAATTGAGCACACAACGGCCTGGACAGGAGCAAGCCATGCAGGCATCGCGCCGGCATGGTTTTCAATCAACATGCCGATAAAGCGCTCAAAAGAACCCAGGATCGCACGATGCAACATGACTGGCGCTCGACGCTGGTCGGTCGCATCCACAAACTCCGCACCAAGACGCTGAGGCATGGAAAAATCAACCTGAATCGTGCCGCACTGCCAGTGACGTCCAATCGCGTCTTTCAGCGTGTACTCGATCTTGGGACCATAAAAAGCACCCTCTCCTGGGGAAACCTCGAAGGAACAACCAGTCCGCTTGAGACTTTCCATCAATGCAGTTTCAGCTTTATCCCATACCTCGTCGCTTCCAATACGCTTTTCTGGACGCGTGGCAACCTTGTAAAGCACCTCGGTAAAACCAAAATCTGCATAGACCTGCTGGAGTAAAGACGTAAAGGCTGCGCACTCATCTTGCAACTGATCTTCGGTACAAAAAATATGACCGTCATCTTGAGTAAAACCACGCACACGCATCATGCCGTGCAAGGAGCCAGACGGCTCATTACGATGGCATTGACCAAACTCACCGTAGCGCAGTGGTAGATCGCGGTAGGAATGCAAGCCTGAATTAAAGATCTGGACGTGGCCAGGACAATTCATAGGTTTCAAACCATAGACACGATTTTCAGATTCGGTCGTGAACATATTTTCACGATAGTTATCCCAATGCCCGGTTTTTTTCCAAAGGGAAATATCCAGAATCTGCGGTGCCTTGACCTCTTGGTAACCGTTGTCGCGATACACGGCACGCATGTATTGTTCAACTTGCTGCCAGATCGCCCAGCCTTTGGGATGCCAGAAAATCAGGCCTGGGCCTTCTTCTTGAAAATGGAACAAGTCGAGATCACGACCAATCTTGCGATGGTCACGTCGCTCGGCTTCTTCAAGCATGTGCAGGTAAGCATCCTGGTCCTCTTTCGTCGCCCAGGCCGTACCGTAAATCCGCTGCAACATTTCATTGTTGCTGTCGCCACGCCAATAGGCGCCTGCGACCTTCATCAGCTTGAATACTTTTAATTTGCCAGTGCTGGGGACGTGGGGACCACGACACAAGTCAATAAAGTCGCCTTCGCGATAAAGACTAATCGTTTCATTGCCAGGAATCGCACCAATAATCTCGGCCTTGTAAGCCTCGCCAATCCCTTTAAAGTAGGTCACGGCATCGTCGCGCAACCATTCTTCGCGCGTGACGACCTCGTCTTTTTTGACGAGTTCAGCCATTTTCTTTTCGATCGCAACCAAATCCTCTGGCGTAAAGGGACGCTTGTAGGAAAAGTCATAGAAAAAACCGTTGTCAATGACAGGACCGATTGTGACCTGTGCATCTGGAAATAGTGCTTTAACCGCATACGCAAGCAGGTGTGCAGTAGAGTGGCGAATCAGATCCAGTCCGTCAGCGTCTTTTGCAGTAATGATGGCGAGTTGCGTATCGCTCTCCAAGCGATGCGTCGTATCAACCAAGCGGCTTTCGCCACCCTCAGTGATGCGACCGCCAAGGGCGGCACGTGCCAGACCAGCACCGATCGATTGAGCAACCTCAGCAACCGTGACCGGTCCTGGGTATTGACGCTGCGACCCGTCGGGGAGCGTAATTGAGAGCATCAGCACTAATCCTGTAACAAAACGACAATCTCAAAGTTTACCATTGCGAACACTGGGCTTTGGGTCAAAAATGCCTTGGCTTGGCGACCTTTCGCGATTGGCCTCTGTTCTGCTATTGTTGTTTGACAAGAATTTCAATGACAACAAGAGACAAACCAATGAAAAGCATCTTCAAGATAGTTGCGCGTTCGCTCGCATGCGTGTCCATTTTATTGCCGCTCACTCCCCAAGCGCAGACCTACCCCACACGTCCAATCACCATCGTCGTGCCCTACGGTCCTGGAAGCGGAAACGACATGATTGCGCGCGAAGTTGCTCAGCAACTGACGCAAATCATGAAAACAACTGTTCTCGTCGAAAATAAAGCAGGCGCAACGGGCAATATCGCAACAGACTACGTTGCGCAGGCCAAGCCAGATGGCTATACGATTTTTTTGACGAGTACGAGCAGCATCATTAATCAGGTCACGAACCCTAGTGTTAAAACAGACTTATCAAAAGACTTTGAGTCTATTGCTTTTGCAGCCAGTTTGCCTTACGTGGTCGCCGTTCCACCTGGCCTTGCTGCTCGGACCCTGAGCGACGTCGTCAAACTCGCAAAGGCCTCACCCGGCAAATTGAATTACAACGGTCCCACAGGAAGCGTTTCAGACTATCTCGGGACAAAGCTTAAGGCCTCGAACAATCTCGACATGGTCATGATTCCTTACAAAAGCACCTCAGACGCACAGGTTGACGTCCTCGCTGGACGTATCCAAGTCTGGTTCACACCCGCGGCTTCCGCTGTCGGCTTGGCAAAGGGTGACAAAATTCGCGTGATCGCCGTCACAGGAGATAAGCGCCTAGCAGCACTGCCAGATGTGCCTACGGTCAAAGAGGCCGGCATCCCAGGCATGTTTACTGAGGTTTCATTCTTTTTTGTGGCACCCGCAGGTACGCCTAAAGCCATTGTCGAAAAACTGAGTCAAAGTATCGATATCGCATTACAAAGCAAAGATGTTGAAAACAAATTTGCCAATATGTCTGTTCAGGTTAAAAAAGGCACCCCTTCTGAAGTCAACGGTCACATCAAAGCCGAAATGACAAAGTGGTCAGAAATTGCGCGTGGTGTTTCAAAATAACTAAACTTCACGTCACATCTCAGCATATTTATTCAATACAAATCTAGGAAAAAACATGGACGGATGGCGTGCTCGAATAGGATTTTTGTTACCCCCTGGAAATCCAAACGTAGAGCCAGAGTTATTTTCTTTAAAACCAGCAGGAGTTTCTGTGCATTTTGGCCGAATGATTGCACGCGGAACACCCGGCGCGCATGATGGCCAAGATCAACGCACACGCTCGCAGCTCGATCATATTGACGAGCCTACCGAGATGTTGGCCCACATCCGTCCGCAAGTGATCGCCTTGGCGCATACCGCGTCAAGTTACATGTTGGGCCGTGAAGGCGAAGCAGCACTCACGGCAAGACTCGAGCAGCAATACAACGTTCGGTTTACCTCAGCCTTTAAAAGTGTCATCGTCGCGATGAGCCACTTAGGTGTGACCAACGTTGCATTGGCGACACCCTATGCAGAGGCCCAAACGCTCGCAGGTAAAGGCGCGCTTGAAAGCTATGGTTTAAATGTTGTAAACGTCAAACGACTTGAAAATGTTCGAAACATTTACGAAGAAACGCCAGAGCGCGCCTATGCTTTGGCGAAAGCAGCCAACACACCTGAGGCTGAAGTCATCTTTTTAAGTGGCGTGGGTATGCCTACCATTGAAGTATTGGATGCACTTGAAAGGGATCTTCGTAAACCAGTCATATCAAGCGTGGCTGCCATGATGTGGCATTGCTTAAAAATTGCAGGGGTTGAACCACTGGTTCCAGGGTATGGCAGACTGCTTGGTGGAAATTAAAACAGGCGTACTAAGAGGCGTGCTGCGAGGCGCCCTCTTACTCTGCGCCATGTTAGTGCTGCTGCAACATTCAGTTTTTGCCGCTGAAGCCACTCGACAACTGATGTGCCTTGCCAAATCATATCCTGACCACTTGGCTCAGCCGACGAGCGAGGATGCCATCTATTCCCATGCAGGACAGCGTTATCCATTTGACCCAAATTCTACTTACAGGGATTTTGAAGACGAACTTGATCGCGCCGACCTCTACAGTCAATTGCGCCAAGCCTATCAAACCGGGCCCTTAACAAGCTCGCCACAACGAAATGAAGACCCGGGACGCCTTCGTCATACGCCTCTTTTCTTGGATATGTACGGCAAATCACCCGCGGAAGTTGCCAGCAGACTCGTCACGATTAATTGGGCACCGTGCGATTGCAAGCTTCAGTTTTCAAGTGTGAATGGTGCAGCCAAGGCACTTGAAGCTGTGGGCACAGAAATTGCACGTGCGGGGCTCTCGCCTCTCGTCTCTGAAAGTATTGGGACGTTTAATTGGAGAAAAATAGCCGGGACTCAGCGCTTGAGTATGCATGCCTTTGGCATTGCCATCGATTTCAAGCTCCCTCACCGACTCGGTCGCTACTGGAGATGGGATGGCGCGTATACAAACCAAAACAAAGTCTTTCCGGAAGACATTCTGCGTGATCAAGATTTCAATCGTGTCGTGAGTATTTTTGAATCACACGGCTTTGTATGGGGCGGAAAATGGTGGCATTACGACAGCATTCATTTTGAATATCGGCCAGAGTTGGCCTTGAGGGAATGCGGCATTGCTAACAATGCAAACCGAAAATAAAAAATGCCCCTGAAGAGGGGCACTTGGTAGGCGGTACTGGAATCGAACCAGCGACCTCCACGATGTCAACGTGGCGCTCTAACCAGCTGAGCTAACCGCCTGTAAAGAAAATGATTATATCGGTTTTATGTAGCGGATGTCAAAAGCACTCATTGATCCGCACTTTTAACAGCCGACACAAATGCAGCGATCAGTGATGGGGACTTAAGGCCTGGGCCTTCTTCGACACCGCTACTCACATCGACCGCCCAAGGACGGAGTTGACGAACAGGCGACAAGAGGGTTTGCGCGTTGAGCCCGCCAGAGAGAATAATGGGCGCACGTTGCCCAGTCTCTAGGGCAAGCAGATCCGATAGCATTGCATGATCAAAGGTGTGGCCACTACCACCATAAGCCGGCGTATAGCTATCAAACAACCAAGCACGCGCTGACGCAAACTGCTGACAAGACTCCTTTAGGCTTTGGGCGGAATCCATGCCAGGCGCACCTACGCGAAAAGCCTTGATATAAGGTGTTTCAAACGAAGCACAAAACTCTGGAGTCTCTTCACCGTGAAACTGTAGCAACGTTGGTCGCATTGTTTCAATCACCTTCTGAACAAACTGTGGCTCGGGATTGACGAAAAGCGCGACCGAACTCACAAAAGCGGGAAGATTTCCTACTAACTCAGCCGCTCGTTCAGGCGAAACAAAACGCTTGCTCGAGGGGTGAAAAACAAAACCCACAGCATCCGCGCCTGCATTGACAGCACACAGCAGGTCTTCATGACGCGTAATTCCACAAATTTTGATTCTCGTGCGCATCGTTTTACCCTTTTGATTGTTGCTTATGAGACATATTTCAGCATGTCCCAAGAAAATCTAAACCTACCGTATCCGTTGTCACCACGGGTAACGAGTATCCAGGATACGTGACATCCGTCAAATACAAGCCATCAGGAGAAAAAGTCGGTGCACCCTGTGTACGATCACGCGCCTCAAGAACCTTTGCAACGAAGTCTACAGGCTCTCGCCCTTGACCCACCTGAACAAGTGCACCCATAATATTGCGAACCATATGGTGCAGAAAGGCATTGGCACGCAGTTGAACAACTATGCGAGGCCCCTGCTGAGCGATGTCTAGTTGATGGAGTGTTCGCACTGGTGACTTGGCCTGACACTGTGAAGACCTAAAGCTACTAAAGTCATGTTCGCCCAGCAAGGATTGCGCAGCGTTACGCATCGCCTCAACATTGAGCGGTTGAAACACCCACCCTGCCCGGCCTTGCCACAAAGGATGACGCACACGGGTATTGAGGATCACGTAGGTGTATGCACGAGCCGTCGCTGAAAAACGCGCATGAAACTCAGCAGGTACGACTTGAGACCATTGCACAGAAATAGAATCAGGCAGATGGGCATTCGTGCCGCGCACCCAAGACTCAGACGTTCGATGAACATCCGTATCAAGATGTACCACTTGGTTGAGTCCGTGCACTCCGGTGTCAGTGCGTCCTGCACAAACTGTACTGACAGGTGCGCCCACGAAAGCTTGAAGTGCGCGTTCTAGCGCGTCTTGAACAGTCTGCCCATGGGGTTGTTTTTGCCAACCTTGCCAGGGTCGACCATCATAAGCAATGCCGAGTGCAATCCTATTTAAAGCAACGCCACTCGTTGAGGACTGAGCAAAGTCACCCTCTAGTGACTCTGCTGAGGCCGAAATACGTGAATCAGACACCTGTTTTACTGGATCCAGCCGTATTCGACGGCTTGTCATCTGCTGATAAATTTAGATCAATCGACTGAAGCTTTTGATCAAAGTCCGAAGCAACTGCAGCATTGGAATGGGGAGCTTGATCTAACGCCTCACCACGAGCTTGCCGACCCGCTCGTTTTAATAGGAAGGCAATGATCAGTGCCAGCAAAGCAGAAATACCCAGAACAAACCCAAGAACATGGTCTGAGGCATATTGCTTTAATTTAGCCATCCCTGTTTTTACTTCGCTAGAAGCCACTTTGCCGACGTCAGCTTTGGATCCACCGGCGGATGAACCTTCAACTCCCTGAGTCCCCAAAGTTGTCGAAGCTCCGGTGGCTCCGGTGGATCCGGTCGCTCCGGTCGCTCCAGTTGCTCCGGTCGCTCCAGATGATCCAGCTGGGCCTGAAGCCCCTGTTGCACCGGCAGAGCTAGCAGCAGCCTGACTTTTCTGAAGCGCCTCTTTTAATTCCTCAACGTTTTTCTGCAAAGACTCCACTTGAGACTGCATTTCTCGCAGTTCGTTTGCGCTCGCGACTTTGGCATCCGCTTGTTGATCCGCAGGATTAGTCGAAGCAAGTCTGACCTGATCACCTGTAGGAGCTGTTTCAGAGGCTGGAGGAGGACTCGTCACGGCGCCAGTTTGCGCACTCGGAGTTGTGACAGTCGGCACTCCACCGCCAGCTTGACCTGAGCCTCGACGCGCTCTAAAGGCTTGATCATGCTTGGCAAACATCGAACGCGCATACTTGGCATCGACCGCACGCATCGTCGCTGCATCTGGAATCGTGAGAGATGAACCTGCACGAAGCAAGTTCATATTGTCGGCAATAAAGGCTTGACGATTCGCCTCGTAAATTGACCACATCACCTGATAGATGTCTGCACCGCTGACAGCTTTTTCCAAGGCGATCGCATACAAGGTATCCCCTTTGACTACGCGAACCGAATCTGAAGCTTTAGGAGATGACTCGCTAGACAACACTAAGTAACTGGACTGAATCGACGTCGTCCCAGAAGCCGTTGTCAGTCGAATCAACACATCAATGACCGGACGGTTGACCGCTTGAGTGGAGCGCATCACAAGGTTACGCGAGGTCGCATTCACCCCAGGCTCGATCGTGACAGATAAAGAATCAATTGACGCAGGAAGAGTCAAACCTGCTTGTGCCCATGCCGCAGACTCAGCCACTGAAGCGCTTAATACTTTGAGATCGTCCGGAGTCAGTCCATTCATCGGCACGGAAACCTGAAGCGGTGTGCCGGCAACCGAGATGACGCGACCATGTCCTGGTTGAGCAGCCTGGGTCACATTGAGCCCCGCGAACGACAGCCCCAGATAAAGCATCAACGAGGTGGCAGTGCGCCGCAACAAAATACCAGAGCTGTTCAATTGCCGTGCCATATAGAATTTTCCTTGACTTAGAGCTCGCCGAGCGTAATACGCAACATGCGACGCAGAGGCTCTGCAGCGCCCCACAGTAATTGATCGCCGATCGTAAAGGCGCCAAGGTACTCAGGCCCCATAGAAAGCTTTCTCATCCGTCCGACAGGAATATCCAACGTGCCGGTCACGGATACTGGTGACAAGGCACGCAGTGTGTCCTCTTTGGTGTTTGGGACAAACTTGGCCCAAGCAGAACCTTGCGAAATGATCTCTGCGATCTCGTCCATCGGCACATCACGCTTGAGTTTGATGGTGAGCGCCTGACTGTGGCAACGCATCGCTCCAATTCTCACGCACAAACCATCAATCGGGATTGGTGTAGAACCAAAACCTTCGCCGCGGCCAAGGATTTTATTCGTTTCAGCCTCGCCCTTCCATTCTTCGCGGGACATTCCGTTGCCGAGGTCTTTGTCGATCCAAGGAATCAGATTGCCTGCAAGCGGGATACCAAAATGCTCGGTTGGTAACTGTCCTGACTGTTGAGTCGCCAACACTTTCCGATCAATTTCTAAAATAGCAGAAGCAGGATCAGCGAGCTCAGCCTGGACAGCTGCGTTTAGCAAACCAAATTGGGTCAACAACTCGCGCATGTGTTGCGCACCGCCACCCGAGGCTGCCTGGTAAGTCATACTAGTCATCCAGTCAATCCAGTCATGCTTGAACAGACCAGCCAGACCCATCATCATGCAGCTCACGGTGCAATTGCCACCAATGTAATCACGCACGCCACGCTGCAAGCCCGCATCAATCACATCACGGTTAACGGGGTCGAGGACAATAATGGCATCGTTTTTCATGCGCAAGGTGCTGGCGGCATCAATCCAGATTCCCGTCCATCCTGCTGCACGCAGTTTAGGATAAACCTCGCTCGTGTAATCGCCGCCTTGGGCGGTCACAATAATAGGTAATTTTTTAAGGGCTTCGATATCGAACGCATTTTGGAGGGCGGTTGAACCGGCCCACTCAGGTGCGCGACCTCCGGCATTGCTGGTGGAGAAAAAAACGGGATCAATCAGATCAAAATCACCCTCATCACGCATCCGCTGCATGAGAACAGATCCAACCATACCGCGCCAACCTACTAATCCGACCGATTTTTTCATTTCAACAAAACCACAATGAGGTATTAGATATTTGATATTTTAGCCCAGCGCCAAAAGGCGACTGGGCGGGATTGCCATTAGGCCAAGGCTTTCAACACAGCGTCACCCATGGCAGCGGTACCGACCTTGGTGGTGCCCGGCTCATAAATGTCAGCAGTACGGAGCCCTTGCTGCAACACCTTTTGCACGGCCTGCTCAATACGATCGGCAATCGCTGCGCTGTCCAGAGAATAACGAAGCATCATGGCGGCAGACAAAATCGTCGCAAGCGGATTGGCAATGCCTTGACCTGCGATGTCTGGTGCAGAGCCGTGGCTGGGTTCATACAAACCTTGACCAGAGGCGTTTAATGAGGCCGAAGGCAACATGCCGATTGAGCCCGTCAGCATCGCTGCTTCGTCAGACAAAATATCACCGAACAAGTTGCCGGTGACGATCACGTCAAACTCACGCGGCGCGCGCACTAACTGCATGGCAGCATTATCAACATACATATGCGTCAACGCGACATCTGGATATTCTTTGGCCACATCAATCACGATGTCACGCCAGAGCTGTGAAGTCTCGAGCACGTTGGCCTTGTCGACGCTACACAATTTCCCTTTGCGCTTTTGGGCTGCCTGGAAACCAATATGTGCAATACGTCGAATCTCAGGCTCGGCATAACGCATCGTGTCAAAACCCTCACGGGATCCTGCATAAGGGCCATCCGTCGCAGTACGGATACCGCGTGGTGTACCAAAATAGATATCACCTGTCAGCTCGCGCAAAATCAAAATATCCAATCCGGATACGATTTCAGGCTTGAGTGAGGAGGCATTGGCCAGCTCTGGATACAAAATGGCGGGACGTAAGTTTGCAAACAAGCCAAGCGCTTTACGCAGTCCTAAAATGGCTTGCTCAGGACGATGCTCGCGAGGCAGCTTGTCGTATTTCCAATCGCCCACTGCACCAAACAAAATCGCATTGGACTCTTGAGCAAGTTTGAGTGTTGCGGGTGGCAAGGGATGGCCATGCAAATCATAAGCTGTGCCGCCCACTGGCGCATGGTTGATCTCTAACTCTGGAGCCACTGTACTCAGCACGCGTACAGCCTGCTCAATAATTTCTGAACCGATGCCATCACCGGGTAAGACTGCGATTTTTTTTGTCATGTTTGACTCATCTAAAAAATAATGGGCCGGCGAACCGGCCCGATATAAAGTGATTTATCTCGCGCCAATAGGCACTACATCCAGCCAAGGATGACGGGCAAGACGCTCATTTTCGTAATTGCGAATTTTGTCCGCGTGACGCAAGGTCAAGCCGATTTCATCCAAACCGTTGAGCAGGCAGTATTTGCGATGCGCGGTGATGTCGAAATGCATCTCGCGACCGTCTGGTGCAATCACCAACTGCTTTTCGAGATCAATCGTCAGCTTGTAGCCCACAAAGCCACGGACCTCATCAAACAGCCGCGAAACTTCGAGCTCAGTCAGGACGATTGGCAAAAAGCCAGTCTTGTAACTGTTGTTAAAAAAGATGTCAGCAAAAGACGGGGCGATCACGGCACGGAAGCCATACTGCGCAAGTGCCCAAGGCGCGTGCTCGCGGCTGGAGCCGCAGCCAAAGTTTTTGCGACCCAACAAAATCGAAGCATTCTGATAGCGGGAATGATTCAGGATGAAATCGGGATTGAGCGGGCGCTTGGAATTATCCATGCCAGGCTCACCGTGATCCAAATAACGAATCTCATCAAAGAGATTCGGGCCAAAGCCAGAACGCTTGATAGACTTGAGAAACTGCTTGGGAATAATCAGGTCTGTATCGACGTTTTCGCGATCGAGTGGAGCGACCAGTCCTTGGTGTGTTGTAAATGCGTCCATGTCTGCTTACCGGAAGTTACGTACGTCGACAAAATGACCAGCGATCGCAGCAGCTGCTGCCATGGCTGGGCTCACAAGATGGGTTCTACCACCCTGCCCTTGACGACCTTCAAAGTTACGATTTGATGTCGAGGCACAACGTTCTTGGGGTTCGAGTCGATCGGCATTCATCGCCAAACACATCGAACAGCCTGGCTCACGCCACTCAAAACCCGCTTCGATAAAGATTTTGTCGAGACCTTCGCGCTCAGCTTGGGCTTTAACGAGCCCAGAACCTGCTACGACCATTGCCTGACGAACGTTGCTCGCCACGCGCTTGCCGCGAGCAACCACCGCAGCAGCACGCAAGTCCTCAATGCGTGAATTGGTACAAGAGCCGATAAACACGCGATCAATTTTGATATCCTGAATCGCAGTATTGGGCTTGAGACCCATGTATTCAAGGGCGCGCTCCATGCCGCTGCGACGGGCTTCATCCTTTTCGCGCTCTGGATCCGGTACCCGACCAGTCACAGGCAAGACCATCTCGGGGGAAGTCCCCCAGGTGACCTGAGGAACGATCTGACGCGCATCGATTTCTACGACACGATCAAAATGCGCACCTTCGTCTGAGTGCAGGGTTTTCCAATACGCGACCGCTTGATCCCAAAGCGCACCGCTCGGTGCGAAGGGACGGCCTACAAAATAATCAATCGTCTTTTGATCAACGGCCACCATGCCAGAACGGGCACCCGCCTCGATCGACATATTGCACAGCGTCATGCGACCTTCGATCGACAAATCACGAATGGCACTGCCTGCAAACTCAATGGCGTGCGCAGTACCACCAGCGGTGCCGATCACACCGATGATGTGCAAAATAATATCTTTAGCAGTACAGCCTGCGGGTAACGCACCCTCAACACGTACCAGCATGTTTTTATTTTTCTTGGCTTGCAGCGTTTGCGTCGCCATCACGTGCTCGACTTCGGAGGTACCAATACCGAACGCCAACGCAGCCATTGCGCCATGCGTGCTGGTGTGGGAGTCACCACACACAACGGTCATGCCTGGCAATGTCGCGCCTTGCTCAGGGCCGATCACATGCACGATGCCTTGACGCAAGTCGTTCATGCGAAACTCAATCACCTGATGCTTTTCACAGTTGGCGTCAAGAGTATCGACCTGAAGCTTTGAAATAGGATCTGTAATACCTTGGGCCCGATCAGTTGTCGGTACGTTATGGTCTGCCACAGCCAAGTTAGCATTGAGGCGCCAAAGCTTGCGGCCGGCCAAATCGAGACCCTCGAAGGCCTGAGGACTGGTCACCTCATGCAACAGGTGACGATCGATGTAAAGAATAGCGGTGCCATCTGATTCTTCGTGAACCACATGGGCATCCCATAACTTGTCGTATAAGGTTTTTTTCATAACGCTGTCTCTGCCACACTCATTGGATAGGTTTAGCTCTTGATTATGCCATAGCAGGCCTGTCACTAGCCTTTGCTGGGTGCGTCTCCACACTGGGCACGATGGCGCAGGGCATGGTCCGCCAGAATGATCGCGAGCAGTGACTCGGCGATGGGCGTCGCACGAATTCCGACACATGGATCATGGCGACCCAAGGTCTGTACGGAAACAGGATTGCCGGCTCGATCGACCGACCGGCGCTCGATCCGAATGCTGGAAGTTGGTTTAATTGCCAAACTGACAGTGATTGGCTGCCCCGTTGAAATACCCCCCAACACGCCACCGGCATGATTGGTCAAAAACCCCTCAGGGGTGATTTCGTCGCCATGCTCGGAGCCGCGTTGCACAATACTGTGAAATCCAGCACCAATTTCAACGCCTTTGACGGCATTGAGGCCCATCATGGCATGAGCAATATCCGCATCCAGGCGGTCGTAAATAGGCTCGCCCCAACCCGCAGGCAACCCCTCGGCGACAACTTCGATGCGCGCACCGGCTGAATCGCCGTCTTTACGCAATTGATCCATATAAGACTCAAGCTGAGCCACGATATCCGGATCCGCCGAGTAAAAAGGATTGTTGGGGACATGTTCCCAGCTTTTGAACGGCATGGGTATTGGACCGAGCTGGCTCATGTAGCCGCGCACGGTGATGCCGTATTGCTCAGACAGCCATTTTTTGGCAATCGCACCGGCTGCCACTGTAGGAGCCGTCAGTCTGGCCGAAGAGCGACCGCCACCACGGGGGTCTCGTATGCCGTATTTTTTGAAGTAGGCATAATCAGCGTGCCCCGGACGAAAAGTGTCCGAAATAGCGCTGTAATCTTTACTGCGAGCATCCACGTTTCGGATCAACAAGGCAATTGGTGTGCCTGTTGTCTTGCCCTCAAAAATGCCGGACAGTATTTCGACTTGGTCTGCCTCTTGGCGCTGCGTCACGTGACGCGAGGTTCCAGGACGACGTCGATCAAGCTCAAATTGAATATCCTGCTCGGACAACGACAGGCCTGGCGGGCAACCATCGACCACACAGCCGATCGCAGGTCCGTGAGATTCACCAAAATTGGTGACACAAAATAAAGTACCGAGAGTGTTGCCAGACATAGAAACGAACCGTCAAGGTTGGGCGTGCTCAAAGGGATACACGCAACAAAACGACATTATTGCACTAGGAAGAGCAACTGACTTCAATTTTGCTTGCCCAGTGCGGCGGCATCGCCGCGTAACGCTCCATACCGGCTTGGGCAGTAAAAGGGTCTCCAAGCAATGTCATCATTTCCCCTAGCTCGGTAAAGTTGCCGCGCTGCGTGGCCTCGATCACTTGTTGAGCTAAGTAATTACGTAAGACATACAAAGGATTGACGGCAAGCATGCCAGAAACTCGCTGCTGCCATGGGACAGACTCCAACGTCACTCGGTCTTGATAGCGGGCTAACCATGCTCCGGCAGCGTCCCTGTCTAGGAAGAGATCAATAAAAGGCCTTAACACACCAGATCCGTCACCCACTGTCCCGCCTAAGTCGTGGGACACCTGTGCCGCCG
Source organism: Zwartia sp. (assembly GCF_049655405.1). Lineage (GTDB taxonomy): Bacteria > Pseudomonadota > Gammaproteobacteria > Burkholderiales > Burkholderiaceae_B > Zwartia. The sequence goes on from NZ_JBASJR010000013.1 coordinate 263,118, forward strand.
CAGCGTCAGTCAAGCCAGGTGCATAAGCGAGTTGACGAAACGTCATTGAAAAATCAGCATGACTCGATTGCATCACACTCCAGAGATCATCAATTAACGCCTCATCACCCGCCTGCCAAGTGCTTAGACCTAGCTTTTGACTCATGCGGGTTTGCATGGCTTGCAGAAAAGTCGGCTCAAACTGATCGAGCGCAGTCCTCAGCGCCTCAGCATCCGGCACGATGGAAAACAGACTGTTGGCTAACTGATACAGGTTCCAGTGCGCAACTGCGGGTTGCGCATGCCACGCATAGCGGCCGTTCGAATCGGTGTGATTACAGATGTGACGCGCATCAAAACCATCCATAAAGCCGTAGGGGCCATAGTCAAGCGTCAAGCCAAGAATCGACATATTGTCCGTATTCATGACACCGTGACAAAAGCCCACCACTTGCCAGCTCGCCATTAACTGGGCCGTCCTTTTCACCACGGCCTCCAAAAACATGACATAGCGCATGTCTGCTGAGTCTGGAACGCCTGATGAATTGTGCAGACACTCAGGATAAAAACGTTCAATGACATAGTCCGCGAGTTTACGAACTAAATCAGGCCTCTTGCGAGAGGCCCAGTGCTCGAACGATCCGAAACGCACAAAACTTGGCGCGACTCGAGCCACAACCGCCGCGGTTTCAACTGTTTCGCGCATCACAGGATCGTCGGCAGACACCAAGGATAGCGCTCGCGTGGTCGCGACGCCCAAGCCGTGCATGGCTTGGCTCGCTAGATATTCTCGCACTGAGGAGCGCAAGACAGCGCGCCCATCGCCCATCCGAGAATAAGGTGTCATGCCAGCCCCTTTGAGCTGAAGCTCCCAGTTTCCGGTTGGACTGACAATTTCGCCCAGCAAATGCGCTCGACCATCCCCGAGCTGTCCCGCCCACACTCCGAATTGGTGACCGCTGTAAACCGCAGCAAGAGTATCTCCGCCCGGCATCGGTGCAGCACCGCTCACTACGCTCAAAAATTCAGGCGACCTCTGCGCCTGCGCAGAAAATCCCAACAGGGCTGCCACGTCTTGATTCACGTGAACCAACCTTGGGTTTTTAAGTGGAGTGGTCGGTAAACGCGTAAAAAACTCTAACCCGAGAGCCGCAAAACTATTGTTGGTGCGAAGTGCGGTGAAACTGTCCGCGCCGTAACTACCTATATTGACCGGTGATGTCATGGCTGCTGCTGATCCGTAGAGTGGGCATGGGCTGTTGCCTCAACTTGTGTTTTGAGCTGTTTCGCAAAGCGCTTGGCAGGTCTGACGTAAAACAAGGCGGCAAAGAAAAATATTGAGGAAAGGACAATCTCAATCCAAGCCAGCGCAATTGAAGGACCTGGTGGGTCTGACATCACTCTGACGACTCCCTCCATCAAATACAACAACACGAGCATAGAAGCCCATTGAATCGTATACAAACTGCCCTTGGAAACACCACGAAAGGCAAAGGCCAGTGGAAGCGCTTTTAAAAACAATAACGTGCCGCCCGCCCGAAGTGGTGCAAGCCAAATTTCCCAAAGAATGCACAATACAAAGAGTGCAAGCAAGGAAAGCATTGCCGTTCGCTGCAATGCAACATTGAGGGTAGGTTGAACAGGTGCGGTGGGAGGGCTGATAATTGGCTTCATACTGCTATTATCGCTCGGGTAAGGGTAAACAATACAGTACCCCTACCTGCGTACGATTGGTACGAGGAGCTTTATTCAGTGAACACTCAACCGCCGCCAGTCACAAACAAGCATGCAAAGCTGACCGCTTGGCGAGAAATCATGCTGTCCAGCGCACAGAGGCTCAGTCAAGTTGATGCGTTTGATCTGGCTGGCAGCCTGACGTTCACAACTGTATTGGCGATTGTTCCATTATTAGCCGTCGCGCTCGCGCTTTTTACTGCCTTTCCTCAATTTCACGAATTCAGTGATGCTTTACAGGCTTTTTTAGCCAACAGCCTGATGCCACCAGTCGTCTCTGAAAACGTGATGACCTACCTCAACGATTTTGCCCAACAGGCGAGCCGACTGACTGCGATTGGTGGCAGCTTTTTAGTCATTACGGTGTTGTTACTGATCCTGTCTGTCGATAAAGCCCTAAATGAAATCTGGCGTGTCAGCAAACCACGCAGCGTGGGTCAACGGCTGCTTGTTTACTGGGCGCTTCTGACACTCGGTCCGCTCATGACAGGCGCCAGTCTATGGGCGACTGCGCTATTGGCACGTGAATCTTTTGGCGTGATCTCGCAAATACCTGACCTTTTAGAGATGACGTTAAAAGTATCTCCTTTTGTTGTCAGTGCCGCGGGATTTGCCGCGTTATTTATCATTGTCCCAAACGCACGCGTCGCGCCCCGAGATGCGGTCGCCGGGGGTCTATTAGTTGCAGCCTTGTTAGAAGTGATGAAAACAGGCTTTGCGTTTTATGTTTCTCAAATTTCAACTTACACCATGATTTATGGGGCGTTTGCTGCCCTCCCCGTTTTCTTAATATGGGTATATCTCTCCTGGCTCAGCATCTTGTTCGGAGCAATTGTTGCAGCCAACCTGCCTTATTTACGGCATGTTCGAATGCGTGGCTCCGCCCAGCCCGGTGACCGTCTGCAAGATGCACTGGCCACGCTCAGCTTGCTTGATCGCTCTCGTTCGCAAAAAACACCGGGTCTACGTATTAGAGACATCTCCGAAGCGCTGCAACTGACAGAAGATCAGGCTGCCTCAATCCTTGCCACATTGCAGGACTTAGGACTCATCGCCGCGGCACAAATCCGGCAGCGTGAACATTGGGTGCTGGTGTGTGATCCCAGCTCAACGAGTTTGACCCCCTTGTTAGCGCAGTTGTTTGTCAATCGCCACACCCTTCAACTTGATGAGCAACCTGCCCTCAAACACGCTTTATCAATCTATATTCAAGACAATCAAGATTCAATCTTGGGCGATGTGCTGTTGCAGAATGACAATACTGACAAGCTGAACGTACAATCTGTTCAAAGCAGCAAAAAGGAGACGCATCATGCTACAGGTCAGTGAAATTCTGCGGGTCAAGGGCAATACCCTCTTTACCGCTTCGCCCGAGACTTCTGTCATTCAAGCACTTGAGACCATGAGCGAGCAAGACATTGGGTCTTTAGTCATTATGGATCGAGGCAACCTGGCCGGCATGTTGACTTTCCGTGAGATTATTCGGCATGTCAACGGCAACCATGGTGCAGTGGGCTCTACCAGTATCCGTAGCATTATGGACGCCAAGCCCATCAGCGTTTCACCCGATACAGATGCCAACGAAGTACAGCGACTGATGCTTGAAAATCATTCCCGCTATATTCCAGTCATGGATGGAACGGTATTGATGGGTGTCATTTCTTTTTACGATATGGCCCAAGCCATCGTTGCGGCACAAAAATTTGAAAACTCCATGCTTAAAGCCTACATTCGCGACTGGCCAGAAGAAGACAATCAGCCCCCGAAGGCTTGAGCATTAGACTGAACGGCTGCGAATCACAAGTGGCATTCAGGTCTTGAAGGTATCAAGAGGCGCATAGCCACCAATTTCTGACCATGCCTGCCGAATGAGATTGGGATTATTCGCGTTTAACAGCTTGGAATCAGATAACATCCTTCGCCACAAGCGCGAGCGCGGTCTGCCGTTAAACAAGCCCAACAAGGGTCGCACCACAATACGCAAAGGGGTGTCGCGCTCAATTTGGCTCGCAGCGTAGGCGACTAGCTGATCAATGAGCGCAGCCTCTTGCATCACAGGTTCGTTCGGCCAGAAGGCTGCGGACAACTCGCTTAAGATGCCAGGGTTATGCCAAGGCGCACGACCAAGCATCACCCCATCAAAAGTCTCTAACGCCTGAGAACAGTCTTGTACACCCGACAGTCCTCCATTTAAAACGATGGTGGCCTCAGGAAAGTCCTGTTTTAACTTGGCGGCATCTGCATAGCGCAAAGGTGGAATATCGCGATTGTCCTTAGGGGTGAGACCCTTAAGAACCGCATTACGCGCATGCACGACAAAAATGCGACATCCCGTGTCGTAAATGGTGCCAACAAAGTCACGCACAAAACCGTAATCATCGTTGTAGTCCAAGCCTAATCGATGCTTAACCGTCACAGGGATGCTGACCACATCTTGCATTGCCTTGACACAATCCGCCACTAACCTTGGCTCAGCCATCAAGCAAGCCCCAAAAGCACCCTTTTGGACGCGTTCAGATGGGCAACCGCAATTGAGATTGATTTCGTCATAGCCCCACTGCGCACCGAGTCGGGCTGCTTGGCTCAGCGCCTCGGGTTCACTGCCTCCGAGCTGAAGGGCAACCGGATGCTCTTGCTCATTAAAGTCCAAATGCCTGTGAATATCGCCATGCGTCAGCGCGCCGGTCGTAATCATCTCTGTATAGAGACGCGCGTGCGGAGCAAGTAAACGGTGGAAAAACCGGCAATGTCGGTCGGTCACATCGATCATGGGGGCAACGCTTAACTTCCAGGACTGTTCTGGCATGGACATATATCTAATGGCTCAAAAACGTCCAAACCGGACTTTCACTATTTTATATGGCTTGGGATCAGCCAAATTGTGACACGCTTGGTTCTGAGGAAGGCAACCTTGCTAAAATCGTGACACCTTACGAAAAAAGCAACGTCCCACACCTATGGCAGTATTTACTCAAGTCAGCGAATTTGACGCCCGTACCTTGTTGGCTGATTACACCCTAGGCGACTTCATAGCCTTAAAGGGTATTGCTGCCGGGATTGAAAACAGCAATTTTTTCCTGACGACTACTCAGGGAGAGTTTGTGCTGACTGTTTTTGAGGTTCTCAAGGCCGAACAGTTACCGTTTTACATCGAGCTTATGCACCATCTTGCTGCAAAAGCGATTCCTGTTCCTCAGCCGCAAACGCGGAGAGATGGAAAAAGACTCTCTACCTTGCATGGCAAGCCTGCAGCCATTGTCTCAAAACTCCCGGGCAGCTACGAACCAAAGCCGAACCGCACACATTGCGCAATTGCGGGTGAAACACTCGCGAAAGCCCACTTGGCGGGGCTAGACTTTTCGATCCAGCAACCTAATTTACGTGGATTGCCTTGGTGGGAAACTACCGCGCCAACCGTCATGCCCTTTCTTGACCAGACTCTTGCCAAATTGTTGCAGGACACGCTCGTAGAGCAGCAAGGGCTGGCCAAGTCTGATGACTTCAAGTCACTGCCGCGCGGCCCCTCACATTGTGATCTCTTTCGCGATAACGTTTTATTTGCCGGCACACCCGATCATCCTGTCATGGGTGGATTCATAGACTTCTATTTTGCGGGCGTCGACACTTGGATTTTTGACGTTGCAGTGAGCGTCAATGATTGGTGTATCGACCATGCAAATGGAGTATTTCAACCTGAACTTCTTGAATCTTGGCTGGCGGCATACGCAAGCATTCGCCCTTTCACTGAAGCCGAAAGGCGTGTTTGGCCTGCCATGCTGCGGGGTGCAGCACTGCGCTTTTGGATTTCAAGACTGTATGATTTTTACTTACCCCGCCCTGCTCAAACGCTCAAGCCGCATGACCCAGGTCATTTTGAGCGCATACTGACTCAAAGAACAATTAGTGCCAGCATGGCACTTCCCAAGGATTCCTGATGCAAGCAGTTCCCTTACCTGCGCTGGCCGGCTGGATGTGGGTTCGAGACGGTTGGTCACTGTTTCGCAGCCAACCACTGGCCTTTTTTTCTTGGGCCATGTTTGTCAGCTTGATGCTGATGATTGCCACCATTACACCGCCAATTGGTCCGATTTTCTTTATCGTCTTGATGCCAACGGCAACGTTGCTTTCGCTCTCTGCCGGCCGGCATGCGAGCGCCGGACAACGGATTTTGCTTGGCACGTGGATTGAACCTTTACGTCAACCGTCCGTTTTTCGCCGCCTGCTCGCAATGGGTGGCCTATACGTTGCGTTTTGCTTATTGCTTGGATTGGCAGTTTTTATGCCGTTTTCAGGCGAAGTCACCGAAGCGCTCAAAAATGTTGAGCAAACAAACGACTTATTACCTTTGATGGAAGCCGTAAAAACGCCGATGCTCATTTTCGGTATTTTTTACGTCATCATGGCTGCAGTCTTTTGGTTTGCTCCGGCCCTTGTGGGCTGGCACGGTATCCGCATCACTCAGGCATTATTTTTTAGTTGGATTGCCTGTTGGCGCAATAAATGGGCGTTTTTAGTTTACGGGTTATGTTGGCTGGCTGTTTTCCTTGGGATCGATACATTGATCAGCTTGCTCGCACTCATGGGGCTCTCACCCAACACTGCAGCAACCATTCAAGTGCCAATCAACGTTGTTGCAACCTCAGTGCTGTACTGTAGTTTTTATACAAGCTACGTCGCAGTATTTAAAGACAATGAGCGTATGAGTGCCTCTGAAGTCGAGTCACAATGATCGCTTAGGATAGGTAACATCTCGCATACAGATTTTGCGCCGAGACAAAATACAATTCGATTTGGCGCAACATATGTCTTGACCTTCAAGATGACATTGTTTTGATCCAAAAAAAACACCGCAATTGAATATCTCATACCAAACGTATGAACGGACCAACACGGCTGTAACCACAGCACCTCTTCCGCCAATAATTTGGGTCGAATCAAAAGACCACCAGCTCGCTGCCACCAACGATTTGCTTTGAATACCTTCATGCTAGACCTAATAGCTGCACCATCACCGGGAATCCCAAAATGATGAAGGTGCAAGGAAAAATACAAAGAGCCATTGGAAAAAGCATTTTGACAGGAGCTTGCAACGCCTGCTTTTCAGCTTGCATCAAACGCTGTGCGCGTTGCTGATCGGCGTAAACTTGGATAATGCGCCCCAAACTAAAACCCATTGACTCACCATGAATGAGTGAAGAAATCAGTTGGCGTATGCTGGGAAGATTGAGACGCTGGCTGAGTTGACGCAATGCTTGAGCACGCGACTGCCCTGCCCGCAAATCAGTCAGCATTTTTGACCACTCTTGATGTAAAGCTCCCTCGTCAATATGCTCGAGTGCCAATTGAATAGAGGCTTGAAGATTCAGTCCAGCATCTAGACCAAGACCAACCATATCTAGAAAAAATGGAAACTGATGACTCATTCGACGTAAGCGAAACTGATGTCTGCGCTTGAGCCAAAAAATCGGACACCACCAACCCAACGCAGTACATGCACATAGAACAAAAAATGCCGACACTTTTAGATCGAGCAAGGAGTGATTCAACCACCAAACACTGATTATCAACGCCAGGAAAGCGAATAGGCATTGCAAACAATAAACTTGCACATACCCCCAAGAGGTTAAACCTGCGCGAGAGAGGTGCAAGGCGAGTCGCCTGCGCTGCCCCCAGGTCACAAAAGGCACCAAAGGACGTCCCAACCACGCGGTGATTCTCCAAAGAATGCGGTTTGCTTGTATGAATGATATAAACGTCAAATCCTTTGCAGATGCGCCTGAATCATGGTTTGATGACTGGCTCAGAAAAGGCTTAGAACGTTCGTGTAACCTGGCAGCCATCATCGCAGCAAAAATAGACAATAAAATCGCTGAGCCCATGGCACATCCAAGCGCTAGATATTCCATTGCGTTAAACCTCGATAGATAAGATTCGACGAAGCCACAAAATCCCCAAGCACTCCAATAGCAACACCCCCGCTAACAATATTTGCCCCGTTTGACTAAAAAACATTAACTCAACTGAAGCCGGATCAATCTGACTCAGTGCGAGCAATAACACCAGAGGTAATGCACCCATTACCCAAGCCTGCATTTTTCCTTGTGCAGTCAACATATTTATTTTTCCACTCACATGCTGACGTGCTCGTAAATTATTTGACAAACGCTCCAATAAATCTGCCAGTGATCCACCCGAGGCATTGCCAACGGCGAGCAAAGCGGTCACCAATTCAACACTCTCTGTCGGCATCCGTCGTTTGAGTTCAGCTAAGGCTTGGTTGAGTGGCAAGCCCATGCGGTGCTCTCGCATCACCAAACTGAGCTCCTGCGACATTGGTGTTGGTGCATCTTCAGCGAAATGTTTAAGTGCCGTTCCAATACTTGCACCCGAACGCAACGCACCAGCAATCGCGGCCAAGGCATCTGGCCATTGAGCATCAAAAAGACATAATCTTCTACGCAATGCAGTCTTTAACAGGACTCTAGGAAGCACAAGGATGAGAGCGCCCATGAGAACCGCAACAAGCACACTGCGGCTCAGCAACCATACGGAAAGCCCTGTCATTACTGCGATACTGCATAAAGCAGGCCATAAATGTGTCGTGTCAATAAAAACAAAAAGCTCCGACAAACTTGTTTGAGCATGTTGTTCAACAGAACTACGATATCGACCCCATGCAAAACCTGCTAAGTGCTGAATCAGCCAACAAGCGATCGCAATAGACAAGCAAGCAAAAAATAACCCAACATAAATCATGCTCGTGAAAACCAGTACTTTAAAGAGAATGGAACCTCATGCCCCCATTCTTCAAAACATTGAGGCATTAAGGTGCCTGGCATCGTCAGACCAGTTTGACGATCAAAACTTGCAAGAGTTTGCATTTGAATGCAACCTGACTCCATGCCAACAATCTCGGCCACAGCAGCAACCACGCGACGTCCGTCCGGCAACCGAGCTTGTTGCACAATAAGATTGATGGCAGAACTCATCTGCTCCCTGATTGCATGAAGTGGCAAACCGGCATTCGCAGAAAGGATCATCGTTTCAAGGCGTGACAATGCATCTCTAGCTGTGTTGGCGTGCATTGTCGTAAGAGAGCCCTCGTGGCCAGTATTCATTGCCGCTAGCATATCGAGCGCTTCAGGCCCACGAACCTCCCCAACAACAATACGATCAGGACGCATACGCAATGCGTTTCTCACAAGGTGTCGCAGGCTAACAGCCCCACGACCCTCGGCATTTTCAGGCCTTGCTTCGAGACACATCACATGAGGGTGATGAATGTGGAGTTCTGCAGAGTCTTCAATCGTGACGATGCGCTGATCGGACGGGACGCAATTGGCTAAAACATTTAACAAGGTCGTTTTACCCGAACCTGTTCCCCCAGACACCAGGATATTTTGACGCTTGATGATGCAAAGCTTTAAAAACTGAGCGAGCTCAACACACAAGGAGCCTTGGCTCACTAAGGCATCCAGATCAAGGCCTTTTTTGGAAAACTTACGAATAGTCATACTTGCGCCACGAATGGCAATAGGAGGAATGACTGCGTTGATTCTAGAGCCGTCGCGTAACCGGGCATCAACCATGGGGGACGCATCATCGAGTCGACGACCCAATGGAAAAACAATACGCTCGATCACACCACGCACGGCTTGCTCACCACTAAACTGACAACTACTTGATTCAAGACGCCCATGACGTTCAATGAAAATCTCGTCGAAGCGGTTGACCATAATTTCGGTGATATGCGGATCTGCCAACAATGACTCAAGCACACCTAAGCCAACCGCCTCATCCACAACAAGCTCAAGTAATTCCTGTCGCTGGTACTCACTTAAGTGACTCGCATGATCGTGAATCAAGCCCGACACGCACTGCATGGCCTGTTCTCTTAGGGCATATTCTGATAAGGCAGCGATATCATGGCGACGTAAATCAAACGCCTTGATCAAACCTGCGTGTAATTCGCGTCGAATATCACGATATGCAGCGGTAGAAAAATTGGAAATTTCTTTCTTGGTATCGTCTCCCACTGGATTGGCAAGTGGTGTCGACGTACAAAGTGAGGGCTCAGTATGGCGAATCACGGGAAACAACCTGATCATGCATGGACCGACAATAAACTCATCACTTTCCATCAATGGAGAATGAATAGAAAACTTTCGTCCGTTCACGCGCGTGCCATACAACGACTCCATGTCTTCAACTTGATAACCGTCCTGACTTTTTGTGACACGTAAATGACGTCGAGCGACACGCCAGTGTGAGACACGCGCCTCACATTCAATCCCTCTTCCCAACGTAAAAGGCACAGTCTTTTGCATGCGTTCACGACGACCGTCTTCATACACAATAAGCAAATCCATCATTCTTCTTGACTCCATTGGTCAATCGTTTGAGACTCATGCTTCGAAGATGTATCGCTCTCCCACTGCGAGTGTGTATCATCGCGCTGATGCCAGTTTGATGTGTGCGGACGATCATGGACCGGAGTATTGAGCCGAGCCTCTGTCCCGAAGGTTTGATCCAAAATGAAAGCAGCCTTTTCCGTTCGCTGAACCATACCCGGATGATCTGCATTCACTACGACAGGTGTCACAAAAATCGCAAGCTCAGTCTCTCTGTAATATTCGCGATTGACCCCAAAGAGACTGCCCACAAGAGGTATCTCAGAGAGACCCGGCACACCATCTCGGTCGCGCGAACGCTCGCGCGATAAAAAACCGCCCAATACCAATGTCTGACCCGAACGAACATTAAATTCTGTCGAGGTACGTCTAATTTTGAGTGCAGGTCCCGCAGAAGATGCGAGCGTCTGATCAACCGAACTCACTTCAATATCAATTTTTGATCGTACGGCATAATTTCGATCCACGTGAGGAGTGATATTGAGCGATACACCGTACTTTTTAAATGAGGTTGAGCTCTTGCCATCTTTGTCAGTGTTCGTATAGGGAACCTCACCACCTGCCTCAAAGCTTGCTGTCGCCCCACTACGGGCAAGCAACTGCGGTTGCGCCAAAATAGTCGCCTCACCCGCTTGAGCAAGTGCGCTAATTCGGGCGGACAGCAATCCATTCACCCCAGACAATCCTCCCGCACCACTCAGTGGCAAAGGTAAGCTGCTGTCCCAACGAATTCCGAGCTCTTGTATACGGACGGAGGGAATCTCAATCACCTGGACGTCTAGCAAGACCATTTTGTCCCAACCCACTTGACTCGTGAAATCTAATAACTCCGGATAACGCTGTGCAAGTCTTGAAATTTTTGCTTGATCTGCATCAGATAAATTTTCGCCTTCGACAATTAATTTGTCACCGACAACGGAACTTCTTGCCATCGGAACCGTTTTGAGAAGATTTTTAATTTCCTCTTGAACGCGAGAGAAACCCTCTGGGATAACCCTGACTTTATAGGAGAGGCGTGTCCCCTCGGAGCGCCAAACATCAAGCGTTGTTGTGCCTGATTTTTTTCCAAACACAACGATTTCATTTTGATTAATCACCGTTGCTTGCACGACTTCACCATTACCAATCGCCAGACGATCAACCTTAGAGATTTTTAATACCGTCGAAGATCCCACTTCAAGTGTTAAGTTATTCTGGCACCAACCTAAGATCGGTATACAAATCATGGTTAAAGCAATTCCGCACTTGAGGTGTTTCATCTTGTGCCTGCGGCAATCTGTTCTGAGGCTGGCTCATCACTCTCCGCGGACAGGCGATCACCGTACATGATCGGAATCATGCGTGAGACTGACGGAGTGGGTAAGCCGAGTATTGCTGCCAAGTCTCCCGCGGTAGATTGACCCGCCTGACTCACTGGCAACGACTGACTAGAGCTCAACACGGCACTAATTGAACCTGCCTCGCGAGCGGCAATCACTCTGACAGCATTCTCGTGTGAAACAGCGAGCGTGATGTTGGCATCCGAAACCGAAGTTGCGTCGTCCAAACGAGTATTGAGATCAGAAAAATGACCGGTTCCCAATACCTCTACGGACTGCAGCAAGACAGTCGTCAAGCGTTTACCTTGATGGTCGAGCGAAACAAACAGATCCACACGATCACCTGCACGAATTAAGCCTGAAGCCGCACTACTCGGATCGACCGTGACTGACACTGCCTTGAGACCAGGCTCTAGACGATTGGATACACCCGTTGCATCCAAGTTTTGTAAATGCATTTGCATGAACGGCTGGCCGGCACGCAAATCCGTTAGTAGTCGCTTTCCGACCAAAATATCACTTTGCTCTACAGTGAGTGCATGATCAGGCGCCCATTTCACAGGAAACTGTTCGACAACATAATCCGCCTCCTCAATGATTGTGTCTCGACTGAGATCTCTCGACGCCACAATTAAAGGTATTTGATCCAGTCGCGTGCGTGACTCGATTTCCTCAGTTTTTTCCTTCAAGTGCTGATCAAGGGCCCAGGCAGACACGCCACCAAGTGCGATTGATATCAACATTAATAACCACTTCACTTTTGCGTTTGAAACGTTCAAGGTTTTAATTTTCCCGACAAATTGATGTACATAAATGATTGACCAATATCAACAAGATCGATTTGCAACATCGCTCCAGATTGAGTCGCTTTAATTGAGTGATCTTGAAGAAAATATGGTTGAATTTTCGGAGCCTCTGTCACCAACCAATTGTTTTTTTTTAATAAGTCTCTTATTTTTTGAGATAAATTTTTAATGGATAGTTGGGAGGTGTAGAGCAAACTGACTGCTTCTGAACCCACGGAGTCATCTCTGATATCCATCATCAATTGTGCGCGGAGACTTGGATCAGACAATGTTTTCCTTAAATCGCGATTAAAAACTTGACTGCGGCTTTCTTGTCCGACAGACATACCAATGCTCGAATGAAAAAATGAGACACGCTCCACCGTCGTTGGAGCAACGACCAATACATGAGATTGCTCAGGTGTTGTCCAATGAATGTGCATCAGGTCTCCATCACTCCAAGCCAACGTATCATCGGGAAGTTGAGCTGTCAGTGTTTGCATGACCTCATTTACTCCTTGTGCGCTTTCCCAATGGCTGATGTGGATGTCATGTCCACTCACACTCAATTTTCCAAGAGAAAAAAAAGTATCCGGACTGCCGACTAACTGACGCTCGCCTACCAATACCACGGTGGGTGAATGTGCTAGACACTGATTAATATTTACGAAGAAAAAAATGAATAGAATGAATGTTTTCATTCACTTCGCATCCTTGCTTTAGGTACCCGTGGAGATTGTCCAGCCCAATCACTCAACCAATCCAGCCGAAGTTTCCTTCGGCGCCAGGGTGTGTCGATTTTCTCAAGTGGTCCGATATATGGCTGCAACAATTTCTGCGTAGGGTTTGTCACATCACTCCAAGCGACTTTTGAGCGACTGATGCGTGTGTGAACTTCGCTCGGTAATTGACTATGCCCGTCCTGACTATAAAGGTAACTGGTACGCTGCAAAGGTACTGCACCAAACAATCTATTTGCTGCCAGACGACTATCCATCACCTGTCTTGTCTCTCGCCGAACGCGAATGACGCCCTGATCACTTACATTTAAAAGCTGCTCTCCAAATGTTTGTAATAGACCTCCTCGTTTTGAGGGTTTTGCATCATCAGCATGTTTCTTTGACTCATGCTCAGCGTTTAAAAATGTTTGATAGCCACTCTCCCCTAACAACTCAAGAGAACGTGTTCGATAGTGTCCTGAAAATTGAATCGCAAATAAAAGCGTGACAAGAATCATGCAAATAAAAATGGCTTCAAGCGCAGCTTGACCTTGCTGCTGATGAATCGCAGGAATGCTCATTCATAACTCAAATTTGGAATTAAAGTTGCTCGCCAATAGGGCTGAAATAAACTCGGAACTCTCGATTGACCACGCGATGAGGTTGGTGGTGAAAAATAAGTTTGAGCGGCTGCCTGGGATTGAATGCTGTTGCCAGCACTGAGTCTCTGAGATACCTTGATGGCTATACGCACGGGTTGGCGTTCCCGACCATTTTTGAGCTGTGCATAACGACCCAAGCCCTTTGAACTCCATTTCACAGAAGCACTTTGAGCGTATCTTTGCGCAAGTGGATTATGGCGGCCGCTAAAAATATTTCTCGCTGCACCACTCTGCGCACGAGACCAACGCCAAAAAGCTTGGCGTGAAAAATCAGGCATGGTGACAACGTTTTGTGTCAGGGGTGGCTGATCTCCATTTTCGTTCGTATTGGTATCAAGTAGAGCCCAGCCCATCGGGTACTCGCGGTGATAACAACCAATTATTTTGTTATGTCGCAACGCGTGAAATGAAAGAGATTCTTCGGACACCCATTGTCCATCTGGTCTGAGGAGCAGGCGACCTTTACGACGTAACTCATGTCTTTTTAATGGACAACGTGGATTGACGATCCATAGATTTCGATAAGTACGATTTCTTTCAGTTAAAAAACCATACTGTCCAACAAGTCCACTCAGAAAGTCGCGCCAAACTGAGTCTGCGCCTGAATGCTGCTCAATCAAGCCCTTGGTTTCATCCAAAGTTAAGGTGATGTTCAAGCCGAGCTGTGTCAGTGTGTGACCTTTTAAAGCGGAGCCATTCAGTCCAACATTGGTAATCAACATGTGATGAATCGATTGTTGGCGTTGCAGTTCTGCATCCCTCAGTTGTATTTGCCTGACCCGATCCAAGACTTGATGTACTTGTCGCTCATGACGTAAATATGCATCTCTGAATGCATGTTTCGAAAGCGTTTCGCTCATCCCCCCACTCAGTGCAGAGGTGTAAGCGATAGAGTGTTGCGGTCCAAAAAACGCACCGATCAAGCTCGCAGGTGGATTGCGCCTAGTAGCTTGAGTGGCAAGCTTGGCTCTGTACTGAGAAGCTGTTGCGACAGCGATCAAGTGTGCCATGCCAAGTTGATGACCGAGCTGCGCGCGATTGACATAGGCATGTAAGTTCATTGAGCGTGCTTGCATCAGTGCTGCGCTATAGGCAGCCGCATCCGTCGCACGATGCAATGAAGACTGATCGTGGATTCTCTCACCAAGTTCTAGCATGAGTACCCATGCCAGAACACCTGCCCCACACAACACGAGTCCAAGCAGGAGTGCTTGTCCTTTTTGTTGTGAAACCCATTCAACCTGACTCAGGTCATGAAGGGTTTCGATTGGACCTCCTGCACGGTACGACACGCCGTACTGTGCGTGCTTGGTTGCGAGAGACATTACCGTTTTGCCGCACTGGCGTTGCCAGTGAAGCCCTTTAGAGACTTTGCTTTTGTTTGTCCACTTGCCCCTTGGGCGGCTGTTTTTGCGGCTTTTGTCTGAGCCGTTCCATCCTCGCCGGCAAGCTCTTTGGCTACCGCTGCGGTCTGAGACCGCATGACCTGACCAAAGTATTGATACACCCCAATCGCTGCAACAGCAACCAGAGCAACAATAATGATGTACTCCGTCATCCCCTGTCCGCACTGACGAGCGAGCACCTTGCTAGGGGGGGTGTGCGGGAGTAAAAAAGGAAGCGTTTGTAAGGATCGTTTGCTTATTGTGTTCACACCAGCCTCTTAAAGAAAGATAGAGGCGTAGTGTGAAGAGTCTGGTCCTTAGGCTCAATTCGCAACTATCACAATGGATAGATTGAGCCGACTGATCTACCAACCGTAAAAGCGCGACCAAGTCTGAATGTTTTGATCAGAACTTAAGGCCTGATATTCTGGAAATTGAGCAGCTGTCGCGCAAGCGTGATTAGGCAAGATGCGTAACTGAGTACCAACCGGAAAACGACTCACAATCGAAAGATCAGGCTCACCCGTTCGCGAAATGATGCCGTGCTCTTGGTTGGCACCCGTCATGGTGTAGCCCGACAGGGGTATGCCGTCCGCGCTACATACCTGCCCATAACCAAAATCCGTCGTTTGTTTTTGTGTCCCACGATCACGACTCATGGCCATCCATCCTGCATCTACGATGACCCAGCCCTTTTCCTCTTGGTGACCGATCACAGTCGACAACACACTGAGAGCAATATCGTCCGTCTCGCAGACACCTACGTTATGCATCACTAAATCAAAGAACACGTAGACGCCTGCTCTGACCTCTGTCACGCCCTCGAGTTTGCGGGCGGATAACGCTGTGGGCGTGGAGCCAACGCTGACGACAGGACAGGAAAAACCTGCTTCACGCAACCGCTCTGCGGCTCTGACACAACCGGAGCGTTCTTGCTCAGCCATTTTTTCGAGCGCCTCAGGCGTATTGAGGTCGTAACTCGAACCTGCGTGCGTCATCACTCCTTGTAGCTGCGTACCGCCCGCGGCCAACGCGTGGGCGACTTCGAGGAGTTGGGGACTTTCAGGTTTGATACCAGAGCGATGATCGTCAGTATCAATTTCAATCATCACTTTAAAGCGAACATCGTTGGCGATGCCAAAGGCAGAAATTGCCGCCGCTGACTGAACGCTATCAGTCAAAATCTTTAAGTCACAGCCGTTTCGAATCAGTGCGAGCGCCTGTGCGAATTTGTTGGCGGTAATACCAACGGCATACAAAATATCGGTGATGCCAGCTGAAAAAAACTGCTCGGCTTCTTTGAGGGTCGAAACAGTGATCCCACGCGCACCTGCCTGTATCTGAGCTTGAGTCACAGCCACACACTTTGAGGTTTTAACGTGTGGTCTAAAGCTGACGCCCAGACTGTCCATGCGGGATTGCATACGGGCAATATTGCGCTCCATACGTGCAATATCAACTAAAGCAGCGGGAGTCGAAAGTTCGGAAATTTTCATAAAGTGTGTGTGCAGTTGCAGAAAGGCTGTGAACCCGCTTATTCTATCCCTACGCGCTTGTCTGCGCTCTACCTGTGTCCTGATTGAATGCTCAAAACTTTTGTCCCTCGACTGCTGACCGCGCTTTTTAAAACCTTAGGCATTTTGCCGCTGACCGTCCTGCAAATCTTGGGCTGGTCCGCTGGCTGGCTCGCATGGATGCTGCCTGGGCGCTACAAAGAACGAGCGTGGACCAATTTACGCCAAGCATTCCCTGACGCAACGCGCGAAACACTTCGCTCAGCAATGCTTAGCAATGGGCAATTGATGTTTGAAATGCCCTTCTGGTGGACTCGCCGCAACGAGACATTTATCAACAGCAAGTTGAGCTGTGACGATTGGGAACAATTTCAAGTTGCGCTCGCTAGGGGTAAAGGGGTAATTTTGCTTTCACCTCATGCCGGTTGCTTTGAATTGTTAGGTCCGGTTTACAGCAGCCATTTTCCCTCAACCGTTTTGTTCAGACCTCCCAGAAAGATCTGGATGCAGGATTGGATTGTGGAAATGCGCACGAGAAGACAGCTCAAGATGGCGCCGGCCAATCAAAAAGGTGTCCGTGCGTTGGTGAAAACACTCATGCGGGGTAATACGATCGGGATCTTGCCCGATCAGGTGCCTCCCGATGGTGAAGGCGTTTGGGCACCTTTTTTTGGACGCCCTGCCTACACCATGACATTGGTGCAAAGACTACAAGAGCTCTCTGGAGCAACTATTTTTATCTTGGCAGCACAACGCAACGGCATTGGACAAGGCTACACGCTCAGACATAAAGAACTGTCAGAGCCTCTGCCCAAAGACCCAGAAGCCGCTGCGACTGTGATTAACCAAGAAATGGAAGAGATGATTCGCAAAATGCCCGAGCAATACCTCTGGGGCTACAACCGCTACAAAGCACCCAAAACCAAAGCCGCACGCGTAGGGATGTCCTCTGGGTCAGAGGATTCAACGACTAGGTAGTGCTTGCTCGACGCGCGTGGGTGCTCAGCACCTCAAGCGCTTGTCGTCCAGTTTTGTTGTAGATGGACGTCTGCACCACTGCCGTCATTCGTCCCTGATGAATAATCTTGGACTGCGCATGAATCGCCTCACCCTCTCCGGGGCTGATATAGGTTGCCGAAACCCCAGAAAGCATCCACTCATCGCCTAAAGCAGCATTAGCAGTGACCATGCCGAGGGCAAGAATCACGCCGCCCTGAACGTGACCAACGCGATTGGCGACATGCGGGCCATTAAGCACTTCGCAATATGCCCCTCGCTCTTGTGGGTAAGGGTGAAAATTGAGGAAGTGCATCGCAAAATCATCGCCAGTTTGTTGGCAATGCTCAATGCTTGTTTTCACGCGGGACAAGATCCACTTTTCGTCGTCCGTGAGTGTTTGCAGATCTAATGGAGGATCTGCTGGAGCTTTTTTTTCTACCCACGGCACGGCTGGCAACGAGGCACCATTGGGAACCGGCAAGATCATAAAAGCACCGTAGCCCACCGCGATGAGTGTGTCGTCAGACTTGATGTGTGTGAGGCTGACGCCTTGACTGCCCTTGGCACCTTGTAAGTGACCCTGTGTATTGGTCACCGCTTGTACGCGACCGGTCGGCCTGGCACCGGTCAGTTGAAGACTGAGCGAAACCGTCGCCAGTCTGGTGCGGTTATCCAAGCCAAAACGAATGCCCGTTGCCAACCCCATATCCGCCAATATTGCCAACAACACGAGATGGACACTTTGATCACGATCGGTGTTTTGGGGCTCAGGATCAATATGCACAACAGAGTGCTGGGGACTTGCCTGATCGTAAACAAAATCAAAGAAATTGCCACAAAAGTGATAGCCTGGCGTACGCGTCAGGGCAATCGCTCGCTGGGCTTTTTTGACAATCGGGTGCAGATCAACATTCTGTGGCTTCATACGCTTGCAAGACTCCGACCCGTCAATTTCATCAGTCTTTGCTCAATGATGGCCTCAGCCTCGTCGACAATACGACGGACCAATACCGCGCAGGTTGGTATGTCATGGATCAGACCTTGCACCATGCCGACCGTCCAAATGCCACCCTCGATATCACCCTCTTCGTACACTTGGCGACCCTTCGCACCCGCGACTTTTGGGCCGATTTCTTGAATGGTGGCACCCGCATTTTCCATGTCGATGATGCTTTGCGCAAGCTGTGTGCGAGCGACACGGCTACTGTTACGCAGACTACGCAAGATCAGTGCAGTATCAGTTTCAGCATTATCAACAATGGCTTGCTTGATGTTCAAGTGTGCGGGAGACTCTTGTGTACACATAAAGCGCGTACCCATATTGATGCCCTCTGCACCTAAAGCCAAGGCCGCGACCAAACCTTTGCCATCACTAAAGCCGCCTGAGGCGATCACTGGGATACTCAATTTGGCAACGGCGGAAGGTATCAGGATCAAGCCAGGGATGTCTTCTTCGCCAGTGTGTCCGGCACACTCAAAGCCATCGATGCTGACCATATCAACCCCGATTTGCTGGGCTTTGAGCGCATGACGAGCGGTCGTACACTTGTGAATAACAGTAATACCCGCTGCTTTTAGAGCGGGCATATGCTCAGACGGATTATTTCCTGCTGTTTCGACAATTTTGACGCCGCAGTCAATGATGACATCACGATAGGCCTCATAAGGAACAGGCTTGAGTGTCGGCAAAAATGTCAGATTGACCGCAAACGGACGATCCGTCATGGTCCGTAAGCGCGCGATTTCATCACGCAACGCTTCGGGTGTTGGTTGTGTGAGCGCCGTCAACGTTCCCAAAGCACCAGCGTTTGAAACCGCCGCGACCAACTCTGCACGGCCAATCCACTGCATACCACCCTGAATAATGGGGTGCTCAATACCTAGTTTTTTTGTCAGTGCAGTATGCAAGATCTATCCCCTGTATTTTAATTTTAATTTTGATGATTACTTGAATTTTAAAACGATTCTGTCTCTGCGAAAGGCTCAGCCTGCTTTGCTTGGACACAGAACAAGCTCGGCAGTCACCAAAATCGGGTTACCACCTTTTGCCAGCCGTCCCTCTGTCAACCCGCCCTTGTAATCCACGATCGAAATATCAATCTCGGCGCATGGCTGACCCTGGTCGTCGCGCATAATTTTCCCTGAGCGAATCAAGAGCTCCGTGACAAAAGGCTCTACCACTCGGCCATCTTGAAAGATCGCGCCAACAGTACTACCCACTCCGCCAAGAATCGTTGCATGTTGGATCTGATGCGCTTGGCAAAAGGCCTCCAACACAGTGCACAGATCCTCATTGGGTGCCACTCTGAGCGCATAGGCATGAGGTGCCTCTGATTCCGGTAGCTGTGCCTTAGAGCTTGCAATGGGTAAAAATAATGAAAAATTTGTTTCAGCATCTGGACAAACTGTAAACGCTGCCCCATCCATCGCCACGCCGCTGATCTGGATAGGTTCTGCCACCACGACCTGGTCGGGCAAAAGATGACCGCCATGTCGACGACCGCTCGGTTCGACCCATACTGCGTGGCAGTGCAGCCATGGCCGGCCATCGCTTTGGCCATAGGTCACGGAGGCGGTTTCCAACGTGACGCGACCATCGACGTAATAAGTATCACTGAAGTAAACGGCATGATCCGGGGATTTTGAAAGTGCCGGCATTACGTAGCTAAATGACGTGAATCCACCACCATTTAGCCTAAACGCCCCGCTTTTTGCGCCATTTGCCTCTGCAACCTCAGTCACTGCTCGCAATAAGGTTTGACCACTAGAGAGAAATCCTTCTAGGGTTCTGGTCCGCACAGGCGAAGCGAATAGCCGTTGAGAGTCAGGCGTTCCAGGGTGAGCAATACTGCGCATGATGAGCCAATCTTTGAAGTCAAGGTTCTGTATTGAGATGATAGCTATTATTGCCGAGCATGGACGAGTTGTTCGTACGAGTTGTTGTTGATTAGGTAATATTAAAGATTCGTCAGCATTCGCCCGATTCGCCCTACCCAGCAAACAGGACTCGCCACATGGATTTTTCCCTGACCCCCACTCAGCTCGAGCTTCAAGAGCGTACAAGGCAATTTATCGCCGACAAGATTATTCCTCTTGAAACCGACCCGCGCGCGACTTCTCACGGACCCACCGAAGAGCTGCGTAATCAGCTTGTTGGCTTGGCGCGTGAAGCAGGATTGTTGACGCCCCATGCCTCCCTTGGCATGGGTGGTCTTGGCTTGAGCCACACTGATAAAGCGATTGTGTTCGAAGAGGCTGGCTATTCGACTCTTGGCCCAACTGCCATGAATATACATGCGCCTGATGAGGGCAATATTCACCTGATGGAGATGGTTGCAACCGAGGAGCAAAAGGAACGTTGGTTGCGCCCTCAGGTGCAAGGACTGACCCGCTCATGCTTTGCCATGACCGAGCCTCATCCCGGAGCGGGAGCCGATCCTTCGATGATGCTGACGACTGCGGTCAAAGACGGAGATCATTACGTCATTAACGGCACCAAATGGTTTATTACTGGCGCGCAAGGTGCCAGCTACGTCATCATTATGGCAAAGATGGAAGACGGTTCAGCGACGATGTTCTTGTCGGATATGAATCGCGAAGGCATCAGTGTCACCCGCCAAATGGATGCGATGGATAGCTGCTTTACCGGCGGCCATTGCGTCATGGAATTTACGAATGTTCGCATTTCTGCGACCGACGTGCTTGGAGAGATTGGACGTGGCTTTAAGTACGCACAAGTGCGCTTGGCACCTGCCCGTCTGACGCATTGCATGCGCTGGCTGGGCCAGGCGCGACGCGCGCACGACATCGCGACCGAGTATGCGCGCACCCGCCAAGCCTTTGGGCGTGCGTTGGGCAAGCACGAAGGCGTCGGCTTTATGCTCGCTGACAACGATATGGACATTCAGACTTCACGACTACACATCGCTCATACTGCATGGCTTTTGGATCAAGGACAAACTTGTAATTTTGAGTCCAGTCGAGCAAAGGTCACCTGCTCTGAGGCCGAGTGGCGAGTCGTGGATCGCTGCGTGCAAATGCTTGGTGGTCAAGGTGTCACGGGCGAAACGATTGTGATGCGTATTTTTCTGGACATGCGTGCATTCAGGATTTATGACGGCCCAAGCGAGGTCCATCGTTGGAGCATGGCGCGCAAAATATTAGATGCGGCGGAGAAACGCCTGGGAGCACAAGGATGAGTCATCCCCAAGGAAGCCATTCCCTGTTTAGCCTCACAGGACGCACGGCACTCGTCTCGGGGGCTTCAAGCGGCATCGGCCGTCATATGGCCAAAGTGCTTGCTCAAGCAGGCGCGCACGTTGTGGTGGCAGCTAGACGCGCTGACAAGCTGCAGTCACTGGTAGAAGAAATCAAGGCAAACGGTGCGCAAGCATCGGCAGTGTCGTTAGATGTCACAAGTGCTGAAAGCGTGAATGCTTGTTTTGATCAGATCGAAGCGCTTGGCTTGGTGGCAGACATTATCGTCAGCAATGCAGGGACGACCGTTGCGAAACCTGCGCTGGATCAGACCGAAAAAGATTGGGATGACGTGATCGACACCAACCTCAAGGGCTGCTGGATGGTCGACACGGAGGCTGCGAGACGCCTAGTCAAGCATAAAAAGAAAGGCAGCATTATCAACATTTCGTCGATCTTGGGCGAACGTGTTGCCGGTGCGGTTGTCGCGTATGCGACCTCCAAAGCAGGTGTGATCCAGTTCACCAAAGCGTTGGCGTTGGAGTTTGCACGTTATGGCATCCGCGTCAATGCGATTTTGCCTGGCTATGTTGTGACTGATTTGAATCACGATTTTTTGGCAAGCGATGCCGGCAAAAAACTTGAGGCGCGCGTCCCCTTCCGACGCTTTTGTCAGATGGATGATTTGGACGGTCCATTGCTATTACTCGCTTCCGAGGCTGGTCAAGCCATGACTGGCACTACGCTGCCCGTTGACTGGGGGCACTTGGTGAGCTCGCTATGAGTGAAGTGCAAACACAATCTGCAGGCGCGGATGGCACGTACGGTCAATTTAAGCTGGAGGTACTGGAGGACTGGTTGCGCACACAAGGAATTGTCGAGCGCGGCACACTCTCTTGTCAGCCACTGACTGGCGGGCAATCCAATCCTACGTTTCTGCTGACATCCGGATCGCAGCAACTAGTGTTGCGTAAAAAACCTCCCGGTGTATTGATGGCTTCTGCGCATGCGGTCGACAGAGAATATCGAGTGATGAATGCGCTTCAGAACAGTGACGTGCCTGTTCCAAAGCTCTTCGCATTTAGTGATGATATCGAGGTGGTAGGGACACCTTTTTACATCATGGAGTTTCTAAAGGGACGCGTGATTGTGGACCAGTCTCTCCCGGGGATGAGCCAAGCAGAGCGTGGCGCCGTTTACGACGAGATGAATCGCGTGATCGCAGCACTCCATCAGGTCGACCCCAGCGCAGTTGGACTGGAGACCTTTGGCAAGCCGGGCAATTATTTTCAACGTCAGATTGCGCGCTGGAGTCGCCAATATCTGGAGGCCAATACTGAAAATATTGAGTCCTTGCACGCCCTCATTGAGTGGCTACCCCAAAATATTCCTGAAGGTGATCAAACCTCGATCGTGCACGGCGACTATCGCTTAGACAATCTGGTGCTGCATCCTACCGAGCCGCGCGCGATTGGCTTGCTGGATTGGGAGCTCGCAACTCTCGGTCATCCAATGGCTGATTTTGCTTACCATTGCATGAGTTGGCATATTCCTGCCACCCTTTGGCGAGGGATAGCAGGCCTGGATCTCGCTACGCTGGGCATCCCAAGTGAATCCGACTACGTTAAACGCTATACAGCAGCAACAGGGCTTAAGGGTGAAGAGCATTGGGACTTTTACATTGCTTACAACCTGTTTCGTATGGCGGCTATTTTGCAAGGAATTGCTAAACGCGCTGAAGATGGCACGTCTTCAGCACCTGATGCAAAGGAAACGGGTAGCAAAGCACGTCCACTTGCTGATATTGGCTGGAAATACGCGCAGCGGTATGCGAGCGCCCGTCGTTAAATGCTCTCAAAGTCTGGCATTCAAGAATTGTGAGTGTGTTCATGTTGCTATATTGGCTGGAGCAACTCAGTTGCGAGCAGACCGGCGAATTTGTCGGATGTTTTTGAGTAGATCCTACTCCCTACCTTTTTAATAGGCTTTATCCATGAATCGTTCACTTAGCCTCGCTCTCGTGTCACCACTGATCGCACTGAGTTTTTACGCTGCCTCGGCCAATGCGAGAGTGGTTTGCACAGCGCCCGGCTTCCCAGTTGGATGTGTGGCAACACCCTTGGACCGTGGCGCCCCTGGCGTTGGCGTATTGCCTGGACCAGGTGTGGGCGCTCCGGGCGTAGGTGTTGCGCCTGGTGTGGGTGCTCCCGGCGCAGGTGCGCCTGGTGTGGGCGTCTTGCCTGGTGCAGGTGCTGGTGCTCCAGGTGTAGGCGTGGCGCCTGGCGTAGGAGTCGGCGGTGCCGGTGAGGGCATGAATCGAGGCGGCCCAGTCAATAGACCTGGCGCACGTTAATTATTTTTTTTATTTAGCACGTGTACTGACTTTAGACGCAAAAATAGTCAGGGGCCGTTACCTTTTAAACGAGTAGCGGCTTTACGAATAAGCGTCGCAATGACATCACTGCGCGGCTCTTGATGGTGATCAGCCAATCTATCCAAAGCCTGCGAAACATCACTGTCCAAAATAATTTCTACCCGTTTTGCACCATTCGCAATACGCTTGCGGCGATGCTCGGCAGTGCGCTCAACCGCTGAGATTGGCTTGGCGAGTCTGGGGCGTCCGCGCCGGGAGAGCCCGGGCAAAAATCCCTGTCCGGGTAAGTTTGCCGCAGAAGGTGCAGTTCCTGGCTTAGGGGCAGCCGTCTTGCCAGAGCTAGGCTGAACTGCCGATGACTTTGGCGGATTGCCTGATTGTTGAGACAAGATTTTTTTTGGTGCTCTTTTTTTAGGCACCACAGCCGGATCATTTAAAACATCCGGAACACCAAAAAGATCTACCGTCTTGTAGTCCGCCATTTTATTGCGTCCAATAATTTAAATATCCGGCTTCAATTTTATTATGATTTTCAAATTGTTGCGATAAAAAAACTAAATTTCCTGCGGTGGCGCTTGATCACCGGCCCCGAGCGCCAATTGGAGCATGGCGGTATCTCTCCACGCGCCCGCTTTAAAGCCTACCGAGCGAAACAAGCCCACTTGTTCAAAACCATGGCGTTTGTGTAGGGCAACGGAAGCTGCACTGCTATCGCCAATGACAGCAATCATTTGGCGATATCCAGCTTGTTCGCACTGTTTGATCAGCTCGACTAAAAGCTTGCTCCCGATCCCCTCACCCGCTAACCCCTCTTGAACGTAAACAGAGTTTTCAACAGTAAACCGATAAGCGGGCCTTGGACGGTATAGCGTGACATAGGCGTACCCTACGACTACGCCAGCATGCTCAGCGACGATATAGGGCAGCCCTTTTCCGACGACATCCGCACGACGCTGGCGTATTTCATCGACTGTGGGTGGCGTGATTTCAAAAGAAGCTGTGCCAAACAACACATGGTGCGCGTAAATGTGTTGGATGACCTCACAGTCTGTCTCTCTGCTGTCACGAAGGATCACGCTGTGTGAAGTCATGATGCTCACCGCTGCGGTGTCAAAAGTTCAAGCACAGCCCGTGCAAACACTGCGGGCACCTCTTGAGGCATATTGTGACCAACACCCGGAACCACTCGATGTGAACGGGTACCAGTAAAACGCTGGGCATGCGGCCCTGTGCTTGAAGGCTGACGAACACCGTCGTCGGCACCATCAAAGGTAATAGTCGGTACAGTAATGGGTGGCTGGGTCGCTAAGCGAGCTTCGATTTCTGCGTAAGCGGGGTCGCCTTTCACCAGGCCAAAACGATGGCGATAGGAGTGAATGACGACCTCGACAAAATCTGGGTTATCAAAAGCGCGCGCACTTTTTTCAAAAGTATCTTCACTGAAGGTCCAAGTGGGGGACCACTGCTTCCAAAGTAAGTGCGTCACAGCGCGACGATCTTTTTCAAGGCCTGCACGGCCCCGCTCGCTATGAAAATAGTATTGATACCAAAGACGATGTTCGTTATCCGGTGAGTCTGGTACTAAAGCCTGTGCAATATTTTGGATGTTGTAGCTGTTGAAGGATACAAGACCTTTGCAGCGTTCCGGCCACAGTGCTGCTACGACACATGCAGCACGTCCGCCCCAGTCATACCCTGCGAGCAATGCTTGAGGAATCGCTAAAGCGTCCATGAGCGCTAAAAGATCTGCACCTAATGCCGCTTGCTCACCAGAGCGCGGCGTGACGGGGCTCAAAAATGCTGTCGGCCCGTAGCCACGAAGATAGGGCACGATCACTCGACAACCTGCCTGAGCAAGGAGAGGTGCCACCTCCGCATAGGCATGAATATCGTAGGGAAATCCATGCATCAAAAAAACCGGTGTACCGTCGGCCGGTCCGAATTCGGCATACGTGATCTCAAGCACACCTGCGCGTATTTTTTTAAGGCTCTGCATCTCAGGTCACTCCCTAGGTGAAATCAAATGTTACCAGTCGCAGACAGTGATAACGGGATGGTCACAGGTCCATCGTTGATCAAGGCAACCTTCATGTCAGCAGCAAAGATACCCGTCTGAACCGGCACACCGCTCTGCTGTGCCAATTCAACAAATCTATCGTAAAGATACCTGGCTTGCTCGGGGGCTGCTGCGCGACCAAAACTCGGACGCGTCCCTTTTGATGTGTCGGCAGCCAAAGTGAACTGTGACACGATGAGCAAAGAGCCATTGATATCTTGAACCGAGAGATTCATCTTGCCTGTCTCGTCAGAAAAAATACGGAGCTTCAATATTTTTTCTAATAGCTTGGCTGAGATCGCCTCAGTATCCCCGCTCTCGGCACAAACAAGCACCAAGAGGCCCTGATCAATTTTTCCAACGATGGCTTGCTCTACTGTCACGCTGGCTGCTGACACTCTCTGTAACAAGACTTGCACAAGCTTTCTCCGGTTTGCACAAACAATCATTTTAGCTATGTGCGTTAGCAGACAGTCTAAAACGCTCGCCACTCTTACATTAGTGTGGATGGCATGCCAATTCAGGCATCGAATTTCAAGGAGTAGTGAAAATGAGAAACTACAAATATGCTGTCGCAACAGCCATGGCTGCCGCAATGATTTCACTGGTGGGCTGTGTGGCACCAGGCACACCAGGGTATCCGGCAACTGCTGTAGATGATGCAAATGTCTCGGCTCAGATCAAAACGGCATTGGTCAATGAAGCGATGTTTAAAGTTAATCAGGTCCGAATCGAAACTGTGAATGGCGTTGTGACGTTATCAGGCACAGTCCAGTCGCGCCCAGAAGCTGATCGTGTCGTTGAAATGACTAAAACAGTTCAAGGCGTCCGAGAGATCAGAAACAGCTTGGAAGTCCGTCCATAAAATAGTCCCCATACCTTTACGCGTCGATAGAGTATTTGACCGTAAGGGTATGTTGCTCTTTTGGATGCAGGGTCACGAAATTGTCGAGCGCATTTGCGCTTTCCACGCAGACCATTTTTTGCCAAGCAACTGGACCGAGGTCATTCATTTTGCTTGCGGTATCCACCCAAGGATTCCAGACTACAGTGCTCTGACTACCGGATTTTTCAATCTTGATGATGCGATTAAGTATACGATCCACGATAAAACAATCGTTCAAGGTATTTAGAAATACGCGACCTGTTTCACCAGAAAATCGTATATCGTCCACTTGCCTTTTAAGTTTATTTTGATCGATCAGATCAATATAGTGACAGCCACTTAGCCCCTTTATCTGAATGTCCTTGATATCGCCAACCCTGAAATACGCGTGTAAAGCTTCTGTGATGGAAATAGGATGGTTGCCAGTATTGGTGGTGATGAGCGATATCGATAATATCTCACCGACTGAAATCCTAGTCATCAATGTGGCGTTGAACAGGTCGCACTTCGCTGCATCCTGTGAGGCTGACATGTTGAGATCGATATCGATAGAACCAGCGGGCCCAATGGAGATTGCAGATACTTTCCAGGTACAAAGTCTGGCATAACCATGCGCAGGCTCAGTCCGCTCAGTTGGATGCGACCCAAACCACGGCCAACACACCGGAACACCTGCTCGAATGGCTCGGCCGCGAAGCCAATGCGCTGGATCTGCGCTCCAAAGTACCGGAACGGCCTGTGATAAAGGTTGCCACGCAAGAACCTGACCTCCCTCAGTACTAATAGTTGCTGTCACCAGAGGATGGTTAATGTGGATGAGAACGATATCCTGCTCAGTTTGCTCAAAAGTCACGTGATCACAATAACCAAACCGGTTTTGTAATGTATTGAGTTTGCTCATGGATAATCATTCTCTACGGATCAAGGTCAATAGCGCAACATATCTTCGGCAGTATATCGTTGCCGAAAATTTTTAATCACAGCAATTACCCGATTAATGCATTGACTTGAGCCTCTGCCGAAGCAAGAGCTTTTTCAATGCTTTCTGCCCCCATGGCAAAACCCTCTGCGTAGATGAAATCAACATCCGTCATTCCAAGAAAACCCAGAATCATTTTTAAATATGGTACCTGAGTATCATTGGCTGTATCGCGATAGATACCGCCCCGGGCAAGAGCGACATAGACTTTTTTTCCTTTGAGCAAACCCTCGGGACCCTTCTCTGTGTAGCGAAATGTCACTCCGGCTTTTGCAATGGCATCAATCCAGTTTTTTAACTGACTCGAGATCGCAAAGTTATACATGGGTACGCCAAGAACCAGGACATCGGCTGCTTGTACTTGAGCGATTAACGCATTGTCTTGCTCAACGCGCGCGTGTTGTTCCTCGCTACGATCTTCAGCGGGTGTAAAAAGGGCACCCAAGCCTTCTTGGTCGAGCGCCGGGTGCGGATTTGCAGCCAAATCGAGAACTTCCACAGTGGCGCTAGGATGCCTGGCAATCAGGCGTGCCGTCACACTATCGGCGATCTGAGTTGAATTGGCACCCACTGTTCGTGCTGCGCTGTTCACTTGTAAGATTTTCATCTTTAGAAACTCCTGTGATTGTTTTGAATATAAATATGCGGTGAAATATGTAATCGGGTGCTTTGAGGGATCATTGTTCAGTCAAGCTGCGAGATCGAATACGAGTACTTCAGCGTCGAACCCCTCACTGAGCTTGACCAACTGCTCTTCTGACAACTTTGCTGCATCGCCTGCTTGCAATTTTTGTCCATTGACGTTGAGCGAACCACTCACGACATGCACATATGCTTTACGCTTTGGACTCAATGCCAAGGTAGCGGCCTCGTTGCCAGTGAATAGGCCAGCATAGAGACTTGCGTCCGCATGAATCGTGACGGATCCCTGCGCGCCATCGGGTGAAGCGACTAATCTCAAGGCACCTCTTTTATCTTGCTCCGGAAAGGTTTTTTGCTCGTAACCAGGGGTGATCCCGCGCTGATTCGGCTCGATCCAAATCTGGAAAAAGTGCGTCAAGTTGTCTTGTTCATGATTGAACTCACTGTGAACCACCCCTCGACCCGCACTCATACGTTGCACATCGCCAGGTGGGATCACTGTACCGTTACCGATATTGTCTTTGTGCGCAAGCGATCCAGACAATACATAACTGATGATTTCCATGTCGCGATGACCGTGACTGCCAAAGCCTGTACCAGGTGCGATTCTGTCCTCGTTAATGACGCGCAGATTTCCCCAACCCATGTGTTCAACATCATGGTATCCGGCGAAAGAAAAGGAGTGATAACTTTTTAACCAGCCATGGTCTGCGTAGCCACGATCTTGTGATTGACGAATAGTTAGCATGATTATTTTCCTAAAGCTTGTTGATAGAGAGAACTTTAGGCTTGAATGCAAGCATTGCGATCCAATCGTTTTGATGTCATCATTCAAATAAATTGAATGATAGGATCATTTAAAATGAAAATTGAATCTAAACAAATGGCTCGAGAAGCGCTCACTCCAGAGGCGCTTGAGATGCTCTTGCGAATTGCCGAGACAGGAAGTTTTGCCTCGGCAGCGCGCGAGGTTGGGATGGTCCCCAGCGCCTTGACCTATAGAGTCCGACAAATTGAGGAAGCGCTTGATGTATTGCTCTTTGATCGAAGCTCACGACAAGCCAGACTGACTGAGGCGGGCCTAGAGCTGGTTCGGGAGGGACGGCGCATGCTCAACGAACTCGATGCGATCGCTAACCGCGTCAAGCGCGTTGCGACTGGTTGGGAACCCCAGTTTACGATCGCAATCGATAGCATTATCAATCATGCGACTGTTATGGATTTATGTACATCTTTTTTGGCGCTGAATCCTCCCACACGGTTGCGTATCCGCACCGAGACGCTTTCTGGGACACTAGAAGCGCTCACCTCAGGCTTGGCAGACTTATCCCTAGGTGTGGTGGCCGAGGCCGGTGCGACGACAGGCTTACAAATTAAACCCTTGGGTGTTCAAAGGTTCATCTTTGCCGTTGCACCACATCACCCGTTAGCTGGATTGGACCAACCGCTCAGTGACGAAACGATCGGTCAATACCGAGCAGTAGCCGCCGCAGACTCTGTGCAACGCGGCGGAGGGGTTTCGGTGGGACTGATCTCAGGCCAGGATGTATTTACCGTTTCAACGATGCAAAGCAAACTCGATGCTCAACTGCGTGGACTCGGTTGCGGTTTTTTACCTGAAGGACTGGCAAGGCCTTATATTGAAACAGGCCGCTTGATCGCCAAACGGGTAGAACGAGTTGAGCGTCAAATTCAAGCCAGCTATGCCTGGCTAAAAACGCCCATCGCCTCACGAGGCCGAGCCCTCCAATGGTGGCTGGAGCAACTTGAGCATGCTCATACGCGTCAGGCGTTGATGCTTATGACTTAGGCATCCTTTTGGGGGGAAAGTATGAATCAGGAGTGCCCATTGGGATTAGGGAGACTTTCTTAATACTCTGCTCAAATTCTCCGACAATTTTCAACATCGGTCCAACCACCCAAGTATCAAGCGCCGGCTTTTCCTCTCGCGGATCCGTAAATAAGTTAAAAATCGTCGGTTCTGGGTTTTTAAGAGTTTTCTATTTTTCTAAGTAGAAAATTAGACTGATCCACACTGTCTATGGGTCGATCATTCGGGACTTTTGCACCACAAAGCTTTGCAAAAGTGGCAAACATATCTACCCCGGCAACTGCACTCAGGCCGACCCCCTGAATAAATTTACGTCTATCACTTGCCGCTTGAGAATCAAGACATGAGAGAGTTTATGGACTAAGCTGAAAAAAGTCAGGATCTCAATCGTCCCTTTTGATCAGGGATGATAGGTTCTCCGGTATTGATGCACGAGGATTATTCATCACATCAAAGGAAGGATCATGAACTTTCGACGATTGAGTGCCCGTTGCCTTTTCGCAGTACTTGGCTCGACTGCTGCGCTCGCTCAAACAAGCGTACAAGCGCAGACTTATCCCACTCGCCCCATCACACTCGTTGTGCCGTACAGCCCCGGTGGCTCTACCGATCCGGTCGCCAGGCAATACGCAACGCAACTCCAGAAGTTACTCGGAGTCGACGTGACAATCGAAAATAAACCAGGCGGCTCTGGCACGATTGGCACTGGCATGGTCGTGCGCGCAAAACCTGATGGCTACACCCTGGGTCTCGCGACAAACAGCATTCTCGCTTATCAACCTCTGGTGAATACAAGCCTGACTTTTAAATCACCGGATAAATATCAACCCATCGTCAAACTCGGCTCGATGCCGGTGATTTTGGTGGTTCGGGCAGATGCGCCATGGCAAAATTTTTCAGATTTTGTCCAACATGTAAAACAAAATCCAGGCAAGGTCCGGGCCTCTGTCTCTGGGCTGCGCACCGTACCGGATCTAGTCGCTCAAGAGTTCAATAAATCAACGGGGACCAAACTACGTACAGTCCCCTTTACAGGTGGCAGCGGCGAAGCTCTTGTCGCGCTTTTAGGAAATCGTGTCGAGGCGACTCTTTTTACTGGAGCCGTCGGTATACCTAGCCACGTTCAGGCGGGCAAGATTCGTGTACTCGCTGTGTTTGATAAAGGTACGTATAGTCCCGTGCCAGAGGCGCAATCTACAATTGACGCCGGTTTCATCACAACTTTAGCAGCCTCCTTTTATATTGTCGGCCCCAAAGGAATGCCTACTGAGGTCCTCAATAAATTGAGTAAAGTTTCGATGGATATTGTTAACAGTCCGGAATTTAAAAAGTTCTCAGAGACAGGTTATGCACTGGATCCTAAAGGACCCGATGCTCTGAGTGCAGAGATCATCCGAGATACAAAGACCTTTGATAGCTTGTTAAAAGAAATGGATCAGAAGTAAATACGTACCGATGACTTACGCTATGGTTGCGTCAGTCATCACTCCAATTCAGAAATAATGACCAATGAAACTACGCGCAATTCTTTTTGATCACGATGGCACGCTGGTTGACTCTGAACCTATCCATTATCGACTCTGGAATCAAGTGCTCGATCGCTATGGTGTCACGATCAGTGAAGATGTATTCAACTCAGTGTGCGCAGGGATGCCCACGATGACGAATGCCCAAGACTTGATCAAGCGCTTGAACATCTGTGTCAATGCTCAAGACTTAGCAGAGGAAAAACATGCGGTGACAAAAGAGTTTCTTGTTGATCACGCTTACCCCTTGATGCCTGGTGTAACAGATGCGATTCGAGAACTTTTTGCACAGGGGCTTACTCTTGCGATTGTGACCGGTGCCAATCACCACTCAGTGGGTGCGACTGTTCGCTCATACTCTTTTGACCGTCATTTTGAGTTCGTGATTTCTGCGGATGATGTGCAAAAAAGTAAACCTGCGCCTGACTGTTACCTGCTTGCGCTTGAGAAGCTTGGACTCAAAGCAGAGGAGTGTCTGGCGATCGAGGATACGGAGCACGGACTCAAGGCTGCATCCGTGCGCTGAATGAACTTAAGCCTCTATTAGGATTGGAAGTCACTGCAACACCTTTTACTGAGGCGGCTGGCGGCAGGACTGTACCCTTTAAAAACGTGGTAATGGACTACCCGCTCGCACGCGCCATTGAAGACGGTTTTGTTAAGGAGCCTGCAGTCGTCACCCAGCAGAACTTCAACCCGGCTGACCACAGCACAGAACAGATTGAAGTCATCAAGCTCAAAGATGGCGTGCGGGTGCATGAGGAAACAAAAGTTCACTTGCTGACTTATGCCGCGCAGAGCGGGCTGAAACCAGTTAAGCCGTTTGTGCTGGTGATTGCTCGTGACACCACTCATGCAGCGCAATTACTGGCCCAAATTGAAAGCGATAGCTTCTTTGGTGGAAACTACAAAGGCAAAGTTATTCAGGTCGATTCAAGTCGCACAGGAGCAGAAGAAGAAGAAATGATTCGCCGCCTGTTGGCAGTGGAAAGTTACGACGAACCTACCGAGATTGTGATTCACGTCAATATGCTTAAAGAAGGCTGGGACGTTACCAATCTTTACACCATCGTGCCACTTCGGGCTGCAAATGCTCGCACACTGATTGAGCAATCTATCGGACGAGGCTTGCGCTTGCCTTATGGCCGCAAAACGGGGGTAGAAGTTGTTGATCGCTTAAACATCATTGCGCATGACAAGTTTCAGGAAGTTATTGCCGAAGCCAATAAGGGTGATTCACCTATTCGGCTTAAGCAACTCAAACTTGACCCAACGGATTCCGAGGGCAATAGACTAACTAGCTATGCTGTACCGTCCACAATGACAGTTGTGCTGGGCCTCGCCGATGTCAAAGGTACGGGTGCAAATGGTAAAAGCTTTGTGGCAGATAGTCCTTTTGACGGCGAAGTAATGCCAGGCGAAGTGACTCCCTGTACCACCGCTGGACAGCAAACCGCTGGTCATGTTGGAACCGCCCTGCGTACTGGTGAAGGCAGACAAATTGCAATGGTAGCGATGGATGTCATTGCAGAGGTTGGTCGCTTACGTTACGCCGCGGATAACACGGACGGCGATGAGCCTGGCAAATTGATCGCTCCGACCAGCGCCTCTTTGTCTACACCAAACTTGCAAGAGCATATTACTCAACTAGTGCAACAGAGATTGATTCCGCAACAGGCTAGTTTGGACGCTGAAGGTCTGGGATCGAAGTTTAATGATGCGGCGGCAGTCGCTGAGGTAGTCAGGCAAGCTGTAGATGTTTTCGTTGAGCACACGATTGACATTCCGCGGATTTCAATTGTGCCGATTGGTCCTGTAACAAGTGGTTACAAGCCATTCCAACTGGATCTTTCACGACTGAACTATCAGCCACTTGCAAACACGCTCGAGTCACACGGACTGCAATCAAATAAGGTGTTGACTTATGGTGAAGCGGGGCTTGTCGAGGAGTCCCGTTTTGCTGACTATATCGTACGTGAGTTAATTAATTTTGACGATGTTTCGTACGATCATCACGCCGATTTCATTTATCAATTGGCTGATCAGGCGGTCACGCATTTTCAAACTTATCTGACAGATGACGACGCACTTCATAACGTGTTGGCAAACTATGCCAAGCCTATTGCTGAAATCATCCATGCGCAGATGGCAAAGCACTATATCGAGGAGTCGGCAGGCTCTGACGTAGTTGTCAGTCAAGGCTTTGTGCCACTCAAGCCCTGTGCGTTTACAGCTAAAGACGATGTAAAACCGCTACATTGGGCGCCTGATGACAAGCGCACTATAGGCCAGTATCTATACGGTGGCTTTAATCGCTGCGCCTACCCCTATCAAAAGTTTCATTCCGACACCGAGCGTATTCTGGCAACAGTTCTTGAGCGGCAAGCCAAACGTTGGTTTCGCCCAACTTCAGGCCAGTTCAACATTTACTACCGTTCAGGTGCTAGCCAGCCCGAGTACATCCCCGACTTCGTTGCACAACTTTCTGATGTGGTTTTACTCATTGAAACCAAAAAGGCACAGGAGGTTGCGGCAGCTCAAGAGTCAGAGACCGACGTAAAAGCTAAAGCCGAGCAGGCTACGACATGGTGCAAGCATGCGTCTGCCTATGCCAAAACAGTAGGTGGAAAACCGTGGAAGTATTTGTTGGTGCCCCACGATGCTGTAGCGGCGAATATAACGCTAGAGAACTTGGTCGCAAGATATGCAATGGATTGATTTAAATGGGTTCAAAGAAATGGATCAAAAGCACCATGAAATCCGTTACTGCAAGCTCCCAATAAATTCTTTATGGCGATACTTGAGTTGGTATGCGGGTGGTGGCATTAACGACATAATTTTATTTACAGTACCTAATCATTCGCGAGAATTTCGTAACTGAACGTCACTTGCCCTGGAATATACATTTTGGCATTAACCTCTTTCTGAACCTCATCAATCGTGATGACACACTGGATTCCATGAGAGTTTAATAGGACTACGCTCTGCCCCACAACCGGAGTAACATCGCGCCCAGGTGTTAAAAAAGACTCTATATTGGAACGATCAAAATTTGGACTGGTAATCAGACCTAGGGCTTTAAGACCGCTATCTATGTAAACATAGACACTGTTTTTTGAGCAACCGCTGAAACTTATGTTGAATTCGAACTCCCCATAGCCAACTGAATAGTGTTTATGGTCTTTGTGCCTAAAGGTTACGTTTCCCTTAAGGGCGGGATTTGCATAAAGACCCGCGTCGCGGAGAGCATCCATACGTTCAAGGCGCGTTACACGTTTCCGTACCAAAGTTAATGGAACAGCATTAGTCTTGTCAGCAGGGAGCCCCTCAACCCATCGCCATAGAGCGTCGATCTGAAGCGACCCGGGGAAATCGTCGTTTTCAGGGTTAGCATTAAAGTCAAAACCCTTTGGGTTATGGTCGTTAAGCCAGTTAGGTAAACTGCGCTTGGGGTTTCGAACGAATACAACGGACAACCATGCGGACGGCTTGTCCATATAAGCATTGCTTATCCATTTTGTCTCAATGCCAACCCCAGACTCTGGTAAGTTATTAGCTCGGTTGACATAATTTTCATCAACAATCAAAAGAACATGAGCAGCCTCGGTAACCTCTCGCATGAAACCGTGCAGACTTGATCCATAGCCTACTTTCTCGTCGATTTTTACTTCGTAGCCGATTAAATGGAGTTGGCTAGCGAGCAAACGAACCCACTCTCGATGTGTTTGTGATGTCCACGCGTAAGAGATAAACAGATCGGCACTCATACATTCATTTCCAGTCTACTCGGCAAGCCTTCGGCTCTTAAACTACTTAATATGCCAATGCTCTCTTCTTTTATAGATTAATGCGTCGACATGCAATGGAATTTGATCGGCAGTTAATTAGTAATTTTTTAATGACATCTCTTTATCACCTAAAGAAGCTCAGTAACTTACTTGTAGTATTTTTGATTTTTGGTGTCATCACAAACTCTAATTCACGAATTTCAAATTCATCTGCAAAGGTATCAGTATTGTTATCAACCTTATCAAAGGATTTCACATGAAGAGATTGTGGGACTAATCCGGCTCTTAAGTCTGCTTCAACTAGATGGAAAAACTCTTCTGATGCAAAGTAATCAATACTTGCTCTATATCGTTCGCGGTCAGATCGGTTGTAGTAGCCAACGTTACTAATAGTCCGAAAATTTCCATAAGATTTTCGATTCTTTAGTTTAGTTTTATAAAAATTAAGCTTATTGAAATTAATCAGAAAACCATCTTCATTTTTTAAATAAGTTGGAGCACATAAAAAACAAAAGATTGACTCACTTTCTTTGCGGTGCAATTCAACAGAATTAATTTGAACTTTCATCGGACGTTTCTTTTTAAGTGAGTTTTGTGATTAAACGTAGTCCAAGTTATGTATAACAGTAAAATCAAAGCCCAACTAAATCAACAATTTAGCTGGGCTTTTAAAAGCTCTTTGAAAATATAAAACCTTTTTAAATCATACACTTAAGCATTAAAACCTATTCCCACTCAATCGTCGCAGGCGGCTTACTCGAGACGTCATACACTACACGATTAATCCCGCGTACCTCGTTAATAATCCGCGAGGAGACTTTTGCAAGCAAGGGATACGGCAACGGTGCCCAGTCCGCAGTCATAAAGTCCGAGGTCTGCACGGCACGTAACGCGACGACATAGTCATAAGTTCGGCCATCACCCATCACGCCCACCGACTTAACGGGCAAGAACACTGCAAAGGCTTGTGAGGTCAGGTCGTACCAGGACTTTTGCGTCTCAGGGTCGATGGTGTTGCGTAGTTCTTCGATAAAAATCGCATCCGCACGACGCAAGAGATTGGCAAACTCCGTATTGACCGCCCCCAAGATACGCACACCCAAACCAGGACCTGGGAAGGGATGGCGGTAGACCATGCCATGTGGCAGACCAAGAGCTACGCCGAGCTTGCGGACCTCGTCTTTAAAGAGCTCGCGCAGAGGCTCGAGGAGCTTGAGATTCAAGGTATCGGGCAAGCCACCTACGTTATGGTGTGACTTGATCGCGACAGCCTTACCTGTTTTAGCGCCGGCAGACTCGATCACATCAGGATAGATTGTGCCCTGAGCGAGCCATTTGGCTTTTTTAAGCTTGCCTGCCTCAGCTTGGAACACCTCAACAAACTCACGCCCGATAATTTTGCGTTTTGCTTCAGGATCAGACACCTCACCGAGCTTGCCCATAAATTGCTCGGTCGCATCCACATGAATGATGCGCACACCCATGTTTTGTGCGAAGGTCTCCATGACTTGCTTGCCTTCGTCGAGCCGCAGCAGACCATGATCGACAAACACACAGGTCAGGCGATCACCGATGGCTTTGTGGATCAGCGCAGCAGCGACTGAAGAGTCCACACCACCTGACAGACCCAGGATAACCTCGTCCTCACCCACCTGTTCTCTGATGCGAGCGACGGCCTCATCAACGTATGTGGGCATGGTCCAGTCACCCACGCAGCCACAGATCTCGTGAACAAAACGGTTGAGCAGGTCCTGGCCCTTGACCGTATGGGTCACTTCGGGGTGAAACTGCACCGCATAAAAGCCGCGCGCCTCATCCGCCATCCCCGCAATCGGGCAAGAGGCAGTTGAAGCCATTACCTTG
Source organism: Zwartia sp. (assembly GCF_049655405.1). Lineage (GTDB taxonomy): Bacteria > Pseudomonadota > Gammaproteobacteria > Burkholderiales > Burkholderiaceae_B > Zwartia. The sequence goes on from NZ_JBASJR010000013.1 coordinate 300,767, forward strand.
AAGCCCTCAGGCAAGCGCGTCACCTGATCGCCATGGCTCATCCACACCTTGAGCATGCCGTGGCCTTCGGGCGTAGTGAAATCCTCGATTCCGTTGAGCAAACGCGTGTGACCGCGTGCGCGCACCTCGGCATAACCGAACTCACGGTGATCGGAAAAATTGACCTCGCCGCCCAACTGCTGAGCCATTGCCTGCATGCCATAGCAAATACCGAGGACGGGAACACCGGCCTCAAATACTGCGTGTGGGACCTTGAGCGAATCTTCGTCGTACACCGAGGCATGACTGCCTGACAAAATGATGCCCTTGAGACCTAAAGAGCGTTGATTTTGCAAAAAGGCAGCATCCACATCACCAGGGTGTAGTTCGCAATACACACCCGCCTCTCGCACACGACGCGCGATGAGCTGAGTGACTTGTGAACCGTAATCAAGGATGAGAATGCGCTGATGCATGAGTGTTAAACCTGTCAATGTCTAAGAGTGAAACTAGTCGGCGCGGTAGTTAGGCGCTTCTTTGGTGATCTGAACGTCGTGAACGTGCGACTCACGCATTCCCGCTGCGGTAATCTGGACAAATTGAGTCTTGGTACGCATTTCTTCGATCGAAGCGCAACCGCAATAGCCCATCGAAGCACGCACGCCACCGACCAGTTGGAAAATAATCGCCAGCACGCTGCCTTTGTATGGCACACGACCCTCGATGCCTTCGGGCACGAGCTTGTCTGCGTTATTGGCAGGATCCTGAAAATATCGATCAGCAGAGCCGTCCGTCATCGCACCCAAGCTACCCATTCCGCGGTAGGACTTGTAAGAACGACCTTGGAACAACACCACCTCACCAGGTGCCTCTTCGGTGCCGGCGAACATACCGCCCATCATGACCGTGGACGCACCGGCCGCAATGGCCTTGGCCACGTCACCGGAGAAACGAACGCCCCCATCGGCGATCAGCGGCACACCAGTGCCCTCTAAGGCCTTGGACACATCTGAAATCGCCGTAATCTGAGGCACGCCCACACCCGCCACAACACGTGTGGTGCAGATTGAACCTGGGCCGATCCCAACCTTGACCGCATCAGCGCCCGCATTGAGCAACGCGCGCGCGGCATCCGCTGTCGCAATGTTACCGCCAATGACTTCAACTTTTGGATAGTTCGTTTTGACCCAGCGCACACGCTCGATCACACCTGCGGAGTGGCCGTGTGCCGTATCGACAACGATCACGTCTACACCGGCAGCGACCAGCTTTTCAACACGCTCTTCGGTGCCATCGCCCACACCGACCGCGGCGCCAACGCGCAACTGTCCATGACTATCTTTGCTTGCTGCAGGATGCTCAGTATTTTTGACGATGTCTTTGACGGTAGCCAAGCCACGCAACTCAAAAGCGTCGTTGACGATCAACACACGCTCGAGGCGGTGTTTGTGCATCAAGGTTTGAGCCTCGGAGAGTGTTGTGCCCTCTTTCATCGTGATCAAACGATCCTGTGGCGTCATCACCGTGGCAATCAGCGCGTCGAGTCGATCCTCAAAGCGCAAATCGCGATTGGTGACGATACCGACAAGCTTGCCGCCCTTGACCACAGGCAAACCGGAAATACCATGCTGACGTTGCAAGGCGATCGCATCGCGCACTTTCATGTCAGGCGTCAAGGTAATGGGGTCAATCACGATCCCGAACTCGTGACGTTTGACGCGAGCGACCTCTTGGGCCTGCTGATCAGCAGTCAGATTTTTGTGGATGATCCCGATACCACCCTCTTGGGCCATCGCGATCGCGAGTCGAGACTCCGTCACAGTGTCCATCGCCGCCGAGACGAGTGGGATATTGAGAGAAATATTTCGTGTGAGGCGTGTCACCAGCGAAGTGTCGCGAGGCAGCACCTGCGAGAAGGCAGGTACCAGCAGTACATCGTCGAAGGTAAGCGCAGTTTGGATAAGACGCATGAAAAGCTCCGGGCGCAAAGCGTGATTATACGATGGGGAAACCACTACTTTTGGGGTCAAACTGGTGCTAAAAGACTGAATCCGCAAATTTTTGATTGGGAACTGAGTTCGCTATGAGCACCAATGACACCCTCGCACGCTGGATTGAGGAGGAAAAAGCCCTTCTCGCAGGCATGAAAAACGGCCGAGCCTCAGGTTTTTTATCGCCTAAACAGATTTCAAGCATGTCGGGATTAGAAATCATGCAAGCCGTCAGACGCGGGGATTTGCCAAGCGGGCCGATGGCCGTCACGATGAACTATATGCTCATGGAGATTGAGTCAGGTCGAGCCGTATTGCAAGGTCATCCCACCGAAGCCGTGCTCAATGTGCAGGGATCGGTCCATGGCGGCTGGTTCTCAAGCATCCTGGATGGTGCCGTTGGCAATGCGATTCATTCAATGTTACCGGCCGGCAAGGGGTATGCCACGCTGGATTTGAGCGTCAAAATGACGCGCGCCATCAGCCCGAGTGTGGGCAGAGTGCGCGCGGTTGGGACGGTCATTCAGATGGGGCGCAAAGTTGCTACGGCCGAGGGGAAAATCCTCGGCCCCGATGGCAAGTTGCATGCTTTTGCCACAACAACCTGCATGATTTTGGACGTCAATGCAGATTGATGCAGGTTTTAGCCAAGGGAAACACGTGCATTTTGGAAAAAGCGCATCCAAGGCGTGTAAGCCCCTTTTGTGTCCTGAGGTCCCCATGACTCTGGTGCCCAAGACATCATGACATTGCGAGTAACACGTTCCGGATGGGGCATCATCACGGTAAAGCGTCCATCCGCAGTCGTCACAGCAGTTAAACCGCCTGGACTTCCGTTTGGATTGAGGGGATAGGTTTCCGTTGCCTGACCGCGATGATCGACGTATCTCAGTGCGCTCAAGACCTTGGTGGCGTCGCCCTGGCGAGCAAAGTTAGCATAACCTTCGCCATGTGCAACTGCGACAGGAATATGCGCACCAGCCATGCCTTTGAAAAAGAGTGACGGTGACTCAAGCACCTCAACCATTGAGAAGCGCGCCTCGTATTTTTCGGATACGTTGCGGGTAAATCTCGGCCAGTCCTGAGCACCAGGAATCATCGGGGCAAGCGCCGCCATCATCTGACAACCGTTACAAACACCTAAGGCAAAGGTATCTGTCCGGCTGAAATATTGGGCAAACTGATCAGACAGCTGGTTATTAAACAAAATACTGCGCGCCCAGCCCTCGCCGGCTCCTAAAACGTCACCGTAGCTAAAGCCACCCACAGCGACCAGCCCTTGGAAACTTGACAGGTCTGCAGAACCTGTTTGCAGGTCGGTCATGTGCACATCCCAGGCATCAAAGCCTGAACGATCAAACGCCCACGCCATCTCAACCTGACTGTTACAACCCTGCTCTCGCAAAATCGCAACACGTGGACGTACGCCCTTATTGATGAAAGGCGCAGCAATATTTTCCTGAGGGTCAAAAGCAACAATCGGTGTCATGCCTGGATCTGTCGTGTCGGACCACGCGTCAAACTCAGCCTGCGCACAAGCTGGGTTGTCACGCAAGGCTGCAATTCGATAGCTCACATCACTCCAAAGCTTGGCCAACTCGGCACGCGGTTTGCCCCAGATTTTTTTGCCGTCACGGAAAATCTCGAACTGATCCGTTGAATTAAGTGAACCAATCACATGTGAGTGCGCGGACAAGCCTGCCGCCCGCAAAACCTGCATCACGGCATCACGTTCTGAGCTTGGCACTTGAAGCACCGCACCCAGTTCTTCGTTAAAGAGCGCTTTGATGGTGAGCTCTTTACGCTGTACTTCGACCTGAGCCGCGCGAATATTGTAGGCATCCCAGTCTTCGGCATTGGCGTCGATCGTCAGCATATCGAGGTTGATAGAAACTCCCGTGTGTCCGGCAAAGGCCATTTCACACACTGTTGCCATCAAACCACCGTCCGAGCGATCGTGATAGGCCAGCAACACACCGGACTCGGCCAACGCGCGAATCGTGACAAAAAACGTACGGAGCGCCTCAGCATCATCGGCGTCGGGGGTTTGCTCACCCACTTGGTTGCAGACCTGAGTCAAAATCGACCCGCCCATGCGTTTTTTCCCACTACCCAGATCAATCAGGATCAAAGAGGTTGGTCCGACATTGGTGCGCAATTGTGGCGTTAAGGTCTGACGCACATCCTGAACAGGGGCGAAAGCCGTCACAATCAGCGACACGGGGGAAATCACCTGGCGCTTTTCGTCCTCATGCGTCCAGCTTGTTTGCATGGACAGAGAGTCCTTACCCACAGGAATCGACAGACCAACGCTCTGACAAAGCGTGCTGACTGCAGAAACCGTATCAAACAGCGCGGCATCCTGACCGGGGGCACCACATGCCGCCATCCAGTTTGCGGACAACTTGATATCCTCGATACGCGCGACATCAGCCGCCGCCAAGTTGGTCATGGCTTCACCGACCGCCATCCGCCCCGAGGCCGCAGCATCAATCGCAGCGATTGGGGTGCGTTCACCCATGGCCATGGCTTCGCCACGCGTACCGTCATGGTCTGACAGCGTGACCGCGCAATCAGCCACGGCGACCTGCCAAGGACCGACAAGCTGATCCCTACTAGACAAGCCACCCACCGTACGATCACCAATCGTGATGAGAAAACTCTTATTTGCGACCGTGGGGTGCTGTAACACGCGTGTGACCGCATCATCCAAAGCGATCAACGTCAAATCGAGAGGTGCTGTTTGTGGCTCAACGCGTTTGACATCGCGCGTCATGCGCGGTGGTTTACCTAAAATCACATCAATCGGCACATCAACAGGTCGCATGCCCTCCTGAGGTGTGAGTGTGTCCATTCCTGGCAAGCCTTCCCCTTGAACAACCCGCAACTGGCGCTCTTCGGTTGCCACACCAATCACCGCAAACGGACAACGCTCGCGCTCGGCAATCTTTTGAAATCTTGGTAAGTCTTGTGGCAATACTGAAAGCACGTAACGCTCTTGTGACTCATTACTCCAAATCTCAGCCGGCGACATACCAGACTCTTCGAGGCGGACTCGGCTCAAATCAAAGGTTGCACCCCGACCTGCATCGTTGACGAGCTCGGGAAAGGCATTGGACAAACCGCCTGCGCCTACATCATGAATGGCAACAATCGGGTTTTTGTCACCTTGCTGCCAACAGCGATCAATCACCTCTTGGCAACGACGCTCAATTTCGGGATTGCCGCGCTGAACGGAATCAAAGTCGAGGGCTGCGGTGTTGGTCCCCACAGCCATGCTCGAGGCGGCACTGCCGCCCATCCCAATCCGCAGTCCGGGACCACCGAGCTGTATCAGGAGGGAACCGGGTTCGATGCGATCTTTTAACGTACAGCCACCGTCGATGCTACCTAAACCACCGGCAATCATGATGGGCTTGTGATAGCCCCAGCGTGTTTGTCCTGCCGTCTGTTCATAAGAGCGGAAATAGCCCAGCAAATTAGGACGACCAAATTCGTTGTTGAACGCAGCCGCGCCCAGCGGCCCTTCGATCATGATGGACAAAGGCGTTGCAATACGATCAGGTGCCCCGTGATGGTCAGACTCCCATACGCGAGGCGCATCGTCGAAACGGAGGTGGGAGACTGTAAAACCAGCCAGTCCGGCTTTTGGTTTAGAACCCCGTCCGGTCGCACCCTCGTCACGAATTTCTCCACCCGCTCCCGTAGACGCCCCCTCAAAAGGTGCAATCGCGGTCGGATGGTTATGCGTTTCGACCTTCATCACCGTATGAACAGTTTTAAGCTCAGTGCCGTAGATAGCAGACCGCCCTTCTGTGCCAGCTGCCGCTTGAAAGCGCTGGGCTGGCCCACCTTCCATAATGGCGGCGTTGTCAGAGTACGCCACCACGGTTCCGAGCGGCTGCGCAGCATGCGTTTCGCGAATCATGCCAAAGAGGGTTTTGCTCTCGGCCTGACCGTCAATGACCCACTGTGCGTTAAAAATCTTGTGGCGGCAGTGCTCACTGTTGGCTTGAGCAAACATCATGAGCTCAACATCTGTCGGATCGCGACCGAGCTCTGTAAAGGCTTGGGTCAAATAGTCGATTTCGTCTTCAGAAAGTGCCAGACCAAGCTTGGTATTGGCCTCTAGCAATGCGGCTTTACCTTGAGCGGTGACGGCCACCGTTTGCATCGGCTTGCCGGGCAAGGAAATAAATAGAGCCTCTGGATCAAAATTGGCATCGACGACGGTTTCAGTCATCCGGTCATGTAAACAACTCGCGGCCTGTGCCAACATCGCTGCATCGAGATTTTTCGTCTTGAGCCAGCCGCGCTCAGGCGTTAAGGTGTATTCGATCCCCCGCTCGATGCGTCGCACGTGGTTCAACCCGCAGTTATGCGCAATGTCTGTTGCCTTGCTGGCCCAAGATGAAATCGTGCCCAGCCTAGGAATCACACGTAAAACAATCGGCGTGCTTTGCTCAGCCTGCTCAGAATATGGAACCCCATAGTCCAACAACTGTCCGAGTCGCGTCTGTGTGAGCGCATCAGGCGCCTCGTCACACCAGACAAAGTGCTCGTATCTGGCACTCACGCTAGCAATTGGGAGGCCTAACGCCCGGAGCTTAGAGAGCAGACGATCTTGGCGGAAGCTGGACAAAACTGAGGAGCCGGGGATATGCAGAATATGTGACACTTTGGCGACCAGGAAGCAACGTAGGGGAAAACACGCATTTTAGCGCTCTGAGCTGCTTTTAGGGACGAAGGCGCTCAGTTCGTTGCTATGATTGTGCACAAGTCGAAAAACTTAGGAGACAAAAAAATGTCCATTACACGACGCAATCTGTTGACCGGCATGGGTGCCGGGGTGATCACACTGGCTTCCCCCTTGAATAGCGCTTGGGCCCAATCCAAGGCCGAGTTCTCCTACAAATACGCCAATAACTTGCCGCTCACGCACCCGATGAATATTCGGGCCAAGGAAATGGCTGAAGCGATTCAAAAAGAAACGCAAGGTCGCGTGGAAATCCGAATTTTCCCAAGCAGCCAGCTCGGCTCCGATACTGACATGCTGAGTCAAGTCCGTAGCGGCGGGGTCGAATTTTTCACCTTGTCAGGCCTGATTTTGGCCACACTCGTACCGGCATCCTCTATTACGGGCATTGGCTTTGCTTTTGGCAACTACAACGATGTATGGAAAGCGTTGGACGGCGATCTGGGTGCGCACGTGCGTAAAGAGATCAACAAAGCCAATCTGGTTGTGATGGACAAGATCTGGGATAACGGTTTTAGACAGATCACCTCCTCGACCAAGCCGATTCAGACGGCCGCTGACCTGAAGGGTTTCAAAATCCGCGTCCCGGTGTCGCCACTTTGGACCTCAATGTTTAAAGCCTTTGATTCAGCACCCGCCTCAATCAACTTCAACGAGGTTTACAGCGCGCTGCAGACAAAGATTGTCGACGGACAAGAAAATCCGCTGGCGATTATCGATACGGCCAAGCTCAATGAAGTTCAAAAGTACTGCTCGCTGACAAACCATATGTGGGATGGCTTTTGGTTCTTGGCAAACCGTCGTGCCTGGGAGCGCCTGCCTGAAAACCTGCGCGCCATCGTCGCGAAAAACATCAATGCTGCAGGCATGAAAGAGCGTGAAGACGTCGCGGGCATGAACGCTTCTCTGCAAAAGGGCTTGACAGAGAAAGGCATGGTCTTTAACCAAACGACGCCTGACTCATTCCGTGACCGTCTGCGCGCAGGTGGCTTTTATTCAGAGTGGAAGGCTAAGCTCGGCAACGAAGCTTGGGCAATGCTCGAACGCTACAGCGGTAAATTGGCCTAAACATCTCCACTTGATCCCTTGAAATGGATCAAGTGCGTGAGGCTCGGGCGCCCAGTTTGCGGCGCCCGATTTTTTACTGACGCAACAATCAATTGATCAGTTGTTTTGCAATACCCGGAGCTTTCATGACCACTCAAGCAGCGCCTCACTCAACACCAATGGTTTCAAGGCTTCTCAAGCCTCTTGAGTTTCTAAGCGCTGCTTTACTCGTGATCATCATCACCATGTTATTTGTGGGCGTGGTGGCTCGCTACGTTTTTTCCATTCCAATTGTCTGGATTGACGAAGTCGTATCGTTGTCTTTTTTATGGCTCGCCATGCTTGGTACCGCGATCGCCATGCACCGCAATGAGCACCTCAGGCTTAGTCTGTTTCTAGACATGATGCCAAAACGTATTCAAGGCTTTGTGCATGCACTGGCTTTAGTGGCCATTGCCGCGTTCTTACTAGCACTCATCAATCCAGCCATTATTTATGCGCAAGAAGAGTGGTTCGTTAAATCGCCCGCACTCAACATTCCCAATACCTATCGCGTGTCAGCGCTTGCCTTTGGAATTGTGGCGATGCTCGCGATCCTGGTGACCTATGCCACGCAAACAGTCAGTCGCAGCAATCTTTTTGCAGCAGTGTTAGTTGTCAGCGCTGTGGCCGCAGCCTGTTGGCTGGGTTCTGCTTCACTGACAGAACTCGGTCTCTACAACATCATATTTTTTCTAGTCATACTGGTGGCGCTTTGTTTAGTAGCCGGTGTGCCCATCGCCTTTTGCTTTGGACTGGGCGCCTTAAGTTACTTGGCATTTGCCACCAGCGTTCCTCTCATGGTCGTGATCGGCCGTATGGACGAAGGCATGTCGAGCCTGATTTTGGTTTCCGTTCCGATTTTTGTCCTGCTAGGGTGTGTCCTGGATGCCACCGGCATGGGTAAAGCGATTGTGGACTTTCTTGCGTCATTACTTGGCCACATCAAAGCCGGCATGTCTTATGTCTTGCTCGGCTCTCTTTTTATTGTGTCGGGCATTTCTGGCTCCAAGGTTTCAGATATGGCCACGATTGCGCCCGCCCTGTTTCCGGAAATGAAACGTCGCGGTCACAAACCGAAGGAAATGATTGCGTTGCTGGCCACCGGTGCCGCCATGGCCGACACCGTCCCTCCTAGCATCGTTTTGATTGTGCTGGGTTCGGTTGCAGGCGTATCAATTGCGGGTCTTTTCCAAAGTGGCGTCATCATCGCCATGGTCTTACTCGTCGCACTGGCAGTATTAGCCCGCTGGAAAGCGCGCCACGAAATCATGGATCAAGTTAGACGCTCAAGCGGCTCAGTCATCGGCCGTGCCCTTTTAATTGCGGCTCCAGCGCTTGTGCTGCCATTTTTAATTCGTAGCGCGGTGGGCGGCGGTGTCGCAACGGCTACAGAAGTCTCAACCATTGCTGTTCTCTATGCCATGATCATCGGTCAGGTGCTGTACGGCGGTCTGGGATGGCGCAAAATTTACAACATGTTGGTAGAAACTGCTGCGCTCAGCGGCGCTATTCTGCTCATCCTCGGCACGGCCTCGGCGATGGCTTGGGCCATCACCCAAAGCGGCGTGGTGCAAAGCCTTTCTCAGTTTCTCACGACGCTCCCGGGCGGTGTAGTGAGTTTTATGATTGTGACGATTCTGATATTTTTGATTTTGGGTTGCTTGCTTGAAGGGCTACCCGCCATTTTGATCTTGGCGCCCATCATGTTTCCAATCGCGCGTAAGCTCGGCATTCATGACATTCATTACTCCATGGTGGTGGTGACTGCGATGAATATCGGTCTGATGATGCCCCCCATTGGAGTCGGATTTTTTGTAGCGTGCCGTATTGGAAACACCTCACCAGATGAAGTCATGGGTGCCATTTGGCCATATATTCTGGCACTCATCGCGGGTCTTGTTTTGATTGCAGCAGTACCGTGGTTCTCAACCGTGGCACTCTAGAGTGGCGCGGTATATCGCGTAAAGAAAAAGCTGCCAAATTTTGGCAGCCTTTTTTTACTGAGGCCGATGACAACAGGCCCAATGGACAGATTTACTTTTTACGCACCGGTGGCAAATCCGTGCAATGACCCTCAGCGGCTTCGGCAGCAAGACCAATCGACTCACCCAACGTTGGATGCGGATGAATGGTTTTACCGATATCGACCGCATCAGCGCCCATTTCAATGGCCAGCGCAACCTCACCAATCAGATCGCCTGCATGCGTGCCAACAATACCGCCACCCAAGATCTTGTGCGTGGTGGCGTCAAATAAAAGCTTGGTAAAGCCCTCATCCCGGCCATTCGCAATCGCACGACCAGAAGCCGCCCAAGGAAACACGCCCTTGGTCACAGCAATGCCCTCTTGTTTGGCTTGATCTTCAGTCAATCCTACCCAAGCGATTTCAGGATCTGTATAGGCAACAGATGGAATGACCCGCGCATCAAAGAAGCTCTTTTGACCGGCTGCGGCCTCTGCAGCCACATGCCCCTCATGCACCGCTTTGTGTGCCAACATCGGCTGACCCACAATATCGCCAATCGCGAAAATATTGGGTACGTTGGTGCGCATCTGCCGATCGACTTCGATAAAGCCCCGATCTGTCACTGCAACACCTGCACGCTCAGCACTGATTTTTTTACCGTTGGGCGTACGTCCAACCGCCTGAAGCACCAAGTCGTAGCGCTGCGGCTCTTTAGGCGCACCCTCACCCTCAAAGGTGACGTAAATACCATCCTTTTTGGCCACGGCTGCGACTGTTTTAGTCTTGAGCATGAGGTTGTCAAAGCGATGAGCGTTAAATTTTTGCCAGACTTTGACGAGATCGCGATCTGCGCCCTGCATCAAACCGTCCTGCATCTCAACCACATCAAGACGTGAGCCCAATGCAGAATAGACAGTGCCCATTTCAAGGCCGATAATTCCACCGCCGACAATCAGCATTTTCTTCGGAATGCTACGCAAAAGCAGCGCGCCTGTGGAGTCCACGACACGCTCGTCGTCAGGCATAAAGGGGAGTTTCACAGACTGACTACCGGCAGCAATGATTGCCTGTCCGAAAGCAATCGTCTGAACGCCCTTGTCAGTCTTGACGCTCAAATGATTAGCGGTCAGAAATTCGCCCAAACCCTGAATAACAGTTACTTTTCGCGCTTTGGCCATACCCGCCAAACCGCCTGTTAGCTTGGCAATCACACCGTCTTTGAAGGCACGAAGCTTATCGAGATCAATTTTGGGCTTGGCAAAAGAAATGCCATGCGCCTCAAGCGCCTGCGCTTCTTCGAGGACAGCTGCAGTATGTAACAAAGCTTTGGACGGAATGCAGCCAACGTTGAGGCACACACCACCAAGCGTTGCGTAACGCTCGACCAACACCACATTCAGACCAAGATCCGCTGCGCGAAAGGCGGCTGAGTAACCACCAGGACCGGCACCCAGCACCAGTAAATCGCACTGAATATCCACTTTTCCAGCGAAGCTTGCGACAACGGGCAGCATGGCGGTGGGGGCAACCAGGGCCGCAGGAGCGACCGGAGTCGCTACGCTCTCGGGGGCTGAAGCAACCGCGCTCGCAGTTTCGGAAACGGCAGGCGCAGACGAAGGAGCTGTTTCGGCGCCAGCTTCCATTTTCATGATCGCAGAGCCTTGCTTGACCTTGTCACCTACTTTGACAGAGATACTTTTGATCACACCCGCTTGCGCGCTTGGAATCTCCATCGAGGCCTTATCAGACTCGACGGTAATCAAGCTTTGATCCGCCCGAACCGCATCTCCCACTTTGACCAAGATCTCAATGACTTCTACGGTATCAAAATCGCCGATATCCGGAATGACCACATCAATTTGATTGCTCATGGCAACTCCTTAAAGCGCGATACGACGGAAATCCGCCAGGAGGCTGCCAAGATAGGCATTAAAACGCGCAGCAGCTGCGCCATCAATCACGCGATGATCATATGAAAGCGAAAGCGGCAACGTCAGCTGAGGCACAAAGGTTTGGCCATTCCAGACAGGCTTCATGTATGAACGTGACACGCCCAAAATCGCGAGCTCAGGTGCGTTAATGATGGGCGTGAAATGCGTGCCACCGATCCCGCCCAGAGATGAAATTGAAAAACAACCGCCTTGCATCTCGGCTGGAGACAATTTACCGTCACGGGCTTTCTTGGCGAGCTCGCTGCTTTCATTTGCAAGCTCAATGATGCCTTTTTTATCTGCATCGCGGATGACTGGTACAACAAGACCGTTTGGTGTGTCTGCAGCAAAACCGATATGGAAATATTGCTTCATGATCAGCTGATCGCCGTCAATCGAGGCATTGAACTCAGGGAATTTCTTGAGCGCAGCCACGCAAGCCTTGATCAGAAATGCAAGCATCGTGACCTTGACGCCGGACTTTTCGTTTTCTTTGTTGAGCGTCACACGCAGGGCTTCGAGCTCAGTGATATTCGCTTCGTCATTGTTGGTGACGTGCGGAATCATGACCCAATTACGGTGTAAATTCGCACCAGAGATTTTCTTGATCCGTGACAATGGCTTAGGCGTGACTTCACCAAATTTTGTAAAGTCAATTTTGGGCCAAGGCAAGAGATCTAGCCCACCCATAGATGCACCTGAGGAGGCGTTTGTGGCAACACCTGCCCCGCCGGCCAAAGCCTGTTTCACAAAGCTCTGGACATCCTCTTGCAAGATGCGCTGCTTGGGGCCTGTACCCGCCACAAGATTTAAATCAACACCTAATTCTCTTGCAAACTTGCGCACTGACGGTGAGGCATGTGCCATCCCCGCTGTTGATACTGGCATTTCTAACTTGCCTGCTGTGGGAGCTTGAGCCGGTGTCATTGTCACTGCAGGCGCAGCCGGAGCAGACGCTGCGACAGGCGCGGGAGTCGCAATGGGCGCGGGTGTGACTACTGGTGCAGAAACGGGGGCTGAAGGCGTGGCAGTGGGTGCGGTTGCAGGTGCGGCCGCTGATGCTGCCGCAGCATCAACATGCAACATGACACTACCTTGTTTAACCTTGTCGCCCACTTTGACATCAATCGACTTGACCACTCCACCAATAGAGGTGGGGATTTCCATCGAGGCTTTGTCCGACTCCACAGTGATCAGACTTTGTTCTGCTTTGACTGTATCACCGACTTTCACCAGAATCTCAATCACTTCGACAGTGTCGAAATCCCCGATATCTGGCACTTGAATGGCTGTAACGTTGCTCATAGCGGATCTCTTTATCAAGCGTACTGGGGATTGGCTTTGTTGGGATCAATGCCATATTTCTTGATGGCAGCGGCCACTTGACTCACAGGGACGGTTCCCTCATCAGCCAGCGCACGTAGGGTTGCCAACACGACAAAATGACGGTCCACCTCAAAGTGCTCTCGCAATTTGGAACGGAAATCCGAGCGACCAAAACCATCCGTGCCCAAGACTTTGTAATCGCGGCCGCGCGGCATGAAGGGACGGACCTGATCAGCGAACAGCTTCATGTAGTCTGTCGAAGCGATGATCGGACCTTCTGTTTTTTCAAGCAAGCTGGACACAAAAGGTGTTTTGGATTTGCCAGTTGGATGCAGCATGTTGTGGCGCTCACAATCCAAACCATCACGGCGCAACTCAGTAAAGCTGGTCACACTCCAGATGTCTGCAGAAACGCCCCAATCTTTCTCGAGCAAATCTGCGGCAGCCATCACCTCGCGCAAAATCGTGCCTGAACCCAACAGCTGGGCGCGGAGCTTATTTTTACCGCCTTTTTTGAGACGATACATTCCGCGAATGATGCCTTCCTCGTCACCTTTGTTCAAACCAGGCTGAGCATAGTTCTCATTCATCACCGTCAGGTAAAAGAACACGTTTTCCTGATCTTCAACCATCCGCTTTAAACCATGCTGGATGATGACCGCGAGTTCATGGGCAAAGGTGGGGTCGTAAGAGACGCAATTGGGAATCGTCGAGGAAAAAATATGGCTATGACCGTCTTCGTGCTGGAGCCCCTCACCGTTGAGGGTGGTACGACCTGCCGTGCCGCCGAGCAAAAAGCCTCGTGCCTGCATATCACCCGCAGCCCATGCCAAATCACCCACTCGCTGGAAACCGAACATCGAGTAATAAATATAGAACGGGATCATGATGCGGTTATTGGTCGAGTACGACGTTGCCGCTGCAATCCACGAGCTAAATGCACCCGCCTCGTTAATCCCCTCTTGGAGAAGCTGACCATCAGAAGACTCGCGGTAATACATCACCTGGTCTTTATCGACAGGCGTGTACTTTTGGCCTTCGGGCGCGTATATACCGATCTGCCGGAACAGTCCTTCCATACCAAAGGTACGCGACTCATCCGCCAAAATCGGCACAACGCGAGGTCCGAGATCCTTGTCGCGCAGCACTTGATTTAGAACACGAACAAACGCTTGAGTGGTGGAGATCTCTCTGCCTTCTGCTGTAGGCTCCAAGACTGGACGCAATACTTCAAGCGCGGGCGCTTTGAGGGATTCATCTGCACGTGTGCGGCGCTTTGGCAAGTAACCACCCAGCGCTTTGCGACGCTCATGCAAGTACACCATCTCAGGTGAGTCTTCGGCAGGCTTGAAGTAAGGAACCTCTTCAATCTTGCTATCAGGAATCGGGATGTTGTAGCGGTCACGGAACTCGCGGATCGTATCTGTGTCGAGTTTCTTTTGCTGATGTGAAGGATTTTTTGCCTGCACAACATGTCCTACGCCATAGCCTTTGATCGTTTTGGCCAAGATGACAGTGGGTTGCCCCGTGTGCTTGGTCGCAGCGGAAAACGCGGCATAGACTTTATGGGGATCGTGACCACCACGATTCAAGCGCCAGACGTCGTCGTCGCTCATGCGAGACACCATTTCTAACAGCTTGGGATGCTTGCCAAAGAAGTGTTCACGAACAAACTTTCCATCATTGGCTTTGTAGGCCTGATACTCGCCATCAACAGTTTCCTCCATGATCTTGCGAAGGATGCCTTCCTTGTCGCTTGCTAAAAGAGGATCCCAATATCCTCCCCAGATCATCTTGATGACATTCCAGCCGCTTCCACGGAAATCACCCTCGAGCTCTTGAATAATCTTTCCGTTACCGCGCACAGGTCCGTCTAGACGCTGCAAGTTGCAGTTAATAACAAAAATCAAGTTGTCGAGCTTTTCACGTGCAGCCAAGCTGATTGCGCCTAATGACTCGGGCTCATCCATCTCGCCATCGCCGCAAAACACCCAGACCTTACGCTGGCTCGTATCGGCAATTCCACGTGCATGCAGGTACTTTAAGAAACGCGCCTGGTAAATCGCCATCAGCGGACCTAAGCCCATAGAAACTGTTGGAAATTGCCAAAACTCGGGCATCAACTTGGGGTGTGGATAAGAAGAAAGTCCTTTTCCACCAACCTCTTGGCGGAAATGATCCAGCTGGTCTTCAGTCAAACGGCCTTCGAGGTAAGCGCGACCATACACACCTGGTGAGGAGTGCCCCTGGAAGTAAACCAAGTCTCCACCGCGCTCTGGCGTGTCAGCATGCCAGAAATGGTTTTGACCGCAACCAATCATTGTGGCCAAAGAGGCGAAAGAAGCAATGTGACCGCCAAGGTCTCCGCCGTCGGGAGGATTATGTTTGTTGGCCTTGACAACCATCGCCATCGCATTCCAGCGAATGATGCTGCGGATACGCGCCTCAAGTTCCAAATTGCCTGGCTGAGTCGGCTCAAGCCCAACAGGGATGGTATTGAGATAGGCTGTATTAGGAGAAAAAGGGATGTGCGCACCTGAGCGACGCGCTAAATCTGTCAGACGTTCTAAAAGGTAATGCGCACGGTCTGGGCCCTCACGGTCCAACACTGCTGCCAAAGCATCCAGCCATTCTTGTGTTTCCAGCGAATCGACGTCGTTCGCGGCATTGAAACCGGCAGCTTGTGGTGCCATGTGAATCTCCTGATTCTTGGGTTCTTTGATGTAAGAGCCTAACTGTTTTTTGGGTATTTGCCGCATTCTATGTACATCTATTCATCACGGCAACAAAAATTTCATAAGGCGGGACGTATTTTCATATCGTGAAACGCACAATGAGGTTTTGGTGGCATAACCTGACTAAAATGCGCTATCCGTCAATTTGCGTGAAACATGTCCGCTCCCCCAAAGTCAGTGATCGCCACACCGTTTTTAGATCAGGCACGCCTTCGCCGGCGCCGCTGGTATTGGCTCACGCCGATGCTGATTCTGATCTTGTATGCGTGCGTGATGGGTGCCTTCTTTTGGTTACAGCGTATCCAAGACGGTAGCGTGATGTTCATCACGATCGATCAAGAAATGCGACAGCACCGTTTGATCTGGGTCGTGATCGCACTTTCTGTGGTGATCGTCATCGCCCTACTAATTTTGTGGCGTTACACACGATACCGATCAGAAGCGGAAGCCGCGCTCATTGCGGAAACAGGTTTCAGACGCGCCATGGAAAACTCTATGTCGACAGGGATGCGCGTATTGGATCTCGAAGGGCGCATTGCCTACGTCAACCCTGCCTTTTGCCGCATGATTGGCTGGAACGAAGCAGACCTGATTGGTCGTATGCCTCCCTTCCCTTACTGGGTACCCGGTCTACACGATACTCACATGCAAACCTTGGAGAGTGTTCTAACAGGCAAAGCCCCAAGCAGCGGCCTTGAACTCGAAGCACAACGACGTGACGGCTCACGCTTTAACGCCCGCATGTACGTATCTCCTCTGCTTGATCCTCAAGGCAATCAAATCGGCTGGATGACCTCCATGACGGATATCACTGAGCCCAAACGGATACGAGAGGCGCTGACTGCTGCGCACGAACGTTTCATGACGGTACTAGAAGGCCTGGACGATGCGATCTCGGTGACGGCTGATACCAACGACGGCCTTGAATTATTGTTTGCCAACCGCACTTACCGACGACTCTTTGGAGCTCAAACAAATGGGCATGATGAGTTGCTTGCGGGTCGGCGTGGCCGTTACACCGACGAATCCGTCGAGATTTTTTCAGCGTCCGTTCAAAGATGGTTTGAGGTGCAACACCGCATGTTGGCATGGACCGACGGTCGACGAGTCAGGCTTCAGGTCGCCCGTGACATCACGGAGCGTCGTCAGCACGAAGAAACCTCAAGGGTTCAGCAAGAAAAGATCCAGCTCACCAGCCGTCTCACAACAATGGGCGAAATGGCCTCCTCACTTGCCCATGAACTCAACCAGCCCCTGACAGCCATTGCCAATTACAGTATGGGTGCCGTGGCGATGGTCAAGTCTGGCAATCCAAACATGGACATACTACTGCCTGCGCTCGAAAAAGCTGCTGCGCAGGCACAGCGTGCAGGCAAGATCATCAGCCGGATCCGAGACTTTGTAAAACGCAGTGAACCTCGCCGACAAGCGATTCAAATTCAAACCGTTGTCGACAACGCCATCAGCCTCGCTGAAATACACTCGCGCAAACGTCAGGTCGCAATTAGTCACAATGTGCCTGAAAATCTGCCCGATGTCTTCGCAGACCCCATCCTGATTGAGCAAGTGTTGTTGAACCTATTAAAAAATGGTCTAGAGTCCATGGAACATAGCGCGGTGGAAACACTCGTCGTGGCTGTGACACTGCATGACCATCAAATTGAAGTCGCAGTCACCGATCATGGCCACGGCCTTTCAGACCCAGAGCGCCTGTTCGAACCCTTTTTTAGCACTAAATCTGAGGGGCTCGGCATGGGCCTGAATATCTGCCGCACGATTATTGAATCTCATCATGGCCGTCTTTGGGCGGTCAGCAATCCAGAAGGCGGAACAACCTTCCGCTTTACACTGCCTTGTGTCTCAAACCTTGAGGCGCAAAAGCACATTCAGTCCGAGGAGTTACCCACATGAATACCCCCCAAACTGCTAGCACCGTTTACATTGTCGATGATGACGAAGCTGTCAGGGACTCTTTACGCTGGTTGCTTGAGGCAAATAACTATCGTGTTCGGGCATTTCCAAGCGGAGAAAGTTTTCTAGCGGAGTATGACGAAAAGCGTCCTGGTGTGCTGATTGTGGATGTCCGCATGCCTGGCATGAGCGGACTTGAGCTTCAAGAGCAACTCATCGCCCGCAAATCGACGATGCCGATTGTTTTCATTACCGGTCACGGTGATGTGCCAATGGCAGTCTCCACCATTAAAAAAGGTGCGATTGATTTTCTGGAAAAACCCTTTGACGAAACGGACTTGCGCGAAATCGTCGGCCGGATGTTTGAACAAGCCAATGAGAGACTGTCTCAAGCCCAAGCGCAAAAAGCCCATGATGCGATGTTGGCTCGACTAACTGCTCGCGAACAACAAGTACTCGAACGCATTGTTGCGGGTCGCCTCAACAAACAGATTGCTGACGATCTAGGTATTAGTATCAAGACAGTCGAAGCGCACCGCGCAAACATCATGGAAAAGCTTCAAGTCACGACGGTTGCTGATCTGATGAAAGTTGCCTTGTCCAAACCAGAGGTTTCGGCATGACGGCACGTATCATTGACGGCGTCAAACTCGCTGCAACGATTCGCGAAAATGTAGCTCAGCGCGCAGCAACACTGACCGCAGCTGGAGTCAAACCTGGTCTGGCCGTCATTTTGGTGGGCAGTGATTCCGCCTCTCAAGTGTATGTTCGCAATAAGGTTGCCGCTTGTGAAAAGGCGGGCTTGTACTCTGTGCTCGAACAATACGATGCCGACATGACCCAAGAGGCCTTATTGTCCCGCATCAGAGAGTTGAATGTGGACGCTTCCATCCACGGGATTTTGGTTCAGCTCCCCTTACCTGCACACATTGATGCGCATCAGGTGATTGAGACCATCGCCGCCCAAAAGGATGTAGACGGCTTTCACGTCAGTAATGCGGGACTGCTCATGACGGGCAAACCTTTGTTTAGGCCTTGCACGCCCTATGGCGTCATGAAAATGCTGGAATCTGAGCATGTGACGCTTAGGGGAGCTGTCGCGGTCGTCATTGGCGCGAGCAACATCGTCGGCAAACCCATGGCAATGCTTCTACAAAGTGCAGGTGCAACAGTCACGATCTGTAACTCAAAAACGAGAGAACTCAGTTGGCACACACGCCATGCGGATATTCTGGTGGTTGCTACAGGTAAGCCTAAAATGATTGATGCGAGCATGGTGAAACCAGGAGCGATTGTCATTGATGTGGGCATCAACCGCGGCGCTGACGGAAAGCTTTGCGGAGATGTTGACTTTGACAGCGTCAAAACAGTCGCAGGCGCCATCACTCCCGTACCGGGTGGTGTAGGTCCCATGACCATTGCCATGTTGCTGGTCAACACCATCGAAGCCGCTGAACGCACTTTACTCACGTCCTCAACATAGTCAGGCTGAACAGATGAACCCACTTTTGGTCCCAATGGATACGTTGGTCGACTATGCCTCGATCACCCCCAGTCACGTCAGCGATGCGATCGAGCAACTCCTCGCAAAAGCACGAACTGCCATCGCCGTCGCAGCTGATCCAGCTTTGGCGCCAACATGGGAAGCAGTCGTCACGCCGCTTGACGACGCATCAGAGCCACTTTGGCGCGCGTGGTCCATTGCGGGACATCTCAATGCAGTCGTCAACACACCCGAGTTGCGGGATGTCTACAACCAGATGCTGGGTCCAATCAGCGAATTTTCTACTTGGGTAGGTTTGCACGAAGGGCTTTATCAACAATATCAACGACTTCGTCATGCGCCTGACTTTGAGCAATGGTCTCCTGCAAGGCGCCGTGTCATTGATCTGGCCTTACGCGACTTTAAGCTCAGTGGTGTCGAACTTCAGGGCGACGCCCGTACGCGTTATGCCGCGAATTCGGATAGGCAATCACAAGTTTCCCAAAAATTTTCTGAGAATGTGCTGGATGCCACGGACCGTTGGTCACTGGTCATTGAAGACATCAAGCGGCTGGACGGCATCCCCGAGGACACATTGGCATCTCTCAAGGATGCCGATCACGAGCGTTGGACGCTCAATCTTAAAATGCCCTGCTACCTGCCTGTCATTCAATATGCGCACGACCGCGAATTGCGACGTACCATGTACCAAGCCTATGCGACACGCGCGTCAGACCAGGGCGACACCAGTCTCGATAACTCGCCACTCATCGAGGAATCCCTTTCCTTGCGTGCAGAAGAGTCTCAATTATTAGGTTTTCAGCACTTTGCCGACTTGCGTCTGCAAACTAGGATGGCCGATAGCGCTGAAGAAGTCATGGACTTTTTGCGTCAGCTCGCTAAACGAGCAAAACCCTTCGCTGAGCGGGATCTCACCGAATTAAAAGCATTTGCCAAGACTGAACTTGGCCTGACTGATTTACAGCCTTGGGACATTCCTTATGCTTCTGAGCGCTTGCGTGAAATGCGCTACGCATATTCAGAAGATGAGGTCAAACAATACTTCACAGAACCTCGCGTATTAAGTGGCTTGTTTGAGGTCATTGAGACTCTGTTTGGCGTGCGACTGACACCCCACAATTTAAACGGCTGGCATAAAGACGTTCGTGCTGCTGCAGTCCAAAATGATTC
The DNA here is from genome assembly GCF_049655405.1 of Zwartia sp. Lineage (GTDB taxonomy): Bacteria > Pseudomonadota > Gammaproteobacteria > Burkholderiales > Burkholderiaceae_B > Zwartia. The sequence goes on from NZ_JBASJR010000013.1 coordinate 321,125, forward strand.
AGGTGAAGTTCTCGGATATTTGATATTGGATCTTTATGCTCGCTCAGGCAAGCAAGGTGGAGCGTGGGTCGACAGTGAGCGCAACCGTCGCAAACGTTTATCGACCGTGCAGACACCTGTTATTTATTTGACCTGCAATTTTGCGCGCCCTCAGGGCGACCGGCCAGCCTTGCTGACGCATGATGATGTGATTACCCTGTTCCACGAAAGTGGCCATGCCTTGCATGCCCTTCTTTCAGAGGTAGATGAGCCGGGAGTCTCTGCCTTTGCCGCAGTTGAGTGGGATGCAATTGAGCTTCCCTCGCAATTTATGGAAAATTTTTGTTGGGAATGGCAAGTGTTGCAACGCTTAACTGCGCACATCGATACTCAAGAGCCCTTGCCTAAAGAGCTTTACGATCGTATGAAAGCTGCACGCAACTTCCAGAGTGGTATGCAGACAGTGAGACAGATTGAGTTTTCTTTGTTTGACATTCAACTGCACAATCGTAGCCAAGGACTTTCCATTGCCGAGGTACTCACGCAACTTGATCAAGTTCGTGAGGAGGTCGCTGTCGTGCGTCCACCTAGCTGGCACCGCTTCCCCCATAGTTTTTCTCACTTGTTCGCGGGTGGCTATGGCGCGGGCTATTACAGTTACAAATGGGCAGAGGTTCTGTCAGCTGACGCCTTCGAGGCGTTTGAAGAGGCGGCGGCACGCAGCGCAGCTTCAGCGCATCAAACTGCCGTGAGCCTCGGCGCACTTGACTCGGACACCGGGATGAAATTTCGCCGTGAGGTGCTTGCCGTGGGTGGCACCAGACCTGCCGCAGAGTCGTTTAATGCTTTCAGGGGCCGCCCGCCCAAGATGGATGCGTTATTGAGGCACAGCGGCATGCTCGACGAAGCCACGCCAATCCGTACTTAAACCATCAAGGCTTTATGTTGAGTATGCTTAATCAACCAGTTTGCACCATCTTGAAACGAATGATCGCGAGTGTGATGACTTGTTGTCTTGTTTTCTTGACGGCTTGCTCCGATCCAACGCAAAAATGGTCGCTCTATGATGTGTCGGGTCACTTGCCAGACCTGAAGTTTTCTTTGTTGGGCGAAGGAAACAAAATCATTACCCAAAAAGATTTGAAAGATAAAACAGTTTTAATGTTTTTTGGTTATGCAAGCTGCCCAGACATCTGTCCCACGACGATGGCTCAGCTCACCGAAGTATTAGAAAAACTTGGAGACCAAGCTAAAGACGTACGGATTATTTTTGTCAGTGTTGATCCGCATCGTGACACACCTGATGTCTTGCAAGCCTACGTGAATGCTTTCAATAAAAATGCAATCGGTTTAACAGGTAGCGAAAAACAAGTTGCCGATCTCGCTCGCCGCTACCGAGTCGCCTACCAGATTGAAAAGCCTAAGCCCGGCGATGATGCCAAAATCTACGATGTCACGCATAGCCGCGGTGTGTTTATTTTTGACAAAACCGGTCGAGCGAGATTGTTAGCGCCTGACACCGAAAAAGTTGATGTCGTCACTCAGGACTTGCGTCAGCTTCTTGAGCTCACCAAGCCCGGTAAATCCTAAGATCAGCTGTTTTAGGCAGGCGCGTGATGCGAGAGGGTTTGGTCAAGCTTGTCACGTGCGTCTCTTAAAGCCGTGCGTAAACCCTCCTCAATCACGGGATGATAAAAAGGCATCTCTAGCATCTTGTCTACGGTGAGCTCCTGCTGAACAGCCCAAGCGAGCAAATGCCCGATATGCTCCGCACTGGGACCGATCATTTCAGCCCCCAAAAATCGACGCGTCAACTTGTCCGCATAGACATGCAGCAAACCTTTATTTTTAAGCATGACGCGCGAACGCCCCTGACTAGTAAAGTCGACCTCACCCGTGACGAATGCACCCGGTTTGAGTTTGGCGAAAGTCTGACCAATCAGTGCGATCTGTGGATCTGAAAATACGACGCCTAGACCTGCTCTGCGCAAACCTGGCTGAACATCTGGAAAGTTTGCCGCATTGGCACCTGCGATTTTGCCTTCGTCAGCGGCCTCGTGCAAAAGCGGCACATCACCATTGACATCACCTGCAATGAAAATGGGCAATTGGGCGATTTGCATCGTTTCACGATTGAAGGCGGGGATTGCTCCTAACTGACGCTCTACCCCTGCCCGTTCTAAGCCCAGTGAGTCAAGATTTGGCTTACGCCCCGTCGCAATCAGCGCATAATCAAAACGCTCTGTTTTTTCCGTATTGTCGAGCGCGACATAACGAATTTCTACTTCATCACCCACGCGCTTAGTGTCGAGCACACGCGCATCAGGATCCAAGTAAAACTCTTGCTGAAAAATCTTTTTTGCCACCTGACGCACGGTAGGATCACTCATGCCGGCAAGCGAACCACTGACACCAAATACGCGCACGGTGACACCGAGCCTTGCCAGCGCCTGTCCGATTTCAAGACCAATGACCCCAGGACCAAAAACTGCGAGACGTTTGGGCAAGTCATCCCAGGAAAAGACGTCGTCATTGATGACGAGACGATCTCCTAGACCTTTAAAGGGCGGAGGCACTGAAGGACTTGAGCCCGTTGCGATGACGACGCTTTTAGTATGCACTTCGGTGTGCTGATCAACTGCCAACACGCCTGGCGCAATAAACCTCGCATAGCCACGGAGTTTGTGCTCAGCGGGAATATTTTCAACACTCTCTAAAACAAAACCAACAAAACGATCACGCTCACGCTTGACGCGTTCCATCACCTCACGACCATTAATACGCACTGGACCGTCAACATGCACACCAAAAGCAGAGGTGTGATTGGCGGCATGCGCAGCCTCAGCAGCTGCGATCAGAAGTTTGGAGGGCATACACCCTACTCTGGCGCAGGTCGTGCCATAGGCTCCACCTTCAATCATGAGGGCCTGTTTGCCTGCTGCGATCGCGGCTCGATAAGCGGCCAATCCGGCTGTTCCGGCACCAATAATGACAACATCTGTCTGAAGCGTTTGCATAATTATTCCTTGATGACACGTCGGTAACGAAGCGATCGCTGCACCGACTTAAATACCGGCTGCAGCATGACTGACTGATTAAGCAGCAATTTTGAAACGCTCTTTCAACGCATCAAGACCACCGATATGCTGGCCATTGATAAAAATTTGTGGAACAGTGCCCTGACCAGCAATCGCACCAATCACGCGTCCACGTACTTTGTTTTCTAAAGGAATATCAATCGGTGCGTATCCATGCTCAGCGAGTAATGCTTTCGCTTCAATGCAAAACGGGCAACCTACTTTAGAAAATACCACCACCTGATCAGGCGCCTTTGCATGAGGATCTAAGTAATTCAACATCGTATCCGCATCAGAGACCTCAAACGGATCACCGTCTTTTTCAGGCTCAATAAACATTTTTTCAATGACTCCGTCCTTGACCAGCATTGAGTAACGCCAACTACGCTGACCAAAACCGAGGCTGGTCTTGTCGACCAGCATGCCCATGCCTTTGGTGAACTCTGCGTTGCCATCCGGCAGCAAGATAATATTGTCAGCATCCTGATCGCGCGCCCATTCATTCATGACGAATGTGTCATTGACTGATAAACAAATGACGCTATCTACACCGAGCTTTGCCATTGTGGGTGCCAGTTCGTTATAACGCGGCAGATGGGTCGATGAACATGTGGGCGTAAAAGCTCCCGGCAAAGAAAATACCACCACTGTTTTGTCTTTGAACAACGTATCCGTCGTCACTTGTTTCCACTCATTTCCGACGCGCACTGGCAACGTTACATTTGGAACGCGCTGGCCTTGACGATTTTGCAACATGCCTAAATCCTTTTTTTAAGGTTGGACCTGATCACGGCTGTAATCAGACATGTGCAAATGATAAATATAAGCTATCAATTCGTACAATTGCATTTATTTAATCTATTGATAGTTTTTTAAAATAATAAACAATTAAACGGTAGTTTTAATTAATCGGAACGTTATTTCGTGACAGACTGACGCACAGGCGTATAGCCAGCCTCTTTAATCGCTTTTTCCACTAACTTGTCGTCATGGGTGCCTGATACGGTAACTGTGTGCGTCGCGACATCACACAAAACACTCGCCTCTGGCGCCACACTGTGTACACTGGTCGTGATCGATTTCACACAGTGATTACAAGTCATATCAATTACTTGGAATGAGGTCATGATGAAATTCCTTAAAGTAAAAATGCAACAAAATCGCGTGATGAGCAGCCCATGTTAGAACAAACCTCCCCAAAGACACCAGACCGCCCTGTCGAACTGGCGATTAAGGGGATGACCTGCGCCTCTTGTGTCCTACGGGTTGAGAAGGCCCTGAAAGGCGTGCCCGGAGTGGCACAGGCGAATGTCAATCTGGCCACACATCGCGCCTCCCTCACTTTTACACCATCCGTCAATGATCCAGAGTCAATGATTGCTGCGCTCGTCATGGCCTCTGAAAAGGCTGGTTACGAAGCCTCCTACATTGATGGGGCCAAGGCAACAGAGGATGGACTCGCGGCAGAGCAAAAACAAGAGGCACACGCACTGAATCGCGCATTTAGCATGGCGTTGATTCTGACCTTACCGGTCTTTATCCTAGAAATGGGCTCACATCTTTTTCCGCCGATTCATCACTTAATCCACGACACGATTGGCATGCAGCGCAGCTGGTGGTTGCAGGCCCTGCTCACCACACTCATTCTGGTGGGACCAGGAAGAAGTTTTTTTACTAAAGGCTTTCCGGCACTTTGGCGACTCGGACCTGACATGAATTCTTTGGTCGCGCTCGGCGCTTCCAGTGCATGGCTCTACTCAATGGTGACCACTTTTTTCCCAGAATGGCTGCCAGAGGGGGCCCGTCACGTTTACTTTGAAGCGGCGGCAGTGATTGTGACGCTCATCTTGCTTGGACGCGTACTTGAGTCGCGCGCGCGAGGAAAAACAGGATCGGCCATCAAACATCTGGTGGGTCTGCAGCCCAGACAAGCGCGTGTGCTGGCGAACGGAGTCGCGACCGACGTCAATATTGACCTAGTGAAGCCCGGAGATTTGATTTTGGTTCGTCCAGGAGAAAAAGTGGCCACTGATGGTGTGGTGACCGAGGGGCAGCCTTATCTGGACGAATCGATGATTACTGGCGAGCCCATCCCAGTCACGAAACATACAGGTGACCGAGTCTCGGCGGGTACGCTCAACACGACAACAAGTTTTTCGTATCGAACAACGCATACAGGCGCAGAAACAGTACTGGCCCGGATCATCCGCATGGTTGAAAACGCCCAAGGTGCAAAGCTGCCGATACAAGCAGTGGTTGACCGAGTGACTGCACGGTTTGTGCCAGTGATTATGCTTTGCGCGCTATTGACGTTTCTGCTTTGGTTAGCATTGGGCCCCTCACCGAGTGTGAGCTATGCACTTGTCAACGCGGTGGCCGTGCTGATCATTGCATGCCCATGTGCCATGGGTCTTGCTACACCGACGTCCATCATGGTGGGCACCGGCCGCGCTGCAGAGCTGGGGGTGCTGTTTCGTCAAGGTGATGCCTTGCAGCGCCTGCGAGATGTGACTGTCATTGCCTTTGACAAAACAGGCACGTTGACACAAGGCAAGCCAACGTTAACTGACCTGGTGGTGATAGATCCTCATCATGACCGCGCGACTGTGCTGAGTTGGACAGCTGCCATGCAACTGCACTCAGAGCACCCAATTGCGCAGGCCATCGTTGCCGCGGCAACCGCAGAGAGACTTGCTTTACCCGCCGCACTCAACTTTAGCGCCACAAGCGGAGCTGGTGTGAGTGCGACCGTTGCCAATAAAGCACTGCTTGCTGGCGCTCAACATTTTATGTTTTCACATGGCATTCGCACTGAGGCGCAGACTGCGCTGACCGATCAATGGGCGGCACAAGGCAAGACGCCTATTTACCTCGCAGTTGATGGTCAACTGACCGCGATGATGGCTGTTTCCGATCCTATCAAACCCAGTGCAACACTGGCCATCAGCGCTCTGAAAACACTCGGGATCCGAACCGTCATGATCACTGGAGACCACCCAGGCACTGCGCAAGCCGTTGCCTTTCAACTCGGCATCGACGAGATACACGCACAAGTGTTACCCGAGGGTAAAGTCGATCAGTTATTGAAACTGCGAGCAGACAAGCATGTGATTGCGTTTGTCGGAGATGGCATCAATGATGCACCCGCTCTCGCGACTGCAGATGTGGGGATTGCAATTGGGTCGGGCACCGATGTCGCGATTGAGGCGGCTTCGGTCGTATTAATGTCTGACAATCTGATGGGAGTGGCGACGGCAGTCAAACTCTCGCGCGCTACGCTTAAAAATATCCATCAGAATTTATTCTGGGCCTTTGCCTATAACGCAGCATTAGTGCCCGTTGCAGCAGGTGTCCTTTACCCAGGCTTTGGCGTGCTTCTTTCGCCAGTGTTCGCAGCAGGGGCAATGGCTTGCTCGAGCGTCTTTGTGGTGATGAACGCGCTCAGACTTAAGCGCGTTCAGGCCGCAAGTTAATTCCGCACTTTTAGGGTTGCCAAGTCGTTGTCATGGTCGCAGGATCAGGACGCTGGGCGGGCGGCAGCTTGACACTCGGCGTCCCAACAGCCAAGAAACCAACAAAGCGATAGTCAAGCGTATCGAGTCCGAGTGCTTCAGGCACTTCATCGGTGTAAGTCCCTAAACCTGTACTCCAGTATGTCGAGAAACCCATCATATGCGCTGCATTTTGGATGTTCATCACCGCAGCGCCCATTGAAAGCGTTTGCTCAATCTCGGGGACTTTTTCATTGTCATGCGAAATTTTGTAGGCGAGCCCGATCAAAAGCGGTACTGAAGACAGCCATTTGCGAGTGCTCTGCTCTTTTTGCTCAGTCACTTCTCGACCAGAGCGTCGAGTGGCGCCTATCGCTAAATCTGTCAAGGCTGCGATATTCTGTTGCTCAATCAAAACAAAGCGCCATGCGCGCAAAGCTGAATGATCCGGTGCACAAACGGCCGTCGCAAGCAATTGCTGTAGCTGCTCAGGATTTGGTCCAGGTGCTTGTACAAGTTTTTGTGAACGACGTGAGGTCAGAAACTGGACAGAAGCAGAGGTCATCTTTTTTCGCTTATAGAAAAACATGGAGATAAAAACTACGCAAGAAAAAACCCTGCATCACTTGCGCGATACAGGGCTTAATGACATGCGTCTGAATAATCAGACGCTGTCAGTGCAGAATTACAGCACTTGAATGTTGGTCGCGCTTGGGCCTTTAGCGCCCTGACCAATTTCAAAGCTGACTTTCTGATTTTCTTCGAGGGTTTTGTAACCGCTCGAACGAATTTCTGAATAGTGAGCGAACAAATCTTTGCCGCCGCCGTCAGGCATAATAAAACCATAACCTTTTTCGGCGTTGAACCACTTCACGACACCAGTTGCCATTTCGAACTTCCTTGATAAATATAAAAATCGGGCAAAAACGCCCAGCGTGCTAGATGATCAAGGAAGGGATAGACACCACTGCTTACCATTAAGGGCGACAGCCTAGGTACAAAAACCGCGTCGCTTGAGAATCTTGCCTATTGAGTTTACGTGTGAAAGCAATCACAGTCAAACGATTAATCGCATCAATTCAACAAATACTGCAATTAGTTGATTTTCTCTGTCCAATTGGACAAAAAGCAACAAAAAAAGTGATTTATAGAATTTTTAAGAAAAAAATCAAAAAAAAACACTACCAACCTATCTCTAAACTTCAGTTATTCCCTGAATAACGAGGTTTTGACCATGAAAGTAGTCGTTTTAGGCGCCGGCGTCATCGGCACAACTACAGCCTACTACCTTGCAAAAGCAGGTGCAGAGGTCACAGTCGTTGACCGACAGCTATGCCCAGCAAACGAGACAAGCTTTGCGAATGCGGGTCAGGTGTCGCCTGGTTACTCTTCTCCATGGGCTGCGCCTGGTGTTCCCCTCAAAGCGCTGAAATGGATGTTTGAAGAGCATGCACCACTTGCAATCCGACTAGATGGCAGCTTATGGCAACTCAAGTGGATGGCGAGCATGTTGCGTCAATGCACAGCGGAGCGCTATGTCATCAATAAAGAACGCATGATGCGTGTGGCTGAGTACAGTCGCCATTGTCTAGACACCCTGCGTGCAGACACCGGCATTCAATACGAACAACGCACGGCCGGAACATTGCAGTTATTTCGAACACAAGAGCAATTCGATGCAGCGAGTCGTGACATTGAGGTCTTAAAAGAATGTGGCGTGCCTTATGAGCTACTTCCCCAACACGAACTGACTGCTGTCGAGCCCGGTTTAAAAAACTCAACGAATCTTTTGGTGGGCGGCTTAAGACTCCCTAACGATGAAACCGGTGACTGTAATCTCTTTACCACCCGACTCGCTGCCATGGCTGAGTCACTCGGCGTCAAGTTCATGTACGGTAAGGACATTCATCAACTGCTTCAAGAAGGCGACTCCATCAAAGGCGTCAGAGTCGGTCAAGAAACACTTGTTGCAGATCGGTATGTGGTTGCGCTGGGCAGCTACTCCAGAGATTTGCTGGGGCCTGTGAACATCGATCTGCCTGTCTATCCGGTCAAGGGCTATTCCTTAACCGTTCCTCTGATTGACGAAAGCCTCGCACCGCAGTCCACCGTACTCGACGAAAGCTACAAAGTCGCTGTGACACGTTTTGATCAGCGCATTCGAGTAGGCGGTATGGCTGAACTCAGTGGCTTTGACCTCCGACTGAACCCAAAGCGTCGCGCCACGCTCGAAAAAGTCGTGACAGATCTGTTTCCGGGCGGTGACGTCAAAAAAGCCTCTTTTTGGACCGGCTTGCGCCCCATGACACCAGACAGCACTCCAATTATTGGCGCGAGTCCTTTGCGTAATCTCTTTATCAACACAGGGCACGGTACCTTAGGATGGACAATGGCCTGTGGATCGGGAAAGCTGATTGCAGACATCTTGACAGGAAAGAGCCCTGAAATCAGCACCGAAGGTCTTGCGGTCAATCGCTATCGTGCAGCACACTCTGGTTTCGCTGCGCGCGCTATCGCATTACCTGCCTAGGAGCCGCACTCACCCGACAGAAACTGCGACAAACGAATGACACGACCTTCTCGAGCTTTAATTGATCTGGCAGCGCTGCGCCAAAACTATCTCATCGCTAAACACGTTCATCAAGGACGCGCATTAGCAGTTGTCAAGGCGAATGCATATGGGCACGGCGCGGTTGCCTGCGCGCAAGCACTCGCAGATAGCGCGGATGGTTTTGCAGTTGCGCTGATGAGCGAGGCGCTTGAGCTTAGGCAAGCCGGTATCACCCGCCCTATTCTCGTGCTCGAAGGGTGCTTTGATACTCAGGAGCTCCAAGAATCCTCCGCCAATAGCATTTGGGTGGCCGTTCACCAAGATTCTCAAATCAATATGTTAGCTGGCTGCGACCTCCCCTCTGCGAGCATCCACGTATGGCTCAAAGTCGATTCCGGGATGCATCGCGCAGGCTTTGCACTGAGCGAAGTCTCCGAGGCACATGTGCGGCTTGCGGCATGTCCTGCGGTCGCTTCGATTACCCTTATGTCTCATTTTGCCCGGGCTGACGAGCCAGACGAAGCCGCAACTGCAAAGCAAATTGAGGCTTTTGAGCTCGCCACGCAACATTTACCGGGGGCACGCAGCTTGTGTAACTCAGCAGGAGTGTTAGCGTGGCCAAGCGCAAAACGGGATTGGGCTAGACCCGGCATCCTTTTATATGGCGCAAACCCACTACCGCCCTCGTACATCGAGCAACATCCAGAACATAAACTTTTGCCTGTCATGTGCTTACAAAGCGAAGTCTTTGCTGTCAAAACACTCCAACCCGGAGAGGCCCTTGGTTACGGCGGCACGTTTATCGCAGAACGACCCACTCGGGTCGGGCTCGTTGCCCTAGGCTATGCGGATGGCTACCCCCGTAGTGCACCAACTGGGACACCCGTTGCCATCGATGGCCAGCCATCGCGGCTGATCGGACGGGTGTCAATGGATATGCTCAACGTCGACCTAACTTCACTTCCTGAGGCGGGAATCGGCAGTCGAGTCGAGCTTTGGGGGCGTCAAATAGACATCAACACAGTCGCACAGTATGCCAATACGATCGCCTATGAGCTTCTATGCAACGTAAAACGCGTAAAGCGCATCTATACGGGTAAATAGCGGTTTAGAATCTGGCACATCGGCAATTCGCCATTTAAAACTGCGCCATGCAACTCGCTACCTGGAACGTCAACTCTCTCAAAGTTCGCCTGCCCCAAGTGCTCGACTGGTTATCCGCAAATCCAGTCGATGCACTCTGCCTACAGGAACTTAAGCTCGATCACGACAAGTTTCCTCTGGAAGCTTTTACCGAGATTGGATATCACGCCGCGTGGACCGGACAAAAAACATACAACGGCGTCGCCGTCATCTCCCGCCAACCCGGTGAGCATATTGTTCGCAATATTCCAGGCTTCGAGGATCCCCAGCAACGTATTGTTGCCGTCACACTTCCCTTTGGAGATCGCTCCATACGTGTGATTTGTGCCTATTGCCCAAATGGTCAGGCAGTCGATAGCGAGAAATACATCTATAAGCTCTCTTGGTTTAAAGCCCTTGAGAATTGGCTTGCACAAGAAAAATCCGCTCACGACTTCATCACCATACTCGGCGACTACAACATCGCGCCTGCGGACGAGGATGTGCATGATCCGGCCAAATGGGTGGGACAAATCTTAGTCTCTCCTCCTGAGCGTGCGGCCCTCAACGCTCTTTTAGAGCTCGACTTTCATGATGCTTTTAGACTGTTTGATCAACCACCAAAATCCTTTAGTTGGTGGGACTACAGAATGAATGGCTTTAAGCGCAACGCAGGCATGAGGATTGATCATGTACTGCTGTCAGGCTCGCTGGTGCCGTACTGCACGGCTTGCGTGATTGATAAAGGACCGCGTGCGCTTGAACAACCCTCAGATCATGCACCCGTAATTGCCACGCTCAAACTCTAATCCCCTGATTAAAAAACCTCCCATATGAAAACCAACCTCGCCTTAGCTCTGGATCACACGGTCATCAATGTCCATTTTGAAATGGATCGTGCCCAAGCGATTTTCGAGTCGCTGGGTTTCTCTCTCACACCACGTGGCCGTCACTCCTTGGGCTCAATCAATCACTTGATCGTGCTAGAGGATGATTATGTCGAAATTGTCGGATTACCCACGGATACCGACAAACTGAGGCAAGAGGTTTTGAACAGCCCGATCGGAATCGACGGGCTGGTATTTCAAACCAACAATGCAGATCAGACCTACCAAGCGCTGACGCAAGCGGGGCTCGCCGTCCAACCCGTACAGGCCTTTTCTCGCCCGGTTGAACTTGACGGTGCGACCTATGCAGCGAGCTTTCGTACCACGCGCTTTGAGGCCGGAACGTATTCAGCAGGCCGCGTGTATTTTTGCCAGCACCTCACGCCAGAACTTGTCTGGCGCAAAGAATGGCAGTCCCATGCCAACAAAACTATACGTACTGCCGCTTTTTTGATTGTAGCCAGTGATCCAGCAGCTGAGGCTAAAAAATATCTTTTAGCTTCGGGAGGGATCTTGAAAAAAGGGACTCGCGGTGAATGGCGTATCCACGCTAAAAAGTATTCGCTTGTTTTTGTCACGCACGCACAATATAAGCAATGCTATGGACAGCTCGTTCAAGAAAACACAGCAAGAGAAAGTTTTTTCGGTGCGATCGCACTGCGCACAAAAAATCTCAGCGCAGTCAAACAACGTCTAGTGCTCACCCAGCAACGCTTTCCTGAAGTCGTATGGCGCGAACAACCAGACCGAATTTCTGTTTCGATTCCTGACTTCAACACACTCATTGATTTTATAAAATAGTCCTATCAACGATCAGTCACCATCAGTCACCATTACTTGGGAAAATAAAAAATGTTAACAATCTGGGGACGCATTACCTCTATCAACGTTCGCAAAGCTGTCTGGACTGCGCAAGAGCTTGGCCTAGAGTTTGAGCGTATCGATGCAGGTGGTGCTTTTGGTGTCACAAAAACGCCCGAATACATCGCCATGAATCCCAACTCTGTCGTACCAACACTCGTTGAAGGTGACTTTACCCTGTGGGAATCAAACGTCATTGTGCGCTACCTCTGCGCAAAACACTCTCTAGGAAATTTATATCCAAGCGACTTGCAAGCGCGTTTTAACGCTGAGCGCTGGATGGACTGGCAACAAACCACGTTTAGCCCCTCTGGTCGCGATGCTTTCTGGCAACTCATCCGTGTCCCAGAAGCTGAGCGCGACATGAAAAAAGTAGAAGCATCAATTGCTGGTACAGAAATCTTGCTTGACAGATTTGAGGCGCATTTGAGCACGACCGAATATGTCGCTGGCAAAACACTCACCATGGCAGACATCCCAATGGCTTGCGAAATTCACCGCTGGTTTGGACTCAATCTGCCCTCAAAATCTAGACCGCATATTGAGGCTTGGTATGCCAAGATGCTCGCACGTCCTGGTTCCAAAAATGTCTTTACACTGCCGCTTGCTTAAAGTCAGACACGCCTCTGCTCCGTCAGTACCGCAATCAAGCCACTGACGGGCAGTTGATCAAGTGCAAAGCAGCTGTAAGCTAAATCTGTCGCGGATACATGACCGCCGCCATAAGCGCAGCAATCTTTCCCTTTCTCGACGAGCGCCGCATCACTCAGCGGATATTCTGTACTTCCGCGTAAGCGTTCAACACGTTTTTGAATCACTCTTCCATCACGCAGCTGAATGCTGATGTTCGCCCAACGGGGAAACATCGGTGGTGTCCCTTCGGTCACATGCACCCGTGATAAGAATGATTGCACAATCGGTCGCTGCACTGCAGCGTCATCGAAACTACTGAGCAACACCACACCGTCTAGCAAAGCTGCGGTGACTGCGTATTGCATACTAAACTTCCCTTCCAATCCCGTTTTTGGTTGACTGTAAATTAGTGGAACCGTTGCCCGAAAATTGGTTTGAATGTCGACACGTTCAATGTCATTAAGCGTGATCGAATACTCACTTAAGATATCCAGCAATCCGTCAATCGTGCGATGTGTGGCGTAGCAAAGCGGATATTTTTTAATTTCAATACCGCTGCGCTCTATTTCTAAAGGTACGCAACCCAGATCATCTAGCTGAGCGTGTATATCAAGCGCATCGGCGTAGAGTGCGGTATAGCCTTGCTTTCCGTCCATCGCCTGCACAGACGCATCAAAGCCAAGTTCCGCCAAGGACACGGCGCGCAAAGCGATCGCATTGGCTTGACCTGCTTGCAAAGGCTTGGACATTGTGCCGAAATTTTGTCGCGTCCCAGCGACTTGAGAAACGGTTATACCCAGCGCGTGCACCGTTTGAGCATGAGTGAGCTTGAGCAAATATGCACAAGCGGCCGTCGCACCAAAACTCGCGACAGAGGCGGTCGAATGCCAGCCTCGAGCATAATGATCATCGACCATTGCTCGCGCTAGGCGTAAAGTGACTTCGAACCCGACAACATACGCATCAATCACAGAGCACCCCTGTGCACCAATACTCTCTCCGAGTGCTAACAGAGCAGGAATGATAGCGACAGTGGGGTGACCCCGTAAGGGCGACGAAACATCATCAAAATCAAGCGCATGACCAGTGGTGCCATTGACGAGTGCCGCCATTTCAATCGACAGACGATCTCCCGTTGCCCAAGCAGTCGCCATGCGGGGGGCCGTATGGTTTTGCGCATATTTCAAACACAAAACCGATGCAGGTTCATTGACTCCAGCAAGTGCGCAGACAAGTGTGTCATACACGGCCCGCGCCGCAATGTGACGACAGGCAGGTGAAATGACGGCCGGATCAAAGTTCACAACAAACGACGCAATCTTTTCGCTTGCACTTTTTTTAGACGATGTCGTCATGATTTGATTCCGATTATTCACAGTCAATATGCCTACATTTTCTATTGAATCTCCTCAGAAGGCTCGTCATTTTGAGTTCTTTTCCACATCACGGAACCATGGGTTATCACGCTGGCATATCCGCTAGATCTTAGGCATACTGGGGAAACACTAAAAAAAACCACATGGCATGAGGCAAGCGCAAGTCAAAGGTTCTCATTGCTAACCAGACCACCAACGGAGCAGACAATGTCATTGATTAAATTATCAGCACAGATGGCCACTCTAGCGCTTGCAGTGTTGAGCGCGACGCCTTCCTTGGCGCAAACATATCCTAGTCGAGACATCACTTTTATCGTCCCCTACAACCCGGGTGGTTCCACGGACCCCCTTTCAAGACAATTCTCCACTCAACTGGCCAAAGAGCTCAACGCAACCGTCAACGTTGAAAACAAGCCTGGCGGCTCTGCAACGATTGGTGTGGGGCAAGTGATTCGTGCCAAACCTGACGGTTACACGATTGGCCTGAGCTCTAACAGCTCTATGGCGTATCAACCGCTCGTCAACAAAGCGCTGGCGTGGAAAAGTCCAGCTGATTATCAGTCAATCGTCTCGCTTGTTGATATCCCCGCCATCATTACAGTCAAAGCCGACTCACCCTATAAAACGCTTGAGGACTTGCTCGACGCTGCTCGAAAAAATCCGGGCAAAATTCGTATTGCAGTATCCGGATATCGAACTGCGCCAGATCTTGTGATTCAAGAGCTCAACAAAGTCGCCAAAGTTAGAATTGCGACGGTTCCTTTTACAGGGGGTGGAGGCGAAGCACTGGTCGCATTACTTGGCGGTCGTGTTGAGGCCACCTCCGGCTACGCGCCCACAGTCCGTTCGCACGTCGATGCAGGAACGGTTCGAGTATTGGCCTCATTTTCCAAAGAAAAATACGCACAGTTTCCAAATGCCGAATCCGTGGTGCAAGCGGGCTATAACGTGACGCTGCCGGCTGACTATGGCGTCGTTGCGCCCAAAGGCATCCCTAAAGAGACACTGGACAAACTTGTGGCCGCCTCGCTTAGGGTCGCGAACAGCAAGGAGTTTGCTGAGTTTGCTCTCAAAAATGGAATGGTTTTAGATGTTCGCGGCCCCAAAGAAATGGATCAAGAAATGATCGATTACAAAAAGACGTTTTCAGATCTGATCGAATTTATGAATAAAAAAGAGTAAAGCCTCACGCTTTAGCACTCCATGCGCGCAAATATCGCCTTGGCTGATTTGCGCGTTTTTTTATTTTTCTCGGGGATGATTAAAAAGAAAAACAACAACAAACGTCAACAAAAAAATCAAGGCTGCAAATAAAAAAGCGAGCTCGAATCCATCCATGATGATTTGTTGGGCCCCTTGTGTAGATGCGAAATTCTCTAACGATTGCCCTACTTCTTGAGAAAAGTGCAAACTAAAGACGCTCTCAAAAAAACTAATCCCTAACAAACTCCCCATATTGAGTGCTATGGGCAATAGTGCACTAGCCTCTCCACGATGTTGGGTAGGCACGCTCGACATGATGAGTCGATTGTTGGGTGGTGAAAATAGCGCGCACACCACGCCAAAACCACACATAAACAAACTAAACATCCATATATTGAGTTGTGTGAGAGCACCAATATAGAGTGCACAAATGCATGCACCTAAACCAAGCGCCAAAAGCACCATCAAGCGAGAGCCCACTCGATCAGCGAGACGTCCAGCCCAAACCCCGGTCGGAGCAAACGACAGCGGATAGATCAGCATCAATGCACTACTCATGAGAACCGTCAAACCAACACTTAGCTCAAGGTAAAACGGCATCAAAAATCGTATTCCACTACTGACGAACTGAAACAGAAACAACGTTAATAATGCAAGGGAAAATCCTGCGCATCGAAACAGCTCGGGTGACAGCAGTGATCGCCCTCGATATGCACGCCATGCCAGCGCAAATGCCGATACTAATATGGCGAATATCAAAGAAAAATTTAACCGTGAGGTCCAACCAAATTCCGCGCCGAGACTCATCATGAGCATCAGGGAACATAACAATATGGAAAACAGCAACAGGCCTGTCCTATCCAGCCCGGGCTGCGATGAGGTGATCAAGCCAGACAGCTTACGTCTTGGCAAGTGGTGATAAGCGACTGCGAGTAACACCACAAAGATCGGGATGCTTGCTAGAAAAATCCATTGCCAAACAAGATAATAAGAAAGCAATCCACCGATAGGAAGACCTGCAATCATGCCAAGGCCAGCCCCTAAAGAAAGCATGCCGTAGCCCCACCCAAGTCTTTTTTGATTGATCCACGCGGGGATCATGGCATAGCTGACGGCTACAAGCGCTCCCATTCCTACTCCTGTGATCAGTCGACTGATCCACAGCTGCTGCAAACTAAACGAAATGCCACTCAACAAGGTACCCGCGCACGCCAGAAGTGCACCATAAAGAAAGATGCGACGTAAGCCATAGCGATCACCCAACCGCCCTGCTGGAAGAAAAGACACTGTTGCTGCCAATAGATAGGCAATGACAACAAAGGAAATCTCTGTCGACGAAGAGCCCAGCTCCCTCGCCATGTCAGGTAAAGCAACGCTAATCACGAACGCTTCAAATTGAAAGGTAAACGCAGCAAACGCGACACAATAAACCACCCACTTTTCATGGCGTGGCACAGTCTCATCTGAAACAAGATAGGCAGCTTTTGGCACAGACATCAAGAATCAAGCGCCATCAGAGAGTTGCGCCACGATGCCTGTTATTGGGCGAGTCACATGGCTGAGTGTTTTGAGACTGAAACAAAAACTATCCATACAAACAAAACTATCATCTTCTGTCAGTAAGGTCACGACCTGTTCACTCACTGATGTCAATACACAAACATGCTCTATGAGAGTATGCAAAAGCAACGCCTTGTCCCTGTCTGTACCCGTTTTTAATCGAAGCGTTTCGTCAGGCATCGCAATGCGGTTGCGATCTTTAAAAATAGAGGCGCATCCCTCTATATTTTTGACTAAATCAACAGCCTCTAGACGAGATGTCAATGCACGCCCCAACAGCTTACAAAGTGGCTGTTGACGGGCAACGCTCAGATACGGAGAAAGATCTTGCAGTTCGAGCGACCGAAAGGAATATAGAACCTCCAACAGAGGGGAATCCTGCTGGGTCAACAAATACTCTCGTGTCCACTCAAGAGACTGCGAGCCAAGCAAGGCTCGCATTACAGGCGCGAACGGTGATGCATGTTCAATTTTCGAAGACTTAGATATTCCGGCAGTCATTTGAGTCAGACGCACCCCAAAAAAATGATCCAACTGTGCAAGGATCTCTACAAGATGCTCTTGAGAGATGCTTGTTTGCCCTGAAGTGAGATCAAAGGTACCTGTGACACAGACGACACGCTCAATATCTTTTAAATAAAAATCAAAAGCTTGTTGAGCGTCTCCATCGAATTGCTGTGTGACAAGATCAGACCAGTCTTGTCTGGAATAGAGTGTATTTTTACCGTATAGCCACCAGGCCTCGCCGTTGGGCAGCCAACCAAAGGCGGTGTAATGCGCCGCGCTTGATAAGGAGATAACGTTGGCGACGCTGCCTCCAGGCATTGTCATCGCCAAAGACGCAAAAATAGCCACCTCATCCAAACAAGAGGTCACCCCCTTCGGGGCACTGGATTTTTGACCTAATAAAGTCTTATTGGCCAAGACAATATCAATATTTCCATAAAAAAATGCGGGAAAATAACCAAGCTTGATTCGCGCCATCAAGGGCTCCAAGGCATTCCGGGGCACAGAACCATCATTGATGCGCTGCAAAAAGCTCGCCTCAATTGTCTCGAGCGCTTGATCGACTATCCTATTTCCGAGTCGCAGCCTTTCATCCGCTAACGAGAGTTCGCCATATATATCAGCCACTTCACTTGGATGGAGATGCTTAAAGTGGCGATCTAACTGCTTTTGAATCGCCCGGACAAACTTAAGCGGGTCTTCGACTCCGTGCGCGCTAGTGTCCGCAGCCACAATCTTGGCTTGTATACGCGCACTAAAATCCCAAAGATTTTGCGACAAAAGATTGCCGAGTACGAGAGGAAGTAACAGTCGTGTATCCGCGAATCCATCAAAGATATTGGGGGCAATCGCAGCGCCTTGTCCTGTCATTCATTCAGACTCATGAGGAACTTCCTATTTATAATTATCCTACTTTAGCGCGATTTGGTAAAGTCTGACTCTGTCGACATTAATTCTAATATTGGAGCCAACCTTGTCCTCAACTACATCTAATAGCCCTGTTGCTGTTATTACGGGCGGTGCCCGCGGTATTGGCCTCGCGATTGCAAAATGGTTTCTCGCCCATGACTACCGCGTAGCGCTTCTGGATATTGAGGCGACAACGCTCAAAACGACTGAGTCCGAGCTCAATGCCCCCTCCCATGTGCTCGCCCTGACCTGCGACATTTCGAAACCCGACCAAGTGCAAACGGCCATTGATCTCGTGGCGGCAAAATTCGGTCGCATTGACGCCCTGGTCAACAATGCAGGGGTCGCGGTGTTTAAACCGCTCTTGGACACCAGCTTTGAAGAATTCCGCACCGTCATGGGCACTAACCTGGATGGCGCTTTTTTGTGCTCGCAAGCCTGTATTCCTTATATGAAAAATCAAGGGAGTGGCTCGATCGTCAACATTGCCTCCATTTCAGGTTTGCGCGCCAGCACCTTGCGAGTCGCTTACGGCACGAGCAAGGCTGCGATTATTCACCTCACCAAACAACAAGCGGTCGAGCTCGGTACGATCGGCATTCGCGCTAACGTTGTCGCGCCTGGCCCGGTCGATACCGACATGGCCAAGCTTGTTCACAGTGTTGCGATTCGCTCTGACTATTACGACACGATTCCCATGAACCGATACGCGACAACTGAAGAAATCGCTGAAGCAGTCGGCTTTCTTTGCAGCCCTGCCGCATCGTTTATCAATGGTCAATGCATCGCCGTCGATGGCGGCTTTGACGCCTCTGGCGTGGGGATTCCTACGCTGCGCAAGAGCCAAACCGGCTCGATCTAAGGAAACAAACATGAAGCAACCTTACATCGTTGGTTGGGGACATACCCCCTTCGGCAAGCTTGACAACATGGACTTTGACCAGCTGATCCGAGAGGCCGCGTTACCGGCTATCGCAAGCGCGGGCCTTGAACCAGGCGATATCGACGGAATTTTTGTCGGTCACTTTAATGCGGGTTTTGTTCAACAAGACTTTAGCGCTGCCCTGATGAGCATTGCAATTCCTGAGTTCCGTCACACACCCTCTGTTCGGATGGAAAATGCCTGCGCAACAGGTTCAGCGGCGATCTGGGCCGCTCTGGATGCGCTGGCAAGCGGGCGGATCAAACGCGCATTAGTAGTCGGCATGGAGAAAATGAATACCCTTCCAAACAAAGAGATTGGTGACATTTTGCTCAAGGCCTCTTTCGTCAAAGAAGAGGGACACACTGAGGGTGGTTTTGCCGGGGTGTTTGGTCAAATTGCTGGCCAGTACTTTGAGCGCTTTGGCGATCAATCAGATGCTCTGGCGGCAATTTCCGCCAAGAATCATGCCAACGGCATGCACAACCCGTATGCGCACATGCGACGAGACTTGGGCTTTGATTTTTGTCGGACGCCTTCCGAAAAAAATCCTTTTGTCGCGGGACCACTGAAACGCTCGGACTGCTCACTCGTTTCTGACGGTGCGGCCGCGCTGGTGTTATCGAATGAACCCTTGTCGGGTGCAAAAGTTCCAGCCGTGCGTTGGCGCTCACGAACACATGTCAACGAATTTCTTCCCCTTTCCCGACGCGATGCGACGCGCTTTGAAGGTGCTGCGTTGGCGTGGCAAAAAGGTCTTGCCGATGCGGGCAGTTCGCTCAACGACTTGAAATTTGTTGAAACCCACGACTGCTTTACGATTGCCGAAATGCTGGAATACGAAGCCATGGGGCTCGCGCCTCACGGTCAGGGCGCACGCGTCATTCTGGACGGCGTGACAACCAAGGAAGGCAAACTGCCCGTGAATCCTTCTGGTGGTCTCAAGTCACGCGGACACCCCATTGGCGCTACGGGTGTTTCCCAACACGTCATGGCAGCCATGCAACTCACCGGGACCGCAGGGGATATGCAGATTCCGGGTGCCAACATGGGTGCGGTCTTTAATATGGGCGGCGCAGCCGTTGCCAACTACCTGAGTGTGCTGGAGTCTACGTGAACGCTGCGCAGTCGATGAATCTGGGGCGGTTACTGACGCACACCGCCCGCTTATATCCGCAACGTCCGGCTTTAATCCTTGGCGACCAGACCTGGAACTGGAAACAGATCAATGATCGTGTGAATGCCATGGTGAGCGCCCTGCGCGCGCACGGTATCCAAAAAGGCGACCGAATTCTGTTGCAGTCCAGAAATAATCTCCAGACCTTTGAAAACAGCTGGACCGCGTTCAAGCTTGGCTGCGTCTGGGTGCCGACTAATTTTCGACTGACGCCTCCAGAAGTTGCTTATCTCGGTGCATCAAGTGGTGCGGTCGCGATGATTGTGGAGGATTGTTTCCACGCGCATACAGACGCAGTGAAAGCGGCCTCAAACACTTTAAAACATATCATCGTGATTGGTCAGCCTCGACCAGGGGAGCTTTCCTATGAGGCGTTAATCACTCAGCACCAGGGCGCAAACGATGCAGAGGAAACAGTTTCGTATGACGATCCACTTTGGTTTTTTTATACCTCAGGGACGACCGGCAAACCCAAGGCCGGCATTCTGACGCACGGACAGATGGCGTTTGTCGTCAACAATCATTTGGCAGACCTGATTCCCGGCACAACGGAGCAAGACTGTTCAATCGCAGTCGCCCCTCTTTCGCATGGGGCGGGCATTCACGCCCTGCTCAACGTGGCACGCGGGGCGGCGACTGTTTTATTGCCAAGTGAAAAGCTTGATCCTGACGCATTTTGGCAGGCGGTCGAACGTTACCGTGTCACCAATATGTTTACCGTGCCGACCATTATCAAAATGCTGGTAGAGCACCCTGCTGTCGATATGTACGATCACAGTTCTTTGCGATATGTGATTTATGCAGGTGCTCCAATGTATCGAGCAGACCAAAAGCTTGCCTTGCGCAAGCTTGGAAAAGTCCTGGTTCAATACTTCGGTTTGGGCGAAGTCACAGGCAACATTACCGTTCTTCCTCGTGAAATGCACAGCGAGGATGATACGGATCCCAATGCAAACATTGGCTCTTGTGGTCGACCGCGTGTCGGGATGGAAGTTGCCATTCTCAACGACAAACTTGAGTCTGTCGCCACAGGCGAAATCGGTGAAATCTGCTGTCGCGGTCCCGCCGTATTTGCTGGCTATCATGGCAATGCCGAGGCCACGACTAAAGCTTTAAGAGGCGGCTGGTTTCACACTGGCGACCTGGGGCGCATGGACGAACGCGGCTTGCTCTACATTACC
Organism: Zwartia sp.; assembly: GCF_049655405.1. GTDB lineage: Bacteria > Pseudomonadota > Gammaproteobacteria > Burkholderiales > Burkholderiaceae_B > Zwartia. The sequence continues at coordinate 342,561 of NZ_JBASJR010000013.1, forward strand.
GGTCGCGAATCTGACATGTATATTTCAGGCGGCTCAAACGTCTATCCACGTGAGGTGGAGGAAGTGCTCCTTACACACCCAGGCGTAGCGGAAATCGCAATCCTTGGTGTCCCGGATGAAAAATGGGGTGAAATTGGCGTGGCGGTCGTTGTCAGACGCGAGGGCGTACCCGCCGTGGAAGCGCCAGAATTGCTGGGGCATCTCGAGGGACGTTGCGCTAAGTACCGCTGGCCGAGGCAGTTTGTATTTTGGGAGTCGATGCCCAAATCCGGTTACGGAAAAATCGTCAAAAAAGATATTAAAGTGCTGTTGATTGAGCGCGGCGACATCACCATCGTCACAACATAATTCCCCTTACCTGATTGCTTTCGATTCACATGCAGCCACACATTGCTTTTCTCACGCCCATGGCGGCACCGACCCTTGAAGTGATTCATCGCCTCAAGCCAGAAGGCTTTACGATTGCATTTGCGAAGACGAATGAACAGTCCGAGCACCTAGAGATGGTCCGTCACGCAGATGTCTTGATGGCAGCGGGGACGTTTATTACTGCTGAGATGATCGCGCAGGCACCACGCTTAAAGTTGATTCAGAAATGGGGAATCGGCGTAGATAAAATTGACCTCGAGGCCGCTAAAGGCGCAGGGGTCACTGTCGCGATCACCGCTGGTGCAACGTCTATTCCTGTCTCTGAGCACACCTTGATGCTCATCTTGGCAACTTCGCGACGCCTGCCTCTGGCGCACCGCAGCCTCCAAGAAGGCAAATGGATTGCCTCTGAGCTTCGTACCGTCTGCGCCAAACTTGACGGTAAAACAGTCGGTCTGTTTGGCTTTGGCAATATTGCACGTTTTGTCGCCAAACGTCTCGGTGGTTTTGATGTCAACATCATTTACCATAGCCGCACGCGCCTGGGTCCTGCAATTGAAAAGCAATTGAACGTGCAATACGTAGACTTTGATACCCTGCTCTCTCAAAGCGATATTTTAAGTCTACATGCACCGCTTACCGAGCAAACCAAGCACCTCTTCAATGCCCAGACATTTGGCAAAATGAAACGTGGTGCGATGTTGATCAACACCGCGAGAGGTGAGCTCATTGATGAGACCGCTCTTGTGGATGCTTTGCGCTCGGGGCAGCTTTCGAGCGCCGGCCTCGATACCTTCGAGGGAGAACCTCCCCGCGCTGACCACCCTTTGCTGCATATGGATCAGGTCGTCGCCACTCCGCATTCGGCCGGTGGCGTGTACGACAACGTTCCCCATATCGTCGGACATATGTACCGCAATATCGAACTCTATTTCAACAAACAAGCGCTAGATGCGGCCGACCTCATCGTGGCACCTCCGCGCTAAGGTAAGATTTCACTAGAAAATAAACAGGAGATTATTGTGAGCGGCAAATTTTCTACTCAGTTTGAGCCCCTGAAAGGCAAAGTCAGCCCTGAAGAGTGGGAAACACGTGTGACCCTAGCGGCTTGCTATCGTTTGATGGACAAGTACGGCATGACCGATATGATTTACAACCATATCACTGCCCGAATTCCAGGCACCGAAGATCTTCTGATTAACCTGTATGGTTTGCTTTACAAGGAAATCACCGCATCAAGCCTCGTGCGCATCACTGTCGAAGGCGAGATTGTGCGCAAGCCCGATACAGACTACGGCATCAACAAAAGCGGTTATGTCATTCACGGGTGTATCCATACCGCTCGCCCTGACATCAGTTGTGTCATTCACACGCATACGCGTGCCGGCATGGCCGTAGCGTCGATGGAGTGTGGCTTGCTACCCATGACACAAACATCCAGTCGCTTTAACAATCACATCGGTTATCACGACTTTGCTGGCCCAGCGATTGATTTGGCTGAGCGTGAGAGTCTTGTGCGAGACTTAGGTCAGCACAACGCGATGATTTTGCGCAATCACGGCTTACTGACAAGTGGTGCCTCCGTCCCGCAAGCTTTTAACTTGATGTATCAACTCGAGATGTCTTGCCGAGCGCAAGTCGATGCGATGGCGGCAGGTGCGGCCTTGTCGATTCCTCCCAAAGAAATTCTGGAGAAATCCGCACACCTGTATCAACCAGGTGTGCGTCGTCCCTATGGTGAGCTTGAGTGGCACGCCATGCTCAGACTGCTGGATGCTGAGCCCGGCGGCTATCCTCTTTACACGTCCTAATTTACCTGGCTAACAAGTGCTCTCGCGGGCAACTTGTTAGCGGACGTCGTGCGAATGAATTTGCAAGGCTTCCAAAAAGCGTGAAACCATGTTGTAAGCGCCAATCGTCGCCGTTAACTCGACGATCAAGCGCTCACTCAGCAATGCCTTGACCCCGGCAAAAACCTCGGGGGACACATGAATCTCTTTGGTCATCGCATCCGCATAAGCAAGCACAGCGCGTTGGGTCGGGTCAAACTGCTTGGACGCTTTCCACTCTGTTAAGTCATCGAGTTGCGCTTGCGTGACACCTTCGCGCAAGGCGATTGGAGCATGCTGCTCTGCTTCGTAGGGTGCGCCATTCACAATCGCAATCCGCATAATCACAAGCTCGCGCAAAGCACCTGGCAAAGAGCTTTGCTGACGGATTGCCGTCAAATAATTGAGCCAGCCACTCGCAACCGGAGGACTGTGCAACAGCATCTGATAGAGATGCAAGACGCTGCCGCGTTCAGCGGTGATACGGTCAACCAATGGTTTTGCTTCGGGATTGTTTAAGTCTGCGTAAGGAATGCGGGCCATGGAATGAGTCTCGACAGATTAAAAAAAGACAGTTTACCTACATCAGCCCAAAAAGTGCCGACAGTCACAGGTCGGCGATTGAATGGCGCCCTAGCCGCATGAACTCTTCGCCTGACGAAATGGCTTAAGCAGCGTCGGTATAGTTACGGATCACGGCTGAATCATCTTGCCGACCATGGCCGTGGCTGCTTGCCTCGATAAACTGTAAAAATGCAGCATGTGCCATTGAGGCAGGAAACGTCGACTGACGTGCACTATCCAGAACAAGACCGAGATCTTTAACAAAAATGTCGACGGCAGAAGCGACATCATCAAATGACTCCGTCACCATACGAGGACCGCGATCGGCAAGCATCCAACTCGATGCCGCGCCGCTTTTGAGAATCTCAAGCGATGTATCAAGTGGCAAACCATTGCGCTTTGCCATGGCCAAGGCCTCAGCCGCTGCAGCAATATGCACACCACACAGCAACTGATTGATGACTTTCATCTGGCTGCCTTTACCCGCATCGCTACCCAGTGAAAAAATATTACCGCCAAAACTCGACAGTACTGGTTGCACACGCTCGCAAATAGCAGGATCACCCGCCATCATCACCGTCAACGTACCATTTAATGCACCATTTTTTCCGCCACTGACGGGAGCATCCACGAGGTGGATCTTCAGTTTTGCCAACCTGTGTGAGAGGTCTTTGACGTACTTGGGCGGCATGGTGCTGCATGCGATAAACACTGAGTCAGGTTTCATCGTGGCGGCAAGACCTTGTTCACCAAACAGGACATCCTCTGTTTGGGCATCATTGACGACGAAACTCACGATAACGTCGCACTCACTTGTCATGGCGACAGGGGTCTGGGCGATATGTCCACCGATTGAAGTCAGCCAGGTCAGGGACTCCGGATTGACATCACGACCCAACAGTTTGAAGCCACTTTTAATAATATTGACCGCGACGCCCCGCCCCATCACACCCAAACCCACTAAACCAACGGAAGCGCCGCTTTTGATGCTGGATGGATTCATGGTGCTATGTACTCCGCTGATGATGGGTTAAGTGGGAGATTGATCTGGGGTCGTATTATCTTGCGTCTGGGCTTTGTCAGCAGCCATTGCACGTTCATGTGCCGCTAAACGTGCTGCGACCTTTGCGTCATGCTTGGCTTGCCGCTTCTCTACCCAAGTTTGAATTTCAACATAAAAGACCGGTACCAGGGCTACGGCCAAACATGTCGAGGCAATCATTCCGCTAAATACGGTGATACCGATAGATACCCGCGCAGCGGCCCCAGCACCTGACGCCGTGAGAAGCGGCACAACACCCAAAATAAACGCAATTGAGGTCATCACGATTGGCCGAAAACGCTCGTGCGAAGCTTTCAATGCCGCCTCAACCGCATTTAAGCCTTTTTTCTGTTCTTCGAGAGCCACCTCAACGATCAAAATCGCGTTTTTAGAGGCGAGCGCAATCATCAGTACCAAACCAATCTGCACGTAAATGTTGTTAGCCAACCCCGTGGCCATGAGGGCAAGTACCGTGCCGACCAACGCCAACGGAACAGCCAAAATGACGGAAATCGGAGCAGCCCAAGACTCGTATTGCGCAGCCAGTACCAAATACACCAGCAAAATGGAGAGTGCGAACACCAAGACGACCGTATTACCAACGAGTTTTTCTTGGTAAGACATCGCAGTCCACTCAAAGCTCGCGGACTCTGGCAACGTGCTGCGCGCCAGCTCCTCGAGTGCCGTGATCACCTGCCCCGAGCTGAATCCGTCAGCTGCCGCGCCCAAGATCGCTGCAGTAGGATAAATGTTGTACTGAGAGGCAATGGCAGGTCCCGTTGTCTCGGTGATTTCAATAAATGATCCCATTGGGACCATATTGCCAGATTTATTTTTAACGTACAGGCGCGAGATCTGATCGGCACTCATACGATTCTTGCCGTCAGCCTGTAGAAAAACTTGATATGTCTGACCGTATCTAAAAAACTGATTGACGTAAGTCGAGCCAACCGAGGACTGCAGAACGTCATAAGCATCTCCCAAAGACACGCCTAAAGTTTCTGCTCTGGAAGGGTTAAAGGTTAGCTTTAACTGAGGGACGTTATTTCTGAAGGGCGTGAAAATCGCCATGATTTCCGGACGCTTACGCGCCTCAGCCAGAAAATCTTCGGTGATTTTTTCAAGCTTTTTAAAATCATTGCTACCATCGACAAGCTGCAACTGCATTTGAAAACCGCCAGATAAACCCAGACCCGGAATCGCAGGGGGCAACAAGACGTTCGCAGAGACTTCTTGAATGGATTTCAGCGATTGCGCCATCCCGAGGTAAATGGACTTGAGGTCCTCGCCTTTACCGCGTTCTTCCCAAGGCTTCAAAATCACATACATGACGCCGGTGTTGGACTGTGAGCTGTTATTGCTCAGCGCATTCACTCCACCGATCGACACCACTTGCTTGACGCCAGGCACCTTTTCAACGGCAGTGACGACCTTAGCCATCCCAGCCTGTGTACGCGATAACGCTGCCGCATCAGGCAGCTGAACGGCAACGACCAAGTAGCCTTGGTCTTCGTTTGGAATAAAGCCGGTCGGCAAGCGAATCAAGCCAATGATGGCACCGACAATCAGCACCAGTCCGACGATGGAAGTGACTTTCCGGTTATTCATCAAGTGGCGCATCAGCCTGGCATACCAGGCTGATATCTTTTCGAACACTTGATCAAACTTAACAAAAAACCAGTTCTTTTTCGCGCCGGGCAACTTGGGAGTAATAAATTGCGCAGCTTGCGTGGGCTTGAGCGTCACCGCATTAATACCGCTGATGAGAGCCGTTGCTGCAATCACCAAAGCAAACTGACGGTACATCTGTCCAGTAATACCCGCGATAAATGAAGCAGGTAAAAATACCGCCATCAATACCAAAGTAATACCGATAATCGGACCCAGTAACTCCGTCATCGCATTAATTGCGCCTTGGCGTGGCGTTTGACCTAACTCAACCTTTTTGGCCACCCCTTCTACCACCACAATCGCATCGTCCACCACAATGCCGATACACAGAACAATCGCAAATAGTGTCAAAAGATTGATCGAAAAACCCATGCCCGCCATACAAGCAAAAGCACCAATAATTGTCACTGGAACGGTGGTCGCGGGGACGAGCGTCGCACGCCAATCTTGTAAAAACAACATGATGACTAACAGCACCAGGATACCCGCTTCGAAAAGCGTGTGATACACCTCAGTAATAGACGCTGTTACGAACATCGTCGTATCAAACGGAATCTCCCACTTAATTTCTTTGGGGAAGGTCTTGGAAATCTTTTCCATCTCCGACTTGACGGCCTTGGCGACATCAATGGCATTGGCTGCGGGGAGCTGATAGATCGCAATCCCACCTGCAGGCTTATCACCTAAGCGAAAAAATTGACTGTAGTTTTGACTGCCCATTTCAACGCGGGCAACATCTTTTAGACGCGTCAACTCGCCTTGATCATTTGTCTTGAGCAAAATCTGTTCGAACTGCTCAGGGGTTTCCAGCGCACTCGTGACATTAAGTGTCAGTTGAAAGTCCTGTCCCATGGGCACTGGAGGCGCCCCCACCTGGCCGGCGGCCAACATCACGTTTTGACGACTGATCGCCGTCGAAACATCGGTTGGCGTCAAGTTGCGCATTTTTAGTTGCGCAGGATCCAGCCAGATCCGCATACTGTAGTTGCCCACACCAAACACGTTTGCCGCAGCCACACCCGGAATACGCGCTAAACGGTTTTGTAATTGCAAATTGGCAAAGTTACTGAGAAACAAGGCATCGTGGTCGGGGTTACTCGAGGTTAACGTCACGAACTGCAAAATAGACGTTGACTGGACCTTTGTCGTCACACCTTGCTTTTGTACCGCTTGTGGCAAAGAGGCCAGCGCGATCGCCACACGGTTTTGTACAGTGACCTGCGCCATATTTGGGTCAGTGCCCACTTCGAAGGTCACCGTCAGCGTGTAACGTCCATCATTGGTCGAATCTGATTGCATGTAGAGCATATTCTCTACACCATTGACCTGATTTTCGATGTTACTCGCCACTAACTGCTGCACGATACTTGCGCTTGCCCCAGGCCACATCGTCGTCACCTGAACCGTTGGCGGTGTCATGGGCGGGTATTGTGCGATCGGCAAACCAAAAATAGAAACTGCACCGATCAGCATCGTGATCAAGGCGATCACATTTCCAAGAACGGGGCGTTCAATGAAGAATTTTGAGAGCATGAGTAGTCCTGTTGCCTGACTCTATTAACGTGCAGGCAACGGAGCAACGGTCGAGAGCTCTGGATTGACAACCAAGCCATCTCTTACGTTGATAAACCCGTTGATAATGACCGTATCGGTCGCTGCTAAACCACTCGTCACCTCGACCAGTGGCGCAAACCTTTGACCGCGCTTAATGTTGCGCCGTGTGGCTTTTTTTGCCTCGTCGATGACAAAGACATAATCGCCTTGCTGATCAGTCAGTATGCTTGTATTGGGAATCAAGACCGCTAAACGGGACTCGCCATATTCCACGCGTACTTTTGCGTACAGACCAGGCAACAAACTAGCATTTTTGTTGGGCAACTCAGCACGCAACTGCAAGGAACCCGTACTGGTACTCAACAGATTAGCCGCAAAGTCCAGCGTACCGGTATGAGGATAACCCTCCTCACCCTGTAACTGCACATGAACGGGTAATTTATTGACTTGAGATTTACGTTCATTTTCAGTGCCAAAGCGTTTCTGATATTTCAGGAGATCTCGCTCGTTGATTGAAAAATAAACATAAATAGGATCGATTTTTTGTATCGTCGCCAGCTTGACGCCCTGAGGACTCGCACCTAGATAGTTACCGACATCGATGAGATGTCGGCCCATCAGCCCATCAAAAGGTGCGCGCACTTCAGTGTAGCCATAGTTGATCTCGGCCAGTTTGAGATTGGCCTCTGCTTGCAGGTACACAGACATCGCCTTGTCAACCGCAGCCTGCGACGTGGCATTATCTTTTAACAAGGCTTTCTGGCGCGTAATTTCGATCTTGGCCTCTTGAAATACTGCACGCGTCAAGTTGACCTGCTGAGCATATTGATCCTGCTCAATGACAAATAACAACTGGTCTTTTTTGACATAGGCACCATCATCAAAGGCGATCTTTGTCAGAAAACCTGGCACTCGCGCCTCGAGATCAACGGAGAGATAGGCCGCAACGTTGCCATCAAAAACTTCGAAACTTCGGACATCCTGAGAGACGGGTTTCGCTACCGTCACCGCAGGAGGTGGACTGACTTTCGGTGCGGCTTTTTTGTCGCAGGCACTCAGCAGCATAACCGCCGCTAAAGCGATCAATACCCCAAACATCCGGCCAGCCATCGTATTGTTCATCATCGTGCTCATTGAATCGTCTCACTTGACTTCACTAATCTTGGCTCGGCAGGATTGACCAAGGCATCACCCCAATTTGTTCTTGCCTGCATTTGCTGGACCATCGCAGCAGGCAAGGCAGGCACAACAAACTCACCTGACCATCCGCCACCCAACGCTTTAAAGGCGGCTACGTAACCAAGAAGATTATTGGTTTGGGTCTGCACCAAGCTATTTTGAACTTGCAAAAGCTGCTGCTGAGCCACGATGACGGTGTTGTAATCGTTTTGACCCGCTTTATAACGATCAAGAGCAAGCGAAGCGGCGCGCTGTGCCGCCGCAACAGACTTGATGAGATCCACAGTTGAGCTGCGTGTCGTTGAAATGGCAACAATCGCCTGTTCAACTTCTTTTTGAGCTTGCAAGACCTGATTTTGGTAAGCCAGCACACTGCTTTGGAAGACCGCATCCTGAACGCGAATCTGGTCGATGATCGCGCCCCGATAAAACAATGGGAACATAAAGCTGCCGCCAATGGAGCTGGTGCGATTATCCCAAGAAAACAAGCTGGATTGGCTCACGTTGTTGACGGAGACATTTTGAAAGCCAAAATAACCGCTCAAAGAAAAACTCGGATACAAGGCAGCCGCATTGACCCCAATCAGTGCCGACTGGGCAGCAGCAGCGTACTCTGCTTGCAATACATCTGGACGACGTCGCAACAAGTCCTTGGGGATGCCGGTTTGTAGGGCTTTGGGAGGCTGCAAACTTGCGCGAGTTTGACCAAAGTTTTTTTCGTAAAAATCTGGGGGTTCACCCAGCAAAATACTCATCGCATATTCGGAATTTTTGAGTGCTGAGATCAAGCCTGGGATTTCGGACTTAGTCTGCTCATACTGTGACTCAGCCTGACTGAGATCTAGCTGTGACGTCGCGCCATTTTTAAACCGGGACGTGGCGATACGCAAACTTTCAGCCTGAAGCCCCAAGTTGGCACGCGCCACGCGAATCAAAGACTGATAATTGCGAATCGTGATGTAGGTATTGGCCACATCAGCAGCCAATGAAACATCCGCCGCATAGTAGGCCGCAGTAGTTGAAAACAACGAAGACACGGTACTTTCGATCCCACGTCGATATTTTCCCCAAAAATCAATCTCCCAGTTAGCCTGTACCACCATGTTCTGTGTGGTCGACAGTGAGGAGACGTTGAGGAACTGCGTCAGTGCATTCGGTTGATCACTACGGACAGCCCCCCCAGTCAAGGCAGCTGTGGGCAACAGGCTGGCGTCTGCCACACCGAGTTGAGAGCGCGCCTGATAAATGCGAAGTGCTGCGCGCTGCAGAGACAAATTATCCTTCGCCGCCCTAGCCAGCAAATCGTTTAGGGTGGGATCATTGAAGTCTGCCCACCATCTCACCGGATTCGGTGTTTTTTCGATGGCGCTCGGAACCGTCTCGGTGAACTCCGTTTTCTTCGGCTCGCTGAAGGAGGATTGCAGTTTGACTTCGGGAGCCTTGAAGTCGGGTCCGACCATGCAACCGGAAACAGAAATGGCTCCAAAGACTATTAAAAAGCGTCTGAGGAGCCACAATTTACAAAAAGCGGGATGTGATGAAGGCATCCACGGATTTTAAAGCACTTTTACCTCACCCGTCGATGCCAAAACAACTGATGTTCAATCCACTTGAGCACCAGAAATTTTCACAATCTCAGCCCATTTTTTCATGTCTTCTTGGTGAATACGGGCAAACGCTGCTGGGCTAGGATCTGCGGCAGGCGTAATACCCTGGGTGTCTGTGAGCCATGTTTTGAACGCAGGCGTCGAAACAATTTTGACCACTTCAGCACTCATTTTGTTGGCAATGTCGGCCGGAAGCTTAGCTGGGCCAAATAATCCGTACCAAGTCGTGCTCACAAAACCTGGCAAATTACAGGCCTCGGCAACGGTCGGAACGTCTGGCAGTGCAGCCAAACGCGTTGGGCTGGTCACGGCCAAAGCAATAGTCCGCCCGCCTTTGACAGAAGCAATGGCGGGTGCGCTCTGATTAAAGAACATCTCCACGTCTCCGCCCAATAAAGCCGTCATCGCCGGTCCCTGACCACGATAGGGAATATGGGCGATATCGACTTTAGCCGCGTTCGCAAACTGAGCACCCGCTAAATGCGTGGAGGCGCCATTGCCGGTCGAACCGTAATTCAACGCACCGGGCTTATCCCGCATCAGCTTAAGCAAGTCTGCACAGGTCTTGACTTGAGGTAGCTTGCTAGGATTGATCAAGAGAACGTTGGGCACGTCACCCAAAATTGCGATGCGGGTAAAGTCTTTTTCCACATCGAAACTAAGTTTTTTATAGAGCGCGGGGTTGATCGCATGCGTGCCTGCTGTGCCAAACAAGTAGGTATAACCGTCTGGCTGGGCACGTGCGACTAAATCAGAGGCAATATTGCCGCCTGCACCTGTTTTAGCCTCCACTACCACAGGCACATTCCAGGAAGCAGTGATCGCCTCGCCTAGTTTGCGCGCGTAAATGTCGATGCCAGAACCATTTGGAAAGCCACCCACGATGGTGATGGCTCGCGAGGGAAATTTGGTATCTGCCTGAGCAAATGCTGTTGAACAGGTAGACGCCGCGATCAGTGCAACCGACAAGTGGGTAAATATTTGACGCATAGTGATCTCCTTAACGCAATGTGCCCTGCCCCGAAATTCGGCGGCAGTGGTTTAAAGATGCTTCGATCAGGTTGTCGCTGGCCTCGGGGGTTCGGAAGGCTGAATGCGCCGAAAGCGTGACATTTTCAATCTTAGTAAAAGGGTGATCTTTGGGAAGTGGTTCGATTTCAAAAACATCCAAACCTGCATGCGCAATTTTTCCTGAACGCAACGCATCCACCATCGCCTGCTCATTAATCACGGCACCTCGGGCTGTATTGACCAAGATCACACCGTCTTTCATTTGTGCAATGCGCTCACGTGAAATGAAACCCTTGGTTTCATCATTGAGCAACAAATGCAATGAAATCACCTGGCTTTGCGCCAACAGCTCGTCTAGCGAGACAAACTGAACGCCAGGATAAGACTTTGGCGTGCGGTTCCAGGCCAAAACCTGCATGCCTGCACCAAGTGCCAAACGTGCCATTTCAGCGGCAATACCGCCAAAGCCGATCAAACCCAGTGTTTTTCCGGTCAGCTGAACGGCTTCTGTGCGTAACCAATTCCCCACCCTCATTTCACGATCCATGCGGGCAAAACCCTTGGCAGAGGCCCACATTAAGGCAAAGGCACACTCGGCCACAGCCGTATCGCCATAGCCTTTAATGATGTGCACCTCAATGCCGATCTCCGCTAACTCTTCGGGATTCATATAGGAGCGAGCGCCGGTTCCGAGAAAAACGACATGCTTGAGTCCCTTGCACTGCTTGGCAATGTTTGTGGGCACGGCGGTATGATCAACAATCAATATTTCTGCATCACCCATGGCAGCCGGGATTTGCTCAGGCGTGATGTCGACCTGACGATTCACCACCAGTGCGATGTCATCAGCGCGGTGCAAACGCTCTGCTACATCACCTAGCGTGTCGCTTGCATCAATAAAAACAGCTTTCATTAGAATCAACTCCCGGGTCAAAAGCCCTTTTAAGTCCATCAAGGGCGTCAATTAAAAATCAGATCATACCGGAGTGTTTAAAGACTCGAACAGTCCTTGATGCTACGATGGATTGACCCAAAAGCCCAAATAACTTTGGGCTATAAACTTCCTTCTTGTCATCACGACCATCATGCATCAGACAGAACACGTTGTCATTATCGGAGCAGGCATTATTGGAGCCACCAGCGCCTACCAATGCCTCAATGCTGGCTTGCGCGTCACCTTGGTCGAACCAGATCAACCCGGAGACGAGCAGGCGGCGAGTTATGGCAACGCTGGTTGGCTTTCTTCCCATTCAGTTCTACCCGCCGCCGCACCTGGCGCATGGAAAAACGTACCAAAATGGATTGCCGACCCTTTAGGACCCCTTGCGATTCGCTGGAAATATTTCCCACGTGCCCTGCCATGGCTGGCACGTTACCTCAATGCAGCCTCCAACTACACAAAAATCGAGCGTACGGCTGTCGCGCTTCGCAGTCTGCTCGCTGGTGCGCCTGATCTACATCAAGAAATGGCCGAACAAGCGGGCGTGAGTCATTTAATTGTGCGTACAGGCCTTTTACATGCCTATCTCTCTAAGTCTCACTTTCTACAGGATGCAAAAGCTTGGGATATCCGCCGCAAAGAAGGTATTGAGTGGCAAGAGCTTGACGCCTCCGCGCTCGCAACGCTCGAACCCGACCTCGATCGACGCTACACCTTTGGTGTCCTGGTCCCGGAAACAGGGAGTTGCAGAAATCCTGGCGCCTACACAGCCGCACTCATTGCTCATGCTCAAAAACGAGGTGCGCAACTCATTCGTGCCCGGGCGACCGGATTTCGGATCGAGCAAGGTCAACTTAAAGCCGTCCTCACCGACCAGGGTGAGGTCGTTTGTGACAAAGCCGTCATTGCCATTGGAGCAAGATCTAAAGATTTGGCGCATTTAGCTGGCGATCGCGTCTCACTTGAGTCTGAGCGCGGGTATCACGCTGTGGTTGGTGAGCCTGAGGCAGGCCCCCGTATTCCCACGATGTTTGCAGACCGCAAAGTGATCGTGACAAGTATGGAACGTGGGTTGCGCGTAGCCGGACAGGTTGAAATTGCAGAAAAAGACGACATACCAGACTGGCGACGTGCCGAAATTTTACGCAAACATCTGGTGGCGATTTACCCCAAACTCCCCAAAGACTTCTCTACTGACCGCATCAAAATCTGGATGGGACGACGCCCGAGCACACCAGACGGGCTTCCCTGTATTGGCCTCGCATCGGGTTGTCGAGATATCATTCACGCTTATGGTCATGGTCACGTCGGACTAGTAGGCTCCGCGCGCACCGGACGTCTGGTGGCACAACTGGCCGCAGGCGCTGAGCCAGAAATTAACCTGGCGCCCTTTAGCCCCCAACGTTTCAAAGCTTTTTACCAATGAACTTCGTGCCATCGAGAAACCATTTATGAAACCATCTGACCTCCACGACGACAGCGAGGATACAGAGTTCACTGTTGAGGAACGCAGCGCCGCCGCAAACAAAAGCACTTGGGTAAGCGTATTTGTCAACATCGTGTTGTCCATCACCCAAATTGTGGTGGGCATTCTGGCCAAGTCTCAGGCCTTGATTGCAGATGGCGTGCATTCCTTGTCCGATTTGGTAGGCGATTTTGTTGTGCTCTTTGCTAGCCATCACAGCAAAAAAGACGCTGATGAGGGGCACCCCTATGGTCATCAGCGCTTTGAAACTGCGGCATCTATGGTGCTGGGGGTTTTATTAATCATGGTCGCACTCGGAATGCTTTGGGCCGCCTTTGATAAGCTCAATCATCCCGCTGACATTCCAACGGTGCATGGCGCGGCGCTTTGGATCGTTGGACTGGCGCTCGTCTCCAAGGAGCTTTTATTTCGCTACATGCTGAAAATCGCCAAGCGCGTTAAATCAAGCATGCTGGTGGCCAATGCTTGGCATGCTCGCTCTGATGCGGCCTCCTCATTGGTGGTGGCGGTCGGCATTCTCGGCAACCTGGCGGGTTACCCTATTTTGGATCCGATTGCCGCCTTGTTTGTTGGGCTGATGGTTGGGAAAATGGGTTGGACTTTTGGATCGAGTGCCTTTCACGACTTGATGGATCGTTCCGCCGACGAACAAGAAGTTGCTGCCATTACGGCCACGCTTTTGCAAACGCCAGGTGTACTGGGTGCCCACGATGTCAAAACACGCAAAATGGGCGACATGATTTTGGTCGATGCGCACATTGAAGTAAACGCCTATCTTTCTGTCGAGGACGGTCACGATATTGGCCTGGCAGCGCGGCACGCAGTCATGCAAAGGCATCGGGTGCTGAATCTGTTGACGCACATCGATCCTGTTCCCTCTAGAACGGATCCTCATACCACCGCCAATGCAGCGGCCATCGCCGCCTCTCATGGCGCTGCGGTTTCAGCAGACATGACACGACAACACCCAGCGAATCATCAGGAAACCTGACATGGCAGTCCCGTCCCCAGTTGCACTTTCACTTTTTGAGAAAATTTGGCGTCAGCACGTGATCGTTGAGCGAGACACAGGCCCTTCTCTGCTCTACATTGACCGTCATCTCATTCACGAAGGATCTTTTCACGCCTTCAGTGCCTTGCGTGAACGAGGTCTCTCGCTTCGCAATCCACAGCAAGTCTTTGGTGTCGCGGATCATTATGTCCCAACAGTCAGCCGCGACCCTCGGGATGCGTGCACGCCAGAAATCACCCAAATGATCACGCGCTTTGAAAAAAATATGCAATGGAGTGGTGCCCATTATTTTCCTATTCACGATGCGCGACAAGGAATTGTCCACGTCATGGGCCCAGAGCAAGGCATTACCCTGCCCGGCTCCACACTGACGTGTAGTGATAGCCACACCTCAACGCACGGTGCGTTTGGTGCGCTTGCTTTTGGTATCGGGCAATCTGAAAGCACGCATGTGCTTGCCACGCAGTCTCTCTGGCAACCCAAACCAAAGGGTTTGCGCGTCTTGCTGACAGGTCAGCATCGACCAGGGATTTCAGGCAAGGATATTATTCTCGCCCTGATTGCACTGATTGGCTCCTCAGGCGCCACAGGACATGCCGTGGAATTCGCGGGGCCTGCCATCGGCTCGCTCTCGCTCGAGGATCGGCTCACAATGTGCAACATGACCATTGAGGCGGGTGCGCGTTTTGGCATCATTGCACCAGACGATCTTGTCTTTAATTACTTGTACGGCCGTCCCTTTGCACCTCAACAAGGCGACTGGGATCAAGCGTTGGTCCGTTGGAAGGAGTTGGCTTCAGATCCAGGTTGTTCGTGGGATCGCGAAGTCGAACTAGATCTTGGGGCACTTGCACCCATGGTGACCTGGGGAACCAGTCCTGAGGCTGCTTTGCCTATCACAGGGACTGTTCCAAACCCGATGAATGAGACAAACATCACTTTGCGCCAGTCCATGACGGATGCGCTGAGTTATATGGGACTTACCCCAGGAACCCCTCTCAGCACAATCAAAATCGACCGAGTATTTATTGGTTCTTGTACCAATGCGCGACTCACAGATTTGCGCAGCGCAGCAAATATTTTAAAAGACACTCGATCCAAAGTTCCTGGCATCGTGGTACCAGGTTCGATGCAGGTCAAGCGCGCCGCAGAGCAAGAAGGACTTGATCTGATTTTCAAACAAGCCGGACTTGAATGGCGTGAACCAGGTTGTTCGATGTGTGTTGGTATCAATGGCGATACTGCACCTGCTGGAGAGCGCATTGCCTCTACCTCAAATCGAAACTTTGTCGGACGTCAGGGGCCTGGAGTCAAAACCCATCTAATGAGTCCAGCCATGGTCGCAGCGGCAGCGGTGACAGGCCATTTGACCGATGTTCGCGCTTTACATGACAGGATTTCATGATGACTCCCTTTATCACGCTGGATGGCATAGCTGCCCCTATTGAAGGTCGCAATATTGACACCGACCAAATCATTCCCGCCCGCTTTCTCAAAAAAAGTCGTGGCGAGTATGGTGACTATTTGTTTTACGACCTTCGCATGGACGATCAAGACCTCCCCCGCGAAGACTTCATCCTCAATCAACAGACTTTTCAAGGCGCGAGCGTGTTGGTCTGTGATGAAAATTTTGGTTGTGGCTCCTCCCGCGAAGCAGCAGTCTACGCATTGGTTGACTTCGGTATCAGAGCAGTGTTGGCGCCCAGCTTCGGAGATATTTTTTATAATAATTGTTTAAAAAATGGTGTGCTTCCGATCGTGCTGCCCAGAGAATTACTCGGCCCTTTCCGTCAACAGCTCGCTCAAACCGCCGCACTCACTCCCCCTGCAGCAACCGACTTCAATGATTTGCAGATCGCGATTGATCTTCAAGCATGCACTGTGCGCGCATCGTACCTGCCTGAAATTCTACACTTTGACATCGATCCTTTCTGGCAAGAATGCTTGATAAAAGGGGTCGATGAAATTGCACTCACGCTAGGTTATGGTGAGCAAATTCAAGCTTTTGAACAGCAGCATAAAAAAACTCACCCGTGGTTAGCGTCCGGACCATCCAAGTAGGTTCTGGCATCAATTTTTTAAGTTTATTTTTAAAAATCTCATTATGTCTCTTCCTCTAAGCGGCCTGCGGGTCATCGAGCTCGGCCAACTCATTGCAGGGCCTTTTGCCTCAAAAATTCTCGCTGAATTTGGTGCGGATGTCATCAAGGTGGAACCCCCTAAAACTGGGGACCCGTTGCGTACTTGGCGTCTTCTGCATGAAGGCACTTCCGTCTGGTGGGCCGCACACGCCCGAAACAAGCGCTCAATCACGCTTGATCTTCGACAGCCTGAAGGTCAAGAGATCATTAGAAGGCTCGCAGAAGATGCGGATATTTTGATTGAAAATTTCCGGCCAGGCGCGATGGAAAAATGGGGCTTGGGCTTTGAAGCCCTCCACGCGATTAACCCAAAGCTCATCATGCTGCGCGTCTCAGGCTACGGTCAGTCAGGCCCATATCGAGACCGACCTGGTTTTGGTGTGATTGGTGAGGCAATGGGAGGCCTGCGTTATTTAAGCGGTGAACCGGGCCGTCCCCCCGTTCGGGTCGGCGTTTCAATCGGCGATACGCTTTCTGGACTGCATGGTGTCATTGGCGTCATGATGGCGCTTCGTCACCGCGAGCAACAAGGAGGCGTCGGCCAAGAAGTTGACGTTGCGTTGTATGAGTCCGTCTTTAACATGATGGAAAGTCTGCTGCCTGAATACTCAAAATTTGGCGTGGTGCGGCAACCCTCTGGTGCGAGCATGCCGGGGATTGTTCCTACGAACGCCTATCTGTGCAACGATGGCCGATACGCCTTGATCGCAGGTAACGGCGACAGTATTTACAAGCGCTTGATGGAAACAATCGGCCGTGCTGATTTGGCGACAGACCCAAACTTAGCCAATAACATTGGGCGAGCCGCTAATGCTGAGTTGATTGATGCTGCTATTTCATCCTTTACCCAGCAACACACCCTTGAGTTTGTCCTTGATGCGATGAACGCAGCTGGCGTGCCTGCCGGAAAAAGTTACGATGCGGCCGACATTGCGCATGATCCGCACTATCAGGCCCGCGACATGATCTTGGATGCGACATTACCGGATGGCTCGACAGTACAAGTGCCGGGTATTGTGCCAAAATTGAGTCAAACACCCGGTCAAGTGACGCGCCCGGCTCCCGCTCTCGGAGAACATACCGCTGAGGTGCTTGGCGAGCTTGGAATCAGCCTCGCCCAACAGTCGGATTGGAAAGCGCGCGGCATCATCTAAACTGACTCTGACATATTGATATTTTTTTAAAAAGATACGACTATGCAAAACGCACGCCCACGGATTTACATGCAAGAAGTCGCCACGCGTGACGGCTTTCAAAACGAAGCTCAATTTATCGAGACCGAAGATAAGGTTCGCGTCATTGATGCGTTGAGCCTCTGTGGTTTCGCCAAAATTGAGGTGACCTCTTTTACTTCACCCAAAGCTATTCCAGCACTGCGTGATGCAGAGCGCGTCATGCATGAAATCACCCGACAACCTGGTGTGGAATACACGGTACTAGTGCCAAACGTTCGCGGAGCAGAACGTGCACTGTCCTGTGGCATTGATGAAGCCAATCTCGTGATGTCCATGAGCGAGACCCACAATCGCTCAAACTTGCGTATGACACGTGAACAATCTTTTGCTCAACTCGAGCAAGTTGTTGCCGCGATTTCGGGTAGTGCTGTGGCTATCAATATTTCTTTATCGACAAGCTTTGGTTGCCCGATGGAAGGCGATGTGAGTGAAGACGAGGTGCTGCGTTGGGTTGAGCGTTTTGCTCACTTAGGTGTCAAGCGGGCAACCCTTTGCGACACAACCGGCATGGCTTACCCTTCTCAAGTACGCTCGCTTTCTGCACGTGCCAAGGCTCTTTTCCCAGAGATGGTGTTTACACTGCACTTTCACAACACACGCTCAATGGCTCAAGCCAACGTTCTGGCCGCTATTAGCGCAGGCATTGATCGTTTTGATGCTTCGTTAGGTGGAATCGGCGGCTGCCCCTATGCACCAGGTGCAAGCGGCAATGCCTGTACAGAAGATATGGTGCACATGCTGGAGCTAGAGGGATTTGACACCAACATCGATCTCAATCGCCTGTTGAAGGTATCGGCGATGTTGCCAGGACTCATCGGACACGATGTACCTAGTCAATTACTTAAAGCGGGCGGACGCAACACCTTGCATCCCGCCCCTGCTTATGCCGCTGAAATCGGCAAGGCTCTCTAAGCAACCTTAAACGATATGAACCTCAAACTCGCCCAAGCCAGCAACGTGGCCGACGAGTTTGTCACCTTTGACGACGGCCCCCACACCCTCTGGCGTACCAGTAAAAATCAGGTCGCCAGTTTTAAGTTCAAATAGGCCTGACAGGTAAGAAATGCTTTCAGGAATATTCCAAATCATTTGCGACAAATCGCTGGTCTGCTTTTGCTGACCATTGACGTGTAAAGAAATGGTGCCCTCTGCCAAAATACCTGTAGCAGTTTTTGGATGGATGGGGCCGATAGGACCGGACTGGTCAAAGCCTTTACCGACTTCCCATGGGCGACCTTGCTTTTTTGCTTCACCTTGCAAGTCACGACGCGTCATGTCCAGACCCAAGGCATAGCCAAAGACGCAGTCGTTTGCTTTCTCAACAGGGATATCACACCCTCCACTGCCTAGCGCGACCACTAACTCCATTTCATAGTGCAGATTTGAAGTTTTGACGGGATAAGGCATCTTGCCAGCTTGACCCGCAGGAATAGGAATCAAGGCATCCGCTGGCTTGCAGAAAAAGAAAGGATCTTCACGTCCCGTAAAACCCATTTCTTTGGCGTGTTCGGCATAATTGCGGCCCACGCAATATACGCGACGGACCGGAAAAAGCTGGGTACTACCTACCACGGGTAGACCGATCGTCACCTGTGGTTCGAAGACAAAGTCAGACATTTGATTGGCGTCCAGAGGATAAAAATGTGAAAAGTTAAGCTTTCTTTTCCGGCAAAGGAGGAAGCGTTGAAACAGGTGCGGGCTCACCTAGACCTGCCACAGGAGCGCTATCGAAGTACTCATCGAAATTGTCCCGTGCAGGATCTCCCGGTATGTCATCAGCCGTTTTAAGACCTGTATTTTCTATATGCGGATCGTGATCCCAATTCGCTGGAAATCCACTTTCCGCAAGATAAGACAGCCCTTCAGCATGCAACACACCAGGGTCTGAAGCGATATCTGCTACGGGCAAGAAAGAGTCTGTGGCCAAGACTGGCAGCGCGGTTCCTAAAGCGGTGGCCAGACGCCATTGGGCGGCGGCTTCTTGCGGACGATTGAGCTTGTCGTAAAGGCTTCCTAGCAAAACATGCACACGTGCATCTGCGCGCTTGGACAGACTGCGTGAAAGATAGTTTTCCGCTTGTCCCCAGATCTGACCCACTAAACACAGATGGCCGACCGCAGCTAATAGTTCGGCATCATTTGGGCGTGATTGAACCCAAGTTTCGGCTTTTTCGAGTCGACGTTTGACTTGCGAAGGCTCTGAGCGAGAATATGCCGCGAGTAAACGCGGGTCAAAGGACAACGGTATAGCCTGCTCCAAGGCGCGGGAGGCTTCTTCGAGTTGTCCATTTGCTTCAAAAGCTGCAGCACCGGCTAGAGCGACCTCAGTTAGGGTCCGCTCATCAGATTTGAGCTCTTTCCAAAAGGCATGCCATTTCCCATCATGGGTCGTTTCACGCAGACGCGCCGCAGCGGCGGTTTCGATAATTTGACGCGCCTCTGTCTCGTGCAACGCACCACGACGATTGAGTGTGCGCGCAAGCGCGTAGACTTGATCATACCGATTGAGCTGTCGATACGCTCTGAGCAACAGGCGGAGGGTATGAATATGTCTGGCGCTGCGCTCTTGCAGCGGCAAAAGCGCCTCAAGCGCCTGTGCGGCTAAACCTTGATCCAAATATAAGTCTGCGGCCGCTGTCGCAATCGCTTCCTTTAGAGAACTGTCGTCAGACGCTTTTTCTTTGGCAAGAGCAATGAGATGATCACGTCTCCCAAACTCTCCCAGCGCGTGCGCTGCGCGTGCAGCAGAAAGCGCAGCGAGCACTTGCCGACTGGAGTCAGTGCTGCGATCAAATAACTTGGTGAGATCTTTTTCAGCGTGGGAGTAACGCCCTTCAAGCAGCTCGGTCCAACCTTGCTCTAACAGCTCTTGGTCTCGCTTGACATGACGCCGACTATTCCAGCCGCGAACACGCATAGGAATCGCAACGAGCCAAGACGTCACGCGAAGGAGAACGTACACACAAACGAAAAAACCCACTAACGCGACCACGGCAAAAGCCAAAGAGACTTGAAGCCTCCAGTCATTGACCAAAATCAACACATGACCGGTGTTTTCTCTCAGGACGACAGCCAACACCACCGCAGCAGTCAACAGAACAAGTGTCCAGAACCAAGTCCGCATGATTACTGCCCGCCTGCCGGGGAAGGTTCAGACGTTCGGACAGATTCGAGGGCAGCAAAGCTCGCGTTAATATCAGGGAGCGTGACAGCAATCTGAATAGCGGATAACTCTTTGACCAAGCGAAGTGCAGCGACAGTTTCCGAAGACTTTGGATCGTAACGGGCCGACAGACTTTGCTCAATCTGGGTAAGCTCCGTCTTCCAGACTGGGGATTGATGCATGAGAAGTGCCATCTGAGCGGTCAACACACGCGTACGTAAATTAGCCCGTAACAGCGCACCCTGCTCCGGCGACATTAACAGGGCATTGGCATCACTCACGCGTTGAATACTCACCACTTCAGCAAACTCGCGCACGACCATCCCAGCAAAAGACTTGGACCACCGTGAAGCATGATCAATCGCAATTTCCCACCAGGCTTTTGCGTCAAGGCTGGATGGCTGAGACTCTCCTGATCCGGGGACTGCCGAAGGTAAGCTGACCGCAGGTTGTTGAGTAGACGATGCCCCTGTCACTACTTTGGGTGCGGCGGCATCAGGCAATATCAGCGGAGCCCGAGCCACCAACGCACTCAGTGTCTCCAGGCGGTTGGTTAACTGAGGCACATCAATGAAGGGAACAGCACGCAAACGATCGAGATCGAGACTCAGCGCGCGCTGAACAGCCGCGAATCGAGCTCGGTCGGCGCGAATCAACAGCGACTGAGCTGCTTCAAGTGTCACAATCGCGTTGTTAACGTTGCCTGCGAGCCTTAATTGCTGGCTCGCTGTTGTCAACAGGCGATCAACGTCATTCGCCAGCATGGCGTCCTCAATGCCCTTGTTCGCGCCTGCCCAGAGTTGCTCGAGCGCTGCATACTGACTCTTGGACTCGAGCTGCAACTGTTCGAGCTGCGCAATACGATTGGCCTGAGAGTGAGCAAGACTGAGTGCCTGTGTCGCATCTTTGCGCGCATCATTGACTTGGTTCGCGAGAGCCTGCATTTGGGTCGCCACTTCTCTGCCGACATTTTCAAATCGCTTTTGCTGAAACCACACGCCACCTGCAGCGACTAAAGCGATCACTAAAAACATCAACGCAAGAGAAATTGGCCAAGAGGGACCGCTCGCGCGCTTTTTTACCTTGAGCAAGGCCGCGCTCTGTGGAGAATTGGTAGATGGTTGTGTTTCAGTCATGGGCCAATTGTAGCCGTAGAATTAGGGATCAGGGGGCGGGGATTTCGCGAGGGGTGAGCTGTTCAAACCCTAGCAAAATGACCTCATCTTCAGGGCTAGCCATCACCACCCGAGAGCTAACTATTTCTTGGCTTAACAACCTCTCCAAAAAAGGCCTGAGTCGCTCATGAGTCAAGACAAAACTGCTGCTCGCAAACCAATCAGCTAAACCCAGTGTGTTGAGATTTTTATAGATAGCCTCTACGCCGTGAGGACTGGTGAGCAACCAAGCCGGGAAAACACCTTGCCGCTGCAAAGCTAAAAACCGCCCACATAACGACTCAGACCACAGAGCAACTTGTCGACTGTAAGCTTGGTGCACCCTCACACTCAATCCACGCTGTTGTAAGCGCTGACTGAGCCATTCTCGACCGTCTTGACCACGCACGATCAGTACTTTTTTAAGTGGTTGCTTGAGCGCAACCAGTAATGGCCACAAAGCTTCTGAATCCTGCGCATGATCAGCATCCGGGTGCACCACGGCAACGGACTCCCCGAAGGCTCTTCGAATAGCCGCCGCCGTCACCGGTCCCATGCAGGCCGTCAAGGTCGCCTGTGGCCACACAAAAATATCCTCACGAGAGAGTTGAGATTGATATCCCGTGACAGCAGCCCGACTGACAAAAACAATGAGATCGAATGCTTCGGGCCTTGGCACCTCAACTGCGTCTGTTAAGACCTCGCGAATCTCTAACGCGGGGCACTCCTCCACATGCCAACCTCGCCGCAGCAGCCCGTTCATCACAAGCGTGTTGCGACCTGCAGGACGAGTCAAAATCGCCGTAGGCTGAGTCTGCGCCATAGCAAGTCAGGTATTTTCAGACAAGCTTGCAAGAATATGACCCGCACCTTGCGCGATCAGATCATTTGCAATGTGCAAACCGATTTGCTCGGCTTGTGCGGCGGGCCCTTGTAGCGCTGCCCGATAGATCGTCTGACCATCTGGAGTTGCGACAAGCGCCTGAACGCTTAATTGCGCATTCTCCAGCCTCGCATAGGCCGCCAAGGGAACTTGGCAAGAGCCTCCGAGCGCGCGAGAAACCGCTCGCTCAGCCAAGGTACAAACCGTGGTGTCGGAGCAAGCCAAAGGAGCGAGCAATTCGCGCAAATCTGAGCGAGATTGCAAAATCTCAATGCCGAGTGCACCTTGACCCGCGGCTGGGAGTGACTCCTCGGGCGTCATCCGATGGCGGATACGATGCCCAAGTCCGAGTCTCTCCAGACCAGCGGCCGCCAGAATAATGGCGGAATATTGGCCGCTATCAAGTTTGCCCAACCGTGTATCAAGATTCCCGCGCAAGGGCTGAATCAACAGATGAGGAAAGCGCGCCTTTAGTTGAGCCTCACGGCGCAAACTCGAGGTACCCACAACAGCGCCAGGAGGGAGCTCAGACAAACTTTCAAAATCATTCGATACAAACGCATCACGACAATCCGCCCGTGCCATGATTGTGGAAAGCTCAAAGGGAGCCTCCATATCAACGGGAACATCCTTGAGCGAATGCACGGCTAAGTCAGCGCGCCCATCTAGCAAGGCATACTCAAGCTCTTTGATAAAAAGCCCCTTACCGCCCACTTTGGACAGACTGCGGTCAAGGATTTCATCGCCACGCGTACTCAGCTTAAGCAACTCAACTTGCGCCGATGGGTACAGCGCGAGCAAACGCGCTTGAACATGCTCAGCCTGCCAGAGGGCTAAGCGGCTAGCACGCGTTGCAATGACCAGTTTTCTAGTGCTCACTCAATCTCTCTCAGCGCAGGTAATTCAAAATGACCGTCAAAACAATCCCGATGAGTCCGAGCAGGCTGAGCCACTGCAAAATCGTTAACTTACGCTTTGGCTTGTTGGGTTCCATCATTTGTCCTCTCAAGATTAATAACGCCGACTCGTCGTAGACGAGCCGGCGTATTTTTGTACAACGTGCGTCGTGTAGTCAGTAATACTTATAGCACCGACTTCAACAACTTACCCATCTCTGATGGATTCTTCGTAGTCCGAATCCCACAAGCTTCCATGATTTCCAGTTTTGCATCCGCAGTGTCTGCACCACCTGAAATCAACGCGCCTGCATGACCCATCCGCTTGCCTGCTGGTGCGGTCACACCAGCGATAAAGCCAACCATCGGCTTTTTCATGTTCTCTTTGGCCCACAAAGCCGCATTGACCTCATCAGGACCACCGATTTCACCAATCATGATCACTGCATCAGTATCAGGGTCTTCATTGAACATTTTAAGCACATCAATGTGCTTCATGCCGTTGATTGGATCACCACCGATTCCAACTGCACTTGACTGTCCGAGCCCGAGCTCAGTCACCTGTGCAACGGCTTCGTATGTCAAAGTACCCGAGCGACTGACGATACCGATGCGACCTTTGCGATGAATATGGCCAGGCATGATGCCAATTTTAATTTCGTCTGGCGTAATCAAACCTGGGCAGTTCGGTCCAAGCAGCAAAGTCTTGCTGTTCATTTTTGCCATGCGATCTTTGATTTCAAGCATGTCGCGGACAGGAATGCCTTCAGTGATACAAATCACCAAATCCAGTTCGGCCTCAATGCCTTCCCAGATTGCGGCAGCAGCACCTGATGGCGGCACATAAATGACAGAAACATTAGCACCAGTCTCTGCTTTCGCGTCTTTGACAGAAGCGAAAATCGGTATGCCTTCAAAATCTTCACCAGCCTTCTTTGGGTGAACACCCGCAACAAATGCGGCTTGTCCATTCGCATAGGCACGCGAAGTCCGTGTGTGGAACTGACCGGTTTTACCGGTAATTCCTTGGGTAATGACTTTAGTATCTTTGTTGATCAGAATCGACATTTCAGAATCCCTGGCAGAATTATTTGGCTGCTGCGACGACTCGAGTGGCCGCGTCGGCCATCGTGTCAGCGCTGATGATAGGCAGGCCAGAATCGGCCAACATTTTCTTGCCCAACTCTTCGTTGGTACCCTTCATACGTACCACGAGAGGCACGCTGAGGTTGACTGCCTTACAAGCGGTGATGATGCCTTGGGCAATCACGTCACAGCGCATAATGCCGCCGAAAATATTGACCAAAATGGCCTTGGTACCCTTGTTAGCAAGCATAATCTTGAACGCTTCAGTTACGCGCTCTGCTGTCGCGCTGCCACCAACGTCCAGAAAGTTTGCGGGCTCGCCACCAAACAACTTGATCGTGTCCATCGTAGCCATCGCCAAGCCTGCACCATTGACCAAGCAGCCAATATTGCCATCGAGCTGAATGTAGGCAAGTTCATGCTTACTGGCTTCGATTTCGGCAGGATCTTCCTCGTCCAAGTCGCGATAAGCGACGAGCTCAGGGTGACGGAACAAAGCGTTAGGGTCAAAATTGAACTTGGCATCCAACGCAATAATATCGCCTGAGCCAGTCAAAATCAGGGGGTTGATTTCAGCAAGTGATGCATCTGTTTCCCAGTATGCCTTGTAGAGTTTTTGAAACTCAGCACATGCTTTTTGAACGGAAGCTTCTGGCACGCCAATACCACGCGCCAAGCCTGCTGCCTCGTCGTCTGTCAAGCCTTTGCCGGGATCAACAAACACTTTGAGAATTTTTTCTGGATGTTTTTCGGCAACTTCTTCGACATCCATACCGCCTTCGCTGGAGGCCATCACGCACACGCGCTGAGTACCACGATCGGTCACGATACCGACGTAGTATTCTTTTTTGATGTCCGCACCCTCTTCAACCAGCAAACGACGCACTTTTTGGCCTTGGGGGCTTGTCTGATGCGTGATCAACTGCATGCCCAGAATCTCAGATGAGAGTTGGCGCACTTCGTCGATCGAACGGGCCAGCTTGACGCCACCACCCTTTCCGCGACCACCTGCGTGGATCTGCGCTTTGACCACCCAAACCGGGCCACCGAGTTTTTTAGCAGCGTCTACAGCCTCATCCACGCTAAACGCGGGAAAGCCTTTAGGGACAACTACGCCAAACTTTCGAAGCAATTCTTTGCCTTGATACTCATGGATTTTCATGGGAATCCTGTCCGTCCAAAAAAACTAAAAATCAATTGCCTGGAAAACTACTGACCAGGTACCGGGGGTGTTGCATTTGAATTTACATACCACTGCGGATAATGTTCTTTTGTGACATCGCCATCGGGTCGCCAAGCGTAACACCCTCCCATCTGAAAGGGACGTCTGCCCGCAGACTCAGCCTCTGCTCGTTTTTGACCAGCCATGCTTTGTACAGCCGCAGTTGGCAGCACCGTCGCAAGCTCGGTCATGTGTGTACAACCGGCCGTTCGACTAAAACGCTCCTTGATCTGTTGGCGAAAACTTTTTAACAAATTCATACCCACAAGATCCTGATACGCTGCAGAAATAGCCGTACAAGAAACACCGAATGGCGCTGAATCATACAACGCGATCGCGGCTTTGATCTCGAAATCACGGTCAATCGTGATACGCAAATGCATGTGGTGAAAAGGCTGACCTGCTGGTTGCACCGTGCCATTGCGCTTAGTATATGAATAGGATTTGTTATCGATCAACTCCGCCTCAATATCCCAGAGACCATCCTCTCGCTCGAAGGAATGAACCTGTATGGAGCGATTGTGCATAGGTTTGCGAGGACTATCGGGCGCTGGAAGCGGCATATTGGATCAAATGGTCAAATGACACATTGCAACAAAGACCAAAAGTATAGCTCAGCCTAGTCGAAATCACCTAGTCGTCTTCAAGACCAGGGTTTTTTAGTACGCGCCTAATAATGTCAGTCGAAAATCCTCTGGACGCCAAAAAACGGCCTTGTTTTGCATATTCTGCTGGAGAGGATGGATTGCCAATACGCGAAAACTTTCTGCTCCAGACCGCTTGGGCACGAGAAAGCTCGGATTCTTTCAGTTCGGATTGAACAACTGCGATAGCTTCAGCAGGGATACCTTGCAATCGGAGATCTTGGACGATTCTGGCCGCCCCATGAGCGGGGGCTTTGCGGTGCACCCAGCCTTGAGTAAAACGCGCATCAGACTGCCAACCTGCTTTCGCGAGTTCATCCAGAACCTTGTCTAGCGCCTCTTGTGTTTCAGCGTGCGGGGCAAGTTTGCGTTGAAGCTCTGCTCGGCTGTGCTCTCGGCGAGACAGCAAACCCACGGCTCTGGCCTTAAGGGAAAGGCCAGGCCGTGGTGCTGTAGGCTTGGGACCTACTTCAAACTCTTCATCTGCTGCGTCGTGGGACACGGAAGCTCATCATGAATGTTGATTGCGTGCTTGTTTACAGCTCGTCCTCAAGGTCAGGCTCAGCAGCGACTAGCTTGCTTGCCTTGGGAGGTTTTGCCGTCGTTGCAGCGGAGGCACCTGCGGAGGCACCTGCAGGTGCTCCACCTACACGAGGCGTAACACCAAGCTTTTCACGGACACGGTTTTCAATCTCAATCGCCATGGCGGGCCGCTCACGCAAGAAATCACGAACATTGTCTCTACCCTGGCCAATACGCTCACCGTTATAGCTGAACCATGCACCAGCCTTATCGACGATACCAGCCGTGACGCCCAAATCTAGGATTTCGCCTTCACGCGAAATACCTGCGCCATACATAATGTCGAATTCAGCTTGTTTGAACGGGGGGGCGATCTTGTTTTTGACGACTTTGACACGCGTTTCGTTGCCGACGACCTCGTCGCCCTTTTTAATGGCACCGATTCTGCGAATATCCAAACGGACAGACGCGTAAAACTTTAAAGCATTGCCACCTGTTGTCGTCTCAGGACTACCAAACATCACACCAATTTTCATACGGATCTGGTTAATAAAGATCACCATGCAATTGGTGCGCTTGATGCTGGCGGTGAGTTTACGAAGAGCCTGACTCATGAGGCGCGCCTGCAAACCAGGCAAAGAATCACCCATTTCACCTTCAATTTCCGCTTTGGGAACCAGAGCTGCAACGGAGTCAATGACGATCAGATCGACAGAGCCAGAGCGCACCAAGGCGTCGGTAATCTCCAGAGCCTGCTCACCCGTGTCTGGTTGGGAAATCAGCAGATCAGTCAAGTTCACGCCGAGCTTGGAGGCATACTGGACATCAAGCGCATGCTCAGCGTCGATAAACGCGCAAGTACCACCGACTTTTTGCATTTCAGCAATGACTTGAAGTGTCAATGTCGTTTTGCCGGAGGACTCAGGACCATAAATTTCAACGACACGACCACGAGGTAATCCACCGACGCCCAGCGCGATATCCAATCCCAGCGAGCCTGTGGAAACGACCTGAATATCGTGTTCGACTTCGTTATCGCCGTAACGCATGACTGAGCCCTTGCCGAACTGCTTCTCAATCTGGGAGAGCGCGGCAGCCAATGCCTTACCTTTTTCAGCAGAGCCGGCCTTGAGGGTTTTATCATCCATGGAAATTCCTTGAGTTAAATGAAGCACTAAATTAGGACACTGAATTAGGGCACTGAATTGGGATCATGAAATTATTGCACTCAATTATACTGTACAAATAAACAGTATGACAATAGTTTCATCAATTTCTCCGTTCTCACGCATATCCGACTAGGGTTTACACGTAATTCACTGCTCCGACATACGCACAAGGCACACGGCTGTGCCAGAATGGTTCATCAAGTTCTTGCATAACAAAACCCATGCGTATTCTGATCGCTGAAGATGACAGCATTTTGGCCGATGGCCTGACCCGCTCTTTACGCCTAAACGGCTACGCAGTCGATGCGGTGAGCGATGGGCTCGCGGCAGACTCCGCCCTGCGCTCACAGGAATTTGATTTGCTCATTTTGGATCTCGGCCTGCCACGCATGTCTGGTCTAGAGGTACTGAGTAACCTGCGCAGTAAAAACTCACATTTACCAGTATTGATTTTGACGGCCGCGGATAGCGTCGAACAACGGGTCAAAGGACTTGATCTCGGCGCAGATGACTATATGGCCAAGCCTTTTTCTCTGTCAGAACTTGAAGCGCGAGTCAGAGCGCTCGCGCGCAGAGGTGCGGGAGGCGGCTCCACCATCCTGCGGCATGGCAGGCTCGAATTTGACCAAACAGGTCGTGTCGCCGTCGTTGACCAGCAACCTTTAGAGCTGTCGGCACGCGAGGTTAGTTTGCTTGAGATTTTGCTCACACGCAGTGGTCGGATGGTCAGCAAAACACAAATCGTTGACCATCTGTGCGAATGGGGCGAGGAAGTCAGCTCTAACGCGATCGAAGTGTATGTCCATCGCCTACGCAAAAAACTTGAACCGAGTGGCGTCAAAATTGCGACAGTACGTGGGTTAGGATATTGCCTAGAGCGTGACTCGAGCCCCACATGAACGGCTTTCGTCATTTTGACGCACATACAGTCATTCAATCTGCCGAAACGAAACCAAACGCAGAATCATCACGAAGATCACTGTTAGGTGAAATTTTGGATTGGATGCTTGCGCCACTTTTTTTACTGTGGCCCATGAGCATCGCGATCACTTACGTTGTGGCTCAAAACCTTGCGAATATTCCCTACGACCTAGGGCTTGCAAACGCCTTGCAAGTATTAGGGCAACAGGTCGAGGTCCATGACGATGTCGTGTCACTGCCGATGTCTGCGCCCGCGCGACTCGCACTGAGAATTCGGGAAAATGACGGCGTCTTCTGGAAAGCCATGGGTCCAAGCGGAGACCTGTTGGGCGGCGATGGTGAGCTCCCCACTCCCGAACGCACCCCAAGCGATCAGCCCAATATTACCTACTATGAAAATCACGCTCTGAGAGACTTTGAGATCCGTATCGCTTATACGTGGATGGACCTCAGCGCCCGTGGCTCCGGACCAGTGCTCTTGGTTGCGGCTGAATCCGTGGATCGGCGTACTCAATTGGCCAATGACATCATCAAGGGTGTCATCATTCCTCAGTTTATTGTGTTGCCGATTGCCGTGGTGCTGGTATGGTTTGGTCTTTCCCGCGGCGTGGCACCGATCAATGCCCTGCAACGAAGACTGAGAGCGCGGCGGCCTGACGATCTTTCGCCGATTGATGAGCGCCTCGCTCCCTCGGAAATCGGTCCACTGATCACGGCAATGAACGACCTTTTGAGTCGGCTAGAAGCCACCCTACTCGCTCAAAAGCGCTTTGTCGCAGATGCCGCGCACCAACTCAAGACCCCGCTGGCGGGACTACGCACCCAAGCAGAACTTGCGATGAGAGGTGAGCCGCAAACCGACACACAGGAAAGCCTTGAGCAAATCATCGCGGGCACGACACGCGCAACAAGACTGGTCAATCAACTTTTGTTAATGGCCAATGCTGAAAATCCAAACACAATGGAAATGTCACCGCTGGACTTGACGCATCTTGCACAAGACCACATCCACAAATGGATTCATACCGCACTCCAGAAAAACATTGATCTCGGCTTTGAAGGCGCTGATCAGCCACTCTACATTCAAGGTCAGAATCTCTTGCTCGGTGAAGCACTCAACAACCTCATCGATAACGCCATCCGGTACACACCTGCCTACGGTCAAATTACGGTGAGTCTTCACGATTACTCTGATCGCGTGGTCTTGGCAGTGGAAGACTCAGGCCCTGGCATTCCCCCCGAAGAGCGAGGCCGAGTATTTGATCGCTTTTACCGCGTACTAGGCTCGGGAGTTGACGGCAGCGGCCTCGGGCTAGCCATTGTTCGGGAAATCGCTCAGCGTCACCATGCTAGCGTGGTGATTACGGATACTCACAGAAAACACTCTGATCCTGAGGCCACAGGCGCGCGTATCGAATTGCAGTTTTCAGCCATGCTGCAGCGCACACCTCGGCTATCCGCCGCAGAGGGTTAACCCTCTATTTATGCCTTGAAAATTAAAGATTTTGGTCGATCCGCAACACTTGCTGCGACCGGCTGAATTTTGTCAGAAAGCTGTCAGAAATCGGTCTTACAGTGCGACCATCTAAATGCGGCTAAAAAG
Source organism: Zwartia sp. (assembly GCF_049655405.1). GTDB lineage: Bacteria > Pseudomonadota > Gammaproteobacteria > Burkholderiales > Burkholderiaceae_B > Zwartia. The sequence continues at coordinate 373,464 of NZ_JBASJR010000013.1, forward strand.
CGCGCGTAAGACAAAAATAAGTGGGGAGACTTAGGTTGCTGTTATTTCTAAATATTCTGCAGTTATTGCTGTACATAGGACTGCTCGCGCTCCTGGGTCAGGGACTTTTATATTTGATCGCAGGCGCTAAGCGTGACACCAATTTGTTTTACCAACTTTTTCAAGTCGTCAATAAACCTTGGATACGCATTGCCGCTTTGATCTCTCCCAAGCAAATCGCCGAGCGTCATCACGCCTTTGTCGCCTTTTGTTTGGTGGCGGCCATTTATATGGCGGTCACCGTCGCAAAAATTGAACACTGTGTTTCAGTGGGAATGGTGGGCTGCAAATGAAATTTGATTTGAACTGGCAGAAATATAAATGGTGTGCAGTCACACTCATTGTTTTTGGACAGCGTAAGCGTGCCGTTGAGATGTTTGAAGACATGCTCAGGGACTACCCTCACGACAGCTATGCGCTAGGTAGTCTTGCGCATCTCAAAGCTGAGCTTGGAGATAAAACTGGCGCCATTCAAATTTATCAGCGATTAGTGACACAACCAGACGCCCCCATCTACGCTTGGTTCAATCTCGGCTTTTTGCAACAAGAACTCGAACACCCTGTTGACGCTGAATTCTCTTTTCGACGTGCCCTTGAACTCAACCCCAAGCTTGATCAAGCTTGGTATGGCTTGGGCTTGGCACTGATTCAACAAAATCGGCTCGAAGAAGCAATTGTTGCGCTTGAACGCAACACCAAACTACAGCCCATGAGTCCTTATGCCTGGTATCAGCTTGCCCGTGTCCATGTCGACCGCCAGCAACCTGAAGAGGCGACCAAAATCATTCAACACTTGAAAGGCTTTGAACCAAAATTTGCGCGTCAACTTGAGCGTGAAACTGGGTTGAATGGCTAAACCGTTTTATTTGTAGTTTGTTTTATAACGATGAGGAGACTTAACCGTGCAACTAACCGAAAAACATCGGGTGTACTGGCAAAAAAACCTACGCATCACATCAATTTTGTTGCTGATCTGGTTTGTTGTCACTTTTGTAGTGAGCTACTTTGCCCGTGAGCTCGACTTTACCTTTTTTGGCTGGCCCTTTAGCTTTTGGATGGGAGCACAGGGCTCTCTAGTGGTGTATTGCGTCATTATCGCCGTGTACGCCTCTTACATGAACAAGCTTGACGAAGCATGCGGCGTCAGCGAAGACGAGGACGAATAACATGGCTGGAATGACACCTGATGAAGGCGGCCTGTTCGCCTCAAACACAACAAACGCACAGTTTAAAAAGTCGCTCAACAAAGTCTACACTTGGTATACGGGCGGTTTTGCTGTATTCGTGATTGCCCTGGCAATCGCTGAGCAAATGGGACTTAGTCGCGCCTGGATTGGATATATCTTTCTGGCTGCAACTGTAGGTCTTTACGCAGGCATCGGCATTATGAGTCGTACCAACGACGCTGCCGAATACTACGTGGCTGGACGACGTGTTCCAGCACTCTATAACGGTATGGCAACGGGTGCAGACTGGATGTCTGCGGCATCGTTTATTGGTATGGCCGGAACGCTTTACTTGACGGGCTACAGCGGTCTGGCCTTTATTATGGGCTGGACTGGTGGCTACTGTTTGGTGGCATTGTTCTTGGCGCCTTACCTGCGTAAGTTTGGTCAGTTTACGATTCCAGACTTTCTTGGTGAGCGTTATGACGGCAACTTACCACGTCTACTGGGCATCATCGCCGCAATTCTTTGCTCATTCACCTACGTGGTGGCACAGATTTACGGTGTAGGCCTCATCACAACACGACTGTCAGGCGTGCCCTTTGAAATTGGTATTTTCTTGGGTCTCGGCGGCATTCTGGTCTGCTCGTTCTTGGGCGGTATGCGTGCAGTGACTTGGACTCAGGTCGCTCAGTACATCATCTTGATCATTGCTTACATGATTCCTGTCGTGTGGCTCTCAGTCAAACAAACTGGCGTGCCCGTTCCACAGGCGATCTATGGCTATCAACTTGAAAAAGTGACTGCTAAAGAAGCTGAATTGATCAAAGATCCAAAGGAACTTGAAGTCATTGCGATCTTTAAAAAGCGTGCTGAAGAAGCCGACGCTAAGCTGAAAAATATTCCAGCCGCGATGGCAACCGCCAAGGCAGATGCAGAAAAGCGCGTCGCTGACTTGAAAGCAGCCAATGCGCCAAAGGCTGAACAAGAGGCCGCACAAAAAGCACTTGCGGCTGTTCCTACTACTGAAGCTGCAGCACAAAAGCTTTGGATGCAAGAACGTGCAGCGAATAACGCTCGAGCAGTACCTTTGGCTGGCATGCCACGTCACGCGCAGCAATTTACGGGTGATCCAAATGGCACTGATGCACAAAAGATTTCCTACGACACATCACGTCGTAACTTCTTGGCATTGATTTTCTGCTTGATGGTCGGTACTGCTGCGCTTCCGCACATTCTGATGCGTTACTACACAACGCCTTCAGTTAAACAAGCGCGTGAGTCAGTGACTTGGTCCCTGTTCTTTATTTTCTTGCTGTATTTCACGGCGCCTGCCTTGGCTGTTTTGGTCAAATACGAGGTTTTCCATGTACTAGTCGGAACTCCGTTTGATCAACTACCGGGATGGATTGCACAATGGACCACAGTTGATCCAGCCTTGCTCTCCGTGGTTGACGTCAACAAAGACGGCATCTTGCAGTTAGGTGAAATGCGCATCGGCGGTGACATCGTGGTATTGGCTACACCAGAGATCGCAGGCTTGCCCTACGTCGTCTCCGGCATGGTTGCAGCAGGTGGTTTGGCTGCCGCACTCTCAACAGCGGATGGCCTGCTGTTGACGATCGCAAACGCTTTGTCCCACGACTTGTACTTCAAGATGATCAACCCCAACGCTCCGACAGCACGTCGCGTGTTGATTTCGAAAATCTTGTTGTTGGTCGTTGCCTTGTGCGCTGCATATGTAGCCGCGCAAAAACCAGCTGACATCTTGTTCTTGGTTTCTGCCGCGTTCTCCTTTGCTGCCGCTGCATTCTTCCCTGCCCTGACGTTAGGGATTTTCTGGAAGCGTGCGAACAAGTATGGCGCAGTGGTCGGTATGATCGGCGGTTTGGGTATCACCTTTTACTACATGGTGACCACTCAGCCTTGGTTGCGCGGCGTGTTTGGCGTGACATCACCGATTGAACTCTGGTACGGCATCTTGCCGATCTCTGCCGGTGTTTTTGGTGTGCCGCTTGGTTTTGCTCTGATCATCATTGTGAGTTTGCTGACACCAGCCCCTCGCAAAGATATTCAAGAACTGGTGGATCATGTGCGCTACCCCACACTGCGTGGCGATGCAGCACGTTAATTAAAACGTATTCCCCGCCGTCTGAGACTGCTGCGCTCAAACGGCTTTTAAGCCCCTCCGGGGGCTTTTTTTTATTTCAACGTTTAGAAGTGTTTGAGCGGCTTAGACTGTCGTTGGAAGTGAAAGCTTACGCCTGATCATGCGTATGACAGCACCGAGCAATGGAATTTTTTCATAGACCTGCTGGGCTGCATCCCAATAGTCGCGATGCAAAATAATCAAGCCCTGATCGTTTAACTCAAACTGCGTGCAGCCAGATATTTGCTGGGCTTGACCGCGACATTCAAAAAGAAAGTCCCATGTCATAAACCCATGGCGCTCGCTCTCCACGGTTGTCGTGACAACAAAACGTGGTTGCTTGAGCGTATCGAACATGTGCTGATACACCGCTTGCACTGAAGCTAGACCCGTAAGCTGATTAAAGGGGTCTACAAATACGGCCTCTTGGGCATAAATCTCTCCCACACGTTCGAGCGACTCTGGGGTCAGCGTTTGAAACCAATGTGCAATTTCTGAGAAGCGTGTGTTCATGGCTGACACCTTTAAAGCTTAGTAATTTTGTGCAAAAGGGGAAAGCGCCAGCAATCCGGGAGAAAACTGATCCAGCGCAAGGCACCTGCAAAACCACGCGGGAAACGAATCTCAAAATCACCACGTTCAAAACCTGCAACGATTGCCTTAGCAGCCTCGGCAGGTTTCATCAAACCCGGCATTTCGAAGTCATTGACCGCAGTCATTGGTGTTTCAACAAAACCGGGGTTAATCAGGTAGACCGAGACCCCTTTGGGTTCCAGCTCAAAATAAAGTGTCTGCGCCATATTATTGAGAGCGGCTTTGGTCGCGCCATATATGACGGCCTTGGGCAAACCTGTATAAGCAGAAATACTTGCAATGACGGCAAGCCCTCCCTCACCTCTTTTTAAGAAATAAGGGACTAAAAGAGACACACCTCGGTATACGCCTACAACATTCAGATCAAAACTCTTTTGCACCTGATCCAGGTCGAGCTCCCAACTGTGCGTCGGATCGTAGCGAGCCGCTCCAAACACCACCAAATCGACATGTCCCATCGCAGCGAGGGTGCGTTCAAATGCATCGGGCCAAGCTTGCGCATCTCCGGCATCAAATGCCACGACATGCGCATGGGGATGAGGTTGAGCAAGCTCGAGCAAGGCTTCCTGCCTGCGCGCGGACACCGTCACCCATGCACCGGCTGCTAATAAAGCTTGAGCCAAAGCCGCACCGATGCCGCTAGAGGCACCGACTAACCAGACACGCTTGCCGGCCCAGTTCTTAATCGGTGGATTGAGCGCTCGCATCACGAAGGGCTACCGGGCGTGCGCTTGCGGAAAAATAATGTGACTTCACCTAAGTCAATGCCAAACTTGGACATAGTTGAGCGATTCATCATTGATGACTCATCCATCTGCCACATCCAATCATCGAAGTTCACAAGATACTCTTTTCCATCAACAGGCAAACGCAATACATACGTCCAATGCAGAGCATTTCCCGCAATACGACCCGTCGCAACACCCACGACATCATCAGCCGTACCTTGCCATGATCCATCAGCCTGTCGTTTAAGCGTCCAGACGCGGCGCTGCTTTTCGCCGTCCGAATAAGTAAACCGTTCGTCCAGCGTGCCTTCGGAGGGACTGACCCAATTCGTCATGATTTCTACGTGAAAACGACGTGCAACTTCGCCATTACGTTTTTGGAAAATACCCCAAGCATCAATCGTTCCAGAAAAAAATGACGACATTTCTAGCTTGGGCGTTTCTTTCGCGTATTGCTCAACGTCGACGCTACCACATGCCGTCATCAATGCAGCTGTCGCAGAGGCTATCAGTGCTTTGAATTTCATTTTTGAAGCTCCTTGCGGACAAGTGTCCGCGATGACGATCGACCACTTAACTGTGGCAGCAACACCAGGATGGCGATGCCTTTAAACACGATGGGCAAACATACATAAAGTGCAGTCAGTGCAGCGGTAGTCTGAAACTGTCCTGGTACATAACCAAAGAGTTTAAGACTAGGTAGCGACAGACCTGCTGCCAGCGCGAGCGCGAACTTGCTAATCAGTACCCAAATACCAAAATAAAGCCCTGTGCTTTTGCGGTTTTTCTCAGGTATTGCATCTGCCAGCATAGCGGGGGGCAACGCGACATCGGCACCGAGCGCCGTACCGGCCATCAGACAAATCAAACTGTAGGCCATCACATCACCGCTTCCAACCCAACCCGAGAAGACGAGTGAACAGCCAGCAAATACACTGCCCAATGCCCAGGCGCGTGCCTTGCCGATGCGATCAGAAAGCGCAACCCAGAGCGGGAGCGTCAACATGCCTGCTAAAAAATATATACCTAGAAACATGCCCGCTTGCTGGGGGGCCTGCACAACGTCATCAATAAAAAACAGAACCAAAGTCGCTGGAATCGCAACTGAGATCGCATTGAACAAGTAAAACCACATAACTAGGCGTACCGCCGGAGGTTTGAGTGCTGACCGCCATCCTTGCAGCACCTCAGCGACAGAAACATGCGGTGTGGGTGCCCAGCGCAACGTGATGATCAACCCGACGAGCAAAACTGCGACAAACACCCAGGCAAAGACCTGGTAACCTTGACGGGGTCCCCAGTCAGCCACCCAAAATGTCGGCAATACGGAGGCGACGACAACGCCCACCAAACCAAACGCCTCACGCCATGCAGTCACACGCGAACGCTGTGTCACGTCATCTGTTAGACGGGCACCCCACGTCAAATAACAAATACTCAACAAGCTGTGTGCAAAGTACACCAGCAGCAAACACATGGCCAGCCAGGCAATCAAACCCACCTGAGACCACTGAGGTGGCGTAAATAACAAGACAAAGCCCAGACCAAGCACCATGCCAGAAACGGCCATCAATAAAAGCCAGCCAGAGCGCTTACGCTGAAATGCATCGACGACTCGCCCCAAAAACGGGTCCTGAACGGTGTCGAACAAACGGGTCAAAAACAAAACTGCACCGAGCGCAGCTAAGTCGATACCCAAACCATCGCCGTAAAATTTCGGCGAAATCATATAGATGGGCAGCATTGCCATCGCAAGAGGTAAACCTAGCGCGGCATAGGCCATCAGGCTGGTGACTTTCACTGAGAGAGGCCCAATAAAGACTGACGCAAACTTGGCTCACTCGTGCGAGGATCCAACCAGATGGCAAAAAATGCCCGCGCTAAAGCATCATTGATTTGACCAATCTCTTTGTCCTGTTCATAAAATACCGCACCCTCCCCTGGACGATAGACGCCCGTCAGCGTCACGCCTTTAGAAACGCTTGGAAGTACACGTGCAAGCTCCGCCGTCCACTCTGGACGCTCATCGACAGGCTGGCCAAGTTTACGCATTTCATCGAGAGAGGCCTGAACCAGTCTGTCTCCTGCAATCGTACGCTCGTAAGTGAGTGATAAGGCGTAAGGCTTGGAAACATCAAAACGGCCCGATAGCGCATACAGACGCGCCTCATAGATAGACCATCCAAAACGTTTAAACACACCTTGTCCGACCTGTTGAGCCCCTGGCAACACACTTGTAAAAACAGGGGCTGCAGACAAACTAAACGCACTCAAGCTCAACAGTAGGGAAATTAGGATTTTGCGCATAGTGTCCATTGTTTAACATCCGTTCGAGTTTGTCGGAATCCAACTTCACAGTAAGCCAAATACATTTTCCATACGCGTATAAACGCCTCGTCATAACCTTGTTCGCGGATGTGACTCAGGGACGCATCAAATCGTTGCGCCCAGCGCTTGAGGGTTTCGGCATAGTCTTGCCCAAAGGCGAGTACTTCCATGGCACGCAGACCTGCAGCCTCACACTCTTTTCTAAAGCGCGAGGGGCTTGGCAACATGCCGCCTGGAAAAATATATTGCTGGATAAAATCAGTCCCTCGCCTGTATGCGTCGAATTTATCCTCAACAATGTCTATTGTTTGGACCACCACGCGTCCAGAAGGTTTCAGGCAGCGTGCCAGCATTTGAAAATAGCTGGGCCAGTGGAGTAAGCCCACAGCCTCAAACATTTCAATCGAGACGATATGGTCAAACTTTTCCGGAACATCCCGATAGTCTTGTAAACGCAATGTGACACGGTCGCTTAGACCCGCATCCAGCATGCGCTTGGTCGCCCATTCGAGTTGTGCGTCCGACAAGGTGATCCCCACCACGTTGATTCCTCGGCGAGCAGCACGCTCTGCGAACCCTCCCCAACCACAACCCACTTCGAGAATTGTCTGTCCAGCTTGGGCTTCAATCTGATCGAGTATGCGGTCATACTTTGCGTCCTGAGCTTGCTCAAGCTCGCGGGATAAATCACCCTCAAACAAACCGGATGAATATGTCATCGATGGATCAAGCCACAAGCTATAAAAGCTGTTTCCAACGTCATAATGACTGAGGATGTTGCGGCGACTACCGGCGCGACTGTTGTCTTTTAAGACCCAATGAGACAAGCGCTTGAGTAACAGGGCCCACCAGTGTCCATCGACCGCCTCTGAAATTTGCTCATTGCGAATCGCAAGTGTAAACAGCGCAACCAAATCTGGTGAGTCCACCCAACCACGCCTCAAACTTTCGGCAAAACCCACATCCCCTTGCCGCAAAATTAAACTTGCCGCACGCCAATCCAACACGCGCAGTTCGGCATGTGGAACACTGTGCGAGGGATCTGACGCGTTTTGACCAAGCATTAACTCTACACCTGCCGGATCGATCAGCTTAAGTGATCCATGCGTAATGCGACCCAATAAACTCACAAGAAGTCTCCCGGCCCATGGAATTTTGACCATAGAACCTGTCAGACGCTCTTCGTTCGAACTCATGAGGAAACCTTTCCGTTGTTAGAGACTTCGTTCTTGGGCAGTGGTGGAACCGAGTGGTAGGTTGCGCCCTGCCGCCAAAGCTTGAACGCTTGCCAATGAATACGCAACATCACACCAATGGTCATCATCGGCATCGATAAAAGACTGAGTGTTAAAGCACGTGTTGAAAATGGCTGCGCTTGCACCACGATTGCAGTTTTGAGTATCGGCTGCAAAAGTGAAGGATCGTCAAAATAATCAATTGCCATTCGATCTTGTTTACCGAACTGGTTTGATGTAAAGCGATAAACGCCTTCGACATCGCAAAAGGGAGACACATGAAATATTTTTTGACACTCCAGGACAGCACCGGACTCAATCACGCCAAGATTAGACGCGGTCAAGACATACTGGTGACGCTGACCAAAGGTATTGTTGACTTCAGCAACAAGCACTCTAAGTGCGCCCTGCTGATCATGGACATGCCAAAAGCTCACGGGGTTAAAGACGTAGCCAAACACACGTGGAAAGCACTGAAGCCAAACCGCTCCTGTCTCAAGCGCAATGCCGCTCTCGCGAAGCGCGCCAGTCAACCAAGTCAACAGATCAGATCCGTCTCGCGCACCATGGTCGCGTGTCTGAAAACTTACGATACGTTTTTTATCAATACCGAACAACCAACTATTGAAGCGACTCAAACTTGATAGCTGGTCAACGCGCAAGCGGATACAAAAAACACGGTACACAAACCGATGAATGAAAGGCCTCAAGCGCGCATGCATTACGCGTCCTCGACACAGAACAAGAAGATCATCATTCATAGGTTGGCGTCCAAGGAATGTCCACGCCGAAGTCACGTACCACTCTCAACGCAGACTTCAAGCCATCTTCGTGAAATCCGTAACCTGACCATGCACCACAGAACCATGCGCGCTGGGCACCTTGTATGGATGGCAACAATTTCTGCGCCTGTTCCGCACCAAAATCCATCACGGGATGCTCGTAGTCAAAAGTTCTTAATACTAAGTCAGCGTCGGGTTCCTGATTGGGGTTGAGCGTCACGATTACAGGCGCTTTAAAGGGTAAAGGCTGTAAAAGATTGAGCAAATAACTGACCGCAACGGGTCGTTGTGCACCCTCACCGGGTGACGACATGTAATTCCATGCTGACCATACTTTTTTACGGCGTGGCAATAGTTTGGCATCCAAATGCAATACGGCTTTGTTCGGCTGATAACGAAAACCCTGCAAGACCTCTTTTTCGCTTTCAGTTGCATCTAATAGCGCAAGGGCTGTTGGCGCATGACATGCGAAGATCACTGCATCAAAGTACTCTACCCCTTGAGCGGAGTGGACCACCACTTGATCAGCTTGACGCACGACACGATGCACGGGGCAATTTAAACGGGCATCACTGAGTTGAGAGACCATTGCCTTGACGTACTCACGCGAGCCCCCAACAACAGTTTTCCATTTTGGCCGGTTTTCAATTTGCAACAATCTGTGATTTAAACAAAAAGCCAGGAAGGTCGCAGCCGGAAAACCAAGAATGTCCTGAACCGAGGAGGACCAAATTGCCGCGGCCATTGGAAGCAAATACCATTTGCGCATCGCTTGCCCGAAATGCTCACGCTCTAAAAGCTCACCCAAGGTGATCGGTGCATGACGGGTCTGGTCCAAATAAAGCTGGGCATTTTTATTAAAGCGCAGAATATCTCGCAGCATGAACAAAAACGTGGGCTTGAAGATGTTGCTACGCTGAGCAAACACCGTATCAAGATTTGTCCCCGCCCACTCGATATCAGGATTTCCTATAGAAACACCAAAAGACATCTCGCTTGAATGCACGGGAATATTTAAATGTGCAAACAATTGAATCAGATTGGGATAAGTGAGATCGTTGTGCACCAAGAACCCGGTATCAACGGGATAGGTATGTCCTTCGAGGGAAACATCTACTGTATTGGAATGTCCACCAAAATAAGAACCCGCCTCAAACAGCGTGACACGCGAATGATGTCTGAGCAACCATGCTGAGGCTAAGCCGGAAATACCTGCACCGACCACTGCGATGCGGCTGTTTGGAGGAACGCGCGCAGGTCCACTCATACACTTGCCTCTTGGGGGGCAACCACTTTGGCCTCAAGCACTGGCATCACTTGGGCGTTCCCTAATAAAGCATGACGCAAGTGAGGACTACGCGTCCGCTCATCTAACCAGATTGCACTAAAAAAACGCACGAAGTCCGGATCTTGAATGAGACCCAAGGCATGAGAGGCAGAAAAAAACTCCACTTTGCTGCCTGGAATAAACCAACCCAACAAACGATCACCCAAGCAGACATCTGGGATGATTTCCGCTAAGGCCTGAGTCCACCTGGTGCGTTGCTCATCACTGATCGAATATAGACGCGAAATCTCAACGATTGATGTGGACACAATCTGCTCACCCTTTAGGGTGCGAAGGTAATGCAGATCAAGTAGGAACGGTTTGTCAGCCTCAAATGTACCCGTGTGAGTGAGTAGACGCGCACGATAAAACCTGAACACACTCCAACTAAAAATCCCCTCCCCACTCTGACACCACGCGTCAGAGCATGCCAGCTCAAAGGCCTTGGGCAAGGCTTCTGCATTGAGGGCCACGCGATTCATGTCATCAGTTTTAAAAGATAGGGGCATAATTGGACTTGTTTGACTTAAAAATAACTAAGTTGAGATATTTTTAACATATTAGTATGTTTTGCGACCAAATAGTAATATTATGAACCATTCAGATTAAATTCAACTTCAAAATACGATGTCTGCCAATCCAAGCGCTATCCGAAGCAACAAGCTCTCGTTCAAGCAGCAGCAGCTAAAATTTCGTGAAAACGCAATTTTGGATGCTGTAAACAAGCTGTTAGCTCAAAAAGGCTTTGATCTGATGACCATGGATGAGGTCGCCGCGGATGTGGGAATTGCCAAAGCAAGCCTCTACAAACACTTTGAGTCTAAAGAGGCACTGGCCGCTGCCTCAATGACCCGACTGCTTGAGGACGCTCTGAGCGTTGTCGAAGGCATTTCTACCAAACTCTCTGCGATTGACAAGCTCAAAGCACTCGTCCGGTGGGGTATCAAGCTGCACCTAGGTGGCACCATGCCGTTGCTGCCCTCAACGCGCTCTAGCATCCAACAATCGCTGCTGACTAACGCGCTTTATATGGCTAGGCTGAGCGCGCTGACAGAGAAGCTGGGCGAATGGATCACCGAAGCGCAGCTTTCAGGCAACTTGACGCCCTCTTTACCAGGAGAGGTCATTCTTTACACAATTTTTGCGCGCTCCTGTGATCCGGTGGCCGACTTTCTCAAACTGGGAGGTGCGTTTTCTGATGAGGACATCGTCGAGCTCCTGATTCACACGACATTTCAAGGCATGACAGGACGAAGCTGACACACTCTTATGATTTTCCACACCGACATCAGCTAGAATCCTCCCCTTTGGCTGGGTAAGTTATGTGGTTTAAAAATCTCAAACTGTTTCGTCTATCTAACACGTGGACTTGGACTGCAGAACAACTCGATGCCTTTTTGGCAAAAGAGCAGTTTGTTTCTCCTGGTGCGGCTGCGCCTATGGCTTCTGGCTGGACGCCTCCCAGAGAAGAAGATGTGCGCTTAGCCTACAGCGTTGGGCAGCAAATACTTTGCGCGTTTCGCTCAGAAAAAAAGCTTCTGCCTGCGTCTGTCATCAATCAATTTGTCAAACAACGCGCCATTGAGCTCGAAGAGCAACAAGGTTTTAAACCAGGACGCAAACAACTCAGGGATCTCAAAGAAGAAGTCACCAACGCCTTGATTCCACGTGCGTTCAGCTTGACCCGAGACACCCGAATTTGGATTGATCCTGTCAACCATTGGCTCGTGATTGATACCGCCTCTGCCACAAAAGCCGAGGAAATACTCTCCGCGCTCGGCAAAGCGATTTACCCCTTCCCTGTTGAGCCCATACAAGTCACGATCAGTCCTGCTGTGGCGATGACGCAATGGATTACAAGTGGTCAACCCCCGGCAAACTTCACGATCGATCAGGATGCTGAACTGCGTGCAGGTGGCGATAAGGCTGCCGCCATTCGCTACGTCAAACACGCACTAGACAGCGTAGATATAGAAAAGCACATCCAATCTGGCAAGCAGTGCACGCGACTTGCACTTACGTGGCATGACAAAGTTTCCTTTGTACTCACCGAAGCCCTTGATATCAAACGTGTCGCGCCCCAAGACATCCTTGACGAAGCCGATCAGTTGGCACCTGCTAATGAAGCAGAAAAATTTGATGGTGAATTCACCCTCATGTGTGCAGAGCTCAATCTACTTTTTGCGGGACTCCTTGATTCGCTCGAAGAAAAAAAGCTCATTCAAGCAGCCTAACCACCCTTTGAGCTAAACAGGATATGAAATGGACTTGATGATTCAAAGCCAGCTTGCGGAAAACGTTGAGGGGGGTGTTTTACTTGACGTGTCTGCGGATGATCTAATTGTGCGAGCTTACGTTGTGATCGCGTCTGTTGATCTTGCCGTCGTAGAAAAGCTTGTCCCCGTCTCTGTCTTTGAAAGCGGTGCTCAGGTTCACGTAGCTGGCATGCAAGTCAATACCGACATTACCGAAGAGGTAATCCAAATCTTGGAAAACATGTCACCACAAGACATTGTGGTTTTTCTTTGTGAAAATGCTGTGGTGTACGGCGAGACTCTCGCCGTACTTGGGATCAAACACTAGGTGCAACACAGAGGATCAGATGCGCTTAGCGCACGGCGGACGGGCCTTTTACTCTTCGAGTAAAGAGTAACGCGACCACACCAACTGCCATCACGATGAGCGAAATATGAACCGCCCCTTTACTCGCTGCATAGGTGACGCTTGAATAGGTCAAATAGGCGCAAGTCAGCACAAACAAAATCGGTGTAAAGGGATAGAGTGGTACTTTAAAGGGACGATCTGCCATGGGATCTCTGACACGCATGACAAAAACAGAGACGCCCACCAGAAACAAAAAGAACCAAAATACTGGTGCAGTAAATTCAACCATCACACCAAAACCATCCGTCTGCCAAATACCAAAAACGACTAACGCCAGACTAATCGCCGACTGAACCATATAGCCTCGGATCGGCGAGCCTCGACCGCCTTCCCAGTGGCCCATGAAACGCAATGCAGGCCAGTCTCGACCCAAGGCATAGTTAGTCCGCGCACCCACAATCATGGTTGCATTGATACTGGTGAGTGCAGCCACGGCAACGAAAATACCAAGCGTGCGTTCGCCCCAAGGACCAAACGCTTTACCCATCAAATCCGCGGCGACAGCACTACTCTTGGACAAGCCCTCTAAACCCAAGCCCGCTAAAAGAGCGATATTGACCAACAAGTAAATCAAAGTCAAAATCAAAATACTGATGAGGATGACTGGTACGATCGCACGACGTCCTCCACGGACTTCTGCTGAAATATAAGCCGCCTCGTTCCAGCCACCGTAAGTTAATAAAACAAACACCATCGCCAAGCCAAACATGCCTAAACTTGGCGAAGAGGAAAAAAAGGCAGGCGATGCAGGTGCATCACCTGAAATATAGAACCCTGCGATCGCCACTAAAATCAGGCCCGTCACTTCAATGAGGGTCAGTAAAGTCTGGACCCAAGACGTCGCAGAAATACCAATGAGATTAATGACCGTTAGAGCAACCACAACACCAACTGCCCAAATCGCAGAGGAGTATGGCCCAAGGTTAATCGCCTTGGTCATGTAGTCACCAAAAACGAATGCAAGCAAAGCAATCGAACCCGTGTTGATCACAGTCGCTTTTGCCCAAGCATATAGAAACGAGATATCTTTTCCAAAAGCTCGTGCGAGAAAATGGTAATCACCACCCGCATGCGGATAAGTCGTGGCTAGCTCTGCATAACAGAGAGCGCCAGCAAGAGATATCAATCCACCCAAGAACCAGGCGACCAACAACCATCCGGCATCTCCGGTAACACCGGCCACCATGGAAGGCGTTTTAAAAATACCTGCACCAATGACAATTCCTACAATGATCGCGATGGCACTAAAAGCCGTTAATCGCTGAGTCGGTTCGTTTGCTACGGTAGTTGGCTGTGTCATGAAGGGTCATGCAAAAAAGTGGGTGAGGAAATAAGCCATTATGAAAAGCTCCTCATCTGTACGCCTGGTACAGATGAGGAGCGATCAAAACGATTGGAAATGATCTAGATAAAAAGACTCAGTTACGTGTGCCTGAGACTTCGTAGAGAGGCGAATTTTCGAGCACATTGCCAGCAAACGTATCGCCTTTCAACGTGACATCGATGATTCTTGATTGACCACTGTGATCAATAAAGCTGAATTTCAGACGGTTACCCACTAAGCTAGGACCAAGAATAGGCTGCGACTTTCCATCAAGAGAAAGAGTACCGCCGACACGCTGATAGCGCTGGGTCAGATCAAGAGTTGCGGCCTTGCTGGCCTCGATGCCTTTGATCGTCCACTTGCCTGCAGCATTACCAGGAACCACCCAGAAGTAACCCTGTGTGTAACCATTGCCGATGAGCGCATCTGCTTCCCAGTCGCCCATGTTGAAAGAGTTTGTGACGACGCGCGTCCCGGGTGCCATTTTGAGGATAGTGGGGCGAAGCTTAAGGTTAAGGTCTGGCAGAAGGTACATGGTGAGAACGTTTGCCTTGGAAAAATCCTCGACAAAAATATCACCATTGATGATTTTCACTTTATCAGAAACGCCTGCCCTTGCCGCATTTCGCGTGGCGAGCTCTGCCATGTCTTTATTGAACTCGATCCCTACAGCGGTTGCACCAAAGTTTTTAGCTGCTGCGATTGCTATTTTTCCATCACCGGATCCAAGGTCATAGACCAGATCGCCCGGTTTGACGTTTGCCATTTTGAGCATGGCGTCAGCGACTGCGTCATTAGTGGGGACCCAAATGACGTCCTTGCCGCTTTGACCGACTGAGGGCTTGTATTTTTCATCCCCCATTTTTGGGGAATCTGTTCCCTGAGCAAAAGAGGTCGCTACCGACATACCTGCAACGAATGTTGCTGCTGTTAAAGCCAGACGAAAACGCATGAATAACCTCTTGGGTAAAAGTGTTGAACGCTAAGAAATGACCAATCACAACAAGCTTTTGAATATTTCAAAAAGGGTAGCATTCGGCCGCATAAATTCCTAGTGTGACTGTCCCTAGCCTTGAGTGAGGAAGGCGCTCCCTAAAAAGTCTTGACTGACTTCATCTACCGAAACCAGTACTTAAATACCAATTTGTATTGCAATTGGCGAATTTCCTTGGCGTGCCCTGTGTCGGACAATACGAATGTTAAGAAATATTAATTTTCCCATCTTCCCTCCTCATACATATGTCCTATCAAACCGCTTTGGCTCGCATTCTTTTCTTCACGAGCGCACTGACCCTCAGTCATGTCAGTCTCGCTCAAAGCATCGGAGGTTGCGACAACTACAGCCCAACTGAGGGACAGACGGTTACCTGCTCACCGAGCGTCACCCCAGCCGCGACGAGCGGTGTGCAAACCGACACCACCACGTCAAATAACAACGTGACCGTCAATGTCTTGAGTGGAACAACACTCAGTATCAACGGCGCCCCGATCGGGATTGGCAGCGGGTCCACCGTCAATAACTACGGCGTATTGAATTCAAGAACGTTTTTTAACGGCTACGGGATGTCGAGCGGTGCGAATAGTCGTTCACAGGCCGGGGGAAGCACACTGAATAACTTTGGTTCGGGTCAAATCATCACCGGTGGAGGAGGCTCTGATGGCATGTATATCGTTGCGGGTAATGCCGGTTCACGTGGGAATACGATTTTAAATGCGGGCTCTATCCAAACAAGCGGTGCAAATGCCATCGGTGCGCATATAAACTCCGGCGCCACCTCGAGCGCGATTCAAAATACCATCACCAACAGCGGAAGTATTACCACCACCGGCTTATTGTCCTACGGTATTCGGCTTCAGTCTGCGCAAGCGATGGGCTCGATCACCAACAGTGGCACCATCACGACGTCAGGCCTGAACGCCGATGGTATTTCCGTGCGCAATACTGGCAATATTATTTCAATCAATAACTCCGGTACGATCACGGCACAAGGCTCTGCACGAGGGATCGCTGTGACCGGCGCCGCCGCAATCGTGAACTCTGGCGCGATCAGTGCGCCGTCTGAAGCGATCTATTTTGACAACAGTGCCTCGACCTCCCTCTCTAACAGCGTCACGCTGCTGCCCGGCTCTCAGATCAACGGCAAGATTTCTTTTAATACAAACAATACGACTGAATTATTGAGTTTTGATGGATTGCGGAATAGCAACTTCAACAATGAGCTGACGGGAGCCAATTCGCTCCAAGCGCTAAACGGCGCAGATGTCAAAATGAATACTCCGAATGGATATGCTTATGGCTGGGGTAAGGTCAAGGTTGATGAAAATTCACGTCTTGAAATTTCAAGCCCGATCTCTAACAGCTCGGGGATGGCGGCATCCTCTTCAAGCCTGACCAAGACTGGTGACGGTGTCTTGATTCTCTCTGGTGACAATACGTATACAGGTGGGACGACAGTTTCAGCGGGTACGCTGATCATCTCTGGCTCCGTCGCTTCGGGCGTCTCTATTAGCCAGACGTCAACACTTCAAGGTAATGGGACGATCTATGGCACCGTCAATAATTCGGGCATGATCCAGCCCGGTACCTCGGGTGCTCAAACAAACCTCACTATCGCAGGCAACTACACCAGTAACGGTGGCGTATTTGTGACAGAGCTCAACACCGTGCAATCTAATTTAGTGGCCAACACGCTGACGATTACAGGTCAAGGAAATATTGCTTCAGGCTCTACTCAAATAGGGCTCATCAACATTGAGAAACTGGGACAACCCACTTCGGGCGATGGCATTCCATTGATCATCGCTGCGGCTGGTGCCATCACGAGTAATACCGCTTTTTATTATCCCAACCGTATTGCCGTGGGTCCCTACGAATACAGCGTGGTCAAGGGAGGTGCTAGCTCGCCTGATAGCTGGTATTTAAAATCGGACAATTCCAACTCTCTTGCTACCGCCGCGGCCTACGGTAGTCAGCCACTGGAAAATTACGACCCAACACAACAGCCGGCACAAGCTGTTGCTCAAGTCATCGTTCCAGGTGTCGGCATACTCCCTTCTAATGTCACGCCAGAACCCTCGCAGCGAATCGAAGTTGCCGCCTACCCTGCTCTGCCAAGTTTGGCGAATTTATATGCACGCACAACCGTTGATAACTTTGACTTGCGTCGCCCCGACTTTGCTCAAGGTGCTCAAAGTCTAGGTCTAAAGACCAGCCCGATGACCTGGGGACGCGTGCTGGGCAAGTCTGCCGAACTCAGATCTCAAGATGCCAATCAGGGTCCTGGTCTAGATGCGAGAACCTTTGCCATTCAATTGGGCCGAGATGTATATCGCAAGCAGTCTGACGATGGGGCTCAAACCTTTTTCGGGCCCTTCATCACCTTTGGTCAAGCCTCTGGAAATACGTATAGCTCGAACGGCAGTTTTAAAACTGGAAATACCTCGCTGCAAGGTTTTTCACTGGGTCTTAATGCCACGCACATGAACGTTCAAGGCTTGTATGTGGATGCGGTCTTACAAGGCACAAGATTTACAGGTATGAGGGTGAATTCAGTTTTGGGCACCGCCATCAACACCACAGGCTGGGGGCTCACAGCTTCAATCGAGACAGGATGGCGCATCGGTTTGACAGAGCGTGTCAGCCTAACCCCTCAAGCTCAGCTTGTCTATAACAACAGTCAATTCAATGACACAGCAGACATTTACGCTCAGATTGGCATTCCAAATGACGCGTCTACCACGGGCAGGATAGGCGTCAAGATTGCTTATGACTCATCGACGAACCAAGGGCCTCGGTCACAAGCATGGCTAAGGCTGAGTGGCTTATCCACACTGAGTGGGCGCAACCCCCAAGTATCTTTCATCAACCCATTCGACAATGATCGTGTCAGCTTTAATGCGCAAACTCCAGCAAACTGGTTGAGCCTCGATGCTGGAGTGAACGTCCATATTTCTAAAGACGCTCAACTCAGCTTTAACCTCGGCTATGACACCTCCATCACGGGCGCTTACAACGGCGTGTTCGGACAACTGAGTTTACAAGTCGCTTTTTAAGAAACGTCAGGCTCCTCACCAATCCAAGAAATACGCAACAGGTTGGTGGAGCCCGGTACGCCAAAAGGTGTTCCGGCAATAATCAACAGCGCCTGACCAGGTGAACCAAAGCCGTTTTTCTTGGCGGCGAGAGTCGCGTGCATCACGATTTCTTCGGTACTTTCTACGTCAGCGGCCTGGATCGAATGTACGCCCCAAACGAGTGACAAACGGCGCGCGGCCGCTGCGACTGGGGTCATACTTAGGATGGGGGCACGTGGCCGCTCATGTGCGACGCGCAGGGTCGTTGCACCTGAGGAGGTATAAGCAACGGTGGCCGCAACCGGGAGCGTCTCGGCAACGGTGCGGATGGCTGCGGAAATTGCATCACGCGCATCATTTTTGCGACGTGAATGCACAGCTTCCATCATGATCCGCTGAAGGGGATCCTTTTCTGTGCTGAGCAAAATCCTATCCATCATGGTCACTGCTTCGATCGGATAGGCTCCTGAGGCAGACTCTGCGGACAACATCACCGCATCGACACCGTCATAGACCGCCGTTGCCACATCGCTGACTTCGGCCCGTGTGGGGACGGGTGAGGTAATCATGGACTCAAGCATTTGAGTCGCCACAATCACAGGCTTGCCGGCCTCACGACAGGCACGAACAATGCGTTTTTGCAAGACGGGGACTTCCTCGGGGGGCAACTCAACACCCAAGTCTCCGCGCGCCACCATCACGCCATCTGAGCTCGCCACAATCGCTTCAAGCGAGTCAATCGCGGAGGGCTTTTCAAGTTTGGCCATGATCCAGGCACGATTGCCTACAATTTCACGCAGCTCAATAATATCCTCAGGACGCTGCACGAAAGAAAGTGCGATCCAATCCATCCCGATACTCAGACCAAAATCGAGATCCTCTCGATCTTTGGTGGTTAAGGCGGACATTGGCAAAATCGCACCGGGTACGTTGACCCCTTTGCGATCCGAGATAACGCCTGCATTGAGTGCCTGAACATCCGCATACTCTTTGGTCGACGCGAGGACACGCAGACGGACCTTACCATCGTCAATCAACAGGTCATCGCCTGGGCGAATCGCCGCGAAAATTTCGGGGTGCAGTAATGGCACACGATTGATATCACCTGGGGTAGGATCCAAATCCAGACGAATTTTCTGACCTGTGCTCAGTGCGAGTTTGCCGTCTACGATCTTGCCCAAGCGCAGCTTGGGGCCCTGCAAATCCATCAAAATGCCAACTGGACGCCCCACATCGGCCTCAATCTGACGGATCGCGTCATAACGCAATTTGTGGTCGGCATGCGTACCGTGGCTAAAATTTAGACGAAAAACATCCACTCCGGCATCAAAAAGCTGGCGGATCATGGCAGGGTCGCTGCTAGCGGGCCCTAACGTGGCAACAATCTTGGTATTGCGGTGACGGTGCGAAATCGCATCAAGTTTCATCTTTTAACCTTATCTAATTTAAATACGCTCACGCATTGCGCGATCGCATGGCATCATTTAACCTAGTTCTTACTTTAAGCGCAATCAATCTGTTTAGTTACAGAGTCGCTTAATTGCCACAAGATTCACGAAACTTTCATGGAGTTAGATTATGTCTGTCACCGCACTTGCCCCCCTGACTGATTTGCGCGTCAATGGGGAGCGCCTGTGGCAAGCTCTGATGGAGCTTGCAAAAATCGGTGCCACTAAAAAAGGCGGCGTCTGTCGACTGGCATTGACGGACCTCGATCGCCAAGGCCGTGACTATTTTGTCGCTCAAGCCAAAGCCGCTGGCTGCACGATTCGCATTGATGCGGTCGGTAATATCTTTGCCAGACGTGCGGGCCGGAACAACGACTTGCCAGCCGTCATGACAGGAAGTCACATTGATACACAGCCCACTGGTGGAAAATTCGACGGTAACTACGGTGTGCTAGCAGGCATTGAAGTGCTGCATACCTTGAACGATGCAGGTATAGAAACCGAGGCACCGCTTGAAGTTGTGGTGTGGACCAACGAAGAAGGCTCACGTTTTGTCCCCGTGATGATGGGGTCGGGTGCATTTATTGGTGAGTTCAAAACGGACTTTATCCTTGAGCAGAAAGATCGCGATGGGATCTCTGTTGGCGAAGCCCTCAAATCAATTGGTTACAACGGCACAGACCAGATTGATCCTAAAAAAATAGGTGCTTACTTTGAGGCACATATTGAACAAGGACCGGTTTTAGAGGCACATGAGATCACGATTGGTGTGGTGACTGGAGCATTAGGACAACGCTGGTTTGATGTGGTCATCACAGGCTCCGAAGCCCATGCGGGCCCAACGCCCATGGCGTTGCGTCACGACGCCCTGCTCGCGGCCTCACATATGATTCAATTGGTCAATCAAACCGCCTTGGATCATGCGCCCAATGCACGTGGTACGGTTGGCATGTTGGACAACTATCCCAACTCGCGTAATGTCATTCCTGGCACAGTCAAAATGTCTGTTGATTTTCGTGCGGACAGCGATGAGGTGTTGACCCGCATGGTCGAAACCTTGCAGGCTCGGGCGCAAGAGATTGCGAAAAAAGGCAAGGTCACCATCGACATCACGCAAGTCGTCTACTTTCCACCACAAGCCTTCGCTAAAGAGCTCGTGGGTGCTGTTCGCAATGGTGCTCAAAAGATCGGTTTATCCGAGATGAATGTCGTGAGTGGTGCCGGACACGATGCTGTGTATATGGCGCGCGTCGCCCCCACTGCGATGATTTTTGTTCCATGTAAAGATGGAATCAGTCATAACGAAATCGAGGATGCGCAGCCTGCGCACCTTGAAGCGGGTTGCAACGTGTTGTTACATGCTATGTTGGAAAGAGCCGGTACGTAAACAAGTGCCGGATCATAAAGAATAAAAAAGGCCCGAAGATCGGGCCTTTTTTATCGCGTCAGACTGAGTTTGACTCAACTCAGTCGCAGACAATTACTTGCCAAGACGGGCTTCGAAGCTGGCTTTGATTTTGAGCAGGTGCTCAGGCAAACCAAAGGAAAGCTTTTCAAACAACTCGTCGTGAAGTTTGAACTCTTGTTGCCATGCGGCAACATCAATCGAGGTAATGGTGTTGAACTTTTCCTTGGAAAAATCCATGCCGTCCCAATCAATATCAGCAAATTCCGGCGTAATACCAAAAGCATGCTCGCTGCCTTGAGCTTGGCCTTCGATACGACCTAACATCCATTTCAAGACGCGCGTATTTTCACTGAAACCAGGCCAGACAAACTTGCCATTTTCATCCGTACGGAACCAGTTGACGCAGAAAATCTTGGGCAACTTGGCACCCGAGGACTGCAAGAAATTACCCAGGGACAACCAGTGGCTGAAATATTCGGCCATGTTGTAGCCACAGAAAGGCAACATTGCAAAAGGATCGCGACGCACCACACCCTGTTGACCCACGGCTGCTGCAGTGGTTTCAGAACCCATCGTGGCGGCCATGTAGACACCTTCAGCCCAGTCACGCGCTTCAGTAACCAAAGGCACTGTTGTGGAGCGACGACCACCGAAGATGAACGCGTCGATCACAACACCCTCTGGATTGTCCCACTCTGGGTCCAGTACGGGGTTTTGCGTAGCAGAAACAGTAAAGCGTGCGTTTGGATGGGCAGCTTTGATGCCCTTTTCCTTGGCCTGCTCTGGCGTCCAGTCACGGCCCTGCCAGTCGATCAGGTGTGCAGGAGGAACCTTGGACATGCCTTCCCACCAAACGTCGCCGTCATCCGTCAAGGCGACGTTTGTGAAAATAGTGTCACTCTTGAGCGTGGCCATGCAGTTAAAGTTGGACTGCTCGTTGGTACCAGGTGCTACGCCGAAATAGCCTGCCTCTGGATTGATCGCTCGGAGATTACCTTGAGCATCGGGCTTAATCCAGGCGATATCGTCACCGATTGTGGTGATTTTCCAACCCTGCTGAGCCAAACCTGCGGGAGGAATCAACATCGCAAAGTTGGTTTTTCCACAGGCTGAGGGGAAAGCGGCTGCGACATGATATTTTTTACCCCAAGGAGCTTGTACGCCCAGGATCAACATGTGCTCGGCTAACCAGCCAGGAGCCTTTTCACTCGCTTCGCTGCGACCCATTGTCGAGGCGATGCGCAAGGCGAAACATTTTTTGCCCAGCAAAGCGTTGCCGCCGTAACCAGAACCATAGGACCAAATTTCACGGGTCTCAGGGAAATGGACAATGTATTTAGTTTCGTTACAAGGCCAGACCACGTCTGCTTGTCCCGCTGCGAGGGGCGCACCAACAGTGTGCACACAAGGCACAAACTCACCGTCTGTTCCCAGAACGTCGTACACCTTTTTACCCATACGCGTCATCATGCGCATGTTGACAGCAACGTAAGGCGAATCAGATAGCTCTATACCGATCTGAGCGATCGGGGAACCCAGTGGGCCCATCGAAAATGGCACAACGTAAAGCGTACGGCCGGCCATTGAACCTTCGAATAATTCGTCCAACTTGGTGCGCATTTCAGCAGGCGCAATCCAATTGTTGGTCGGACCCGCATCTTCTTTTTTCGCGCTACAGATAAACGTACGATCTTCGACACGTGCCACGTCATCCGGTGCAGAGCGTGCCAAAAAGGAATTTGGACGCTTTTCAGCATTGAGCTTGATCAGCATGCCGGACTGCACCATCTCGGCACACAGTCGGTCGTATTCTTCTTGGGAACCGTCACACCACACGATGCGAGCAGGTTTGACCTTGGCAGCGATAGAGGCGACCCATTTTTTGAGGCCTTCGTGACGAACGTAATCAGGAGCGTTGAGTGGCAGATTCATGTAAATGCTTCTTAAAGACACTGAGTTCAAACTTCGGTAACCTGAAATAGTAGCACCGGATCAGCGCCAGAGAAAATCAAACCCCCTCTCTCTCACGGGAACTATCTCCTAGATAGAGCCCTTCAATCACTGCGATAGCCCACGCAAATAAAGCAAATCTTAATCTTTTTTGGTCAAGTGCTGTAACCGCACCAGAATCTCTGCCGAATGTGAACGATTAACAAGATGCTCCGGCAATTCTCCCCTGAGTAATTGCTTAACTTGAGCCGCCACACTTGCGCCTACAGCCTTGAGACTGTCGTCAGTAATGCCAGCCATATGAGGAGACAGCAACACATGGTCTAAGTGATAAAGGGGGGAGGATGCCGGCAAAGGCTGTTGTGTAAATACATCAAGCGCAGCGCCAGCGATTTTTTTAGTTACCAATACGTCCACCAGAGCCTCTTGGTCGACCACGGCTCCGCGCGCCACATTAATCAGGCAGGCGGTTGATTGCATCGACTCCAACAAGCTTCGATTGATCAAACCTCTGGTTTGGTCGTTTAAAGGGCACGCGAGCACTACAAAGTCTGAATCTGAGAAGATCTGTTCCAAGGAGACGTTCTTAATAATATCCAAGCTTGGCCGTCCACTGGGTCGGTAACCTATCACTTCCATTCCAAAGCCCGCATGACAGATCTTAGCCACAGCCTGACCGATCGCACCCACGCCGACCAAACCGACCCGCTTACCCGCCAAATCGAAGCCCTGATCCGCCATGGCTCGCGCCTGGCCCCAGCCTTCAGTTCGTATTTTCATATTGATGGCCGCACTTTTGTGGGCCAGTGCCAGCATTTGACCGACAGCAAATTCTGCCACTGTGCGAGCGTTAGCTCCCGGGGCATTCCCAACAGCGATGTGATGCTGCGATGCCACATCAATCGGCACCATGTCGACGCCCGCCCCATGGCGCAGCACGCCCACTAATTGCGACGCACGCTCAAACAGCGCAGGGGGCAACGGGTGACGCACCACGATGACCGAAGCTGACTCCGCGCCGGCAATCAGATCTAGGTCACTGGTGGACGGCGAAACGATCACTCGAGCCACTGTTTCAAGCTCAGCATGAATTTCTGGATGAATCGGGTTGGTCAAAAAAACAATTTTTTTAGTCATGGCAACCAGTCTGTAACAGGGAGAGAGCGTGTATATTTCAAGACACAAATCCTAACTAAAAAAATCAACCTAGCCTACAACTATTCAGTAGCGGGAGACAAATGTGAGCTTGACCTTCACAAAACTGCACCCAACGTTCATGGCGCAAGCCAGTCCGATTGATTTGTGCGCCTTGTATGACCAAGCGCTTTTAGAGCAAATTAGGCGCGCGATGAGTCAGTACGGTGTGCTGGTGTTTCGCGGCCAACAGTTTTCACATGATGAGCAAGTTGAATTTGCGCGGCGTCTGGATGGCGAGCTGCACGCTAAGACTTCCTCTGCCGTGCTGACCAAAAACCGCTTTGGGAACGAAGCACTAACAGACATTTCCAATGTTGGCGGTGACGGCAACATCCTGGAGGCACAGGATCGTCGCAGAATGAACGGCATTAGTAACCGGATATGGCATACCGATGCCTCTTTTGAAAACCCCTGTGGTCGTTATTCCATGCTATTCGCACGCAACATTCCCCCTGTGCGGGCAGATACCGAGTTTGCGGATATGCGGGCAGCTTACGATGCTCTGAGCGCTGAACTCAAAACAGTCATCGAGCCTTTACATGCACACCATTCAATTGTGTATTCGCGGCACACCATGGGATTCGACTTTTCACCTGAGGAACAAGCCAAGCTTCCGGGCGCGACACACCCTTTAGTGCGAACCGTCGAAGGATCTGATCGCAAAGCGCTTTATTTGGCCTCGCATGCCGCGAGAATCATTGAGTGGGAAGTGCCTGAGGGTCGGTTGTTGCTCAAGGACCTGATCGAGCACGCCACGCAGCGGGAGTTTTTATGCTCCCACCAGTGGGAACTAGGCGATTTGGTGATTTGGGACAATCGAACGACGATGCACCGGGCGCGGCCGTTCGATGACAAACAGTACAAGCGAGAACTGACGCGGGTCACAACATTGGATTTGCCGCGTCAAGCGCACATCGCAAACAAAGCGGCTTAGGCTTAGGTACCCACTTTGAAGCTAGACTTCATTTTGCGTAGCATGGCAATGACGCTCTGAGCAACGATTCGGCCTGTTTTCGGATTTTCAGAGGGGATATTTTCCATCGTCATGGTGAACTTGGCTGAATCGGAGTCCACGACGATCGTGTGGGTGTTTCGGACCACAGCTGGATCAGCCCAGATTTCCAACAGCGTATTTTCTGGTCCGACACCCGCGAGTGCTAAAGCAACGACTACGTTTAAGTTGGCTGGAAAACCTTTGGCAGCATCTCGCGCATTACCCTCAAACACTTTTTTCGCCTCTGTCAGGCCTTCGATGCTGATGTTGTGCTCGATCAAATGTGGCGCACCGGCCAAACCCTTGGGGGGCTTGCGGGTCACCATGCGCACCGAGTGAATCTTGCCCTCGGCTGCGGCAATCATAGCGTCGAGGCCGATGAGGGCACCGGTCGGAACATGGATCACGCCGCCCTGCTCTTTTGCCATTGCGATCAGTTCAGGGTGGAACAGTAACGCCCCCACGGACAAGACGATGACTTGCTTTTGGGCTTTTAAAAATGGCGAGGCAATTTCTGGCAAGAGTGCGGCGGGTGCACACTCAATCACGAGATCTGCCTCTTTTTCCAGCTCAGAAATATTTAATACTTTGACGGGTTTCGCTAAGGTCGATACAAACTCTTTCGCTTTTTCATGGTTTTTAGCAGAAACCGCCGTTAACTCAACGCCGGGAACACCGCCTTTAGCTAAGGTGGTTGCAATGGACTTTCCGATCGCGCCTAAACCAGCAATCGCGATGCGTAGATTTGGTTGTTGAGCTGCAGCTTGCGTCATGATGAAATACCCACCTGGATAAAATTGAGACCTAAGAGCGAGCGATTATAGTGAAATCGATCGCTTACTTCACCACAGCAGACACGACCAGCTGGCGCCCGTAGACCACCTGGTCTCGCATCGCGAGGGTCCAAAGCTGGCGAACGCTTTCAGAGGGCGCTTTCTTTAGGCGGCGCTTGGCAAAGCCCTTGATCACGAAACCAAGTAAATGTTCCCAAAGATGACGAGGTTTCTCTTCGTCCACCTCATGTACTTGCATGTCTTTGAAACCATTGAGACCAAGCAGTAGCCACAACTGGAAGATGCCCAAGGACAACCATGGCATATGAGGCTCCATGGTGTCATTTTGCTTGAACCATGAGTAGGATCTGGGAAAGCCCTGAATCAAATGGTTGATTCTTGCGCCGACGTAGTTAGGATTGGGTATAGACAAAATAAAGATCCCATCCTTTTTTAAATGCTTGCTGACACTTTGCAAAAATAAACCGGGATTTTGGAGATATCCCATTGCCTCGCAGCAGACGATTGCATCGTACTGCTCCAAGCTAGCTGGTAATCCTTGATTAAAGTCCGCAACCTCAAACCGATGGTAGCCCTTGGGCACTTGCTCAAAGAAGTCAATCCCGTGCAACTCCACATCCGGACCAAGTGAGTAAGGCAGCCAACCGTCGCCGCAGCATATGTCCAGCACTTTTCGGGGCTGATGCTCGGCAAGAGCACGAGCGACGGCTGCGCGATAGGCCTTGGTTTTAACCATTAAAGGGGCAGACATATTGACGGACTCACTTAAAAGTAAAAAGCAAACGACTACATCACGCGTAGATCATTCTATGAAATAACAAAAGAGGCGACTTTAATTTTGTCTTTGCTGCGGCAACGATCGCCACAGACCATGTCCGTCGTATTGATCACACCTTCATAACTTGTCTTTTTCCCATCAATGGTCACCACGACGGTATAGGGAATATTTTCGCGCTGATCCCTCGCGACGTTTGCGCTAAATAAGGCAACGTAAACGTCATAACGACCAGCAGGCGGCTTGACATTCCACGATATGTTTTCAACCGGGTCTGGGCGTGACGGACAGCCTGACATTTTTTGACAAGCGTTCGCGTCAATGTCGAGACTACCGCCTGTTGCAGATTTGCGGACGTGATTGTCATACATACTAATCGCAACTCCACCTGGCTCGACCACAATCAAATCTAAGTCACTCTGGTTTTTCCAGGCGAGCGTCACATTGACAAACTTGCCTTGAGCCACTGAGTTTTCTTTGAGTCGCCGATCAATCTCTCCACTGGTCACTGTCGCTGGAGGCTCTTGAATCGTGACAGGCGGTGTGACAACGGGTGGTGTCGTGACGACGGGCGGCTGAATGGGCGCAGGAGGGAAACATGCAGCCGACTTGTTCTCGACCTTACCCCAAAGCTCGGCGATTCGCGTGCGCAAGCCCTCCTCTACTTGTACAGAAGGACCAGGATCTAAAACAGTGAGCCACTGCTTGTAAAACAGACCTGCAAACAACAGGAGACACAAGGCAGCCAAGGTCAGCCATTGGGCAACTCCAACAAAGCCGAAGGTTCTCGAGGGCGATTGCGCTGCGACCTCCGCAGCTTTCTGTGAGGCAATGACTTTGGCTGCAGGCTTAAAGACCTGCGCGAAACGGGTGTCAAATTGATGGTCATGGGCCTGCGCACCGTAGGGCAAACATCCCCATTGCGTCAACACCAACTGGTCACCCACCATAAAAATTGAAGCGAGCACATCCGGGGTTGAAAGCATCGCCCTCAATGCTTGTGCGCCATAGGCAGCCGAAGAGCCCGCTCCGGTTCCAACCTTGTCAGCCACGCGACGCACGATCCCGCACGCCTGCGCCAAGGTTTTGGCAACCTTGAGTTTTTCGTCTGCAGCGAGTGTGTCGAAGGGACGAACAGGACCGTCAAGCTTGGTGACCCAGGACACCTCTCCACGCATCACGTTAGTGACAGGCTCGGCAAACAGATGAGCCCATTCATCGTGTTGACCTTCCTTTTTAAGCAAGCTCAACAACTGTTGGTAATACGTAAAAATGGGCTGACCGTTGATGCCCTGGACATCAATTTGGGTGCGCTTGGTAATAATCGGCAGTGTTTGCATGGCGAGGGGCTCTGTCAGCTTTTAGTCGCTGTGTTAATTCTTGGGGTCCGAGGAACAGTCGTTGGCGATCTTTTGATAAGACACCCCGCTCTGGTCCAAGAAGCTTCGCAATGCATTGCCCGACAAGGCATATAAAGAGCGGTCGCTGAACTTGTCAGTTTGCGCGCCGATAAACGTGTTGACACCCACGACATTGCCGCAACGATTGACGAGTGGCCCACCCGAACTACCCGTCGCGATCCGAGCGGTGTGCAAGACGAGCACCATATTATTGGGTTGGCGCTGCAACACACTCACCTCGCCCTGAGAAAATACTGTGTTGGGCGTGACAATATTGGCATCAACCCTGATCTCGGAGCTTGGAAAGCCGGAGGCTACCACTGTCTGAAGCAGTTGCGGTTGGGTGGAGATAGCAAGTGGCCGCACGGTCGCAGGGACTTTGTCTGCACGCAATACGGCAAAGTCTGGATGAGTATATTCAGAGTCTTTGGTGGCGGCGATCAACTTGATAGGCAGTGGTTCCTTGCCTAAAAAACTGCTGGTCATCGCAAACTTTTTGCCAGCTTCAATGACGTGTCGATTGGTCACAACGGTATTCTTGTCAATAAAGAATCCCGTGCCATGACCGAGATATTTCATTTGCTCTGAAAACACCAACACTCTCACAGTGCTAGCTTCAAGCAAAGAGACTAACTGCTCTTGAGGGAGAATTTTTGTGGAGGTTTGGTCGGGAGGGGCTACGGGCGACTCTATTGGCGTCGCAGTCGTAGGGACAGATACAGACGGCGGTGTAGACACGTCAGGCGTTGCCGCGACAGAGGCGTTTGGTGTAACAGTCGGCCTGGAAGTGACAGGCGCGCCTGAGCCGGGTTGAGCACGCAACAGAGGTCCGACTTCGCCGCGGCGATAGGCTTGCATTTCCGGACTCGTGCACGCGCTGTCTAACATCTTTTGTATGCGTTGGCTCTCCGCTTCGAGCCCAGCAACAATTTCACGATTGACATCCGCTGGACGCAGCACAACGAAAGGTCTGTTTGCCCACCACAGGTAAACAAACAGATTGAGGGCGACCAAAATGATTGCCGCAACAGCAAAGGTTCTATTAGACAATTTCATTTGAGAGATATGCTGCTTAGCTAGCAAGCGCTCTCATTTCGGCATAAAGATCTGCCTTGCCTTCGAAACCAATGCCAACAAGCTCTGGCAAGGTCACAATACTATTTTCAACACGAGCGCCATCCGGAAAGCCACCATAGGGTTGAAACAGATCAGGATAGCTTTCATTGCCGCCAAGTCCTAGGCCTGCGGCGATAGCCAGAGACATTTGATGCCCCCCGTGAGGTACGCAGCGCGATGGTGACCAGTCGTATTCGCGCAGCATATCCAAGGTGCGTAGATATTCCACCAAGCCATAACTCAACGCACAATCAAACTGCAGCCAATCACGATCACGACGCATCCCACCGTAACGGATCAAATTGCGAGCGTCCTGCATGGAAAAAAGGTTTTCACCGGTTGCCATCGAGTTTTCGTAATGCTGACCCAGTTCGGCTTGCAATTCGTAATCCAGCGGGTCACCCGCCTCCTCGTACCAAAAGAGGTTGTATTGCGCGAGCTCTTTGCCGTAAGCGATCGCGGTCTTGAGGTCAAAGCGACCGTTGGCATCCACGGCTAAACGCTGACCTGGGCCAAGCAACTTGAGAACGGCTTCAATCCGCTTGCAATCCTCAGCCAAAGAAGCGCCACCGATTTTTTTCTTGACGACCGAATAGCCACGATCAAGATAGCTCTGCATTTCGCGCGTCAGGCCCTCAAGCCCTTGCCCCGGCCAGTAGTAGCCGCCGGCGGCATATACAAACACTTTGCGATTAGGCTGGCCGTTACCGTAGCGGTCCGCCAACATCTGATAAAGAGGGACGCCCTCGATCTTGGCCACGGCATCCCAAATCGCCATATCGATCGTTCCAATCGCCACCGAGCGCTCACCATGGCCGCCAGGCTTTTCATTATTCATCATCGTGGCCCAGATTTTGTGCGGACACAAAATGCCACGCTCATCCAGCAACGTATCGGGCGCAGCCTCCAGCACGCGAGGAATAAAACGCTCACGCATGAGAGCGCCCTGTCCATAGCGACCGTTGGAGTTGAATCCGTAACCAATGACGGGCTTGCCATCACGGATCACGTCCGTGACCACGGCCACCAGACTCAAGGTCATCTTGGAAAAGTCGATATAGGCGTTTCTGATGTTCGACTTGATCGGGCGAGTTGACTCGCGGATTTCAACAATTTTCATTTTTGATAAAGTGT
This sequence comes from Zwartia sp., assembly GCF_049655405.1. Classification (GTDB taxonomy): domain Bacteria; phylum Pseudomonadota; class Gammaproteobacteria; order Burkholderiales; family Burkholderiaceae_B; genus Zwartia. Next base: position 404,090 of record NZ_JBASJR010000013.1, read on the forward strand.
CTGCGTTTGAATGAGGGTCGGTATAAGATGTGCCGTCATTATCGTTAAAAAAACAGAGCCATGGCCACTTCTTTGACTAGTAGCAACCCTCATCTGATCAAAATGCATCCTGACGACAACGTCGCCATTGTAGGCAATGACGGTGGTCTTGCTGCGGGAACCGTCGTTTTGGACGGGCTGATCCTCAAGGACAAAGTGCCGCAGGCACATAAGGTGGCTTTAGTCGACTTTAAGACAGATGCGCCTGTGACACGCTATGGGGTCACCATCGGCTTTGCCCTCAAAGACATCCCTGCCGGAAGCTGGGTGCACGAGCGCTTGCTCAGAATGCCTGAGGCAAGAAATTTTGAAAATCTGCCCATCGCGACCGTCAAGCCAGATCTTGGCGGCCCCCTCGAAGGCTATACATTTGAAGGCTATCGTAACGAAGATGGCTCGGTGGGTACCCGTAACTTGCTCGGGATCACCACGACCGTCCAATGCGTTGCCGGTGTGGTTGACTTCGCAGTGCAGCGCATCAAAAGCGAACTTTTACCCAAATATCCCAACGTTGATGATGTCGTCGGGCTCGATCACGCCTATGGCTGTGGTGTGGCGATTGATGCTCCTGAGGCCGTGATTCCGATCCGCACTGTGCGCAACATCAGCCTAAACCCCAACTTTGGCGGCGAAGTCATGGTGGTGAGTCTTGGCTGTGAAAAACTCCAGCCGGATCGCTTGATGCCACCAGGCAGCTTTCCTATCAAGGATGACCGCTCAACAGGCGTCGATACAGTGTGTTTGCAAGATCCTCAGCATGTTGGCTTTATGTCCATGATTGATGCCATCATGCAAGAGGCGATGGTCCATCTCAACAGACTCAATCAGCGCCAACGCGAAACCGTTCCCGCCAGTGAGCTTGTCGTGGGTATGCAGTGCGGTGGTAGCGATGCGCTGAGCGGTGTGACCGCGAATCCGGCGCTTGGCAAAGCCGCTGATTTGCTGGTGCGGGCGGGCGCGACCGTGATGTTTAGTGAAAACACGGAAGTGCGCGATGGCGTTGACCAACTGACCTCGCGTGCCGCCACCCCAGAAGTCGCACGCGACATCGTCGCCGAGCTCGACTGGTATGACAAATATCTCGCACGTGGCAAGGTCGATCGCAGCGCCAATACCACCCCGGGCAACAAGGCTGGGGGTTTGGCCAACATCGTTGAAAAAGCGATGGGCTCAATTATTAAAAGCGGCTCTGCTCCCATTTCAAGCGTGCTGTCACCAGGCAACAAACTTGCGCGCAATCAGCGTGGACTGGTGTATGCCGCGACGCCCGCCAGTGATTTCATCTGTGGAACGCTTCAGCTGGCTGCAGGCATGAATCTGCATATTTTTACGACTGGCAGGGGTACGCCCTACGGCCTGGCCCACTGCCCTGTCATCAAGGTCGCGACTCGCTCAGATCTGGCCCGTCGCTGGCATGACCTGATGGATGTCAATGCAGGACGCGTCGCGGACGGCGAACTCACACTTGACGAATTGGGTTGGGAGATTTTTCACCTGATGCTTGATATCGCCAGCGGACGCAAAACCTGGGCAGAGCATTGGAAGATACAAAACTCGCTGGTGCTGTTTAACCCAGCGCCTATTACCTGATCGGACCCATGACTGGCACCCAAATGTCTCTGGCCACGCAGCCATTTCTTGCACTCTTGCTCGCGGCCGGCGAGGGATCTCGTCTGGGGCGAATACCTAAAAGCTTGCTGCGCATTGACGATCAAACCTTGCTTGAGCGTCAAATTGTCGCACTATTGAGCGCAGGCGCCGGGCTCATTATGGTGGTGACAGGCAATTTTTATAGCGACATTGAGGCGGAGCTCCAGCGAGTGCTCAATCGCATTGCTGCTCCCGTACAAATCGTTAGAAATGCTCAACCAGAGCGAGGCCAGCAGTCCTCTGTCACGCTCGGACTCACCGCCCTTGCCGAATATCACGCAGAAATGCCAGTTCTTATCGCTCTCGCCGATCAGCCCCTCATGCAAGCGGCTGACTATGCCGCCTGCATGCAGGCTTTTTACAATCGGCCAGACGAGTGCGCGATTGTGTACCCCATCGTCAATCACCAGCGCGGCAACCCGGTGATACTGAGTCCTCAGGCCATGAGAAACGCCCTAGCGTCTAGCATGACGTGCCGAGACTATATTCACGCGCATTCTGAACTCGTTCATCGTTTTGCCACAGACTGCGATCATTTTGTCTTTGATCTTGACGCGCCAAGTGATCTTGATAGATTTAGACAACGCACGGGCTTGACGATAACCTTGCCTAAAAATAGCCATCCGCCCCTTCCCTGAATAGTTCCTTTTTGGTGTTTTCCATCCGTCTCTCATTAGATTAAGACACTCTTGGTGCGCCTTATGGTATTTTTCTTGAAACGTCCAACTTGGAGCCTTCATGCTTAAACTTAACTTTCACCCTACTGGTCGCCATTTTTTGCAGATTCCTGGTCCTAGCCCAGTTCCAGATCGAATTTTGCGTGCGATCAGTCTGCCAACCATTGATCATCGCGGACCAGAATTTGGCGCGTTAGGTCGCAAGGTGCTGGAAGGGATGAAAACTATTTTTAAGACTGAGCATCCGGTTGTGATTTACCCCGCATCCGGTACGGGTGCTTGGGAGGCTGCGCTTGTGAACACGCTGAGCGCAGGCGACCACATTCTGATGTTTGAAACAGGACAGTTTGCTTCGCTGTGGAACAAGCTTGCGACCCGTATTGGCCTAAAGACTGAAATTATGTCTTGGCAAGGTCAAGACGAACACCTGCCTAATGCGCCCGGCTGGCGTCGTGGCGTGCAAGCCGACATGATTCATGCGCGTCTGCTTGAGGACAAATCACACAGCATCAAAGCCGTCTGTGTGGTTCACAACGAAACATCAACAGGTGTGACTTCGGACATTGCTGCGGTACGCAAGGCGATTGATGATGCCAAGCACCCTGCTCTATTGATTGTGGACACCATCTCTGGCTTGGCCAGCGCAGACTTCAGGCATGACCAATGGGGCATCGATGTCTCCGTGAGTGGCTCGCAAAAAGGCTTGATGTTGCCACCCGGCATCAGCTTTAACGCCTTGTCACCGCGTGCTATCGAGGCCTCCAAGACGGCCAATCTGCCACGCTCTTTTTGGGCATGGGATGAAATCATTGAAATGAACAAGGACGGCTATTGGCCTTACACGTCCAGCACCAACTTGCTCTATGGCCTGTCGGAGGCGATTGATATGCTGACGGAGGAAGGCATGGAAAATGTCTTTGCCCGTCATCAACGCTGGGCAGCTGGCGTGCGCGCCGCCGTCAACGCCTGGGGCTTGCCCATTCAGTGCGCCGACCCGAGCGTGTACTCACCTATTTTGACTGGCGTCATCACACCTGTCGGTGTCGATGCCGATGCCATCCGTAAACTGGTGCAACAGCGCTTTGACCTTTCCCTCGGCACAGGACTAGGCAAGCTCAAGGGACGCATGTTCCGTATCGGTCACTTGGGCGATAGCAATGACCTGACCTTGCTCGCCACACTCACAGGCATCGAAATGGGTCTGAAGCTGTCTGGTGTCAAACTTGCTGGCAGCGGCGTGGCCGCAGGCATGGATTATTTCGCAAACGCATCATGAACGCAGTCGTCTCTCCCGCGGTCCCCAAACCGGTTTTCTTTTCACCCAGCAAGTCCGGCGTCAGCTCCCCACTCGCGCAACTTTTATCTAAAGAGTTGCGTGGAGATGTGTTGTTCGACGGCGCGAGTCGGGGACGTTATTCGACTGACGCCTCGATCTATCAAATCACGCCGATCGGTGTGGTGGTGCCTCGCGACCAGGCGGACGTCCTCCGTGCACTCGACATCGCCCGTGATCAAAAGGTCGCGGTATTGTCACGTGGAGCAGGAACGAGCCAGTGTGGTCAGACGGTAGGCGAGGCGCTCATCATCGACAACAGTCGGTGGTTATGTAACGTTGTGGATTTTGATGAACAGGCGCGCACCGTCACGGTTGAACCAGGCATTGTGCTGGATCACTTAAATGCATGGCTTAAACCCTATGGCTTGTGGTTTCCTGTCGATGTTTCCACAAGCGCGCAATGCACGATTGGCGGGATGACGGGCAATAACTCCTGTGGCTCGCGTTCGATCGAGTACGGCAATATGGTGCACAACGTGCTTGGTATTGATGCCGTACTCGCGGATGGAACACAGGCCTATTTTGGCTCTCTGAAAGATCCCGTTCAGGGCGCACGACTAGAGGGTATCTTAGCGTCACTTAAAACGATCGCGACGCGCGAACGCGGCGAACTCGCTGAGCGTATTCCTAAAGTATTGCGACGCGTCGCGGGCTACAACATTGACTTGTTCGATTGTCAAAATCCGCGTGCGTATACGGATGACGGCATCGCCAATCTTTCGCATTTACTGGTGGGCTCAGAGGGCACCCTTGCCTACAGTCGCCAAATTACACTCAAGCTTTCTCCGCTGCCTGAACACAAGACCCTGGGGGTCGTCAATTTCCAAAGCTTTTATAAAGCCATGGAAACCACCCAGCATATTGTCAAACTCAAACCCACTGCAGTGGAACTCGTCGACCGAACGATGATTGATCTGGCGATGGAAAACCCCTCGTTTAGACCCGTCATTGAAAAAGCCTTAGTCGGCTCACCCGCGGCTATTTTATTAGTAGAGTTTGCAGGACAAGACCAAGCGGAGTTGATTAGAAAACTAGATGAACTCGACACGTTGCTGAGCGATCTGGGGTTACCTGATTGTGTGGTCAAAATGCCTGAAGCCAAAGCGCAAAAGGCACTTTGGGATGTGCGCAAGGCCGGCCTAAACATCATGATGAGCATGAAAGGTGATGGCAAGCCCGTTTCTTTTGTCGAGGATTGCGCAGTTCCACTCGAGCACTTGGCAGACTACACGAGCCGGCTAACGGAAGTCTTTAATCGCTATGGAACTGAAGGGACTTGGTATGCCCATGCGAGCGTGGGGACGCTGCACGTCCGTCCGATTTTGGATATGCGCCGTGATGGCGCAGCGCAAATGCGCGCCATTGCCGAAGAAACTTCTGCCCTAGTGCGCGAATACAAAGGCGCGTTATCTGGAGAACATGGTGACGGTTTATGCCGTGGTGAATGGGTCTCGTGGCAATATGGTCCGCGTATCCATCAAGCCTTTGCAGAAATCAAAACTCTGTTTGATCCTGACAACAGATTCAGCCCAAACAAGATGATTCATCCTCCAAAAATGGATGATCGTAGCAATTTCCGTTTTGCACCAGGCTATTCGGTCGCCTCGACACCGACAGCGCTGGACTGGTCCGCCTGGAACGTCTTGCGTGATCCGATGACTGGGGTGGAATCTGCACCCGGCACGGGTGTCGATGCGAGTGGCGGCTTGGCGTCGGCCATCGAAATGTGCAACAACAACGGGCATTGCCGAAAATTCGATGCCGGCACGATGTGTCCGAGCTATCGGATCACCAAGGACGAGCAACACCTGACGCGTGGTCGTGCGAATACCCTGCGCTTGGCGCTTTCGGGCCAGCTTGGCACCGAAGGTTTAGCGAGTCCTGAGGTCAAAGAAACGCTGGATCTGTGCGTCTCCTGTAAGGGTTGTAAGCGTGACTGCCCGACGGGCGTCGACATGGCCAAAATGAAAATCGAAGCCCGCGCGGCTTGGGCCAAACGGCATGGCACGACCTTACGCGAGCGACTGGTTGCCTATATGCCGCGCTATGCTGGTGTCGCGAGTCGCATGGGTGGTCTTTTGAGTGCGCTTGAACATACACCTGTCATCGGCGCCTTGACCAAACGCGCCCTTGGCTTTGCGACAGAGCGCTCCTTACCTCGTTTCAAAACGAGCTTTCTTGCTCGGCAAGTCCAGAAGACGCCATTGTCCTCCGGTCGCGAAGTGCTGCTGTTTATCGATACGTTTAACAACTACATCGATACGCAAAATGCACATGCAGCCAAGCGTGTCTTAGAAGCTGCAGGCTACGCCGTTCACTTGAATCAACGCCCAGGTGAACGTCCGCTATGCTGCGGTCGCACCTTCCTCTCTGCAGGCATGGTGGACGAAGCTAAAGCCGAAGCCCGACGCACACTGGATGCACTCGTGCCTTTCGTCAAGCGCGGTGTGGCAATCGTCGGGCTTGAGCCATCGTGTTTATTAACGTTGCGCGACGAGTTTTTAGATTACGGATACGGCGAAGAGGCCAAATTGCTTGCGCAACACGCCTTTTTGTTTGAAGAGTTTTTAGTCAACGAACAAAAGGCCGGACGTTTCACTCTTGAACTTAAAGCGATTGAAACGAATACTGCGATGCTTCATGGACACTGTCATCAAAAAGCGTTTGATGCGCTGACACCTGTTCAAACCGTGTTGAGCTGGATACCTGGTCTCAAGGTCTCGACCATTGAATCGTCATGCTGCGGGATGGCGGGAAGTTTTGGTTACGAAGCTGAACACCATGCAGCATCAATGGCGATGGCTGAGATGTCTCTCCTGCCCGCAATTCGCAGCCGTGCGGCGGGCACCGTCATTGTCGCGGATGGCACCAGTTGTCGACATCAAATCCAAGACGGCGCTGATGCAGAGGCCACACATACCGCGGTGCTTCTGGCACAAGCCTTGAAATAAACCGCTACCCTTTTACTTTTGAGTCTAAACATGACAATTACGATCAAACAAGCCATTGAACAGCGTATTTCCGCCAATATGTTCGATCCAGCCAAAACGCTGACGACCGCACAGATCGAAGAGCTTGTCACACTCGCGACACGCGCACCCACAGCCTTTAATTTTCAAAATTGGAAATTCATTGCCGTGCAATCATTAGCGGCAAAAGAACGTCTGAAAGCGGTCGCCTATGGTCAACAAAAAATTGTCGATGCGGCTGTGACTTTTATCGTGTGCGGCAAACTTGAAGCGCACAAAGGTCTCGCCAATGCCCTTAAGCCCTCCGTGGCATCCGGACTGCTCGAACAGTCCATGGCAGATGCTTGGGTGCAAATGGCCCATGATGGACACGAGGGCAATCCAGAACGTCAGCGCGACGAAGCCGTCCGCTCCGCTTCGATGGGTGCCATGACACTTATGCTTGCTGCAGAAGGGATGGGATTGGTCAGTGGACCGATGATTGGCTTTGATCCAGCAGGTGTGGCAAAAGAGTTTAATTTGTCAGCCAACGACATCCCTGCCATGATTATCGCAGTTGGGTATTCGGCGCCTGGCAACTGGCCGCAAAAGCCTCGCCTGCCTGTCAAAGACGTGCTCACCATTGTTTGATGATTGATGTTCAATCACTGAACTGAGAGGCTCCCATGCGCCTGAACGCCATGCAAAACTACGCCGAGACCGTGCGCAGTTTTGCCTTGGCGATTCCAGAGACCTTTAACTTTGGGAAAGATGTCGTCGATGCCCAAGCTGCAAGGCACGATAAACCTGCTTTGATTTGGTGCAACGCTCTTGGTGAGGAGCGACGTTTTAATTTCTCCGACATTCGTTGCCTCACGAATCAGCTCGCAAATTTGCTGACAAAAAAAGGATTAAAAAAAGGCGATCGCGTCCTTGTCATGCTGCCGCGCATCCCAGAGTGGCAAATTGCTCTGGTTGCTTGCATGAAAATTGGGGCGATTCCTATCCCTTGCATTGAAATGCTGACCGCAAAAGATGTGGCTTTTCGAGTGCAACACTCTGGAGCGATTGCGGCCATCACCACTGCTGCGAACACGCATAAATTTGATTCTTGCTCCTCGGTCGCGATTCGCCTGAGTGTTGAAGACACCAAAGATCCCGCATGGACGTCCCTGAGCCTCAGTGCAACAGAGTCCTCTGATTTCGAGTGTGCCGTTTTAACTGCAGAAGAACCTGCCCTTCTTTTTTATACCTCCGGTTCTTCTGGTCAACCCAAAGGCGTGCTGCATTCAACTCGGGGCATCTATTCATGGCGCCTCTCTGCCGCATGGTGGCAAACACTGGTAGAGGACGATATCAAGTGGTGTACCGCGGATACAGGCTGGGCAAAAGCGGGGACAGGTATTTTATTTGGGCCATGGAGCCAAGGAAGCTGCGTATTTTTTTATGACGGTAAGTTTGATCCACGCGAGCGGCTTCGTTTACTCGCTCAGTATCGCATCACAGTGTTTTGCGCACCGGCCACAGAATTTAGGCACCTCGTCAATGAAAGTGTGGACGCCTATGACCTGAGTGCGCTTCGCCTGAGTGTTTCCGCGGGTGAAACCGTTAATCCTGAAATCGTCCATCAATGGCAGGCTTGCTCGGGGTCATCCTTACTCGATGGTTATGGCCAGACGGAAACGCTGATGACGGTACTGAACTACCCCTGTTTACCCGTTAAAGCGGGTTCCATGGGTCAACCGATTCCAGGTACACATTTTGAAATTCTCAGCGAAGAGAACACTTTGCTCGGACCGAACCAAGTCGGCCATCTCGTCATGCGTCTACCCAACCCACAATTTATGCTGGGGTATTGGAATGACCCCATTCGTACACGTCAAAATATTCGCAGCATTCACGGCGTGGACTATTGGCTGACAGGTGATCTTGCCACTCGAGATCAGGAGGGCTATCTTTTTTACGCCGGACGAAGCGACGACATGATTAGTTCGGCGGGATACAGAATTGGTCCAACCGAAGTTGAAAATGCACTGATTGAACACCCAGCCGTGACAGAAAGTGCAGTGGTCGCGAGTCCCGATCCTGAGCGAGGTGAAATCGTCAAAGCGTTCATCGTCCTGCATCCAAACTTTGCACCTAGTGAAGAATTAGTTCAAGCGCTGCAACAACATGTGCAACGTCATACGGCACCTTATAAATACCCGCGACAGATCGAATTTGTCGCAAGCCTGCCTAAAAATCCCTCGGGAAAAATCATGCGCCGCGTGTTGCGCGACCAAGAATTTAATCAAAAAAATATCGGATCTCATTCATGAAAACGTATCGTCTAGAAAAAACGGGTAGCTTAGACAACCTCTCCCTCAACCAAGAGGCGGATCCCACACCTGGCGCTCAAGATGTTGTCATTCGTGTGCGCGCCAATGCCCTGAACTACCGTGATCTGATGGTGATGCGGGGCTCGTATCGCGTACCGCCTCGTCCACGCGTCATTCCTTTGTCGGATGGTGCAGGCGAAGTTGTCGCGGTCGGCTCAGCGGTCAAACGCATCAAAATCGGTGATCGCGTAGCAGGTGCATTTTTCCAAGGCTGGATGGGCGGACATATTGCAGCAGAGCATCTCTCTACGGACATGGGCGGCAGCATTGATGGCATGTTGAGCGAGTTTGTCGTGCTCAATGAGCAAGGTGTGGTCAAGATTCCGGCACATCTTTCCTTTGAAGAAGCGGCAACCTTGCCCTGCGCCGCCGTGACGGCCTGGTGCTGTCTGACAGATCAACGCCAGCTATTGCCTGGTGATACCGTGCTGACGCTGGGCTCGGGCGGTGTGTCAGTCTTTGCGATGCAGTTTGCACGTATGTTTGGCGCGCGAGTCATCGCCACCACTTCTAGCGATGCAAAAGCCGACAAACTACGCGCACTGGGCGCGCATGAGGTGATTAACTACACCACGCATCCAGAGTGGGACCAAGAAGTCATGCGTTTGACGGGTCGTCGTGGTGCAGACTTTGTTGTCGAGGTCGGAGGACCAGGCACACTCGCGTGCTCACTCAAGTCAGCTGCGATCGGTGGTCATGTCGTGCAGGTCGGCATCTTGGGTGGAGTGGGACAACAGCTTGATCCCGCACTGTTCCGTGGGCGATCGATCACAACGCGGTCGATTACGGTCGGCAGTCGGCAGAGCTTTGAGGCGATGCTTCGGGCAATCGATGTCAATCAAATGCGCCCGGTGATAGACAAAGTATTTAAGTTTGAAGACGCCAAACTGGCATATCAACATCTGCAAGAGCAAAAACACTTTGGCAAGGTTGTCATTAGCAACCCTTAAGGGTGAGCAATGCTGGTATCGCATCACGATACCAGCAGGAGGCTAAGTCAGGTGACTGTTTATAGAGTGTTCAATGACTGAACGGGCGAGAAGAGATGCATTCGCAAGCGCTCCTCGTGTGCGCTGATTGATCCACTGCTTATTCAGGGCATAAGCGTGACTAGGAATGACTGCCAAAGCCTTTGCACGGGCGCGCGTGACCTCTAATAGTTGCTCAGCGGGTACGACTAAAGAAGCTAAGCCCTCCGACAGACACTCCGAGGCACCTACGCGCTCACCAAGCTGGACCAATCGATGCATCAGGCGGTGACTCACACGTGGTGAAACGATTGCCGCACCGATTGGTGTCGGCATATCAAACAACACCTCAGGCAAAGACACCCACGTCTGCTCTGACATCACAATCTCATCACACAGCGCCGCCACCATCAAGCCAGCACCCACGGCGGCAGCCTGCACACAGGCCACCACAGGTTTGCCACACGTTAAAAGATCTCCAAAACAGCGATCCAGTAAATCAAGATGCTTGAGCTCTGCCTGCTCACGGCCAAGTTCAGAGAAGGCTTTTAAATCAGCTCCGGCACAAAATGCCTTGTGACCTTCGCCGGTCAACACAATGCATTTGACCGCTGGATCTGCCATCGCACCAGACATGGCGGCATGCAAAGCATCGTACATCTCAAGATTCAGAGAATTGGCCGCGCTCGTGCGATTGAACGCAAGCCATAACACTCCGTCTTCGTATGTTGAAAGGATCATCGTCAGAAGCCCAAGTCGCTATTGCAAAAATGAATCAATCACCTGCCCCGGACCTTCGGCGAGCTTTACGTAATCTTTGCCATCATGCACCATGCAGCCGTTGACCCAGACACCATGTATACCAGTGCCTGAACGCACCTTGCGTGCACCACCACCTGGCAAATCATGCAAGGTTTCAAGCTTGGTCATCCCCACCTCTTTTGGATCAAACAACAGCATATCCGCTGGCGCACCTTTGATTAAACGCCCGCGATTCGGAATCTTGAAGCGATCCGCAGCATGACTGGTAATACGGCGAATCCCCTCTTCGAGCGTAAATTCTCCGGTCTTACGCACCCAGTGTCCAAGGAAATGCAAGCCAAAGGCCGCATCGCACATATAGATCAAATGGGCACCGGCATCCGACAAAGTCACGACAGAGGATGAGTGTTTGAGTAAAGGGGCGACACCTGCGTCAATATGGTTGAAAAACTTTCCAATGACGTGATTTTTCAGGTTCTCTTTGATAGCTAACTCAAAGAAAGCATCCAGTGGCTCCATGCCCCATTTTTTTCCAAGCGCCTCATACGTCATCCCCTCTAGCGCAGCATGCTCAGGAAGTGAGACTTCACCCACCTCGAGATATTTCCAATCGCCGAGGAACAAAATGCCGGGTTTGAGGTTTTTAAGATTCTCTCTGAATTGCTGGCGGAAGGCGGGATCTTTGTAGGCGCTTAGGATTTCTGCAGCCGGGCGATTTTTGACCCGATCAAAAGCAGAGTGGCTATACATCGGATAGGGTTCTTCGAGCGTAAAGTCAAACGAAAGCGGCTGGCAACTTGTCAGGATGTAGACCTCATTGCCACGCGCGCGCGCCTGCTCGGCCTTTTCATAATAGGTGATGGCAAGATCAGGAGTCGCAGGGTTGTACATCGACAAGACGGTTGAAATAAAAGCAGGACGACCGCTGTTGGCCGCCACTTTTTCAATCACTTCAGGCGTCGCGCGTGCACCTGTCGCCATCATGAAGACACCTTTGTCGAACTCTTTCATGACGCCTGAGAGCGCGAGTAATTCTTCCTCAGTCGCGATCGTCGAAGGCATGGGGATGCCACCATAGCCGCTGTGATTTGGCGAAAATGACGAAGCGAAACCAATCGCTCCTGCTTGCATGGCTTCACGCACTAACTGACACATCGCCTCAAGCTCTTGAGGCGATGGAGTGACCTTTTCAGAGCCTGCAGGTCCCATCACCGCGGTACGTACTACCGAGTGGCCGACAAAGAGCGCTGTATTCAGATAGGGCTTGGTCGCCCGCAACTGATCCATATACTCTTTGAAGGTTTCAAAATTCCAATTGATCCCGCTCAACAGGGCATTGAGATCCATCCCCTCGACAACCGAGAGATTTTTCATCATGGTCTCGCGGTGCTCTGCTGGGCAAGGGGTGATGCCAAAACCGCAATTTCCCATCACGACAGTCGTCACACCAAGCGCCGGCGAGGGTGACATGGTGGGGTCCCAGGTGACCTGGGCATCGAAGTGCGTGTGCAAATCGACAATCCCTGGCATTAAGGACAGACCCTTGGCATCGACCTCTTGTTTAGCGGATCCTGTGACCGCACCAATTTCAGCCACCACACCGTTTAGAACCGCAACGTCAGCGATTTTTCCTGGATGACCCAAACCGTCAAATACCTGAGCCTGTCTAATGATCAAGTCGTACATGTTGTCTCCCCTGCTATTTTTTGAATATATTTTTTATTAAACAATGCCCTTCGTCTTGAGCGAAGTGACTTCATCCTGCGATTTATTTAAAACTGACAGCAAAATTTCGTCCGTGTGCTGCCCGAGCGCAGGAGGCGGCATTTCGTGTTTGATAGGCGTTTCGGAAAACTTCATCGGGCTGCCAACTAAGGGCACCGTACCCGCCACTGCGTGTGGCAGTTCGATTTTCATGCCGCGCGCCAATACTTGGGGTTCTTCGAAAACCTGTGCCACGTTATTGATGGGTCCATTTGCGACACCAGCCTCATCCAACATTTTGACCCACTCACGTGTTGTCCGCGTGAGAAAAATGTCATTGAGAATATTGGTGATGGCTTCACGGTTTTTAACGCGTGCACCATTGGTCGAATACAGCGGGTCTTTGGAGAGATGGACACAGTCAGCGATCTCACAGAACTTATTAAATAAATTATCGTTTCCGCAGGCGAGAATCAAAGCACCATCCGACGTTTTGAACGTCTGATAAGGGACAATATTGGGGTGCGCATTGCCGATGGCCTTTGGAGCCTCGCCTGTCGCAAAGTAATTCATCGCCTGATTTGCGAGAAACGCGACGCAGGAATCGAGCAAGGAAACGTCGATCCATTGGCCTTGGCCTGTAACAGCGCGATTTGCGATGGCGGCACAAATCGCAACACTTGCGTACATGCCTGTCGTCAAATCAATGATCGGCACTCCGACGCGTTGCGGACCACCGCCGGGGAGGTCATCGCGCTCACCCGTGACACTCATCAACCCGCCCATGCCTTGGGCCATAAAATCATAGCCAGGACGATCCTTTTCAGGCCCCGTCTGACCAAAGCCTGTCACAGAGCAATAAATAATCGCAGGGTTGATGGCCTTGATGTCCTCGTAGCCCAGTCCGTAACGGGCAAGATCGCCAACTTTATAGTTTTCAAGAATCACATCTACATTTTTCGCAAGCTCTCGCACCAGCGCTTGGCCTTCGGGCTTGGAAATGTCGATGGTAATAGAGCGTTTGCCCCGATTGGCTGCGCAAAAATAAGCCGACTCCCGAGTCGTATTCCCTTGCTCGTCTCTCAAAAAAGGCGGCGCAAATGCACGTGAATCATCGCCTTTCACGGGGCGCTCAACCTTAATAACATCTGCACCTAAGTCGGCAAGGTTTTGGGCCGCCCAGGGAGCCGCCAGGACGCGGGATAAATCAAGGACTTTGATATGCGAAAGTGGACCGGACATGGTGAGATTCCAATTCTTTTAAACAAGGTGTCTATTGTAGAGTGTTCTATGCACTCAGTACGTCTTGAGGCCCAGGTCACGTGACAGGATTTGTGAGGCGCCTTATCGGCTTCCGGACATAGAATCCAGCACCCCTCTGTCAGGAATGATTTCACCTCAACATGACGATTTCACGGTTCCTCGCCTCCCATCGGTTTAATTTCACCAGATTTGAGCATCGCGCGACTCAAACGTGCGCCGAGTTCGAAGCGTTGGTGCCCGCCTTACCAGGCACACGCAATAAAAATTTATTTTTGAGAGACAAAAAGGGACTTCGACACGTTTTAGTGATTGTGCCGCCCAAGCTTGTGATTGATTTGGACAAGCTGAGTGCGCTTTTAGGCATGAGACGCCTCGGCTTTGCCTCAACGGATCGCCTGCGCCAACACTTGGGTGTTGAATCAGGCTCAGTGAGTGTCCTGAGCCTGATTCATGATCTGTCAAATTCCGTAGAACTCGTCATTGATCAGACAATCTGGAATGCAGAAGCAATTCAAGCGCACCCTTTAATCAATACCGAGACTGTTGTCATCCCGCAGCCAGAGCTAAAACGGTTTCTCGCGACAACAGGCCATTTGCCTACAGTGCTTGATATTCCGGGCGTGCAATAGACGCCCTTGTTCTCATTAATCGAGCTTGATGTTGTACTCTTTGGCGACACGTTGCCATTTGGCCAGTTCAGCACGACGGAAATCCTCGAGCTGCTGTGGCGACGAGGCAATAATCTCGCCGCTAAACGCATCAATACCCGCCTTGACTGAGGGCTGCTGCATGACCTTGACCAAGGCTTTGTTCAATCGTTCAATCACTGCCGCTGGAGTGCCCGCAGGCGCAAAGATGGCATTCCATTCGTAGCTCGAATAGCCCTTGACACCGCTTTCAGCAATCGTGGGCACATCCGGCAAAACGGCAGAACGCTTTTCTCCGCCCGAGGCAATCACATTAAGCTTGCCTGACTTGATCTGTGGGAGAGCCGTGCCAACAGTGGCAAAGGCAAGCGGAACCTGACCAGACATCACATCAGTAATCGCCAAGCCACCACCTTTGTAATGGACTGACTCAAGATGCGTGCCAGCCAAGGCGTTGAACAACGCACCTGCCAAATGCTGTGCGCTACCTGCACCGGAGGTGGCGTAATGCACAACAGGGGTTTTAGGCGTTGCCAGTTTGATCAGCTCTTGAACCGTTTTGGCTTGAAAGGTTGGGCTAGAAACCAAAATATTCGGGACGCGCTGCAACAGCATGACGGAGGAAAAATCTTTCAGCGTATCGAACTGCATCTTGCGTAAGGCGGGATTTTGCGTATGGTTTGCCGCATCCAGCATGATGGTGTATCCATCTGGAGCCGCTTTGGCGACATAGGCTGCACCAATCATGCCTCCCGCACCACCACGATTGTCTACGATCACATTTTGTCCCAGCTCTTTAGCAAGCTCGGGGGCAATGAGACGGGCTACACGATCCGCGGTGCCGCCCGGAGGATAGGTCACAACCAAGGTGATGTTGCGGTCTGGATACGCGGCATGGGCTAAGGTAGCGCCTAGCAGGGTCGCAGTGGCCAAGAGCGTGCGGGTAAAGGGAAAACGCATTTTTAGTCTCCAAGGATCAATATTTCGTTTAATACTGTAAACCATCGCTACAATCCTCGCAGAAAAATAGTCAGGAGACACTAAGATGGATGTATTACAAGGCATCAATACGCGCCAAAGTATCCGTGGCTTTAAACAGACTCCGGTTCCAGAGTCCTTACTCAGAGAAGTGTTGCAAGCGGCGGGACGCAGTCCTTCGTATAAAAATACTCAGCCTTGGGAAGTCTCGATTGTGACTGGCAAGACGCGTGACGCTTTGGCTGAGAAGCTTTTTAAAATTGCCAGTGACAATACCGCGCCCCAGTATGACTTCCCTGCTCCGGAGTCCTGGCCTGCGGCTATGGATTTTCGCGCCAAAGACCATGGCACGAGGCGCTTTAACGCGCTAGGAATCGGTCGTGACGACAGTAAGCTTCGCAATGAGCTTCGCATGCAAAACTTTAAGTTTTTTGGTGCGCCCTGCGCTGTATTCTTTTTTATGGATGAGTCTCTCGAGCACTGGTCGACTCTGGATATGGGCTTATTTCTTCAATCTTTTACCTTGGCCGCTCACGGCGCGGGGCTCGGGACGTGCATGCAGGCGTCTGTGTCGGGCTATCCAGACGCTATTCGAGAGAGTCTGGGGCTGCCCTTCAGCAAGAAACTGATTGTCGCCATGTCGCTCGGCTATCCAGATATGGAGGCGCCCATCAACAGTTATCAGAGCACGAGAATGGAGGTCGATGCCTTTACGACTTGGCATCGCTAATCAGGCTAGTTTCTCTGCGCTGCTCATGCAAACTTTGCACTGAGCAGCTCCTGCACATAAGCAAGTGACTCCACGTCTGCGGACTTCATATCCATATCAAATAAGTTGGCTTTGTGGGCCTGAGGACTACGGTCACCGCACGCTTCTTCGACCACGATCACTCTAAAGTTGTGCGCAAAGGCGTCTGACACGGCGCCTCGCACACAGCCCGAAGTAGAAATCCCACACACCACAATCGTGTCAATCCCGTCATAACGGAGAAAAGACTCAAGGGGCGTTCCAAAAAAACACGACGGTTTATTTTTAAGCACGATGCGATCAATGGGTCTGGGCGCATACGCATCAGGCCACTGATCTGCTCGCGGATCGCTGTGATATTGAAAGGCATCGGGTGCGGCAAGCTTGTAGTTCCAAACACCGCGATATGTAGGATGACTGCGATCATCGCGACGACTGTAATAGATGGGTAGATTGAGTGTACGAAATTGCTGAGTGAGTGCGGTCACTGCATCCGTCACAGTCGTCATATCTCTGCCACACATCGAATAAGCAGGGTCGACAAACATATAGGTTGTGTCGACATTGAGTAAGGCCACGCGTTCGCCCATCCCGATGCGTTCACCAAAGCCACCCTTTTTATACGTTTCTAATTCTTCGTCGGGGACGTAACCCCGCCATTTTTCTAATTTATCCACCGAACGCGCCTCTTAAACTATTTTTGTAAAGTCCTGCATTGTGTTTTACCATCTTGTGAATCAATCATAAAAGAAAAGACACACATATGACGACGCTCAAACAAAACACCCTCAAAGCAGCCCTCTACAACAAGCAAATTCAATTGGGACTTTGGTGTGGCTTATCGAGTAGCTACTCTACGGAAATTGTGGCGGGTTCTGGTTACGACTGGCTGACGCTTGATATGGAGCACTCACCCAATGATATGCACACAGTTCTGACGCAGTTGCAAATGCTGGGTGGCTACAACCTAGAGCCTGCGGTCCGTCTCGTCAAATTTGATAAGGATTTGGTTAAACAATACCTAGACATGGGCGTGCGCACACTGATTTTGCCCAATGTGGAGTCTGCCTCTCAAGCGCAAGAGATCGTCTCCTCCACGCGCTACCCACATCGAGGCATCCGAGGCGTTGCTGGTCAACAGCGTGCGAATCGCTGGGGCCGTGTGGCGAACTATGCTCAGACCGCGGATGAGCAGCTCTGTGTGTTGGTTCAGATTGAATCGGCGGATGGTGTCAAACACTTTGATTCGATCATCAGTGTCGAGGGGGTCGATGGTGCCTTTATCGGCCCGAATGACATGGCCGCCAGCTTGGGGTTTTTAGGTCAACAGCATCACCCAGAGGTACAAAAGGCGATTCAGTCCCTGCCCGCTATTGCAGCGAAGTACGGTAAGTCGATTGGCATTTTGGCCGCCTCTGAGGCGGATGCGCAGCGTTATATCGAATGGGGTTACAAAATGGTTGGGCTCGGCTCGGACCAAGGCTTGCTGGCCAAAGCCAGCGACACCTTGCTCTCAAACTGTCGACAATTTGTAGGCGGGCTTAGCGGCCGGTAAATTTGGGCGGCTGTTTTGCTAAAAATGATTGATATCCGATACGAAAGTCTTCGGTATCGAAACACTCAAAACATTCCGCGCGCTCAAGCGCAGTCAGTGGCGCGGGATCTGCCAACCGACGTGCAAATTTTTTGTGCCAACGTGCCACCAGCGGCGCACCCGACGCAATACGTTGTGCCGTTGCCATGGCTTCGGCCGCAACCTGATCATCTGGCACGACTCTTGAGACAAGTCCGATGCGCAACGCCTCTTGCGCATCAAAAATGCGACCTTCGAGCAAAATCTCCAGGGCCTTGGATGCACCGATTAAAGACGCGATGGGTTCCATCTCGTCATAGGCCATGACTAAACCTAGGTTTTTGATGGGCGCGCCAAAACGACTTGAAGCACCGCAGATCCGCAGATCCGCGAGGGAGGCAATCTCCAACCCCCCTCCCACGCAAATACCGTGAATCTGCGCCACAATCGGATGACGGCAGCTCTTAATTTTGTTGACGGTCTGATGCATGAAATGTCCGTACTCAGTTGCCTGAGCCTGATTGGATCGCTGCGTTTCAAACTCGCTAATGTCATTGCCAGGAGAAAAGGCTTTTTCACCGGCACCACGCAAAATAATGCAACGCACATCATCTTGGGCGGACAACGCCACGATCGCATCACCCAGTTGACCCCACAAGGGCTTGGTCATCGCGTTTAGCTTTTCAGGACGATTAATCGTCAAGGTCACGATGTCATCGACCCTGGATTGCAACAAAATATCGGACATGATGTTTCAGGCTCCTTTTTTATGATCAATATTTAAGTCATCGTGGGGTAGTCCACATAACCTTTTGCGTCACCGCCGTAAAAAGTTTTGCGATCATAGGGTGTTAAGGGCGCGTTAGCCAACAACCTTTCAGGCAGATCAGGATTTGAAATATACAAGCGGCCAAAGGCGATGGCATCCGCAAGATCTTCGCTGACGAACTCCTCAGCGCCTTCGCGATTAAAGCCTCCAGCAGCAATAATCTTGCCTTGAAAAAGCGGACGAAAAAGTTTGGACGTACTCGGCTGACCTTCGGCCACCTTGTCCGTGCCGCCCGCCAAGGTTGAGCGTGGCTCAATCAGGTGCAGATAGGATAAGCCAAGCGGATTGAGCTGCTGAACCACATAGGTAAATAAACCCAAGGTGTCACGGTCAGACATATCATTAAAAGTGCCATAGGGTGACAAACGTACACCAACACGATCCGCACCCCATACGCCGATAACCGCCTGCAACACCTCAAGCAACAAACGACTCCGATTTTCAATACTGCCGCCATATTGGTCGTCGCGCTTGTTAGAGCCGTCATGCAAGAACTGATCCAACAAATAACCATTTGCGCCATGCACCTCAACGCCATCAAAACCTGCTGCTTTTGCTTGCTGTGCGGCGTGAACGTAATCAGCGATCAAGGCAGGAATTTCCTCCACGCTCAAGGCGCGTGGTGTCTCATACTCAGCGAGCTGCCACGTTGCGGTGTACACCTTTCCAGTGGGAGCAAGGGCTGACGGGGCGACTGGTAGCCCCTCAGCGGGGTGAAGTGAGGAATGTGAAATCCTGCCGACATGCCAGAGCTGACACACCATTTTGCCGCCTTTGGCATGCACTGCATCGGTCACCTTTTTCCAGCCAGCTACTTGAGCGTCGCTGTAAATGCCTGGTGTTGCGGGATAACCCTTGGCTAAATT
Organism: Zwartia sp.; assembly: GCF_049655405.1. Taxonomy (GTDB): domain Bacteria; phylum Pseudomonadota; class Gammaproteobacteria; order Burkholderiales; family Burkholderiaceae_B; genus Zwartia. Next base: position 423,456 of record NZ_JBASJR010000013.1, read on the forward strand.
TGAAATTTGGGCCGCTTCTGAAATGATCAAACCCGCACTCGCACGCTGGCTATAGTACTCAGCTGCCAGCTCGCCAGGCACGTCACCCTCGGTCGCTCGCATACGCGTCAATGGTGCCATCACGACACGATTTTTGAGCGTCAATGCACCTAATTGGGTGGGAGTAAAAAGTTTCATATGTTTGAAGCCTGAACAAAGTTAAAAATGGACACCCTGATTCTATACCTACAACGCGTCACTAAAGTTAGATAGTGGAAACCACTAGACAATACGGTTGTCACTTGCTTGACCAGCCGCTATATTGATCCCCGTTACCACTTTGATCTGGGATCTTTGTCATGACTGCATCTAAAGCACAAAAATTCAGTATGAACCCGGTGCGCCGGTTATTGGTCGGTGCGTCGTTGGCCGCCTCTGTTGCCTTGACGGCAGGATGGTCCACAGTCTCTTTTTCTCAAGAAATCAAAGACCTGGTCATCGCACTTTCAACCCCTGTCACGACAGTCGACCCACACTTCCATAACCTCACTCCCAACAACGGCATGGCCGCGCACGTCTTTGAGACGCTAGTCAAAACAGACCCTGCGCTCAAGACCTACCCCGGCTTGGCTGAGTCCTGGAAAGCAATCTCAGATACTGAGTGGGAATTTAAGCTACGTAAAGGTGTGAAGTGGCACAACGGCGAACCCTTCACTGCTGAAGATGTAGCGGCAACTATTAAGCGAATTCCTAACGTCCCGAACAGCCCAGCTTCATTTGCTGTGTTCGTGCGCGCGATCACAGATGTCAATATTGTTGATTCGCATACGATCCGCTTTAAAACCAAAGAGCCTTATCCTCTCCTGCCAGCCGACATGGTATCCGTGGCGATTGTGCCCAAAGCCATTGCAGAAACTGCCAAAACAGAAGACTTCAATTCTGGCAAAGCTATGATTGGCACAGGTCCTTTCCGCTTTGAACAGTATGTGTCGGGTGATCGTGTCATTCTGACGCGTAACAAAGACTACTATGGCAAGCAACCCGATTGGGACAAAGTGACCTTTCGCATCATTACTAGCGCGCCCGCACGTGTCGCCGCCCTGCTTTCTGGGGACGTGCATATGGTCGAAGGTGTCCCGACTGCCGATGCCGCAAAGCTCAAAAAAGACAAACGCATTGAGGTTTCGAACGCTGTTTCAAACCGTATGATTTATCTGCACATGGACAGCAACCGCAAAACCAACTCGCCCTTCATCACGACTGCTGACGGCAAGCCCATGGAGGCCAACCCTCTGACTGATGCGCGCGTGCGTCGTGCACTCAGCAAGATGATTGATCGCAATGCGATCGTGTCACGCGTCATGGAAGGACAAGCAATCCCCGCGGGACAGTTGCTTGACGAAGCCTTTTTCGGCACCAGTAAAAAGCTAAAGCCTGATGCGTATGATCCTGCAGGCGCAAAAAAACTTATGGCTGAAGCCGGCTACCCCAATGGTTTCGGTGTCACGCTGCATTCACCGAATAACCGCTATATCAATGACGGCGCAACCGCTCAAGCAGTAGCTCAGTTCTTCTCGCGTAATGGCGTCCCGACCAAGGTCGACACAATGCCATCGAACATTTTCTTTTCACGCGCGAGCAAAATGGAGTTTTCATTGATCCTGGCAGGCTGGGGTGCTGCATCGGGCGATACATCCTCCCCACTGCGTGCGTTGCTTGCGACTAATGACCCCAAGGCAGGCATGGGTGGCGCCAACCGCGGTCGTTTTTCCAGCCCTGAGCTTGATGCATTGATCGCCAAAGCCATTGTGATTATTGATGACAAGCAGCGTGATGCGGCATTAGCGCTCGCGAGCGAAAAAGCAATGGAACTGCAAGGTTTGATTCCTCTGCACTATGAGGTCAGCACTTGGGCCTCACGCAAAGGTGTTCAATATGGCGGTCGTGCGGATCAGTACACACTCGCACAATTCGTGACACGTGCAAAGTAATTCGTTCTCTACTCTCTCAACACCAACTAAGGACTTGTAACCAGTGACCGCTTTTATCCTTCGTCGTTTGGCACAGTCCTTGTTGGTGTTGTTTATCACGTCAATGTTGGTGTTCGGGGGTCTTTATCTTGTTGGAGATCCCGTTGAAATTTTGGTACACCCTGAGGCGGACCAAATTGAGAAAGAGCGCGCTCGCGTCGCGCTCGGCTTAGACAAGCCGGTGGTCGAGCAATACTTTATCTTTTTAAAAGGCGCGCTCACAGGTAATCTCGGCAACTCGTTTGTATACGCCAGACCTGCGCTCGAAATTATTTTTGAAAGAATGCCCGCCACGATGGAGTTAGCCGTTCTGGCGATGTTGATTTCCGTTTTGCTAGGGATACCGCTCGGTCTTTATGCTGGGCTGAGGCCAAACTCTCCGTTTTCTCGACTGATCATGACAAGCTCCATTGTTGGTTTCTCATTACCGACATTCTGGGTGGGCTTGCTGCTGATTTTGTGTTTTGCCGTCACGCTGGGATGGCTCCCCTCCACCGGACGTGGCCCGACGACAGACGTATTTGGTCTACAGCTTTCTATTTTTAGCTGGGAGGGACTGAAGTACGCCCTACTCCCTGCGTTAAACCTTGCGCTCTTAAAGCTTGCGCTCATCATTCGACTCACCCGCGCTCAAACGCGAGAACAAAGCTTGCTGGATTACATAAAATTTGCGCGAGCCAAAGGACTGAAATCTTCGCGTGTGGTCGGCGTGCACTTGCTTAAAAACATTTTAATTCCCTTGGTGACTGTCATCGGTCTTGAGCTTGGCTCCGTGATTGCTTACGCCATTGTGACCGAGACTATTTTCGCCTGGCCCGGCATGGGCAAGCTGGTGATTGACTCCATTTTCCAGCTAGATCGTCCCGTTGTGGTCGCCTATCTACTCGTAGTCGTGGCCATGTACATCATTATTAATTTGGTGGTTGATATTCTTTACTCTCTGCTCGACCCAAGAGTGCGTATTTCGGAGCAACACTGATGAGCGAAGCCATCGCAGCAGTCGCCAAGGTGCAAACCCCTTTTAAGCGACTTTGTACCCAATTTGCCGAAAGTCCAGTCGCCATGGTTGGCCTGGTCATGTTGGTCGTGGTGATGTTTACCGCGCTGTTTGCGCCGTGGATTTCACCGCAAAACCCGTATGATCTGGCCTCTCTTGACCTCATGGATGCGCGACTCGCACCTGGAGAAAAAGGACTCAATGGACAGACGTATCTATTGGGAACGGATGGTCAGGGTCGCGACATGGTCTCGGCGATCTTTTATGGCTTGAGGGTGTCTCTCTATGTCGGTCTCACCAGCGGCATTATTGCGCTGGTCATCGGGAGTGTGATGGGCGTTCTGGCGGCACACCTTGGTGGTCGCTTTGAACAAATCATCATGCGTCTGGTGGATATTCAACTGGGCTTTCCAGCGATTTTGGTTGCACTCGTCTTGCTGGCGGTACTCGGCAAAGGTGTAGACAAGATCATCATTGCTCTCGTCAGCGTTCAGTGGGCCTATTACGCACGTACAGCCCGCTCTGCAGCGTTAGTTGAACGTGGCAAAGAATACGTTGAAGCCGCGCGCTCACTCGGCCTCAAAGGCTCACGCATCGTCCTGCGTCACTTATTGCCCAATGCAATGGCACCATTGATTGTGGTCGGCACGGTTCAAGTCGCCCATGCGATTGCGCTTGAAGCCACCCTTTCCTTTTTGGGACTGGGCCTGCCTGCGACGGAGCCTTCGCTTGGCCTGTTAATTTCAAACGGTTACGAGTATCTGCTTTCAGGTAAATACTGGATCAGCGTTTATCCCGGCATCGCGTTGCTCATCACTATCTTGGCGATCAATTTAGTTGGCGATCAATTACGTGATATTTTGAATCCGAGGTTGTCACGATGAGCGCTTTGTTAACGGTCAAAGGCCTACGCACTGAGTTTTTAACCCGCGACGGTATTTTGCCTGCTGTAGCGGATGTTTCCCTAGAGCTTAAGCGCGGCGAAGTGCTGGGCTTGGTTGGGGAGTCTGGTTCAGGTAAATCTGTCACAGGCTTTTCAATCATGGGTCTGGTTGATGCCCCAGGAAAAATTGCCCGCGGCAGCATTGTCTTTGACGGACAAGAGCTAGTGGGTGCCGACGAGGAAACTCTACGTCGCTTGCGAGGCCGTCGTATCGCGATGATCTTTCAAGATCCGATGATGACACTTAACCCCGTCTTGACCGTTGAAACGCAGATGATTGAAACCGTGCTGGCGCACGAGTCTGTCAGCCGAGCGATTGCGCGCGAGCGTTGTGTCGAAGTTCTCGGTAAAGTCGGAATCGCCTCACCCAGCGAACGGCTCGGTCAATATCCGCATCAATTCTCTGGTGGCATGCGTCAACGTGTGGCGATTGCGATCGCGATGTTGCATAAGCCCGATCTCATCATCGCGGACGAACCGACTACCGCCTTGGATGTGACGGTACAGGGACAAATTTTGTATGAAATGCAACAACTAGTCAGTCAGTCTGGCACTGCCTTGATTTGGATCACACACGACCTCGCTGTCGTGGCCGGTCTGGCCGATAAAATCGCGGTGATGTATGCAGGTCGCATCGTTGAGCATGGTTTGGCTGAAGATGTGCTCAGCAACCCGACCCATCCCTATACGCGTGGCCTGCTCGACTCTGTGCCAGCCACCACGACTCCAGGTCAACGGCTGCGTCAAATTCCAGGTTCGGCGCCCTCGATTATGCAACTCGGTGCAGGCTGCGCCTTCGAAGCGCGCTGTACGCGTGTTCTTCCAGCCTGTGCGCAAATGCCCGAGATGGTGGGAATCGGTTCTCGCAGCACACGTTGTTGGAACCCGATCGTTCAGCAGCCTTCCACGGCTTCAACGGAGAGCTTAGCGTGACCGAACTTTTAGCCTTTGATCGAGTATCCAAGCGTTTTGGCAAGAAACTCGATGTGTTTGAAAAAATTGCCCGTGTATTTGGTTCCAACGTTCAAGAACAGACCGTACATGCTGTCGATAACGTTACCTTTACAATCAATCAGGGTGAGGTTGTAGGTTTAGTCGGTGAGTCTGGCTGTGGAAAATCAACGCTCGGACGACTTGGCTGTGGGCTTTACACCCCAAGCGAAGGCACCGTCCGTTATCGCGGCCAGCCCCTGGAAAGCGAAGGCGGTGTTCGGCGTCCTGTACAGCTCATTTTTCAGGATCCATTTGCTTCACTCAATCCTCGTATGCGTGTGATTGATATTGTTGGAGAAGCGCCGCGGGTACATGGTTTGGTGGATAGCTCGCAACAACGCGACTACACCGCGGCCCTGCTCAAGCGCGTTGGCCTTGATCCCTCGTACATGCAACGTTACCCTCACCAGTTTTCAGGAGGTCAACGTGCCCGCATCGGTATCGCCCGCGCGCTCGCCGTCAAGCCAGAGTTTTTGGTGTGCGATGAAGCCGTTGCAGCGTTAGATGTGTCGATTCAGGCGCAGGTCCTCAATCTGTTCATGGATTTGCGCGACGAACTGGGTCTGACCTATCTTTTTATTAGCCACGACCTAGGCGTGGTGAGACATTTGTCTAATCGTGTAGTTGTGATGTATCTCGGACGTGTCGCAGAGATTGCGCCTACCGAGGAGCTCTTCGCCGAACCGAATCATCCCTATACCCAAGCCTTGCTCCAAGAAATCCCTCGCATCGATCGTAAGCATCGCAGTTTTGTGCCGATTAGAGGAGAAATCCCCTCCCCGCTCGCGCCGCCTTCGGGATGTCACTTTCATCCTCGTTGTCCGCATGCGATGCCACGATGCTCTGTCGAAGCGCCGGTGCTCAGAGAAATCAGCCCAGGACGTCAGTCAGCTTGCCATCTCAACGAGCCCCACTAATTTTTAAAAGTAACAAAATGAAACAACCCTATCCTATTGAAATTCAAGCACCTGACATCAGCGCGTGGGAGCACTCCAATACTGGTGTGCCCTTTATTTGGAGCTTTGACTCTGGTCGCCCAGGTCCACATGTCATGGTGCAGGCACTGACCCATGGCAATGAGTTTTGTGGCGCGATTGCGGTGGACTGGTTTCTGCGCCAGCAGGTTAAACCCAATGCCGGTCGCTTGACGATTGCCTTTGCAAACACGCTGGCCTATTCACGCTGGGATCCTGAAAATCCAAGCGCAAGTCGTTACGTGGATGAGGACTTCAATCGTGTTTGGGGAGACGATGTATTGTTCGGCGCGCGTGACTCTGCTGAACTGCGTCGCGCACGCGTCCTGCAGCCTTTTGTCGATGCGGCAGACTATCTGCTCGACATTCATTCGATGTCTGAGCCGTGCGCACCGATTATGGTGTGCGGTGCAACGGGCCAAGGCGGCGAGAAAAGTGCCGCGTTATCCAAGCGTGTCGGATTACCTGAGTTTTTGCTGATCGATACTGGGCATCCTGCAGGTCTACGCATGATTGAGCGGGGCGGTTTTGGCAAGCCCAATGATCCGCGCACGGGTTTGTTGATTGAGTGCGGTCAACATTGGGAAAAATCTGCAGCCGATGTCGCGCACGACACGTTGCTGCGTTTTCTGCGCTTATTCAATATTGTCGATGATGCGTTTGTACAACCTGCACTGCGCTTACCAGTCTGCGCAAAGCAACGCATCGTCCGAGTGACCGAGGCTGTGGTTGCCAAATCAACGGGCTTCCGTTTCAATAAAGAATACAAAGGACTGGAGGTCGTACCCAAGAAGGGTGACGTCGTGGCAACTGACGGTGATCACACGATTTGCGTGCCCTATGACAATACTGTTCTAGTGATGCCTTCGACGTCTAACGTCAAAGTCGGCTCGACTACAGTGCGTTTTGGACAGTTTGAAGACTAAACTTTATTTGTGCTTGAAATAAAAAGGGCGATGCAAGCATCGCCCTTTTTTTCGTCGTGTGAGGAACAGCACGACGAATATCAATACTCAAGGTGTCTGTTAATTATCGATCTTGATATTGCGATCTTTAATGATTTTGCTCCAAGTCGCCGATTCCTTGGCGATGTACTTGGATAAGTCCTCGCGCGAACCTGGCTCAAGTGTCAGTCCATGTGAATGCAAGGCGGCAGTCACTTCTTTGTCTGTAATCACTTTGACGATTTCCTGATTCCAACGATCTAAGATTGCTGGAGGCGTCTTGGCTGACGCAACAAATGCATACCAGTTTCTAGCATCAAAATCTGGATAACCAGACTCTGCAATGGTGGGGATATCAGGGAAAATATCCGCACGTGTGTCGCTCGTGACGGCGATAGGAATCAACTTACCCGATCGGATCTGGGGTGCCGCAGAAGGCAATGCCGAGTAATACACCGTCACGCGATTACCAATCACGTCGACCATGGCTGCACCACCGCCTTTGTAGGGCACGTGAACAATATCCACGCCTGCTCGCTGATTAAACAACTCGCCCTGCAAGTGCGAAGCAGAGCCCGCACCCGTCGAGGCATACGTCAGCTTACCTGGATCTTTTTTAGCCAAGTTAACAAGGTCTTTCAAACTCTTGATACCGGACTCGGGAGAGACCAGCAACACGTTTGGAAAGCTGCCGCCCATCGCGAGTGGTGCCAAATCTTTGACCGGGTCATAAGGGATTTTCATCAAGTGCGACGCGATGGAAAGTGGCCCAATCGAACCCAGCAAAATCACCGAACCATCTGATGGACCTTTGGCGACGACGTCCGTCACAATATTGCCACCCGCACCGGGTTTGTTGTCTACGACAACCTTTTGACCAATATTTTCAGATAGCTTTTTTCCAATAATTCTTGCCGCAATGTCATTGGCGCCACCAGGAGGAAAACCAACATACAAGGTCACAGCCTTATTGGGTGGAAACTCTTGAGCGATGGCTACGCTGCCCAAGCAGCTCAGCAGAACAGCGCCGGTTAATGCCGCGAGTGTGGATTTGATTTTCATACAACCTCTAAAAGTGATGACTAATGCGGTGTTATTTATGCGGAGCTATCTTAGCGCCAATATGGAGTTGGCGACGTGCTTTCGCAAGTTCATACTGTTTTTGACGCTCACGAGCTCGACGTTTGTGCTCTTCGTCACCTTTGCTAAAACAACGTGGACAACTCACTCCTTTTTCAAATTCTGGTGATTGCATTGCACCGTCAGGAAGCGGATCGCGGCAGTTATGGCAGAGTTGGCGACCAGAACGTTGTAAGTGATGATCAACTGAGACGCGATCGTCAAAGACGAAACACTCCCCATTCCATTGACTCTGCTCGGGCGGGACCTCCTCTAGATACTTGAGAATGCCTCCTTCAAGGTGGTAAACCTCGTCAAAGCCCTTGGTTCGCATGAGCGCCGTTGATTTTTCACACCGGATTCCGCCTGTGCAAAACATGGCGACTTTGGGTTTTTTTCCCGTTTGAGAGGTCAGTACCTCAGCCTCACCGACCCACTTGACGAGTTCGGAGAAGGTCTTGATTTTGGGATCAATCGCACCTGTAAACGTTCCAAGCTCGACTTCATAATCATTCCGTGTATCAATTAAAACCACATCAGGATCACTGATCAGAGCATTCCAATCACGGGGCTTAACATAGGTCCCAGCCATATTGGTTGGACTGATTCCTGGCACCCCCATGGTCACTATCTCTTTTTTGAGACGGACTTTCATGCGGTGAAAAGGAGGAAGATCTGACCAAGACTCTTTGTGTTGCAGGGTCGAAAATTTTGAATCTGAGCGAAGATACGCCAGAACTGCATGCACGTCCTCGGGACGGCCGGCAATCGTGCTGTTAATGCCTTCGCGTGCCAACAGAATCATCCCTTTCACATCGCGACGCTCACAAAAATCAAGTAAAACTTGTCGTCTGGCGACGTAGTCGGGTAGATCCACGAATAAATAAAAAGCTGCAGTGAGGTATGAAGGTATAGGCATACTTAGATTGTGCCTTTTTGGCTGCTATCAGTAAAGTCGAGGCACAAGGATGCGTCTTGACAAATGAATGTCCACCCTAGGGAAGATACTCACTTCTTTGTCTGCTCGGCAGGTGGTCCTTATGCTAAAAAGTAAGCCCGTCTTAGAGCTTGGATATCTATCAATGAAAAAGTTACAAACCTTGCTTGGCATTGCCGCGATGACTCTCTCAGCGAGTGTATTTGCACAAGCCTATCCTAACAAGCCGATCACACTGGTTATTCCTTTTGCTGCAGGCAGCGGCACAGATGGCGTAGCGCGCAACGTCGCCCAAAAGCTGTCTGAGCGCATTAAACAGCCTGTTATTGTTGAAAATAAAGCAGGTGCAAGCGCTCAAATTGCAGCTCAGTACGTTGCTAAGGCTGCACCCGACGGCTATACGCTGTTTATGACGACCAACACATCACACTCAGCTAACCCCTGGATGTTTAAGACGCTGAGCTACGATCCGATCAAGGACTTTACGCCGATCGCACGTGTGGGTGAACTACCTTTCGCCTTGGCCGTCAATCCTAAGCTGCCTGTGACCAATCTGACTGAATTGATCGAATACGCCAAAAAGAATCCAGGCAAGCTGTCCTATGCCACGCCAAACAGCACCTCACTGGTCGCCATGGAAACCATCAAGCGGATCTCTGGCATCGATGTCGTTGGCATCCCATACAAAGCCAGCACACAAGCCATGACGGATCTCATTGCAGGTCAGGTGCAAGTCTACGTCGTGGACTTGGGTTCGGGTATGGGTGCACTTAAGTCTGATCGTGTTCGCACATTGGCTGTCACAACAGCAAAGGGATCTCAAAGCTTTCCAGCCGTGCCTTCTATTGCCAGCACAGTTAAGGGTTTTGATTTAACCTCTTGGAACGGTATTTTTGGTCCAGCCAACCTACCACGTCCGATCGTGGACAAACTGAATGCCGAGCTTCAAGCCGTCTTTGCAGACAAAGATTTTCAACAAAAAATTGCTGCAACGGGTTTTGAACTTGACCCCACCAAAACACCTGAAGAGTTTGCTAAATATGTGGACTTTCAACTCAAGCATTGGGGTGAGATGCTGCGTGGCGCAGGTGTAAAGCCCGAATAAGGATGTCCTAGGATCATGACCTCAAAATATCTCATTAAAGAAGCAAGTGTTCAGCCCTACTCGCCAGCTAACCATCACGAGACAAGTAATCGTCGCTTGATTGGTGCCGACAATGTAGGTGCCAAACACATTGAAGTCGTGTTGGGAACCATCGCGCGTGGCGGTGGTGCCCTGCCCCATGCGCATCCTGGACTCGAACAGGTGTGTTACCTCCTGGCTGGCACAGCGCATGTCGAGGTAGATGGGGAGTCCTTTGATATGGAAGCTGGAGATACCTGCTTTTTCCCCGCTGACACGATGCATGTGTTCTCTGTCACGAGCGCTGAACCTGTGCGCGTGTTAGTCATGTATGGTCCGCCTTATGGCGAGCATCCAGAACGCGTCCGGAGATGATGTTCGCTTGATCCAAACTAGGATTGATTGAAGAAAAAGCCGCGAGTATGACGCTCGCGGCTTTTCTTATTTTGAAACTGCGCAGTGTCCACCGCTTGAGGGCTTGCCGGAACCTGCCGCAATCAAGGGTGGTTCATTGCGCAAATCAACCGGCGGTGAAACCAAGGAATCCCATACAAGAAATGAAATCAGACATGCCCAGAAAAGAGCTTGATATTTTTTTGTTGACTGGATCATGTGTGCTGGATCCTTAAAACTGGTAATGGCGGCGGACACGCACACCAATCATCGTGCCAGCAAACGCAAGCGGCACCCAAATCCAACCGTGGATACTTCCTGTTGAAATACCACTCAGCATGGCACCAATATTGCATCCAAACGCCAAGCGGGAACTATATCCCATCAAAAATCCAGCGATCAAACCTACCAACCACTGCTTGGCGGTTAAGGGTTTACTGTCTGTTGAGGCTCGCGCAGAAATCCACAGCGCACCCCCCAAAATACCAATATTTGTAATGGACGTGATGTCCATCAACACCATCTCATTCAAACGCTGGGCATTGCCCGCCTGACTCCAAAAGGCATTTGCAGCGGGATCGAACAAACCAGCCGCATTGACTATTTTGGCCGCCCAGAGTCCAAAGCCATAGACCACTCCCCAGGGCTGTCCGGCGATGATGAGATTGAGTGCGGCAAGAACGGCTAGCGCCAAGGCACCAATGAGCCACTTACGATCCCACCACGTACGCCCCTTTCCCACCCAAAGTCTTGCCGCGAAGCCAAAAATAGCTAAGCCAATCAGTGTGATCACTAAAGCGTTCACGCTACCAAACTCAGTTACCAGTCCAATCGGTTCAATTTGTCCGAGTTTGAGCCAGTCGCCCACTTGCACAGAGCCAAGAAAACTACCCAAGGCGAATAAAGGCAAAATGCCCATATTGAGTGGAATACCCAGACCAGCCTTGTATAAAGTCCCTGACCCGCAGCCATCTGCAATCTGCATAGTCAGACCGAAAACAAAAGCACCAATCAGTAAACTGATACTTGGCGGACCGAGTGCTGCTGTGAGTTCAGAATATTGTCCGAGCAGCGTCAGCGAAAAGGCTGATGCCACCGCGAGCAGTACTAACTGACCCATGACTCCTTTGGGATCTTTGTGTTCAATCAGCTGACGCCATCCTGTGGTGAATCCGAAGCGCGCACCCGCTAGTGCGGCTCCCATCCCAATGCCCACAGCAAACAGAACTGCTTGGCGAATGGAAACTGTCCAAGCAAGGAAAATAAAGAACAGGAATAGCAATAGACTCAGGGGAGTTCGTTTCATTTTTGATACTTATTTTGCTAACCACAATTTCGCATCAATATACAACTGCTTGAAACGATTGGGGACATTGTCCATAGGAAGTGCGCCGTCAGCTTGTGTCCAATCCACCATGGAGCCCGCGTAAAGCTTGACGTTTTTCTGTCCCACGAGCTCGGACAAAACAAACCAGTTGGTTGCGGCCCAGTGTCCAGTGTTACAAAACGATACGGTGTCTTGATCAGCCTGCACTGAGGTTGAAGACAGAAGCTTTTTAGCTTCGCCAGATGAAACTACCTTGGTGCTGTTAGGCTCGAACCAAGTTGAATGCTCCACATTGACTGCGCCTTTGAGCGTACCGGGTACTTTGGCGGCAGTATGGCGTGTAGAACCATCAAAAAACTCTGTTGGACGAGCATCGATGAGCTGCGCCTTACCTGCCTTGACTTGAGCAACCACCTCGTCACGGCTAGCAATCATGTTTTGGTTAATCGTTGGCACAAATGAACTGGCGGTCACGCTCACAGGTTTGTTATCCAGCGTTAATCCCGCGGCCTGCCATGCCTTGAGGCCACCGTTCAATATAGACAGGTTCTGTAAGCCTAGGACCTTGAGTGTCCAATACACACGTGCAGCTGCCCCGAAATCTGTTTCGTCTTTGCCTGAGGAAGTCACAATCACGTGTGTATCGGGCGTCAGACCCAAACGCTGCACCAATTTGCTTAAGTTAGCGATTGAAGGCAACTCGCCAGGGTTGGTCGCGGGACCGCGCCAAGTACCGTAGGGCGCATTCAAAGACCCCGCAATATGACCTGAGGCATAGGACTTTGGATCACGGATATCAATCAAGACGGTGTTGGGGGCAGTCATGCCAGCTTGCACTGCCTGAGCAGACATAAGCGGTTCAGCTGCAATCGAACTAAAGGAAAGCAGCAGACTAAGGAAAAACGCGGCAACTTTGTTCATGACAAAACCTAGGAGTTTGAAAGTGAGAGTGTGATTTTGCTCTTTGCTCGCTCAATCCCGAAGTACATATTTCCTATCTACATATAACCAAATAGAATAAGAAGGTACTCAAAAATGACCAATTGGCAATTCAACCTACCAAGGGATAGATTTACCTTGGTAATCGATAAAGTAAGCGCCTTTATGTGTAGGGCACTCTGTTTCTGAGGTCATTCCAAGCTGATCAAGTGCTGCAAGCAACCCCTCCACGGATGCTTGAGGCAATAACGCTGCATCCTGCCCCACAAAAGGCTTAGAGAGTGCAGACTGGACTGTTCCCGGTTGTAATGCTGCAATCACAGCGGCGGGGTTTTTGCGACCCCACTCAATCGCCGCAGTTTGGAGCAGCATATTGAGAGCAGCTTTAGAGGCGCGATACCCGTACCACCCCCCCTTTTTGTTATCAGAAATACTCCCGACACGCGCGGAAAGCTTGGCGTAAACAGCACGCCGAGTGCCTAACAAAGGTAGAAAGTATTTGAGTAATAATGCAGGCCCAACGGCGTTAATCTGAAAGCTACGCAATAAGCGTTCGGCATTTAAGGCATTCAAACTCTTTTCAGGACCATGGCCGTCAATCGTTAAGGCTCCTGTCGCATCGATAATTAACGAAAAAGGAGTGGCACTTTTCAGCCCTTCTGCTACCTGCGCAATACTCGACTCGTTTTCTAGAGAAAAATCAGGATGAGTCGACCGCGATAGCGCCACGACTTCTGCACAAGCAGGGTCTGCGCGCAGCGCCATAATGAAAGCGCCTCCAATCGCACCGCTCGAGCCGATTACCAGTGCTCGATAGCCCTGACCTAAAGTCTTCATTCGGGCAGGCGCGCTTTTGATTTGAGTTTCAATCTCAAGGCCGCTTGGGATAACAATTGTGCGCTGACTGGGGCGGTCAGAAACACAAAGAGAGTGATGATGAGTTCATGGATCAATAAACCGTCTTTGAACGCGTAAGCCATAGAGGCTAACAAGATCCCTCCTACGCCAAGCGTAGAGGCCTTGGTTGGCGCATGCAAACGCATAAAAAACTCTGGCAACCGAACCAGTCCGATTGAGCCAACTACGGTGAAAAATGCACCGATTAACAGACATACAGATGTGATGATTTCAAGCATGCGTTTCTCCTGTCCTTAGTCCATCACATCGCCGCGCGCCAAATAGCGCGCAAGCGCAACCGTCGCGACAAAACCCATCAGCGCGATTAAAAGCGCCGCTTCGAAATAAATCGAACTACTGTCCTGTATGCCGAGAACAATTAACAAAGCCACTGCATTGACGTAAAGCGTGTCGAGGGCAAGGATCCTGTCTGGCGCATCCGGCCCTTTAATGAGGCGATATACCGTGAGTGCCATCGACAACCCAATGGCCCCCAAGGCAATATTGATAGAAAGTTCTAGCATCCGAAAATCTCCAACAGAGGTTTTTCGTAACGTTGTTTGATGTCTGCCACCAGCGCATCAGGGTCACTACAATCCAATGCGTGCACAAGCAACATCTTGTTGTCTTTCGACAAATCTGAGGACACAGTGCCAGGTGTCATTGTGATAATGCTCGCAAGAAGCGCAATTGACATCGGCTGAGTGAGCGTCAAAGGTACTTGAACAAACACCGGCTTGAGCCGAGCAGTCGGTCCCAACACCAAACGGGCCACGGCAATGTTTGCCACCACAATATCGTAGGTGACCAGCCCAATCAAACGCATGGCAGCAAATGGCTGACGAATCGTTGGAAGCGTTGATAAGAATGGCTTGCACAGCAATGGCAATCCCCACGCTAAAAAAAAGGCCAATAAAACATGTGCGACTGAAATCTCAGAAACGAGCAATAGCCATACGATAAAGAGCAACAACGACAATATTGGATACGGAAGCCAGGCCTTCATTACTTAGCCTCGATGGGTAATAAGCGAGGCGCACGATCGGGAGTCTTTCCGATCACAGCGGTTATGTACTCGCTAGGATTTTTGAGTTGCTGAGCCGTGGCGTCGGTATATCTTTTAATAGGCGCAGCGTAAACAACCATCAGGACACTCAACGCGAGCAAACCGACAACGGGAAGCCATTGCAAACCTGTTGGGCTCACCGCTTGCGATGAAGCCGCATGCGAAGTTTTCCAGAACATCATGCTACCGGCGCGCGCCAATCCAATCAATGTTAAAAGGCTTGCACCCAATATCGTGCCCCATACCCAAGGCATCTGTGGACTATTGATTGCACTTTGCAAAATCATCAGTTTTGCAAGAAAGCCAGATGAAAGTGGCAAGCCTGCAACAATCACAGCCCCGATTAAAAAGGCAATGCCGAGCCGCGCTGACTGCAAAAGCTCTGGGCCTGAATGCAGCTGCTCCTGAGCGTCACCCCGAGCTTGTCCAATCATTTCAGCCAGTAAAAATAGCGCTGAAATAATGAGCGTACTGTGTACTAGATAAAATAAACCACCAGAAAGGCCCGCCACACCTCCCGCTGAAACCGCAATCAAAATAGTCCCCACGGAGGCAATCGTCAGGTATGCGAACAACTCCAACAGACGTTTAGCCGCCAAAGCCCCCAGCGTTGCTAACGCAAGAGTCATCAATGCGAGCGGTAGCAACCATGGCGTGGTAAGGTCGGCAGACGCATCGCTCGTCCCAGCGAAAATCAAGGTCGTGAATCTCAAAATTGAATAAACACCGACCTTGGTCATGATGGCGAACAAAGCCGCTACCGGAGCTGAGGCACTTGAATATGCGGCAGGTAACCAAAAATAAACGGGGAACAGTGCGGCCTTGATACCAAAGACGCCGAGCAACATCAATCCAGAGGACCGAATCAGAGCAATATCGGCGGGTGGAGATTGTGCCACCACCTCCGCCAAATGCGCCATATTGAGCGTACCAGTCACGCTGTATAACAAACTGACGGCGATTAAAAATACCGCAGAGCCTGTCAAGTTGATCGCGACGTAATGGACAGAAGCGCGTAAGCGTCGCTCTCCAAAACCATACATCAGCAAACAATATGAGGCAATCAGTAAGACCTCAAAGAATACAAAGAGGTTAAACAAATCACCCGTCAAAAACGCGCCGTTGATTCCCATCAGCTGGAACTGAAATAATGCATGAAAATACCTGCCACGCGTGTCCCAGCCCTGCATGGCGTAAAACAGAGCCGCTAACGCTACCACTGCAGTCAACAACACCATCAGACCGGATAAACGATCCAGCACAAGAATAATGCCGAACGGTGCTGCCCAGTCACTTAAGGCATAAGTCTGAAAGGCTCCTGTCGCAGCATCTTTTAAAAGCAGCATACTCACAACAAGCAAAAGAGCTGTGGAGACAAAGCTGATGCTACGACTGAAAACCGGTCGAGGCCCACAAAGTAAAAGCAGCGCGGCCGTCAGAGCGGGCAAGATAATCGGCAATACAAGAAGATGGTTCATTGATGCGACCCTTCTTGTGTCTGCTCAGGTTCCTGACCATCCACATGGTCTGAATGCGTTTCATGGCGCGTGCGCAATGCTAGTTCGACGATAAATCCAGTCATACCAAAACCAATCACAATTGCGGTCAAGACCAAAGCCTGAGGGATAGGGTCTGCATAGACAGCAGCTTGCTCGACGATCACGGGCGGCCGAGCCGAAACCAACCTTCCCATCGCAAAGATAAATAAATTGACCGCATAACCGAGTAAAGACAGACCTAGCACGACAGAGAATGTCCGTCCGCGCAAAATTAGATAAATACCGCAGGCTGTGACAATACCCAAAGCAGAGGACAGAAGAAGTTCCATTATTGAGAGACTCCTGCAAGAGCGTCGGGACGCTGACTAGCCCCAGAGAGCGCAGAGATGGTTAACAACGTAGCACCCACTACGGTCAAAAACACACCGAGATCAAAGGCGGCAGCACTCGCCAATGGGATTTCTCCAATCAGTGGCAACGCAGGATGACCGAACGTACTCGTTAAGAACGCCGAGCCAAAAACGAAACTGCCCAAACCAGTCAAACCCGCAATCAACACACCAATACCAATCAACTTTGGAAATTCAAGCTTAAGTTTGCTCGAAGTCTCGGCAGAGCCACTTGCCATGTATTGCATCACTAAAGCTACAGAGGTGATCAAGCCAGCGATAAAGCCGCCTCCTGGTAAATTATGGCCCCGCAAAAAGATGTACACGCTGACGAGCAAGGCAAAAGGCAACAAAATCCGTGCAGCGACAGACAGCATCACTGAATTCAGTAACGCAGGCGACAACTTGCGCTCCATGCTCAGCCCCTCCATCAAGCTCAATGCACCAATCGCAGCAATACCCAGCACAGTGATCTCGCCAAACGTATCAAATCCACGGAAGTCGACCAAAATGACGTTTACCACGTTAGCGCCGCCACCCCGAACCACACTTTCTGCAAGGTAATACCAAGCGATTGAAGCATTAGGTCGAGTCAATACCGCCCACATCAGAGCAGTGACTCCCGCTCCAGCTAAAACTGACAAAGTAATATCGCGGCTACGGCGCAGGAAGCTCGACTCTTTTGGCCCATTTAAAGGCAGTAAAGCCAATGCCATCAACATTAAAGCGGTACTCACCACCTCGACAGATAACTGCGTCAGCGCCAAATCAGGTGCAGAAAAATACGCAAAAGTGAGCGCTGTTGCCAAGCCCACGATGCCCACTAGAATCACTGCAACTAGACGCTGACGATGCCAAACAGCCGTTGCAAGAGATCCGATAATCGCAGTCGCCCACACAACCACCGCAACTGCATTGAGAGGCGTCAAAGGAGCATCGCCCGTGTTGTAACCGAACTGCATGAAAGGCCATACACCCAGAACGATCACACTTGCGATCAAGATAGCTAAATATCGCTGCAAAGACCCGTTTTGTAGTCTTGAGGTCATCCAGCGAGCAAAGGTCAGCAGAGTCTCGATCGTATGTACAAAAATTCGATGGCCATTGAGCGCTTTAGGGGCGATTAAGTGTAAGTTGAATTTTTTCTGTAATAACCAGAACATGAATACACCACCCAACAACGCAATCGCGCTCATCAGGAGGGGCGTATTGAAACCATGCCAGATGGCGATGGTGTACTGAGGAATCGGACCGCCAAATACATCTACCGCCGCTAAAAATACAAGTGGCGCAACGGTCAAGGCTGGCAAAACACCAATCAAGATACAAAGCACAACAAGCAACTCAACAGGCATCTTCATAAAACGAGGTGGCTCGTGGGGTGTATGCGGTAGATCTGTGGGTGTACCGTTAAAAAATACGTTATGCACAAAACGGGCTGAGTAAGCCACACTAAACACCCCGCCTAGTGTCACCACCACAGGTGCCACTGAACCAAACCAACCTAAATGCGACAAAGCAAGTGATTCGACAAAGAACATTTCTTTGGATAAAAATCCATTGAATAGAGGTACCCCCGCCATCGACGCCGCAGCCACCATCGCAAGTGTCGCGGTATAGGGCATAAACTTGAACAAGCCGCGCAATCGACGCATATCTCGTGTGCCACACTCGTGGTCGATAATGCCAGCAACCATAAAGAGCGAAGCTTTAAATGTTGCGTGATTAATAATATGGAAAACAGCGGCAGCAGCAGACAGAGGCGAACTCAAGCCAATGAGAAAGATGATCAAGCCTAGGTGACTAATGGTTGAATAGGCAAGCAACCCTTTAAGATCATGCTTGAAAATTGCGACATAGGCAGCAAATGCCATTGTCGTCAAACCCACAACTGAAACAATGATTTCAAAATCGTAGGTCCCGCCAAGCACTGGATACAGGCGAGCCAACATAAATACACCGGCTTTGACCATCGTAGCGGAGTGCAAGTAGGCCGACACGGGCGTGGGTGCCGCCATGGCTTGAGGCAACCAAAAATGAAACGGGAACTGCGCTGACTTAGTGAATGCACCCAGCAAAATGAGAATCAAAATTGGCATGTACAACGGACTCGCCAACACAGTCTCACGCGCAGCAAATATCTGCGTCAACTCATAACTACCGGCAACATGACCCAGCAATAAAAATCCAGCAAGCATGGCCAAGCCGCCACCGCCAGTGACCGTCAAGGCCATACGAGCGCCTCGGCGTGACTCAGATTTATGATTCCAAAAACCGATCAGCAAGAATGATGAAAGGCTTGTCAGCTCCCAAAACACAAAAGTTAACAAAATATTTTCAGTCAGAACAATGCCTAGCATCGCTGACATAAACAGCATTAATAATGCGTAAAACTTGCCAATTGAGTCTGACTCTGAGAGATAGTATTTGGCGTACAAAATGATCAG
The DNA here is from genome assembly GCF_049655405.1 of Zwartia sp. Taxonomy (GTDB): domain Bacteria; phylum Pseudomonadota; class Gammaproteobacteria; order Burkholderiales; family Burkholderiaceae_B; genus Zwartia. Next base: position 442,452 of record NZ_JBASJR010000013.1, read on the forward strand.
CAAGCCAATACATAAAATGAGCAAAGTGAAAAGATAGCCTAGACCATCTAGTCTGAATGCAAAGTTAATCCCGAGCTCAGGCATCCAAGGAATGCTTGAGATGACTTTTTGACCGCTAAAAATAGTGTCGCTAAAACCGAGTAGTAACCCTAGGCTACACAAAGTCACGCCCGCGACTGCCCAAGCGGAAGCACCGCGACTGACTCGTGCAGCAAGCCAGGCAAGTGTCGTCCCTGCAAGCATTGGCAACAAAATAATAGTCAGTAGTGTCATGAGGTGAATGTCACTGTTTTGGCGTTAAATGTGAATAGACTCGCGGAGTCATCTTGTAGCCAGCACTCCGTGAGGGGTGCGTCTGCGTCCGAACTCGCCTGCTGCGCACAGCATGATAACAAAGTCTTAGGCTGAGAGCGGTTAATCGGTCTGCGCAACTACGTAAAACCAGCGACCATTGTTACGTTTAAATAGACTATTTTCATGCAGTCTTGTCGCGCGTCCGTTTAAACGAAATCGAGCGACAAATTCAACCTCTGCCGTGTCTGGATCAAGCATTTTTTGAGAGCGAACATCCAAACCTAGCCACTGCGTCTTGGGATCAAACTCCACTGAATGGGGCCGCTCTGTTGGGTGCCAAGTATCAAGCAAATACCGCTCACGCTCAAGACAAAAGGCCGTGTAACGAGAGCGCATCAAACTTTCAGGATCAAGAGCGGGCCTAATATCAAAGTGGTCAAGGTATTGGCCACAGCATTTATCAAAAAATAAAGGCTGCCCCATCGCGATGCGACCGCAGGGACAGCGAAGATTGTTGAGCAGATGCTGGCGCTTAGTCAAAAGTGACCTTTCCAGAAACATCGACATTGACCAGCACTTGTGCGGGCTCTAAAGAGAGCTTAATCGCGTCTGAGATATTGGGAGCCGACATTGGAGCGGCACTTCGCATCAGCATAGGCCCATTAATTGAAGCACCTAGGCCATTGAGGTCCAAGCTGACTATTTTGTAAGTTTTGAAACCAAATGCGAGGGCCGCAGCTTGCGCGCGGTTTTGAAACGCTTGGGCAACCTCTATCAATAATGCCTGCTCCTCTTGCATTCGCTTAGTCGTGGAAAGAGAGAACTGGATGTTTGAAATCGCCAGTTTCGAACCCAGCACACTCAACGCACCCTCGGCTGCTGTTAAATCTTTGGAGGTCAACACCAACTCTGCACGCCCCTGCCAACCGTCGGTACGACCATCCTTGATGTAAATGGGCGAGGTTCGAAAACTTCCGCTCGATAGGGTAAAACCTGTGGTGTTTTTGACAGCGTCCCTCGCCTGCTCGATCGCCTGAGCTAACACTCGGTTCACCTCTGCAGCGGTTTTTCCTTTGGCCTCGTGCGCAAATACCAGCCTGACTTCATCTTGAAGGACCTGCTTGCTAGCCGATGCTTGCAGGCTTGCAATGACTGACTGCGAACCATAGGTGTCATGTGACCCATGCAATGCATGGTGAGCATGAGGAGCGTGGTCAGCATGCGCAGCAGGTGAGCGCTGTGCTTGACTCAGTCCGGTGGACAGCACACATATAAAAAAAGGAAACCATATAAATCGCAAGGATGCCATCAATTTCTCCCGTACCAGTCTTTGACTGCCTCAACGTAACGCGCTACCCCTTCTGCAACACTTGCAGCCTGAAGTGCGCCATAAGACAAGCGCTGGTAGTTTGCCTCTTGAGTATTAGTGAGTCCAAACGCAAATCCGGGAATTGAAACAACCTTATGTTGTTGCGCCATTGCACGGTTAAACGCGAGCGGATCTTGTTGACCCTTGAGCCCCGGCATTTTCATCAATACATAAAAGGCGCCTTGCGTTTTTGGAAACTGAACTAAGTCTCCAAGCTGTTCGAGAATCTGATAAACATTTTCTCGAACAGTGGCAAGTGCTTCAATTTTTGGCGCGACCCACTCGCGACCATATTTCAAAACTTGCAATGCCAATAATTGTGAAGGCATCGGTGCACAAATCAAGTTGGTATCCTGCACCTTATTCATGGCATCAAATAAATCAGACGGAAAAACTACGTATCCAAGACGCCAACTCGCCATGCCATAGTTTTTAGACATGGAATAAAACGAAAAAGTATGACGGCTCGCTCCGGGCAATGAAGCCGGAGAAAAATGCCTCGAGCCGTCGTAGGTAAAGTACTCGTAAGCTTCGTCGCTAAAGTGGTAGATACCCTTGTCAGCGCACAACTTGTTGACTGCGGTCAAGGATGCTTCGGAATAAACCGCCCCTGTTGGGTTATTGGGCGAAACCGTGACGATCGCACGTGTGCGAGGAGTAATCGCCGCCGCAAGCGCCTCGACATTGAGACTCCAGTCGTCGTTGACAGGCACCGTGACAGGTACACAGCCGGACATTCTAATCGCCATTTCTTGGTTGAAATAAAACGGCATGGGCAAAATAAACTCATCGCCGGGATCGCCAACTGCCATGACGCAATTCAGAAATGCCATATTGCTACCCGCAGTCACCATCACTAAGGATTCGGCGCCTAGTTGAAGCTTATTTTCTGTACTGAGCTTCTGAGTGAGGGCATCTAGAAGACCTGCATGCCCCAGCACAGACTGGTATTTGTGAAGCTGCGTATCACCCATTAAACTAGACAGCGCTTTAATCGCCTCCTCTGGGGGACCATAGTTAACGACCCCCTGACCCAGCGAGATGGTGCCGGGATTGCTCCGGACCAATTCAGCGATGGCGGGAATAATGGGCGCATCAACTGCTGCCATTCGAGAGGAGTACCGTTTCATGGGTGAGCTATTCAATAAAATTTTTATAGCAATAGCTTATAACAAAATTCACCCTGAATGCTTTAGCTGGCTGCACGCTATGTGCCTATCAAGCCTTACTTCAGTAATTCTTCAAACTGCTCAATAGGCATCGGCTTACCAAACAGATATCCTTGGTATTCATTACAGCCACTGTCTAAAAGGTGTTGATACTGTTCTACCGTTTCTACACCCTCGGCGATGACTCTTATATCTAGACTTTGTGCCATAACTACAATAGTGCGCACAATCACCTTATCGCTTCGATCGGTAACGATATCGCGCACAAACGACTGGTCAATCTTAAGCTGATCTATTGGTAGCCTTTTAAGGTAATGCAAAGATGAATAACCGGTTCCGAAATCGTCCAAACAGAATTTGACACCAATTTCCTTCAATGTATTCATTAAGGTAATAACGTCCTCTGTACTGTCGAGCAACATACTTTCGGTAAGCTCTAACTTAAGTAGTGCTGGGTTAATGTCATACCTTTGCAGGAGGGCTTTTATTTGTGCTGCAAAATCAACCTGATGAAATTCCTTGGCACTGACGTTCACAGACAGAACAAGATCGCGAGTCAACACCCCTTTCTCCCATGCCTTGAGCTGAGAGCAAGCTGACTCTAGAACCCATCTACCGATGGGAAGAATCAAACCCAATTCTTCTGCAAGAGGAATAAACTGGGCTGGAGACAATAGACCTCGCTCAGGATGTAGCCATCTGATCAAAGCTTCTGCACCCAATGTACGATGCGTACTGTCCACTTGTACCTGGTAATACAAAAGAAATTGCTGATGGTCCAATGCCGTATGCATTTCCCTCACAAGCGTCACACGTTCTTGAATGGCAACCTGCATTTCATGGTTAAAGAATGTTAGCGCATTGCGACCTGCATTCTTGGAGCGAAACAAAGCGATGTCCGCACGTTTCAGCAACTCTTCAGCAGAATGCTCGTGATCCCAAAACAGAACAGCACCAATACTGCAGGTACCGCGGTACTCATGTATGTCAAGCTGATAAATCTGGTTGAGCGTGATGAGAATTTTCTCTCCAATAGCACTGACCTGCTTCGCTGCTTCAATGCGTTGCTCGCTCAGATCTTCTAAGACCACTACGAACTCGTCACCACCCGTTCGTGCGATGGTATCGCCTGCACGCATGCAAGATTCAAGACGTTTCGCGATCTGCTGAATGAGTAAGTCCCCGATATCATGACCAAGGGTATCGTTGACGTCCTTGAAGTTATCTGCATCAATGAACAACACAGCACCTTCTCGGCCGCTGCGTTTGCTGGAGGTGAATGCATGATTGAGGCGATCCATGAGGAGCCGTCGGTTAGGCAAGTCAGTGAGTTGGTCATAGAACGCCAAATGTTCGATCTTCTCAGCTGAGGACTTGCGCTCACTAACATCGCGCTGCACACTGACAAACTGTACTAGATTGCCTTCGCCATTCCTCACGGGATTGATAGAAAGCTCGTTCCAGAATGGCGTACCGTTTTTGTGATAATTTAAAATTTCATCATGGAATGGTTGACCCGCATTAAGAGCCGTCCGCAACGCGTTGATCGTATCAGGGTTTGTCCCAGCACCCTGCAAAATTGCAACACTACCTCCCATGATTTCAGACCTTGCGTAACCAGTCATTTTTTCGAAAGCATCATTGATGTAGGTTGTACGTCTTTGGGAATCAGTGATCAACACACCTTGCGATATTGAATTTAATGCCTGCTGCATTAGGATCAGTTCCTGAACCTCAGGCGTAGCTGTAGGTGAGACTGTCGCTACTGACGGAGCCTTTTTTGCCAATTTTTCTGCTGCATTTGCCGCCTTTAACTTATTCATATTGACCCCATCCGCAATTAGCTCGGCTCTACAACAGGTTATGAGGTATCGCGACAAGTTGAGTGGCGATAAAGCTACTTGGAGACGTTACTGCAAACATCTTGCAGCTTATGTGCGGTAACGCACGCGCTTCAATAATCAATGAATACGCATTGAAAAAAGTTGATTGAGTGGTGTTTGTATGTTTTTATTAATACCACTCAATACTTATTTAATCTTAGCGAAAGACAACTGTTCGGCTACCATTGGGGATGACTCGGCGCTCAGCGTGCCATTTGACTGCACGCGCTAAAACGACACTTTCAATATCTCGACCATGCAAGGTCAGGGCATCTGGGCTCATTGCGTGATCAACACGCTCGACATCTTGCTCGATGATTGGGCCCTCGTCTAAGTCTCCGGTCACGTAGTGAGCCGTTGCACCAATCAGCTTGACGCCACGATCGTATGCTTGGTAATAAGGTTTTGCACCTTTAAAACCAGGCAGAAAACTATGGTGGATATTAATTGCACGGCCAGCGAGTTTTTGACAAAGGTCATTACTCAAGACCTGCATGTAGCGGGCTAAAACCACAAGCTCCACTTGGTACTGGCTAATAAGGTTTAAAAGTTTTTCTTCCGCGACAGGCTTTGTTTCAGCTGTGACAGGAATGTGATGAAAAGGTATTCCGTGAGCTTGGACCAACTCTTGGTATTCGAGATGGTTGGACACGATTGCTTTGATATCGATAGGTATTAGACCCGTTTTCCAACGAAGTAGTATATCGTGCAAACAATGCCCAAGTTTTGACACAAGAATCAGAGTTGGCATCCGCTTTTGAGCGTCAACCAAATCCCACTCCATGCCAAAAGTATCGGCAATATCATTGAACTGAGATTTTAAATTACTGAAATTAAGTTCTATTGCATTTGTATGAAAAGCGACCCGCATAAAGAAACAATTTGAAGCCGGATCATTAAACTGTGCAGCCTCAAAAATATTGCAAGCGCGATCACTTAGGAATTTTGAAACGGCACTGACAATGCCAATACGGTCAGAACATGAGAGCGTCAAGACGTAAGACGATGGGGTAGACACAGGGAAGTATTACCTTTTTTGGTGCCCCCCCCGTGAGTCGAACACGGCACCAACGGATTATGAGTCCGCTGCTCTAACCAAGCATGAGCTAGGGGGGCATTGACTAGCAATCCGGCATTATATCCCCAGTGAAGGAAGATCCCCCGAGGCGCCCTGCCTCGAGGAACTTTGACCTTTACAACAACCGAATTATGGCGTCCAGGAGCCGTTATCCGTCAGCCTTGGATCGTCCAATATCTCAGTATTGATCATTGGCGGAGCGCTTGTATCTGTCAAGGGGTTAGCAGGTTCAGTCGGTTCAAACGCTTCCGCAGGAACCTCTATCCCAGAAACAGCTTCAGTCCAGGAACCAGCCACGAGCGGCGTTGACAGTGAGTTTGTCAACGCATAGTCGTCCGTCGCACCGGTTTCGGAGGCATTCGCAGCGCTCGTATCGATGACATACGTCACGCCACCGAGCTCAAGCAACATGAAATCCTCAGGATTAGGAGTGACTGGATCTAATGTGAGAGGGCTGTCAATTTCAGTCAATGACTGAGGATTTTCGAGCGCAAGCACCTCAGGCTGAGTAACCTGAAGCGATACCTCACTCAGCGGAGCTTGTCCGTCTGACACCACCTCAAGCGTGTAATGCGTACTACTTTCCATGGTGACCGAGGAAACAATCCCGTTCAACACTACAAAGTCTGAAGGCTCAAGGGCAGCCGCCTCGGCCTCTTCTTCAACCAGTACTTCACTCATCATGACTGAAAACTGCAACGGCTGACTGGCTTGATCAGCTTGAAGAATTGTTTCGTTTGTTGAAAGCCCCTCATCATAAGCAGTGGGGGCAAGAAGTGTGTAAGGAATACTTACCGGGTTGGCGTAGGAAGAAATCGTCGCATCCACTAGACCAAGATGCACACCGACTACGTTCGTGACATCTGTCACGATGACACTCTCTGACATTCTAAACTCATAGCGACGATTGGAGATGTCGTCCGCAGTCAAAGTGTGCGAAATCGTAATCGCACCGTCATTAATCACTAGAGAAATTGCCTCTCCAACTTTTGCCTCAACATGATCCAGTGTGGCAACGACCAAATAACCCAATAACGACTCCTGCCCTGCGGTTGCAATCGCTACCGTAGCAATCAAAGCTGGGTCGCTATTTGACACACCACCGATCATTTGCGTACCAACCGTTGTTGCAAAACCGGCATCCTCAAGCAAATGGGTGACACCGTCTTTTGTGGTGAAGGACGATTGGCCGTAAACAATGACATCGCCATTGGCCTTAACGTGCTGCACACCCGAAGACTCAAGAGAAAGGCTCGCAATTGCCGCCTGATCTAGTGTTTTGAACTCACCGGTCTGCGCGATACCGTCACTATTCGCATCCTGCCAGACCCCAAATTTTCCGAAATTCTCATCTCTGGCGTCAAACACACCGTCTTGGTTACTATCATAAACCTTGGCCAAACCTTCGAGATCGGTTTCGCCTTCTTGAGTTGAGAATACGATATTCAGCTTACCGTCCTCACTTTGAACAGCAAGCATGCCGTCTGAAGACTCTACCCAAGCGGTGGAAACAGCTGAACCGTCGTTAGCGTAGTCATAGGTAACGCCTTGGGAACGATCAACATAGGCGACACCGTCTTGATTGAGATCTAGGGCGATTGGGTTGATAAGCTTGGTGCCAGGAGTCACGTCTAACGTAAATGATGTTGTAGGAACACGTACTTCTACAACCGTTGCACTTGTGTTTCCAACTGCGGCAGTGGGTTGCTGATAAATGTAATGTGTATAAAGAGTTGTTCCACCAACAACTTGCGTCATTGTTGTCGAAAAAGTTACTGTTGTTCCTGCGTTACCCAAGTCATTCAGCGTCAAGTACTTTACTGCTGAGGCTACTGCTTTAGCGCTATCGACTGTGACAGCACTTCCACCAGAGTTAGCGTTATAAAAAGTCACGACACCATTTGAAATCGAATGCGATTTAATCGTAGCAGACGAGTTTGAATATCGATAGGCGGTGTCAGTACCATTTACTCTTCCAGTATCTGCAGCAACAATAATGTTGACAGGCAACTGTATTTGATCAGAACCCGACACAAAATCAGTCACCTTATCGTAACCACTGACAGTTGGATTTGAATTACTGCCACCAAAGGTCACTCCGCTGCTCACCACAAAGATATCTAACCCATCGTTACCAGTCAGCGTATCCCCTGACAAGCCACCAGTGATAACCTCATTTGCTGCAGTACCTGTCAAAATGTCAACACCTGTTGTTCCAGTAATCGTAACGTAATCAGTCGAACCCTGAATTGAAACGGTTATTGTTTGAGGTGTTCCATCGGCAGACATCACCACAAAAGAGTCTGAAAGCGACTCACCAGCATTGAGTGCGTCTACAGTCGTATTGCTGTTATTTAACGAATATGTCCAAGCACCACTACTATTGATTGAATAAGTTCCGTAGTTCGCACTCCCTGAGCTCGATTGAAAAATATTGATTGGATTGTCAACGTCAGCGCTGCTTAGCTGACCTGTTGCAGTCGGCACGCCGGGAGTCGCATTGTTAATTCCACCAATTTCCGTGACACTTCCTTGAGTAGTTCCGGTAATTGTGGCCACATCATTCGTGCCGGTGATGTTCACCGTCACCGTCGCACTGCCACCATCGCTCGTGGCCACCGTAAACACCTCGGTGACCACCTGATTGGCATTCAACTCGTTGACCGCATCGTTGGTCGTGTAGCTCCAGGCGCCATTGGCGTCGATGCTGAACTTGCCGTACGTGCCGGCCGTATCCGTCTGCGCCGTGACCGTCGCATCGGTGGTATCCAGATCACTCAACGTCAGCGTGCCGCTCGTGCTGAGCACCGCATCGCTTTCGGTCAAGGCTTTCGTGTCGCTCGTGAGCGTGGCGATGCTATCAGGCACATCAACCACTGGCTCCGCCAACACCGCAGGAGCAGTTACATCAGTAATAACAGTATCGCTTACCTGAGGCACGCTACTCAGTTGAGTCGGCTCAATTATCACAACGGGAGCAAAAGACTCAGTCGATACAGATGATTCATTTACCTGAGGAACAAAACTCTGTTGAACCGGCGCAGTTGTCGCAACTGGCGCGAGAGGTTCAGTCGCTGCAACAGTTCCAGTTCCCTCTACAGCAACCTCCGGCTGCACTGGAACAGTCCCTGTGCGCGGAACATTCATTGATCCAGGAGCGCCGGGGCCCGAGGGTGCACTACTACCATTTGCCGAACGCTCACCCTCCCCACTCTCACCAATCGCACCTTGGACTTCAGGCGTATCCGCTGCAGTCACGCCTAAAACTAAAGCACCAGTGACAGGATCGATCGTTTCACCAGCATCCTTAGGGGAGTTGGCAGTTTCAGTTTCAGAATCACTAATTGGCGCCCCACCCGTTTGTGCCGATGGTGCATTTGTGAGATCAGTATTAGGAAGATAAAAACTCGGCCCGTCTTGCGGACTTGAAGTGGTAGGTGTCGTGACAGAATCAGCGCGCGCATCGGTTGCCGCTGTACCGGAAGTCTGATCACTCTCAGTTGTTTGCTGAAGTGAGGTCAGGCTGTCAAGCTGAACAGCATCTTGCGACTGCTGTGGGGTGGGTTTGTTTTCGTCAGCCATTTCAGTGCCTTATCAGTCCAGCGCGCCTCAAATTGAGACTTTCATACACTGAACTTTAATGGCCTGCCTGCCTAGCCTCAATACTATAAAAGGTTATATAACTTTAGTACCAAAATGCAGTTTAATCAATTCAAATAACGATCACGCAAAACCTCTGAATAACAAGCAATAAATTGTTTGCGATCTGACTGAAACTCTCCACAGCGCGACGCAACTCTTGCAGTGCGCCGACGCAACTCACTACCATTCATTTTATAAGCCCCATTTTGAGCATCATAAAATCTGACTCGCTCGTTAAAGTAACGAGCCTCAAATCCCACTAAACCAAACTTTGTTATCTCGGTGTGACTCAACCGGTAAACACCTTTTTGAGTATGAGCCTGCATCGCATCAAATAATGAAGGCGACATCCCCATCTCTGCAAAATAGACCTCTGCATCGTACTCAAATTTTCTCAGTGCTGCGGCAGCCTTAGGATTTTCACTCGCATTCACTTCTTTCAAAATCTTTCCGTCGGCATCCGTCACAGTAATACGACCACGATGAATTCCAACGGTATAGGCCGGGGCACCACGCACCACTCCACTCGCCAAAACAAACATACAGGCGCTAGAACACTGACCCGTAACAAATACATGCGCTCGAGCCTGCCTAAGCAAACGACCGATCTTCATCGCAGCCATACCGTCACCGCCAGACGAATCTAGCAAAACAATCAAACCTGCCGGAATCGGATCGCCTTTAACATTCAGGGCGGAGGCGCTGACAATCTCAAGCGTACGGTTTGAAATCCTGCCCGTGATGGTAATCACGCTGATGCTTGCAACCGCTGAGGGCTTTTCGCCAGAGTCTGCCAAAACAGTCGCTGAACCAGCCATGAAACTGACGAGAAATAAAAAAAACCAGCGAAGCAGCGGGCGCGATTTCATATCAAACTCGCCTCTTTCTAAAAAGTACACATTTAAGTCACACCTGCTTCAGGAATCGCGACCGTCAAGCTGTGAATGGCCTGCGCGGTCATGAGGTCTCGAAATTGGAATCCACCGCCGGACTTAGGCGCAATCAATCCCGAAGCCGTGAGCTCAGACAAACAAGACTGGGTTTGATGATGAGGTAAGCCAGCTTGCACAATGAAATCATCTATCGACTTGGTGGGTTCCGTTGCTGCGGTCACAATCAACTGTTTAGAAACAGCAGACAAGCCGTCAAGTAAGGCCTGTAAGTCAGCGCGTATCGCTTGCGGAAGTGCAGCATGTTCAGTCATGTGCATTGAAAACACACGAGACGGCGCATCGCTCTTAGGTCGTGGACCTAATAGACGCACAACGGTTTGCGCCTGCCCCACGTCCATTAAGTTAGCCGCAACAATCAAAATCGGACAAGACACTAACTGATTAATACCTCGCTCACCCAATACAGTGGCTAAAGCGTCTAACGCTTTTAGGCCATACACCTGAACCACCAAGGGCGAACTTGCACAATCTCGGAGCATGGAGCCCAGTCTCTCCCCGTCCGAAGAAAGGGTATAAACCTTGCCGATTGGTGCCTTCAAATCGGCAGAAACCATCTCAATTTGTCCGACAAAACCTGCAACGATTCTATCGCGACGCGTCTGAACAGGCATCCTGAGACGCAACACCCTGAAACCAATTGAAGCTGCAGCATTGCCGATCGTATCAATCAATGCAGTCGCTGCAGCTGGTGGCCACGACTCGACCGAGACCCACTGCGCGACACCGCTCTGCGTCGAAGCATAAATCTCGCCAACAAAATCCATTCCTCCCCAACGCGCACGCGTATCAATCAAGGAATGACCATACTCACCAATCGCAGAAACACTTCCCTCTCGCTGCCGCCCAATCGGTTTATCCGAGGTCGCCTTCACCTTGATCCACTGAACACTAAGAGGCGCCAAACGTTGCGTTGACTCGTCTGCGAGAGGCCGCCCCAGTGGTCGAGCGTGTCGCGCCAAAATTGCTGCTGACCTGAAGGACTCGGCCCCGGTCAACTGCACTGTCTTTTCAGCCACAACCTCGGGGTGTGAAGCCACACCAATACCAATCGGTTTAGTTAGCAGCTCAGAGTCACTTTCTTCAAAATGACTTGCACAATAATCATCAGACCATTTTTGAATCGCCTGAGCTAAGTGCGCCGCACGATCCGCATCATCAAGATGCGAATAGGGATGGCCGAACCAAGCCAGAAATCCACCGTAAGGCATGGAAACAAACTGACCGTCCAACGCTTCAGTAAACTCAGAGACTGTTTGACGCAAAGATAACAAGTACTGATCGCGTTGCACCAATACGCCCGTTGAAATCGAGGTTGCGTCGGGCAAAAAAACCGCTACAACAGCAATCATTCGCCAGACATAACCCGGCTTGTGCGTCGTCGCGTGCTTAGGTGGTTTTGTCCAGCCAGACTCACGCCCTCTGGCTCGCTGGGCCTTGAGTAACTGACTCGCCGCAATCACAGCCTTGGCACGATTGACTACACCAAGCCGACGAAAAAGCACAAAAAGGTGCTGTTTGACAGTGCCCTGCTGTATTCCGAGTTCCTCGGCAATCTCTTTATTACTTTTACCTTCAGTCAAGAGGGACAATATCTGCTCCTGCCGAGGAGTCAGCGGCCGAGCTTTGTCCAAGTCACTTTCTTCGCGCTTGTTCATGCTTTTATCTGCCTGCAATCAATTTGTCGAAGTCCCAATTAGCGTTCACGCATACCCTGATTCAATGCGACATAAATTGGACGAAGTAAATAACGCATCACTGACTGTCTATCCGTCAAAATATCTGCCTGTACAGTCATGCCAGGCTCTACTTTCTTGCTACGGTCATCGCCTACATATTCTTTAGGCACAGTAATATTGACTTTGAAATAAGGATTTTGATTCTCATCCAACACACTATATGGAGAGACCATCGACACACGACCATCAATCGTTCCATAGCGCATAAAGTCAAACGTACTCACCTTAAGTCTGACCGTTTGATCTTTTTTGACAAAACCAATATCGACTGGTGAGACCCTCACCTCTGCGTGCATCTGACTATCCACAGGCACAACATTCATCAACATTGCCCCTGGCGGAATCACGCCACCCTCCGTACGAAACTTCAGGTCTTGAACAACCCCATTCGCAGGGGACACCACATCCACACGATCCAAACGATCTTTGAGTTTGGTCAACTGCTCTTGTGTCTGTACAAGCTCATTGGAAGACTCATTGAGTTCATCCATCTGTGCGCGTCTAAAGCGTAACAACTCAGCCTCAGCCTGACTCAATGCCCGCTGAGCGTCTAGGGCCTGAACACGTGTCGCGAGTTTTTCCTCTGCGAGCTCAGTTCTGATTTTGCTGACCTCACGCAAAATTTTGATTTCATCTTTTTGTTGAGAAATCTGCTGCAGAGATGTCTTGAGTGTATGTTGCTGCTCCATCACAGTTTCCCGATACACCTCAGGCACAGAACTAAAGTTTGCAGGACGCTCGCCAATCAGTGCACGCAACCGCTCCACTCTGGCGAAAAGCCCCCAGTACTTGGCACTTAAGGTCTGATATTCCGCCGCTGCTTCTGTATCATTCAAGCGAATTAAGACCTCTCCTTTTTTAACAAGTTGTCCATCCCTGACTTCAATTGAAGCGATCCGACCACCATCAACATGCTGAATCACTTTCACTGACTCTACTGGCAGAATTTGTCCGGGCGCAAGAGCGACAACATCCAGCTTTGCAAAATAAGCCCACACTAAAAACAAAACCAAAGAAACTGCGGCTAAGTTGACCGTTGCCCTCAGATAGGAAGGTGGAGCTGCTTCCTCGAGCAATATCGCCTTTGCGACATAGTTATCCGTGCGATCACCCAACACCAAGGGCGTCAAGGGAGCCTTTTCGGATTGATAAGGTTCAGAATTATTCACAGATATTCGTCTCACAAATTAAAGCAATGTGTTTAAACATCATCAGGATGTCACAGGCTGCTTAAGTAGAGCTTCAGGCGCTCCACTCGCGCGCAAATAGCCCTTATCAAAGATCATTAGCGTATCTGCCAACTTAATATGGCTAGGTCGATGACTAATAAACACAACCGTAGTCTTACCTCGGAAACTTTTAAGCATCTCAATAAATTTCTGATCACCCAACTCATCCAGACCACTGCCTGGCTCATCAAACAACATAATCGGTGCACGCGTTAAATATGCACGTGCAAGCGACAATTTCTGCTTGAGACTAGCCGCCAATTCATTCGTATTGTCCCCAACCCGATACTGGAGACCTTGTGGCAAGGCCAGAACCTGATCCAGAGCACCCGCCATATCGAGACACTCGTAGAGCTCTTGATCAGAGGCCTCTGGACGTGCAAGTCTTAAATTTTGAGCAATAGTTGCTCTAAATAACTGACAATCTTGTGGGACGTACCCGATATAACGCCTGAGCACTAAAGGATCGATTTGTCGGATATCTACATTGTCTAAAAGAATGGCACCTGCCTGAGGTTGATACATCCCCAGCAACAATTTTAGAAGCGTAGATTTTCCACCACCGTTAGGTCCAGTTAATGCAACGATTTGGCCAGGTTGAATACGAAATTCAACGCCAATCAGCGCAGGGTCCACTTTGATGGAGTATCGAAAAGACACGCGGGCAAACTCAATCTCACCCGCTAAGCGACGACCACTCAACGCTTGAGAAATATCAATACGCTCAGGCTGAATACGCATCAAACTGTCGATCTGCTTGACAGCATTACCCACCCGCTCCATTCTGGTCATGTTAGTAAATACAGTTTGAACAGGTGTTAACACACGCCACATCAACATCAATGATGCAATCAATGCCCCAGAAGTGACAGAATGCGACCAGACTGCCGGCACCGTCGCCACGACAATTGAAAGTGCGGCAAGCATCATCAAAAAGTAAGAGCTACTAGATAACAAGGAAGACAATCGCTCAGACTTAAAAGATGCCATCGCCGCCGTGGCGGAAACCTCCCTGAAACGCTCCAACCACAGTCTTTGCGCATGACATTCACGGACGGTTCGCATCTTGACAATGAGCTCGACTAAAAACTCATCACGCTTTGTCACCGCCTGACTCAGCTCTGTCACAAGGGTTTTAGTTTGCCCAGTAAAAACCCAATACAAAACCACATAAATCGTCACCATGATGACGAACACCAATAAAGCAATCGGATTGATGATGGACAATGCCACCAACAGCACTAAAGTGGCGGGAGACTCTAATAAAGTCGAGCCAAGTGGCCCAATAAACATATCTCGAATAGCCTCAAAACTTTGAAGCCGTGACGTCTGCGCGCCTACCGAGGAGCGTTCTGTATAAGAAGGCGACATACGCAGAACTTGCTGCAAAATACTCGCACCGAAAAGATATTCAATGCGACCCGCTATATAGGCCAAAATATGCGCACGATGCCTCATGAATGCAAAACTGGACAACAACGCCAGCACAGATCCAATCGTCAGATATAGCAGGGTATCCTCGGCACCAGTCGGAATGACGGTGCTGTAAACGACCATCATAAAAAGTGGTCCTGCCATGAGTACTAGACCCGTCACTAATGCTGAAATCGTAGCCTGCCCGATCAAGGGTGCAAATCTCTTGATCGCCCGCCTAGCCCATGAGCCCGTCTCAACCGTTGAGCGAGCAACCTGCTCATAAAAGAATGCTCGACCTTCAATATTCAGATTGGACTCAAGACGAGGTTCTTGAGCAGGATCATTCGCAACACGCACTTGATGCCCCGTTCGCCCGAGCACAATAAAAGCCAGAGCCGTGTCCGGCACAAATAAACACGGCAAGGAACGCGTCTCGATGTCGCCAAGTCTGCAACGGACTTCTTTGGGCTTGTAACCAAGCTCAGCCATTGCATTTTGAAAACCAGAGAGATCAAGAGCATCTTCGAAATAAGGTAGTGATTCAGCAATTTCACGCGTGGAAATTCGCGCATTAATTTGCTTAAGCAAAATAGTCAGACACGCTGAAAAATCTGTTCGAACTTTAAATTGAGCATATATCATCTCACTCGTTCGATTCCAACGTAATGGATCAAACTCAGAATCTAAAGCAGGTGGCATCGATACTAAACTTTCAATATCCGTACTTTGTTTAACTGGCGAAATCGCTGAGGCAGCCTTCACAGAATCGCCATTACTTAACATTGTTAAAACATTGCGCTCCACAAGACCTTGATCACTAAAGTGACCGTTATGCAGATAAATTGTTTTGGTCGCGAGACGCTTATATGAAGGTCGCTGGGAAATCATCACGATCGTGACACGTCCAATCACAGACTCCAAATAGCGTAAAAATAAAGAATCCCCCTCTGAGTCCATCGTGGAAGTGGCGTCGTCAAACAAAATCACACGCGGTTGCCCACTTAAGGCACGAACAATCGAGATCCGCTGCCGATAACCGGGCGGAAGCGAATCGGTCGCCATGTCACCCACCGTCGAGTCCCAGCCCCTTGGCATTCTGGAGACAAAGTCACCCAAGCCCAAATTTTTCGCTGTCACTAGCGCGAGTTCAATGCGCTCATCATCAAAACTACTAATATTTTCGAGAAGAGAGCCTTCAAAGATTTTTGACTCTTGAGACAAGTACGCAACCTCATGTCCAACGTCGGTTGCACTCATAAACTTAAGATCGCGATGGTCCACCAAAATCTGACCTTCGAGCGGCTCAATCACCCCAGCCAGCAGTTGTAACAACGTACTGCGACCCGAGCCACTTTGTCCCTCGATCAACAAGCACTCATTAGCCTGCACCGTGAGCGATATATTGTCGAAAACTCGCGCCTTTGAGCAAGGAAACTGATAACTGACATTGGCAATTTCGAGGCTCACGCCCCTCTTTTCACCAGGCACACTCCGCATATCCAAAGATACGGCATGGGGAGGTTCGACAGGGAGTGTTGGTTGGGCTAGCTGCGCAGCCAAGTCCTCTCGCAAAATCTTATCCTGCTGATGCTTAGCCCAAATACCACCAAGTCTCTGCAACGGAGCAAGCGCACGCATGCCCAGCAGCACGCAAGCCGCTAGCTCACCGTTGGTCATCTGACCATTGATAACGAGCCAAGCACCCAGAGCCACTGTGAAAGTTGTCATCAAAGGGGAAAAAATATTACCCAAGCCTGAGGACATATCAAGCGCATAGGTCACCTTAGACATGAGACGTGCACAGGCCTCTTGCAAACGCTCATGGCGACGGAGCATGAGCGCTTCCATCGTCATTGATTTAAGCGTGTGTATATTGCGTAGCGTTTCATTGATGAAGTTACCTCGCCTCAAATCCGCTTCTTTTTGCTCTTTGACCAACTCGGGAAATTTTCTACTGTTGCGCCAAACAATCGTCACAAAAATAGCATATCCAACTAGTAACAAGGCGCCAATCCATAGGCTCATGACAGCCGCCACCAATACGTATAAAACCGTAAAAGGCAAATCCATTAGCTGCTGGAAAGTTTGTCCGGAGTAATGATAACGAAGCGTACCGATGGATTTGAAACGTGCCATCACAGCACCCGTTCCCTTTCGTTCAAACTGGTGAAGGGGTTCAGCCAACGCTCGCTCAGTTAAGTCCATCATGGCACGATACTCAAAGCGGGCAGCGGTCCACGCTGTCGAGTACGAGCGGGCAATGCGCAACAATGTTTCAACAAATATGGCGAGCAAAACTGTAATCGCAACTAAGCCGAGCGTGTCGACAGACTCATAGGGCAAGATCCGATCATAAAGCTGCAACATCAACAGCGGGAACGCTAGGGCGAGAATATTGATCGTAAAACTTGAAGAAAAAATCGTAAATCGCTCACCCGCAAAAGGCGACAATAAGCCCAAGGCCTCTTTGGCACTGGACTGCCCTGTCACTTTTGTTGTGTTCTTATTTGCCATGACTTTTCTCGGCATTTTCCACCCAACGTGCATCTGCAGCGGGAAGTTTGCCTCCACCCAAACACGGATCCTCACCCAAACGTAAACCTCCGCCGATCGCCTTATATAAATCAACAGAGGCTCTAATTTGCTCAAAGCGGCCGTTAATGGCGGCGTCTTCCGCAGCAATCACCGTACCCTGAACTTGAAATAGCTGAACAAAATCCATTCCACCTCGCTCGACGACCTTGACGCTGTACTCAGCCAGCTGACGCGCGCGTTTACGTGCATTGTTAAGTGCGGCGTATTGCCTAGCCGTTAAAGCCACACCAGAGAGTCCGTCCTCAACATCACGCATCGCGGACAAGACAGTGTTCGCATACGCTTCAAGCAACTCTCTATTCTTTGCATCAGCTAGGGCAATTTCAGATTTGCGTTTCCCGCCATCAAAAACGTTTTGTACGAGATTCGCGCTTAAGTTATAAAAAAGACTCTGGGGCGCTAAGATCGACGTCAGCAAGAAACTACCAAAACCACCCTGAGCAGAAAGAGCGAACGAAGGAAGGAGATTCGCGCGCGCCGCATATAAATCCGCCTGCGCAGACTCAAGTGCCGCCTCTGCACGCCTGATATCTGGACGACGGCACAACAGATCAGAGGGCAATCCAGGCTGCACCACAGGCGTTTTCACATCTTCAACCAAACCACCATTCAGCTTCAAGGCCGACGGCGTTGTCCCCACCAACAAAGCCAGCCGATTGAGCGCACGTTCACGCTGCAGTCTCAACGCTGTGACCTGCGCATCCGTGTTGCTTTGCAACACCAACTGTTGAGAGACATCAATCAGCGTTGAATCCCCGCGATCCAGACGTCGCTGTAAGTTGCGCCCCACCATGCGAATAGTTTCCAAGTTTCGCTCACCGACTTCAACTCTCTCGGTCAACGCCATCACTTGAAAGTAAACAGTGACCACATCACTGGTCAGACTCAGCGCCACAACCTCACGATTAAACTCACTGGCGAGTGCCAAAGAGTAGGCAGCCTTAGAGTTAAACCCTTTTTTGCCCCAAAGGTCGAGCTCATAATTAATTGCTAAACCCGCCTGCCAAACAGGCTGACTGCCCCAGTCGTCAGTAGTCGCTGCATAACCGACACCTTGACCAGGCGCTTGATTTTTGTAGCCCGCCGTCAAATCAACAGAGGGTGACTGCGCAGCACGCACGATATTTGCCTGCGCACGCGACTGTGCAACGCGCGCGACTGCAATGCGCAGCTCATAATTATTGTTGAGTGCTGTATCAACAAGATTGTTCAACTCCGTACTACCAAACTCCTGCCACCAGAGCTCTTTGGGACGGGGCAAACTTTCATTGGCCGGACCATTAAAAGTTTTAGGAAGCCAATTGACATACTGCGGACCATCTGGGGCGTCGCCCTCTTCCTTAATTGGCGTCGAACATCCGTTTAACATTGAGGTAAACAAACAAGACATGACTAAGCCAGCCAAGCGACGACAGCGCTGAGCTCCAGTCAAACCAATTAGGGAAAAACTTATCAATTTAATCAAAAGAATTTTTAAAAGAGACGCTGCAAAGTTACAGCCTGTCCACAGATCAAAAGTTATAGAACTAAGTCTATCTTTTAATGCAGAGTTAGAGAATCATTATCGACTTGACCGTTAACAAATGTTGCGGTGCGGCGACGGCAGTATCCTGCCACGAAGATTAGTACTTATATACCGGCAATGATTTTGATATGAAAAAGCCCCTGCAAATACTATGTTGCAGGGGCTCTATTAAAAAACAATTGCGATGAATTTAGGTCATCGGCCCAAATGCTGTTGAGCAAAAACAAACAGCTCAAGTCTATTTGCTAAACCTAATTTACTGTAAATAGACCTCAAGTGATTACGCACCGTATTCTCGCTAATTTCAAGGTCCTTAGCAGTTTCTCGCAAGGTCTTGCCGCCACCATCCACGACGGCCTTAACAACCAACTTTTCCTTGGCCGTTAACTCAGCAATTCGCTTTTGTTCATCGGAAAGCTCTTTAACTTGACCAATACCGCTCAAAATACGCGAGGTAATTTGACGGTTAAACCAAAACTCTCCGGCATAAACCTTAGCAATTGCTTTCAAAAGCTGTGCACTGTCCGCCTGGGGATTAATCAGCCCTCGTGCGCCCTCCTTCAACCAATCCTCTACATTTGAGGGTTCGCGCTCAAGCGCCAGCAACAAAACCTTAGCATCGCTCATGGCAGCAATCCGCAACATTAAGGAGGGATTCTCCTCCTCCGTGCTCAACAACACGATGTCGAAACGATCCGTTGTTGTAGTCAAAAACGTTGCAAGTTCAGCGCCCTTTGCGAAAGTTTTGACCACACAAAAGGAAGCATCCATGCGGATCAGGCAATCAAGCGCGGATTGCACAAGTGGGCTTGGATGAATAACCAGGATTTGAATTTGCATAGACTCGCAATTTAACAGAAACCCCACAATTCGTAATGAATTAGTGGGGTCAGCTATTCAAAATATCAAATGGCGGAATGACCAATCGTGCATCACTGACCTTCGAGAAAGCTTTTAAGCTTATCCGAACGGCTCGGATGGCGGAGTTTGCGCAAAGCTTTAGCCTCTATTTGACGAATGCGCTCACGCGTCACATCAAACTGCTTGCCCACCTCTTCGAGAGTCTGATCAGTACTCATTTCGATACCGAAGCGCATACGCAAGACTTTTGCCTCGCGGGGTGTGAGCGAGTCCAGCACTTCCTTGACGACATCGCGCATCGAGCCATGCAACGCTGCATCTGCGGGCGCGAGAGTCGCCATATCTTCAATGAAATCACCCAAATGCGAATCGTCATCATCACCAATCGGTGTTTCCATCGAGATTGGCTCTTTCGCGATTTTCAAGATTTTGCGAATCTTGTCCTCAGGCATATCCATTTTGGAAGCTAGTGTTGCTGGATCCGGCTCTGCACCTGTTTCCTGCAAAATCTGGCGACTGATACGGTTCATCTTGTTGATCGTTTCAATCATGTGCACAGGAATACGAATGGTGCGAGCCTGATCCGCGATCGAGCGCGTGATCGCCTGACGAATCCACCATGTTGCATAAGTCGAAAACTTGTAGCCACGACGGTATTCAAACTTGTCCACGGCTTTCATCAAACCGATGTTGCCTTCCTGAATCAAGTCCAAAAACTGCAAGCCGCGATTGGTGTACTTTTTAGCAATCGAAATCACCAAGCGTAAGTTTGCTTCAGTCATCTCGCGCTTGGCTTTACGGGCTTTAGCCTCGCCAGTCGCCATTTTCTTGTTGACGTCTTTTAAGTCTTTGAGAGGCAAGACCACGCGTACTTGCAGGTCGATCAGCTTTTGCTGAAGCTCTTGGACCGCAGGAACATGACGTCTCAAGGTATGCGCATAATCTGTCGCGGTTTCGACCTCACCCAGCACCCATTCAAGATTAGTTTCGTTACCTGGAAATACCTTGATGAAATGAGTACGTGGCATACCAGCACGATCCACACACGTATGCAGAACTTGACGCTCAATTTTACGGACTTCTTCTACTTGCGCACGTAAAGTGTCCGCAAGGCGCTCCACCATTTTGGCAGTGAAGCGAATCCCCATCAGTTCGTTCTGGATCGACTCCTGCGCAGTCATATAAGCATTGGAGCGATAACCGTCCGCCTCATAGGCCGCACGCATTTTCGCAAACTCGACGCCTACGATTTCAAATTTTGCGAGGCCTTTGACGCGCAAATCTTCAAGCTGCTTGCTGCTCATGCCACCTGCAGGACCGTCTTCATCTGCCTCGTCAGAAACGCCAGCACCCGCGTACTCGGCGCCATCATCTGGATCCACTAGACCATCGACGACCTCATCGATTTGTGCCTGACCGTCGCGCACACGCTGAACGTGATTGAGAATTTCATTGACAGTTGTTGGGCAGGCCGAAATAGCCATCACCATGTGCTTGAGGCCCTCCTCGATGCGCTTGGCGATTTCAATTTCGCCCTCGCGCGTCAAGAGCTCAACCGTACCCATTTCACGCATGTACATGCGCACAGGATCAGTTGTGCGACCAAAATCGGAATCAACAGTCGTCAGTGCGGCTTCAGCCTCATCCTCGACGTCATCGTCAGAAGTAGCAACTGGGGCGTTTTCGCCCAACAAGAGTGTTTCAGCATCAGGAGCCTGGTCATACACCGCAATGCCCATGTCACTAAACGTACTGATGATGCCGTCAATCGCCTCTGCATCCACCAAATCATCAGGCAAATGGTCGTTAATCTCACCATAAGTCAGGTAGCCACGATCCTTACCTAGCTTAATGAGAGATTTCAAACGATTACGACGTGCCTCGTATTCCTCAGGCGTCACAGGGCCGCGTGCAATCAGATCCTTGGCATCACCCTTGCCGCGTTTGCCACGCTTGACAGGCTTGAAATCAGGTACGACCTCAGCTTCGTGCTCGCCATCTCCAGAATCACCAAAATCCACATCATTATTGCCGGGGTTTTTTGAAGGACGACCCGGACGACGGCCTGTGCCACCAGGGGGACGACCGCTTGCCTTTTTCGGAGGATCTTCACCATCGTCAAGAACGGGTGCAGGCTTTGACACATCAACCTTACCTGGCGCCTTGGATGACACGGGTGCAGGAGGGGCAGCCTTAGCCGGCACAGGCTTAGCGACAGGTGCCGCAGCCTTAGAGGCAGTAGGTTTTGCAGCAGCCTTTGTAGGCGTTTGCTTATCAGCTTTTTCAGCGACTTTCGCTGCTGCCTTCACTGGAGGCTTTGCAGCAACCTTTGCCGCAGGCTTGGCCGCAGCTTTTTCAGCGGGTTTAGCGGGCTTGGCTGCGCTTTTTGGAGTGCTTGCTTTATCGGAGACTGCGGGTTTACTTTTTGAAGCCGACTTCATTGAATCCTTGACCGATTGAACTGCAGTTTTTGCTGCGGAATGAGTTGGAACGGGCCGAGTCGCTGTGGACTTGACCGCTGCTTTGTTTGGTTTGGAACTGACTGCGGATTTGACCGCAACCTTGCTGGCAGGCTTGGCTGTTGCTTTTGTTGCTGGCTTGGCAGCAGGCTTGGCGGCAGCTTTTACTGTCGGCTTAGCAGATGGTTTAGCTGCAGATTTTGCAATTGGCTTGGCACTTTGCTTAGCAGCAGGTTTTGAAGCTACTTTAACAACTGGTTTAGCAGACTTGGCTACGGGTTTGGTTGCTGCTTTGGGTTGGGGCTTTGCAGCAGCCATCGTTTTTTTCTTGCCAAGGGATTGAGTCATGATCGCTCTTATGTATTAGAAGTGCATAAAGCACGAGCCTGCCCAATCCGTGCTTGATTCAAACACACGCTTGAGCTGCGTAAACCATTGATTTTAACCGAATTAGGTTGACTTACTGCCTTCGATTATCCTCATTAGACGGGTGATGCTCAAAGAAAGTTCCTTATATTTTTGCTGAGCGTGCAAATTATTTAATCCTTGCCCAATCAACACCTGTTGTTCAGCCTTTAAACCCTCTAACTCAATGCGTCGTACCGCATCCTCCCACTCCGACTGAGGGTTGGGCAACGCTTCTTGAGCCATCAGATCTTCCGCGACAGATACCAGTAAAACCCCAAGATCATCACCCGGATCTGCCGCTTGAATCAAAGCACCCACATGACGCGCACCCGTTGCTTGAATAAGAACAATCAAATCTCTGACCATCTCCAAGTGGGGGCCACGCGCCAATATTTCAATCTGTTGTTCACCCATTTGATCGACCAGTTCCGGGTGAGTCATCAATAAGCGCAACAAGCGACGCGCCATGGGAGCCACAGCGCGACGGGCAGTCATTCCTCCAGCACTTCCTGAACGACTCACTCCCGACCTTGCGTTTTCACGCGAACGATTGCCACCACCCTGCTCACCCGAACGACCGTTTCGCGATGGTCGTCCCTGCTGACCTTTGTAACCAGAATACTCAGGCACTCCGGCCCCATCTCTTGGATCAAAACTACCATCATCCACCTGCAATGGGCCTGCAGAGACGGCGCGCCCAGGCTCAGGTAAACCGGCCATCTTGTGAGGAGCCTCCTGAGCAAGCAACTGGTTAAGCTCCTCTGGCGTAAATTGCACCAACCGAGCCAGCTCGTTTTGTAGCTGCACCTTTAGTGCGATCGCAGGAATGAGCGCCAACAGCGGCTTCGCTTCGTGGACAAGCGCTGAGCGCCCCTCCAACTCTTGAGTAGAGTGACGTGCCGCAAGCTCATTTAAAAAGAAAGTAGAAAGTGCGTCAGACTCGGCTAAACACGCCCTAAAAGCCTCTTCGCCAAACTGTCGGATATAGCTATCCGGATCATGCTCTGTCGGCAAAAAAAGGAACCGGATAGAAATATCATCGCGCAAGAGCGGAAGCGAGGCCTGCAAGGCCCTCCAAGCGGCACGCCTACCTGCCCCATCCCCGTCGAAGCTAAAAATTATCTTGTCACTGGCGCGCAATAATTTTTGAATGTGCGTGGCCGTTGTCGCAGTACCAAGCGTTGCCACAGCATTTCGGACGCCAAGTTGCGCGAGACCCACTACATCCATGTAGCCCTCGACCACAATGACGCAACCCTCAGACCTGATCGATCCTCGAGCCTCATACAGACCGTAGAGCTCATTTCCTTTGGAAAAAACGGGCGTTTCAGGGGAGTTTAAATATTTAGGTTCCCCCTTGCCGATAATCCGCCCACCAAAACCAACAATTTCGCCTTTAACGTTTCGAATCGGGAACATCACACGTTCCCGAAAGCGATCATAACGACGACCATCTTCAGACTCAATCACCAACCCAGACTCGACAAGAATGGGGTCGTCATAGCGAGGAAAAACTTTTGATAAAGCCTGACGATCTGCACCTGACCAGCCGAGTCCAAACTCTTTTGCCACAAGCCCCGTCAACCCACGCTCTTTCAAATAGCGAATGGCCGCAGGACTGTCGCGTAGCTGAGAAATATAGTGCTTTTGAGCAAGATCAAGCACTTGAGTATGCTGTGATATCTCTTCACGCCGCCTAGAACTTGCGGCTTTTTGGCCCGGTGTACGATTCTCTTCGGGCACACTCATGCCAACTGCACTGGCAAGTGTGCGAACAGCTTCAGGGAAACTCGCTCCCGTATGCTCGATTAGAAAAGTAATGGCACTACCATGCGCACCACAGCCAAAACAGTGATAGAACTGTTTGGTGGGGCTGACGGTAAAAGAGGGAGATTTTTCGTTATGAAAGGGACACAACCCAAGCAGGTTGATGCCCCCTTTCTTTAACTGCACGTATCGACCGACGACATCTGCAACGTCGACTCGACTTAGAAGATCCTGGATAAAGGAATCTGGGATCAACGCTTAGACCATACGTGAACGGCGCAATGGTTGCGCCGCGGGATTAGTACATGCGTGGCGGCAATTGCTGACTGCGAATGCGCTTGTAATGGCGCTTGACGGCAGCAGCTTGCTTGCGCTTACGCTCAGCAGTTGGCTTTTCATAAAACTCGCGCGCGCGCAATTCTGTCAACAGACCAGTTTTTTCGATTGTGCGCTTGAAGCGACGCAGAGCGGCTTCGAAGGGCTCGTTTTCTTTCAGACGAACGATAGGCATAGGATGCGTGACGTAAAAAAATAAAGCAGTTAAACAACTAGATAGCCTAAGATCATAGCATAAATACGCTACGTCGTTGGAAATTTAGCACTTTTTTCGACTAAATCTTGGGGAGACAAAGTGTCGTAAATCTCAAATGGCTGATGAATCCATGGATTAGAGGACAATTTTTCTACAAAAAAATCCGGCTTAAAGCTTGAACAGGTCTTGTACCAAATAACACCTGTTTTGACTGATTCAATACTTGGATAGGTTCGTAACAAATGCTGACTGACACCGCTCAGTGTGTTTCCGCTATCCACCAAGTCATCCAAGAGCAAAACATGCCCCTTCAGCGTTCCTTGGGTCATCGTAATAAAAGAGGCAATTTCTAAATCACCCTGAGTGTGACCCGCATTTTCACGATAGCTACTGGTTGCCAAAATCGCAAGAGGAAGGTCAAACACACGGGAGAAAACATCCCCCACTCTCAGACCTCCTCTGGCCAAACACAATATTTGATCAAACTTCAAGCCCGACTGATCAACAAGGACGATCAAGCGCTCGATTAACTGATGGTAGGTTGCCCAATCCACCCATACATCCTGAGTCGCCCCTGCCTGAGACATTAGGACTTAAAAGGATCGCGAAGCATAATCGTTTCGTTACGATCAGGACCCGTCGAAACCATATCAATCGGGACACCGCAAACCTCAGAGAGACGCTTAAGATAACGCTGCGCATTACCCGGGAGCTTGCCAAAGTCCGTGACACCCACCGTGGACTCAGACCAACCAGGCATTTCTTCAAGGATTGGTTTAGCACGTGCGACAGCTGCTGCACCATAAGGCAACACATCACAAACTTGACCATCAAGCTCATAACCAACAGCCATTTTTAGGACAGGCAAACCATCGAGAACATCTAGCTTAGTAATACAGAGGCCAGAAATACCGTTTAAGCGTACTGAACGTTTGAGTGCCGCACCGTCAAACCAACCGCAACGACGCGGACGCCCTGTCACGGAACCAAACTCCTTTCCAACAGTGGCGAGACGCAAGCCTGTCTCGTCCATCAACTCAGTTGGAAAAGGTCCAGAACCCACGCGCGTCGCATACGCCTTAGTGATACCCAGCACATAATTCAAGCTTTGTGGGCCCACACCGGCACCAGCGGCTGCGGCACCCGCCACACAATTGCTGCTGGTCACATAGGGGTAAGTACCATGATCAACGTCTAACAGTGCACCCTGCGCACCTTCGAAAAGCAGATTCTGTCCGGCCTGTTGCGCCATGAACAACAAACTACTGACGTCAGCAACCATCGGAGCTACAGCAGGCGCAAGCGCCATCGCCTGATCAACCACCTCTTGAGCAGATACAGCCTGCGCGCCAAGATATTTGGTTAACACGAAATTGTGGAGGTCCAACACCTCATCGACCTTGGCTCGGAAGCCTTCAGGATCAAACAAGTCCTGAACACGTAAAGCACGTCGAGCAACCTTATCCTCGTAAGCCGGTCCGATGCCTCGACCAGTCGTGCCAATTTTGGCATCGCCGCGACGCGCTTCACGCGCTTGGTCGAGTGCCACGTGATAAGGCAGGATCAAAGGGCAAGCTTCCGAAATCTTGAGGCGCGAGCGTACATCTAAACCTGCCGCCTCAAGTTCAGAGATTTCTTTGAGCAACGCCTCTGGCGACAACACCACACCATTACCGATGTAGCACGTCACGCTCGGGTGCATGATGCCAGAAGGAATCAATCGCAAAATGGTTTTTTTGCCATTGACCCAGAGCGTATGACCCGCATTGTGGCCACCTTGAAAACGCACCACGCCAGAAGCGGACTCAGCAAGCCAGTCAACAATCTTGCCCTTGCCTTCGTCACCCCACTGGGTGCCGATCACTACGATGTTCTTGCTCATATTGGATAATCAGACCAATCAGTATCAGAATAAATTTCTCCAAGCGCACTGCTGACCAAAAAGGTACGCAGTACGCCGAAGCCTAAAGAACTTGCTGCACTACCCATTGACCGTCACGCTGCACTAACTCACGGTCAAAGACAAACTCATCATGTGTGGCCAATTCGCCCGGAAATACCTGAACAACAATGTTGCCACTCTGGCGAAGCGACTGCATCGCTTGACGTAGCGACAACGCCTGACCAGAGGGCGCACGAATAGCCGGCGCAGGCAAAGCAGGCATCAATCCCGCTACAAGCTTACGCAAATCCAAACTAAAACCAGTTGCAGGACGAGCACGGCCAAATGCTCTGCTGACGTCGTCATATCGACCACCCTGCACAATTGAATCATGCCAACCCTCTGCGTAAACAGAGAAAGTCACGCCAGTGTGATAGCCATACGTACCAACATCAGCCAAATCGACACCCACAGACACATCATCAAGAGAGGACAACAATTGCTCGAGTGTATCGAGCGAATGCGTCACGCCTGAAATATCAGGCAACAGCGCGCGCGCCCGGTGTATCACAGAAATATCGCCATAAAGCTGTGGCAATGCGCAAAGTGCCTTAACCGTCGAGGCCAGCAAAGGCTCCGTACCAGACCCAAGCATACTTAAACCCGGCAAATCTTTTTCACGCAGCAACGCCATGATTTCGTCAGCGCGGACATGAGCATTTGGATCACTATCAAGCAAACTACGCACCAGGCCAGCATGACACAAGTCAAGACGAACCGCTTTCACACCCGCCATACGTGTACTGTCTAGCGCAAGCCGAATAATCTCTAAATCCGCCTCTACACCTGCATGGCCGAAAATCTCAGCACCTATCTGAAGAAGCTCCCTGCTCGACAACAAACCCGCTGGACGCGCGTGCAACACCGGACCGCAGTAACACAAACGTGTCACGCCAGGACGGTTGAGTAAATGTGCATCGATACGCGTGACCTGAGGAGTCATGTCTGCACGCACACCTAATGTGCGACCGGACAACTGATCTACGAGCTTGCTAGTACGCAGACTCAAGTCGCTCCCTGTGCCGGAAAGCAACGAATCGATGTACTCGACAAGAGGAGGCGCTACCAACTCAAATCCGTAAGTACGGAACAAGTCGAGTAGTTGCCGACGTAAATCTTCGATGCGGCGTGCCTCGGCTGGCAGCATATCTGCCAGACTTTCTGGCAACAACCAATTGCCTTTCATGATCGCGGAGAAAATATCAAAGGGTTAAGTTCAACAAGAACAAACAGTGACTGATTCATTGTCAGGAAAAAAGTAAACACCCAAACAAAAAGCGGCTTGGGGCGTAAGCCCGGCAAGCCGCCAGAACAATCGTTAAAGCTTACAGCATATTATACAGATTATCGACAAACCGTACGTCTCTGGAAGAGGGAATCCTTTCTCCCAGAGACAGGAGTGAGTATTGACCTTTTAGCTTGTTACTTCTTGCCTTGAGAGTTCTTAAGAAACCTAAAGAACTCAGAGCTTGGGTCGACCACGAGCACATCGCCGGACTTACCAAATGCAGCGCGATAACCCTCTAAGCTCTTGTAAAAGCTATAGAAAGGCAAATCAGCGCCATACGCCTTGGCATAAAGACCCGCAGCTTCAGCATCGCCTTCACCCATGATCGCTTCTGCGCGACCTTGCGCTTTAGCTAAAATCTGCTCACGCTCACGATCTGCTTCTGCTCGAATACGCTCACCCTTGGCTGCACCTTCCGAACGAAGTTGATTCGCCACGCGGATACGCTCAGACTCCATCCGTCGGTAAACGGACTCGGAAATTTCAGGGGCAAACTCGATACGTTTGAGGCGAACGTCGACGATTTTGACACCAAGAGGCTCGGCACGCTTCGCAACGTTGTTGAGCACTTCGGTCATGATGACATCGCGTTCAAGGGATACCACATCCTTGACCGTACGTACGTTGACGGAAGCATTGAGCGCATCGCGAATCTGTGCCTGCAAGCGTTCACGGGCTGCGCGCTCATTGCCACCGAATGTCACGTAATACAACCTAGGATCAACAATTCGCCACTTGACGAACGAGTCAATCAACAGGTTCTTCTTTTCTGAAGT
Organism: Zwartia sp.; assembly: GCF_049655405.1. Classification (GTDB taxonomy): domain Bacteria; phylum Pseudomonadota; class Gammaproteobacteria; order Burkholderiales; family Burkholderiaceae_B; genus Zwartia. The sequence goes on from NZ_JBASJR010000013.1 coordinate 471,374, forward strand.
CTGCACACGCTCAGCTTCTTGAAGATCAATCGTCAGCAATCGCTTGTCCAAGGTCACAACGTTTTGGAAAGGCGGAGGGAGCTTGAAGTAAAGCCCTGGCTCAGAGATGATCTTCTTGACTTCACCCAGCGCAAAAACCAGCGCATAGTCACGCTCACGCACAATAAACACGGAGGAAGAAAGAACCACCGCGCCAATGAACAAGGCGATCAACAGGGGAAATAATCTTTTCATGATTGTGTCCTCTGTGTTATCGACTGCCGCGATCGCGCGTCAGTGTGTTGGTAGGAGCCGGAGTCGGCCGCGTGACTGGCGCAGGCTGCGCTAAGGGTGCAGGCGCATTCGTCTGAACCGGCGTATTTGCCAATGGATTGGGGCGCATTGCTCCCTGTGCTGCCTGCTGGGTAATCTTGTCTAACGGCAAGTACAACATGTTGTTTGAGCCGGCAGTATCGACCAGAATCTTGCTGGCATTTGCAAACATCTGCTGCATGGTCTCAAGATACATACGCTCTCTAATCACTTCAGGCGCTTTGCGGTACTCGGCCAACACACTGGTGAAACGAGCCGTATCTCCCACCGCAGCCCCTACCACACGAGCACGATAACCTTCAGCTTGTTCAAGCATTCGCGAAGACTGACCATCCGCTAATGGGACGATTTGGTTGCGATACGCCTGACCTTCGTTAATTTGACGCTCAAGATCTTGACCAGCCTTGACTGCATCATCAAAGGCTGCCTGGACGGGCTCTGGAGGCTGAACGTTTTGGATTGCAACGCTACTCAATTGGATACCAGTCTGGTAGCGATCCAAAATCTGCTGCATTTGTTTTTGGACCTCACTTGCTACGGCCGTCCGGCCCTCGTACAGAACAAAGTCCATTGAGCGAGTACCCACAACCTCTCTCATCGCAGACTGTGAAACTTGACGAACAGACTCATCGGGATCCTTGGTCTTGAACAAATAGTCTGGTGCGCCATCGGCGCGAAGTCTGTACTGAACCACAAACTGAACGTCGACAATATTTTCATCATCGGTCAACATAAGCGACTCAGGCAAGACTCGGTTGCGCGCATTGCCACGAAAACCTACCTCAAAGGTACGGAGTTGTGACAAATTAACCATTTCATGCGACTGGATCGGTGCAGGAATTCTCCATTGAAAACCAGCTTGAGATGTGCTCTTGTACTTACCAAACTGGGTAATGACCGCAACCTGACCTTCTTGGACAATAAAAAAACCGCTCGCTAGCCACAAAGCTAAAGCCGCAGCGACAATCACGCCCAAGCCAATTTTGGATTGACGAGGACTGGGTCCACCACTTCCTAAGGGTCCGCCGTTATTTCCACCGCCGCGTTTACCGCCAAACAAACCGGAAAGCCGGCTAGTCACGTCACGCCAGACCTGATCAAGATCAGGAGGACCATTTCCTTGGGGAGGACGACGCGGGGGTTCGTTACCACCACCGCCCTGACCACGACCCCAACCGGGATCATTCAGGTTGAATATTTTCGTAAGAAATCGCATTGTTTTCCGAGGTAGAAGCAAACTGACTGATTGCATCTCGCAAACCGCTCAGACCAGAGCGCTTTTGAGCACTTAAAAAAACTCGACAAATCGTACCATGTTCGTCTAGTTCTACACGTGATTCCAGTCCAGCCAAGTCGGTTTTGTTGTAGACCAAAATACAGGGAATATCTGCCGCACCAATATCGACTAAAACCTTATTGACCTCGGCAATCTGCTCGTCACGCTGAGGACTCGCAGCATCCACGACATGAAGTAGCAAATCCGCCTGCGTGGCTTCTTCGAGCGTTGCTCGAAAAGCAGCAATCAAGGTGTGAGGCAAATCACGAATAAATCCCACAGTATCAGAAAGGGTTATCTGACCAGCACCCTCAATCCATAATCGCCGAGTCGTCGTGTCCAACGTAGCAAACAGCTGATCCGCCGCATAGGAATCTGCTCTGGTCATCGCATTGAACAGCGTGGATTTTCCTGCATTGGTGTAACCCACCAGCGACACAGAGAGAATTGATCCGCGGGCGCGAGAGCGCCGTTGCGTCGTACGCTGTCGCTGAGCACGCTCCAGCCTTTCTTTGAGCAGCTTGACCTTGGAGCCAATCATACGGCGATCCATCTCAAGTTGAGACTCGCCCGGACCCCGCATACCAATCCCACCGCGTTGGCGCTCAAGGTGTGACCACAAACGCGTCAATCTCGTCGCGAGGTGCTGGAGCTGTGCAAGCTCAACCTGCAACTTTCCCTCGTGACTTTTCGCACGCAAAGCGAATATGTCCAAAATGAGAGCAACGCGATCGACCACTCTTAAGTTGAACTGACGCTCGAGGTTACGTTGCTGCGCAGGAGAAAGGGGTTGATCAAAGAGGATAACTTCCGCATCGCACTCTTGTGCGAGCAAAACGCCCTCCTCGACCTTGCCTGACCCAATAAAATAAGCAGCGTCAGGACGCTGGCGCTTAGCAGTCAGTGTTGCCACTAACTCGGCGCCTGCCCCTTTGGCCAACAGCACAAACTCTTCGGCGTGAGCCGCATGGTCAGGTGAACCAAGATCTACGCTGATGATTAACGCACGCATGCGTTAATCCCAGCTTGCTTATTCAGCCTCTGCTTCAGCTGAGGCATCAGTCGAAGCGTCAACAGGTAGACTCACGGCGCGTGCTGGCACAACCGTGGAAATCGCGTGTTTATAAACCATTTGCGTGACAGTGTTGCGTAACAACACGACATACTGATCGAAAGACTCGACCTGGCCTTGTAATTTGATCCCGTTGACCAAGTAAATTGACACAGGAATGTGCTCTTTACGTAGTGCATTCAAGAAAGGATCTTGCAAAGTTTGCCCTTTATTGCTCATTGGCAGGCTCCATATATTGTTGTAGGCGACTCCGCATCGTGAAAGATTTGCTGCGATGCGGCGCCAATGATTACACTGTACAGGGTTTTCCCTTGGGATGCTAGCAATTGAAACTTTTAGTTACCAAAAGATCTATTACGTTTGATTAACTCAAAATTAATTTGCATGCTTCCAGCAGTTTTGAACAATCATCATCTGTACCGACAGTGATGCGTAAATACTGATCAATGCGTTCTTTTTTAAAGTGACGAACGATAATATTTTTTTCACGTAATGCTGCGGCAAACTCAGCACCATCGCGTGCGGGATGTTTAGCAAAAATAAAATTAGCGGCTGAGGGCAGAACTTGGAAACCGAGCTGCTCCAAGCCTTTTGTCATCACACCACGCGTACGAACGACAGCATCACGTGTTTGTTCAAAATAAGACTGATCTTCAATAGCCGCAGTCGCTCCAGCAAGCGCCAGACGATCCAGAGGGTACGAATTGAAACTATTTTTAACTCTATCCAAACCCTGAATCAGGTCTGCATGACCCATGGCATATCCCACGCGCAAGCCAGCTAAAGAGCGCGACTTAGACAAGGTATGAACCACCAGCAAATTGGGGTACTTGTTAATCAAACTCACTGCGCTTTGCGCACCAAAATCTACGTAAGCCTCATCCACCACCACCACGACATCTTGGTTGGCTGCAATGATTTTCTCAACGGCGTCTAGAGAGTGGGCAGCTCCCGTCGGCGCATTGGGATTCGGGAAAATAATCCCGCCTACCCTTCGATCGCCCTTGAGATGAAGATAATCGTCCACACAAATTTTCAGGTCATCATCCAGCGGCACAGTTTTGAACTGTATTTCGTACAAACCACAGTAGACTGGATAAAAACTGTAAGTAATATCCGGAAATAAAACAGGCGCCTCATGTTTGAGTAACGCATGAAACACGTGCGCAAGGACCTCATCGGAGCCATTACCCACAAATACTTGTTCGGGTGATAAATGAAATCGCTTTCCAATGGCTTGGCGAAGCTCAAGCGCGGTGGGATCAGGGTACAAGCGCAAACTGTCGTTTGTATGAGCCTGAATAGCCTCGATCACTTTTGGGGAGGGACCATAAGGGTGCTCATTGGTGTTGAGCTTGATCAGATTTTGTATACGAGGCTGTTCCCCAGGAACATAGGGATCAAGCTTGGCAACCAAACTATTCCAGTAACGACTCATGACAGCTCAATTATCGGCGTAAGGGTTGAAAGACGACTTAAACTCAATGCGCAAAGGCGTTCCGGCTAACTCAAAGGCTTCGCGGAACCTGTTTTCCAAATATCGACGATAAGGATCAGCGATAGCATCCAAGGCGTTACCATGCACAATGATAAGAGGAGGATTTTGTCCTCCTTGATGAGCGTAGCGCATTTTGGGTCTGAAAATACCTTTGCGCGGTGGGGGTTGTTGCTCAACAGCCGCTTGTAACTCGCGCGTCAAACGTGGTGTCGACAATTTGGCAAATGCTGCAGCATGAGCTGCATTGACGGAGCGTAAGACGGTATTGATTCCCTGACCGCGCAACGCGGAAATCGTATGCACTCGTGCAAAAGAGAGAAACCTTAGCTTGCGGTCAAATTCGCGCTGAATCCTTTCGCGCTGTTCGCTATCCAGACCATCCCACTTGTTAATCGCCACAACCAGTGCGCGACCCGTTTCAAGAATAAAGCCAGCGATGTGCGCATCCTGTTCAGACACCTCATGCTGGGCATCGATCATCAACAGAACGACGTTACTTGCCTCAATCGCCTGTAAAGTTTTAATCACAGAAAACTTTTCGATCGCCTCAAAGACCTTACCGCGCTTGCGCAAGCCAGCAGTATCAATCAAGGTGTATTGCTTGCCCCCTCGATCAAACTCGATTTCGATCGCATCACGCGTGGTGCCTGGCATGTCAAACGCAATCACGCGCTCTTCGCCCAACAATGTATTGATCAGCGTAGATTTTCCAACGTTTGGACGACCAACAATCGCGAGCTTGATGCGATGCTTGAGTTCTGGCGCAGCCACCTCGCCTTCGACCTTCAGTGCGTCCGCTGAGGGCTCTGCGTCATCTGCGTCAAACTCAGGTGCTTCTACAGCAGGCTCGCCTAAACCCTCTAGCGCATGCTCAATCAGATCTGCGATACCGTCTCCATGCGCAGCTGAAATCGCAACCGGCAAGCCTAAACCCAGCTCATGAAACTCTGCGACCGCGCTTCCATGAGGCATCCCCTCTGCTTTGTTGACACACAAAACAACGCGCTGCCCAAGTTTGCGAAGAAGGCGAGAAATATCATGATCATGCGCGTTTAAACCCGCGCGTGCATCCACCATGAAAATAACCACATCCGCTTCCGCGATAGCCTGTTTAGTCTGGCGGGCCATCTGGTGCAAAATGCCCGTTTTAGCGATTGGCTCAAAACCGCCCGTATCGACAACAATAAATGGGGTCTCACCGACACGTCCCTCACCGTAGTGCCGATCCCGTGTCAAACCGGAAAAGTCAGCAACCAAGGCTGAGCGCGAACGCGTCAGGCGATTAAAAAGTGTGGACTTGCCCACATTAGGGCGTCCCACCAGAACAACGACAGGTTTAACAGACACGAATTATTTCAACGCCAACATAACTAGGGCACCATCACCCGTTTGAACAAGCACGCCCTGCGGCGTGGCCAATAGCGGCGAACGAATAGCGCCACCGCCAACAGAAACTCGGGCAAGTAAATGCCCATCTTTTTGTGCCAAAAAGTGAACGAAACCTTCGTAATCACCAACTGCAACTGTGGAAGCTACGGCTGCCGGGCTAGTGAGTTTTCGGTTTTTCAAGGCTTCTTGGGCCCAAACAGCAGAACCATTTTGAATATTTAACGCCGTCACAACATCAGTCTGATTGGGTGCGTAAACGTGCAGTGTGTCCAGAGCCAAGCCTACCAAGGAAGAAAAGTCCTTGGCCCAAGCAGGACGTCCACCTGCGGCGATATCAAAACAGACAATTCGTCCTTGGTAAGACACCGCACACATCAGCTGACCCAGAACAACAGGGGCACCTACAACGTCAATCACTCGCTCAAGATCGGAGGAGCCTTTGGGGATGGCAACAGTACCCTCCCATTGAACATCACCGGAGACAGCGTTAATGCCGATCAACTTTCCGCCCGGAATGGCACTGATGACTAAACCTTCAATCATGACCATTCGTGCAGCAGCCCGAAGCGTGAGTGCGGGGCCAGGTCGCTGAACACTCCAAATACGATCGCCCGTTTCAGCATTGAATGCCTGAACGCGATAGTCGCCGCTGCGCACCACCACGACACCGTAGCCGACCACAGGGGGAACTGAAACGTCACTCGTCGCTTGGGCACGCCACTTGACCTGACCAGACTCATCCAATGCAACAACCGCCCCCTCACGGGTCACAACAGCAGTCACCTTGCCGTCACTCCCCGCGCCTGCTGAAAGCTTTTTGTCTACCATTGCTCTCCAAACGATACCGCCCGTCTGGAGATCTACTTTAACGACTGCGCCGTCAGGAGTTGCCGCATAAGCAGCACCATTGACAATAGAGGGCGCAAAACCGAGTCCTGAACCGCTACCGACCTGCGTCTTCCAAGCATTTTGCACAGCAACTTCAGGCAAAACCGCTGTTAACGGTGCCGGTTTGTATCGATCATCACTGCCGCCGAATAAGCTGCAGCCCGCAAGGGTTGCTGACGCAAGAAGGACTGCAGTGACCCGAAACAGACCTGTTGAAATAGTGTTCCGCATCCTTAGCCTCCCAGCGCATCAAGCTTGAGCTTAACAATTGGTGTCAATGGATTTGTCGCGCCGAGCGTTCCAATGGCTTCGTTCCAAGCCTTTTTAGCCTCAGCGGGTTTCCCTTGGGCAGCAAGGACATCACCACGACGGTCCGCAAACAATCCCTCAAAAGACGGTGGAGCGTCCTTGAGTTGAGCCAACGCTAATTCGTATTCTTTTTGATCAAGGAATAAGGCAGCTAAACGCAAACGGGAGACAGGTACTAACGCTGCATGCTTCGTTTGTGAAAGCCATTCGAGCTGAGCACGCGCACCTGACAAGTCTTTGCGAGCCGCCAATGCAGAGGCTGCCACTAAGGCCCCACGGGCGGCGTAATCAGTTGCGGCATATTCGCTACGCAAGGTTTTCATGGCGGCGTTAATGCGAGCAACCGACTCCTCGCCCTGTGAACGCCCTGCCTCTTCAAGTGCTTCGAAATAACCGCGCGCCTGAGAAGACTGATGCCCCTCGTACCATTGCCATGCTCTCCAGCCGCCGACAACGGCTGTGGCGATAATTAATACAGTCAACACTAAAGTGCCGTACTTGTTCCACCAGGCTTTAATCTGGTCTAGTTGTTCTTGCTCGTCGAGATCGTAAGCCATGCCTAATTAACCTTATCTTTCAAAAACAACACTAAATGATCGAGCGGCACTTGTTGCTGTGAGAGCGCCTCGGATGGCTGCTCAACACGTAACATTTTGACCGAGGCTACGCCAGAAGCGAGCTCATCGTCCCCAAGAATAACCGCAATCTGCGCACCACTTGTGTCCGCACGCTTGAATTGCGATTTAAAACTCCCCGAACCTGCATGCACAATGGTAGAGATACCCATATCCCGCAGGCCCTCCGCCAACATCGCAGCGCGGCGCTGCGCACTTTCCCCTTGATGGACAAAATACACCGCACATTCGGCCTTTGGCGTCTCTGGCTGGTACTGCCCCCACAAGTCCATGAGCCGCTCCATACCAATCGCAAAACCCACAGCCGGCGAAGGCTTGCCACCCAGCAACTCAACCAAGCCATCATAGCGGCCACCGCCACACACCGTTGCTTGAGCACCCAGCTTATCGGTTATCCACTCAAATACTGTGAGATTGTAATAGTCCAACCCTCTCACCATTCTGGGGTTGATTCGATAACTGATGCCTGCGTCATCCAGCCGTTCGCAAACGCCAGCAAAGTGCGCGCGCGAAGCTTCACCCAAAAAATCGAACAACTTGGGTGCTGAGTCGGCCATTGCCTGCATCGCAGGATTTTTGGTGTCTAGAACACGCAACGGGTTGGTGTACATGCGTCTTAGCCCGTCCTCGTCCAGCACGTCCTTATGCTGTTCAAGATGCGCGATCAACGCTGCTCGGTGTGCCGCCCGCTCCTCACCCTGTCCAAGGGAATTCAGCTCAAGATGCACGTCTGTAATCCCCAAGGCCTTCCAGAGACGCGCCACCATCACGATCAGTTCAGCATCAATGTCTGGACCAGATAAACCAAGGGCTTCAACGTCAATCTGATGAAACTGACGATAACGCCCCCTCTGCGGACGCTCATGCCTAAACACTGGCCCCATCGCATATACACGTTGCGGACGGTCGTACAACAAATTGTGTTCAATGGCTGCACGAACCATGCCAGCAGTGAACTCAGGGCGCATCGTCAAAGACTCACCATTGAGTGAGTCAGTAAAGCTATACATTTCTTTTTCGACGATATCGGTCACCTCGCCAATCCCGCGCGTAAACAATCGTGTGTGCTCAAGAATAGGGGTACGCATATTGCGGTAACCGTAATCAGCCAACCAGACGCGAACGGCTTGCTCGAGCTGCTCCCAGCGTGCACCGTTACCGGGCAATGCATCGTTCATCCCGCGAATCGCGGTTACCTTGGAAAATGCTTGTGTCATAAATAAATTTATCTCGCGTGTGCGCCGTAGCGGCGTGCGACGTAATCCTGAACAATCTTTTGAAACTCTTCGGCGATATAGTCGCCTTTGAGGGTAACGGTTCGCTCACCATCGACAAAAACAGGAGCCGAAGGCACCTCCCCCGTGCCAGGCAAACTAATTCCAATATCAGCATGTCGGCTCTCACCTGGGCCATTGACCACGCAACCCATCACCGCAACATTCATTGACTCCACGCCGGGATATTGATTTTTCCATGCAGGCATTTGATCTCGCAGATATGTCTGAATCCGGTCTGCGAGTTCTTGAAACACCGTGCTGCTGGTGCGACCACAGCCAGGGCATGCAATCACCATGGGCGTAAATGCCCGTAAGCCCATCGTTTGCAAAATCTCTTGCCCTACGATGACTTCGCGCGCACGATCGCCACCAGGCTCTGGCGTCAGAGAAATCCGAATCGTGTCGCCAATGCCTTCTTGGAGCAAAACACTCAACGCTGCTGTTGAGGCGACAATGCCTTTACTTCCCATGCCAGCCTCAGTGAGACCGAGATGCAAAGGATAGTCGCAGCGCGAAGCCAAATCACGGTAAACAGCGATCAAATCCTGTACGTGACTGACTTTGCAAGAAAGAATAATGGCATCACCAGGCAAGCCAAGCTCTTGGGCGCGTTCCGCATTACTAATCGCAGAAACCACTAAGGCATCTCGCATGACGGCCCTACCATCGCGCGGCTGAGCAAGCTTGACGTTATCGTCCATCATGCGCGCGAGCAGTTCGTGATCCAAACTGCCCCAATTAACACCAATGCGAACTGGCTTTTGATGGCGACACGCCACTTCAATCATCTGAGCGAAGTTATCATCACGCTTTTTTCCGCCACCCATGTTGCCAGGATTGATGCGATATTTAGATAAAGCCTGAGCACAGTCCGGGAACTGAGTCAGCAATTTGTGGCCGTTATAGTGAAAGTCACCGGCTAACGGCACTGAAATACCCATGCGATCCAGCTGCTCACGGATCGCGATCACCTCACGGGCTGCCTCAGGCGTATTGACCGTAATCCGCACAATCTCAGAGCCGGCTTGGGCCAACTCTTTGACTTGGATCGCCGTAGCAATCGCATCAGCCGTGTCAGTGTTGGTCATGGACTGCACCACCACGGGTGCATTCCCACCAATGAGTACTTTTTGATCTCCCCAAACAACAGCAACCTGTCTTGTGCGGTGCCGAGCGAGAGGTCCGATCACTGAATCAATTGTTGAGGCGAAGGGGGATGTAGAGATCTGACTCATCGAAACAAGGCCTCAACCCAGTCCGGCACCCATGCCGCTGGCACCAATCCTTGCCAAATCGCAACGCTTAACGCAGCCAGCACGACCAGCAGGATTAAGACGAGCCATGCCCAAGGGCCGGAATGAGGCACATGCTCAACATGATGAGCACCTAATGTTCGAATCGAAGTGTGATTCGCAATGCCACCCTCAACGCTACCAATGCGTGATTGCAGAGCCGACTCAAGAGATCTAGGGTCGATCCCTAATAATTTTGAATAGCTTCTGACCATACTGCGAAGTCCCAGACCTTGGGGCAAACTATCATAGCGCTCAGACTCCAAGGCTTCGATATGGCGCGCGGCGTACTTGAGTCGTACAGCGACATCTTCGATTGAAAAGCCTTTGGAAACACGCAAGGCTCGCAAGGAGCCTGCCGAGGTGATGAGCTCCGTTGGTGCGGGTGCAGACTCTGTTCGCAAAGGACTACTCAGATCTAACTGCTCGCTCATGCACGCGTCTCCTTGATCGGAATCATTTTTCTTGAGGCCATTTTTTCACTCAGATTGGTGCGGTCTTTGACTTCGCCGGCCAGTTGGCCGCATGCTGCGTCAATATCATCACCGCGCGTTTTGCGCACAGTCGTCACAATGCCGGCATCCATTAAGTGCTGCGCAAATATTCTAATTCGGGCGGCAGAGGAGCGTTGCAAACCAGAAGCAGGAAATGGATTAAAAGGAATCAAATTGAGCTTGCAGTTGACTTGGCGCGCGATATCAATCAACTGTTTGGCGTGCGCATCGCTGTCATTGACGCCATCTAGCATCACATATTCAAAGGTGATGAAATCCCTCGGTGCAAACTCAAGATAACGTTCGCATGCAGCAAGCAGCTCTTTGAGAGGGTATTTTTTATTTAAAGGTACCAGCTCATCCCGCAAAGCGTCGTTGGGGGCATGCAAAGAAACGGCAAGTGCAACAGGACAATCCTGCGATAGCCGATCCATCATGGGCACTACCCCAGAAGTCGATACAGTGACTCGACGCCGCGATAAACCATAAGCGTTATCGTCGAGCATCAGGCGCAAAGCCCCGAGCACCGGCTCATAGTTTAAGAGGGGTTCGCCCATTCCCATCATCACCACGTTGCTAATGAGCCGCGTATCGCTGGTGACAACTGTTGCATGCTCGGCGCCGGAGGACTGAATGCGGGCAGAGTCAAGGTCTTGCATGAGCTCGTGACGGGCCCACCAGAGCTGACCGATGATTTCAGCAGTCGTCAGGTTTCGATTAAATCCCTGATGTCCTGTCGAGCAAAAGCGGCAGGCGACATTGCAGCCTGCCTGACTTGAAATGCAAAGGGTGCCACGATCATCCTCGGGAATGAACACCGACTCAATCGCGTTACCCTGCCCCACATCGAACAACCACTTTCTGGTGCTATCCGAGGAGCGATGTTGGCTTAAAACCTTTGGTGCAAGGACCACACAAGACTGAGAGAGTTGCGCGCGAAAATCGCGCGCAAGATCTGTCATGTCGTCGAACTGACTCGTCCCACGCTGGTGCACCCACTTTTGCAATTGCCGGGCACGAAACGGCTTGCCCCCCCACTGACCCACTAGTTGAGTCAGTGCTGGAGCGTCGAGCCCAAGCAGATTGATCGGTTCAGGTTGCATGCGTAATGTGCCACGAGTCAGACAGCCAAATTAACGGCTGTGGATATTGATTTCAGGGAAAAAGAAAGCGATTTCAGCCTGAGCAGTCTCAGGAGCATCAGAGCCATGAACAGCGTTGGCGTCAATGCTGTCTGCGAAATCAGCACGGATCGTGCCTTTTTCAGCTTTCTTGGGATCAGTTGCGCCCATCAGGTCACGGTTTTTCTGAATGGCGCTCTCGCCTTCGAGGGCTTGAACAAACACAGGACCGGAGATCATGAAATCAACCAGGTCTTTGAAAAATGGACGAGCACTGTGAACAGCGTAGAAACGCTCAGCATCAGCACGCGACAGATGCATCATGCGTGCGGCGATGACTTTCAGGCCTGCGCCTTCAAAGCGGGCAATAATCTGACCGACGACATTTTTAGCGACGGCATCAGGCTTAATAATGGAAAGAGTACGTTCGACTGACATGTAAAACTCCAATAAATCTCAATAAAAACAGGGACTTTGCTTGTGCTGACCCTAGCCCATGATTCTAGCACGGCACATCTGGCCACAACACCCTAAAATAGAGCGTTATTCGCCAACTGGCGACGCCCTGCGACCCAACTTTATCCGGATATTTGAATGAATCAGCCTAATACCACTCTAGACGGGGAACTCTCCAAAAGTTTTGAACCTGCAACGCTTGAGGCGCGCTGGTACCAAGAATGGGAAAAACGGGGTTATTTTGCCGCTGGCCAGCATACACAGGGCGGCCCTGGCGATGGTATCCCCTACGCCATTCAGTTCCCTCCCCCGAACGTGACGGGAACCCTTCATATGGGGCATGCTTTTAACCAGACCATTATGGATGGGCTCGTTCGTTATCACCGCATGCTCGGCCATGACACCGTATTTGTCCCAGGTACCGATCACGCAGGAATTGCCACACAAATCGTTGTCGAACGTCAACTTGATGCTCAAAAAGCGTCGCGTCATGATCTTGGTCGCGAAAAATTCATCGAAAAAGTCTGGGAATGGAAAGAGCTCTCCGGCAACACGATCACCAGCCAAGTGCGTCGCTTGGGCGCCTCCGCAGATTGGCCGCGCGAATACTTCACCATGGACAAGCAAATGTCGGCAGGTGTCGTTGAAACCTTTGTTCGACTTTACAAGCAAGGTCTCATCTATCGCGGCAAACGTTTGGTCAACTGGGATCCTAAACTGCTCACGGCCGTTTCAGACCTCGAAGTGCAATCCGTAGAAACCGATGGTCATCTCTGGCATATTCTTTATCCCTTCGTGGACGGTCCACAAACTATCACCCACGAGGATGGCACTCAAGAAACGCTCCGCGGCATGACGATCGCAACCACGCGCCCCGAGACGATGCTTGCTGACGGCGCGCTATGCGTCCACCCCGAAGACCCACGCTACCAGCATCTTGTTGGGAAATTAGTGGATCTTCCGCTTTGCAACCGTCAGATACCGATCATTGCAGATGACTTTGTGGATCAAGCCTTTGGAACAGGTTGCGTCAAAATCACCGGTGCGCATGACTTTAATGACTACGCATGCGCCATGCGACACAATTTGCCATTAATCGTGATCTTTACGCTTGATGCAAAAATCAACGACCAAGGTCCAGCGCAGTTTCATGGTTTAGATCGTTACGAAGCACGCAAGGCCGTTGTTGCTGAACTGGAGGCGCAAGGCTTCTTGGTTAAAGTCGATGCACACAAAATGATGCAACCCCGTGGCGATCGCACAGGTGAGGTGCTTGAACCCATGCTGACAGACCAATGGTTTGTCGCGATGAGCAAGCCCGCCCCCGCTGATACGCTGCATCCAGGCAAAAGCATTACCGAAGTCGCGCTCGAAGTCGTGGCAAACAAGGATGTCGAGTTTTTCCCCAGCAATTGGACCACGACATATAACCAATGGCTCGAAAACATCCAAGACTGGTGTATCTCCAGACAGCTTTGGTGGGGTCACCAGATTCCTGCCTGGTATGCCCCAGACGGTCAAGTCTTTGTCGCACACGATGAGAGCGATGCGGTCCAGCAAGCGCAAGCAGCGGGCGTTCAAGGTCCACTCACTCGAGATCCAGATGTACTGGATACGTGGTTCTCCTCTGCGCTGGTGCCCTTCACCACCATGGGCTGGCCAGAAAAAACGCCAGACTACGAGCGTTATCTCCCCTCAAGCGTCTTAGTGACGGGTTTTGACATTATCTTTTTCTGGGTAGCTCGCATGGTCATGATGACCACGCACCTGACCGGCCAAGTGCCGTTTAAACACGTGTACGTGCATGGCCTGATCCGGGATGCGGAAGGCCAGAAAATGAGTAAATCAAAAGGCAATACGCTTGATCCCGTTGACCTGATCGATGGTGTTGACCTCGAAACCTTAGTCAAAAAACGAACCTTTGGCTTGATGAATCCCAAGCAGGCCGGTGCGATTGAAAAGGCGACTCGCCGTCAATTTCCTGAAGGTATTCCAGCTTTCGGGACTGATGCGCTTCGCTTTACGATGTCTGCTTACGCGACTCTGGGACGAAACATTAATTTTGATCTCAAACGCTGTGAGGGCTACAGAAACTTTTGTAACAAACTCTGGAATGCCACTCGCTTTGTGTTGATGAATACCGAGGGTCAAGACATGACCGAGGTTGACGCAAGCGCTCAAAGTTTCGTGGACAAATGGATCATCAGTAAACTACAGCAACTTGAACTGGATGTTGCCAAGGGCTTTGCCGACTATCGCTTCGATAACATCGCCAATGCGCTCTATCACTTTGTCTGGGATGAGTACTGCGACTGGTATCTGGAGTTATCTAAAGTACAGATCCAACAAGGCACACCTGAGCAACAACGCGCCACAAGACGCACTCTGATCCGCGTGCTCGAGGCCATCCTCAGACTGATGCACCCGATCATGCCATTCATTACAGAAGAGCTCTGGCAAAAAGTCTCCGTTGTCGCCGGCAAGAGATCGATAGATGCACAATCAAGCATCTCTATACAGCCATTTCCCCAAGCCAATCTGGATGCGATTGATACGCAGGCATGTGCCCAGGTAGATCTGCTCAAGAGTCAAATCGAAGCTGTGCGCGCGTTACGTAGCGAAATGAACTTAGCACCCGCCACTCGCGTTCCTCTCATCGCCGAAGGCCCACAAGAAATGCTGCATCAGCACGCAGCCTATCTTGCCGCACTTGCCAAACTGTCAGGTGTTGACGTTGTCACGACCTTGCCTGATGACGGGGCCCCTGTTCAAGCGCTAGGTCAAACACGTCTGATGCTCAAGGTCGAGATTGATGTGGCCGCTGAAAAAGTACGTTTAGACAAAGAGATTGCCAGACTCGAAGGTGAGATCAATAAAGCGCAAGCCAAACTCACGAATGAGTCCTTTGTTGCGCGTGCACCTGCTGCTGTTGTCGAACAAGAGCAGCAACGTGTTGTTCAATTTGGAGAAACACTGATTCAGGTTAAAGCGCAGCGCGCAAAACTGAAGTAAGTCAATTGAATTTTAAATAATACGTGATCAGTTTGGTGTTGTTATTTTTTTAAACTGGCCAAGAATTTTTCATCATTCTTGGTCAGTAAGCCCTGCTTCCTGGCGTGTTCCAGTAGATCGGGACGATTGTTAGCGGTCAGCTCAAGTGATCGCTCCCGTCGCCAACGCGCAATATTTGCGTGATTGCCTGATAGTAAAACGGCTGGCACAGGCTGATCCCAACAAACCTCAGGACGAGTGTAATGAGGGCTGTCTAAAAGACCTGAAATAGAATCTTGAAATGAGTCCTGCAATGAAGAGTCGCCATGATTTAAGGCGCCAGGCATGAGACGCACAGCTGCATCAATCATCGCCAATGCAGCAATCTCACCGCCAGATAATACAAAATCACCAAGTGACCATTGCTCATCCACGCATTCGTCGATGAAACGCTGATCAACGCCTTCGTAGCGACCACACACAAAAATCGCACCCGCAGAGCTTGCAAGACGAGCAGCATCTGACTGACCAAAACGTTTACCAACTGGTGACAACAGAATGACAGGTGCTGGATGCTGACGGTCCGCCTCAATGGCGAGCAAAGTTTGCTTGAGAGGCTCTGCCATCATCACCATGCCGGGTCCACCGCCATATGGCCGATCGTCGACGGTCCGATGCGCATCATGCGTAAAATCACGGGGATTCCACGCGTGAAGTGACCAAATGCCTTGATGATGTGCCCGACCCGTCACGCCAGAATCACGGACAACGCCCAATGCATCTGGAAACAAAGTGATGACGTCAATGCGCATCACAAAAACCTAGAGATCGAGAGGCCAGTCAGTTTCAATCCGTCGCGCCACGATATCAACATGTTGAACATGCGCGGCAACAAAAGGAACCAAAACCTCTTCGGGACGACCTTTCACATCAAGGACTGGCTCAGGCGAATGACCTTCTGATGGCGTTTGATCCCCATCAATCGTCAGGCGAATCACACGCAAAATGGCATGTGCACCGTTATCAACCACCTCGGCGACTATTCCTACCAATCGCGCATCGCTATACACATAGCAATTGACAAGGTCGACCCAATAAAACTCGTCTGCCTGTGCTTTGGGGAAATATTGTCGAGACACATAAACTGTGTAGCCGCGCATCGACTCAGCTAAATCTCGATCACCCACATGCTCGAGGTCAGCCACAACAGTCGACCCTTGAGGGCGGACTTGCTTGACGGCATGAGAACGAAGTTTTGGTGAACGAGCTGTAGCATCGAGCCCAGAGTTGGGTGAAGCATGTGAAGCAGGCGGAACAGGTGGTGCTAACCACCAGACAGGCGCAGCACGCAAGACTAAGCCTTGTGCTGAATGCGGCTGTATTTTGACCCAACCCCGCACACCGTAGGCTGACACGATACGACCTAGTTCAACTAGATCGTCTGGCGCTAGTTGCGCGCCTATGTCAGCCATGGCTGTGACCCGGAGTCAGTCAAACGTCTTGATTAAGCCGCTGTTGCGACTTTTGCAGAGAAGTCTTTGACCAGACGAGCAACGGCTGGAGACAACTGTGCACCCACTCCGGTCCAGTACTGGACGCGGTCAAGTGCAATGCGAAGACGCTCTTCGTTTGCATTTGCAACTGGGTTGTAAAAACCAACGCGCTCGATAAAACGACCATCACGGCGATCACGGGAATCGGTCGCAACGAGGTTATAAAAAGGACGCTTCTTGGAGCCGCCACGGGCCAGGCGAATCACAACCATACGTAATCCCTTGAAAATGTTCAATAAAGTCCATGAGTATAGCACTAAACAGCAGAACAACACTGTTTATTTCAACCGGCGCTCCAAATAATGCGTGACGTGGTCGACTTCGTCGACCTGTGCCAACAGTGCATTACCCGTTTGTTTGCAAAAAGCCTGAAAATCTCGCACCGCGCCTCGGTCAGTCGTGATGACACGAAGCACCTCACCTGCAACAAGCGTAGCCAACGCTTTTTTGGCACGCAAAATTGGTAGTGGGCAGGCAAGCCCGGTGGCGTCTACGGTTTCTTTAAACGCGGGAGGGGTTGCTTCGTGCTGATCGCTCAACTGGTCAGACATACTCATTTAGCTTCAATCCAAGGTTTGACGCTTGCCAGACTCGCAGGTAATGCGCTCAAATTGGTGCCGCCACCCATTGCCATATCCGGACGTCCGCCACCTTTACCACCAATCTGACCCGCGACAAATCCAACCAGATCGCCCGCTTTGATCTTGCCTGCCAAGTCAGCCGTCACACCCGCCACCAAACTGATTTTTCCATCAGTCGAGGCCGCTGCAAGCAACACAACCGCTGATTTAAGTCGGTCCTTAATCTGATCGACCATTGATCGCAAGTCCTTGGGATCCACACCTTTGACTTCAGTGACCAAAAGCTTAAAGCCGGCAGGCATCTCAATCGCTGCGTCTGTCAAAGCATTGCCAGCATTGGAAGCGAGCTTGGCGCGTGCCTGGTCCAGATCTTTTTCAACAGCCTTGAGCTGATCCTGTAACAAGACGATCCTGTCAGGCAACTCTGCTGGCTGCGTTTTCAAGGCTGTCGCAGCACGCTGAATAGTGGCATTCAGATTTTGAACCCACGCCAAGGCATTCGATCCTGTCACCGCCTCGATACGTCGGACTCCAGCAGCTACACCCCCCTCGGAGATCACCTTGAACAAGCCGATATCACCCGTTCGCGACACGTGCGTGCCACCGCACAGCTCTCTTGAAAAACCGATATCCAAGACGCGCACGCTATCACCGTATTTCTCGCCAAACAAAGCCACTGCTCCGCCCTTCACCGCATCGTCATAAGACATCGTTTGGGCAACAGCAGCCTGATTCTTTAGGACCTCAGCATTCACGATCGATTCGACACGCGCAATCTCGTCTTCAGTCAATGACGCATCATGCGCAAAGTCAAAGCGCGTTTTATCCCCATCCACCAGAGAGCCGCGCTGCTGAACATGTCCGCCCAACACCTCACGCAAAGCCTTATGCATCAAATGTGTTGCGGAGTGGTTTCGAATAGTACGTGCGCGCTGCTCCGCATCAACCGTCGCGGTGACAACATCGCCCACCGATAGGGTGCCAGAGGCAAGCCGCCCATGGTGTCCAAACACCCCAGGCTGAATCTTTTGAGTATCCAAGACTGCAAAGCTTGACGCTTGGCCAGACAAGCTGCCAGTGTCCCCAACCTGACCACCAGATTCAGCGTAAAAAGGTGTCGTGTCGAGCACAACGATGGCCTCTTGGCCCGCCCCAACAGACACCACAGAAGCGCCACCGACATACAGCGCCAAGACCTTGCCTGAACGCTGAAGATGCTCGTAGCCTTCAAAAATAGTCTGGGCGCCTGAGTAGGACAACCCCTCCGCCATTTTGAACTTACCCGCTGCACGGGCTTGATCCCGCTGCCGATCCATCGCGACATCAAACCCAGCTTGGTCCACATCAACACCACGCTCGCGACAAATATCCGCTGTTAAGTCAACAGGGAATCCGTAAGTGTCATACAACGTAAACAATGTGTTGCCGTCCAAGACCTGCGCTTGACCTTTTGAGGCCGCTGGCAAGGCTGTGAGCGCTGCATCCAAGATCTTCATGCCGTGCTCAAGCGTTTCACCAAAGCGCTCTTCTTCTTGACGGAGTACCTGCTCAACACGCGCTGCGTTCTTGGCCAGTTCAGGATAAGCCTCACCCATTTGCTGGACAAGGTCAGGCACCATCCGATAGAAAAATGGCTTGGTTTGACCTAATTTGTAGCCGTGGCGCAATGCTCTGCGAACAATGCGACGCAGCACGTAACCTCTACCCTCGTTGCTCGGAATCACTCCATCCACGACAAGGAAACAACACGCACGGATATGGTCTGCAATGACCTTGAGGGAGTTGTTTGAGAGGTCTTGGCAACCCGTCTCGCGTGCTGCGGCGGCAATGAGCGCCACAAACAAATCAATCTCATAATTGGAATGTACATGCTGCAATACAGCAGCGATGCGCTCAAGCCCCATCCCAGTATCTACGCATGGCTTGGGTAACGGTGTCATATTGCCAGCCGCATCCCGCTCAAACTGCATGAACACCAAGTTCCAAATCTCAATATAACGATCACCGTCCTCTTCAGGCGAACCTGGAGGCCCACCCCAAATATCTGCGCCGTGATCGAAGAAAATTTCCGTGCACGGACCGCAAGGGCCCGTATCCGCCATCTGCCAAAAGTTATCCGAGGCGTAACGTGCACCTTTGTTGTCACCGATACGGATAATCCGCTCAGGGGGCACGCCAATTTCCTTTTCCCAGATACCGTAGGCTTCGTCGTCCTCTTGGTAGACCGTCACCCAAAGTTTTTCCTTAGGCAGTCCATACACACCCGTCAACATTTCCCAAGCAAAAGCGATCGCATCGCGCTTGAAATAGTCACCAAAACTGAAATTGCCCAGCATTTCAAAAAATGTATGGTGACGTGCTGTGTAACCCACGTTTTCCAAATCGTTATGCTTGCCACCTGCGCGAACACTGCGCTGCGAGGAAGTTGCACGCTTGAATGGGCGGGAGTCTTTGCCCGTGAACACGTCCTTGAATTGCACCATCCCTGAGTTGGTAAACAACAGGGTCGGATCATTTCCCGGCACCAATGAAGACGAAGGCACAATCGTATGCCCCTTGGACTGGAAGAATTGCAAGAATTTCTGGCGAATTTCGGTCGTTTTCATCGTGCGGCATCAAATAAGAGAAAAAGACGAGCGGGGTAAGCAAGAGCCCCCCTCTCAGGCTAGTTTTCGATTATACGGGCTGAAGTCCAGCCCACCCTATCCGTCTGAGTTCAGGCAAATATAAGTATAGAAATCGTTGTAAGAGTGGCGCGGGTAGGTCCAAAACGATACCAGTTGTGCACGGTAGCCAGGCGGACAACTACAGTCGCCTGTCATCGGGTTACGGCGATCAATCGTCACCTCGTCACGCACATTGCACCCAAAACCTACTCGTTCAATATAGAAGCCCCCTCCACTTTTGGCACTACTTTTCCACACACCAGCCTGACACACTAAAAGCCCACCTGAACTTGACTGCGCCAATAGCCCAGGCGCGTCGCAGGGTGCGCCCTGAGCTTCAACCGCAGACGTTTGCAAGTGTCCTGCGCTGCTGATTCGACCTGTCGCAAAAATGCCTGCATTTGAGGATATTTGCCCAATCGCGCGAATTTCCCCACCGGTGGACATCCCTGCCTCCGCCATTAAACTGCCCGCAAGACTCATGTTGGCGGCCAAGCGAACGTCGCGTTTCTCGCCTTGCCTCAAAAAACTGGCCTGGGCGCTTGAGTCATAAAAACTGGATAGAACAATTGAACCCACAGGCAGAGTCGGTAAATCCATCGCGGGCGGATTAGGCAGATCAATGTTTGGACCGCGCACGCGCTTTGGAGACAATTGCGACACAATCGCGCCACGCCCATCAAATGAGGCCAATAATTTCCCCAGTCGCGTCAGATTTCCCGCCCGATTACCTTGTGAAGCCTGCGGAATGGCCACTGTCAGCGCCTCGAGTTTGCAACCTAGGGTTAAACACAACCCAGTGGGTTTAAGCACTCGAATAGTCACGTCATATTCCAATGGTGCACGCAATGCAAACCCCGAGGGCAAATGCCCCGCACGAACCAACTCAGCAAGCGTTGGACGCCAAATGTCCTGATAATCTGTCGAGGATGACACAGAAGCTGACAAGCCAGTCAACCCGTCCGCCTGACGCACTAACATTTGGTCAACAGAAGCCTTGACTGTCACTAACCACCGCCCCAAGGCCGCGGAGGCCACATCCTCAGTCTGATTGACCCATGTCGATGCAGACCACACGCCGATCAAAGAAGTTACTGCAATGACAACAATCAATTCAAACAATGAAAAACCACGCTGCAATTGCCTCATCAGCGAATGACAAATTCAAACACGTTACGATCTCCGTTCAGGCACTGAGCGTCGGCCAATAGAGGGTTGTACGCAGCAACGGGTTGGTGCAAGCTATCTTTAACCGTCACTGGCCCTGCTGCACCTGAAATTCTGACAACGTCTGCGATGCGTTGCAAAATCGAGGCAAGCCCCGGGCATGCCGCATGATTCACATCATTTAACGTGAGCAAAAAAGCAGAACCGAAAGGTGCGCCAGACAGTGCGTATGGCGCAATCCGCACTACGCCACGGCCAGAGACGCCTGGACCGCCAAGACCGTGCGCAACGTCAGCTCCCGCCCCTTCACCAGAAACTGCCACCACACTTGAACCTCGCAAAGAGTTTGCCAAGACCCGGGTATCAACGCTTGCATAAGGACTTGCACCGAAACCATGTGTCGTCACCTTGAGGCGCGCAACAAAGCGCTGCAATTCCTCTGCGACCCGAGGCACTTTACTTTCGACAACATAGCCCTGAATGGCAGGTATTCCAACAATTGCAAGCAACATCATGATGGTGGTCACAATCGAGATTTCAATCAAAGAAAATCCACGCTGTCGGTGAAGGGATCGCGCAAAATTTCCACACAAAAACACATTGCGCTCTGAGGAAAATCTCTGAGTGTTAAAAAAAGAGAGGGCTAAAAACATTGTGAACAAATCCTTGAAAAAGGGATGATTAACGGGAGGAATACAGGCTTAACCCTTGCCTAAGTTCTTCGAATACCTGCGCATGCCAAAAAGCAACGCCTAAAACAATCATCAGTGACAGGAGTAATGCGCCCCAACGCAAGTACACCGCCTGCGTCCGGATACGCTTAAGTGCGTAACGCTCCGTTCTGAGACGCGCACGATGCAACGCCTCATCTAGCCCAAGGGTTTGAATCAAGTCCGTGAAATACCACCAGATCTCTGAATCAATCAATCCAGTGTCCAGCGCATCCGTGGCATGAGCGCCCAAATCCAATCGGGTCACCATGGTGTGCAGGTGTCCTGAAAACCATGGAGTCGCTCCCTGCATCTGTAATGCAATGGCATCACGTAAGCGAGTTCCTTGGCTCCCTCCTGGGGTAAGCGTCACTGCGAGCAATGACACAAACCTGACGGTTTGCACGCGCCGATAAAAGGCCCAGGGACTAAACTTGTCTGCAACATCACGCAACGATCCGGTCCAAGATGCGAACGACCAAAGCACAGTGAGTGCGCAAAAGAGCAAACCAACCGTCACAACAGGCCAGGCTGATTTCAAAAAGTCTGCCGTCGCAAACAGGCTTTTTGTCCATCCGGCAAAATACTCGGCGGGCACTGCTGCAAAAACCTTTTGAAGATGCTTTGCCGAAAAAAAAGGAATCGACAATACTGAAGCAAGCGCAACCAATAATCCCGCCAGTCCAGCAAATGCTGTTGTCAACAACAAACTGTGCGCTCCGTCAATTAACCTGACGACCCCAGCAAGCTGCCTGAAGGTTTTTGTCAGCGCTTGAGATCCAGAATACTGTGCGGACTGAATGGCAAGGAGGTCCTCAAGCGGTAGAGTGCCACTCCAGGTAGAAAATAAATCTCCTCCTGTCTGGGGAAATCTTTCGAGCCAAACGCGTGACAACGCTCCGCGTGGACTTGAGGCGGTATATCTGGATGCATCATCATAAAAAATATTTTGAAGCGTTTTCGTTCCAGCCGTTGAGTCCATGACATCCGCCAAGTACTCGTAGTAATCAGCACGCTGAGTCCGAAACGAAATCGCAGCAAATAGCACCCAAGATTTAAACCAGAGAGCCTGCAATTCAATCAGTCGCAATCCACGCATGCGTTTAAATTGGAACAAAAGCGGGCCTCATGGCAAGACTCTGCACACCGAATACCTGTTCGACAGTTCTAGGATCAACAAGACCATTCCAGACCTTGTACAGCGCGCATTGCTGAGCACTTTTCCCGGTCATATCAGCATCGAACAGAGCACTGCGCTGACGCTGTTCAAACCAACGGTGCATGCGAAGCCCGTCGTTTGCTTTTAAGTCTCTTAAAAAATCAGGTTCCTCGGAGGGTGCAATCATCTCGGCCGCTACTGTGCGACCCGAAGTGCCAATCAAAGCTGTCAAGCCATTCGCACACTCCGGGCAACCACGCTCAGAGCGAAACCTCAACCGGGATCTGGGTAGTTCGGCTTGCTCTTCCAGTGAGGCAACCCATGACTCATACCAATACGCAGAACGCTGTTGAGAGAGTGCGCAATGCCACCGAGCGCTTGAAGCGACCTGTTCATATGTTTGTGCACACCCCTGACAAAGCACAGGTAAAAGACACTGAAACACCAATAACTTTAAAATCCCTGGTGTTGCCAACAAGTCTCTTGGCACGCCAATAAAGCTTGAGGACAAACGCTCAGGCACCCAGAGTGCAGAGCCCGAGTGAACCGTTGTGTAAAGACTGACCCCTGAGCCAGCCAAATCTGCAAAGGCACGACCGCCCGCCATATCTCTAATTTCGCCAATCAACAAATCATTCATGGCAGAACGTTTGAATGCCTTGAGCTTATTATCGAACACACTTAATTCGTTTTCTTCCAAAGATCTAGAGACGGTATTTTGTAAAGCATTTGGAATGAAATACTCGGCTGGATCTTCGAGAGTAATGATTTTTCGATATGATGGAATCTCTCGCATGAGTGTTGCAAGCGTGGTGGATTTGCCCGAGCCTACTGTTCCAGCTAAGACGATTGCGCCCCCCTGCGTCAAACTCGCCCTGCGCAAAGCAGTAATCTGAGACGTTAAATAGCCCAAGTCTGATAGTTCAGGCGTCAAATCAGTTGAATCAAGCACCAACAAACGCAAACACACCGAACATCCTTGGTCGGTTGCGAGCGACGCCCATCGCAAGCAAATCCTCTGCCCATCTAATTCACGCGTCACACGCCCCTGTTGCTCCACCGTTGGGTCAAAAACCGCACCGTTCCCTCCCTCCACATCCATCCATGTCACGGCCAGCATCGCAAGCATTGTCGCGGTTGGGATATGAGCAAAGCGATCGGGGCATACATATCTCCCGTCTATCGTAAACATCACGGGCGAGTCGCTCTGCATCCGTTTGACATTGAAGTGAACGTCACTCGCACGATGACGAAGCGCCCAAACAATAATCGAATTCAATGCTTGAGCAAGTGCGCCTCCATTAGCCGCTGGATCTGAGGATGGAGTCGTCCCTAATAAAGAGGTTCGCACGGTTTTTGTCACTGCGATCAACAATGCGGGAGACAATATAAACAGGGGCGTTGGATGAAGACGGTAATTTCGTTTTTTCAATAGTTGCAAGAGGGCTGCAGTCTGATCGTCATGATAAAACTCGCCCAAGACAAATACGCCTGCAGTCCCATCCGTAAACAAAACAGGGCACATACGGGCAACGAGACTAAGAACCTCCAAGTCTTTGCTCAGGGTTCGCATCAGCGGAGGAGCCATTTGATCCAGCTCGCCTTGCGTTCTTATTTCTGATGGCATCCTCTCCATCGTGCGCGCGAATAACCCGCTCATGGAAGAATCTGCCCTAAACAAAGAGTTTCTGGATTTTCGTGCTTTTTAAGGTAAATACACGGTGGAGTAATTCGGTCTAATGTGTAAGAGGTAGAACGTCCAGAGATCGCCTGAGTGTGTTTGTTTTTGAACACGTGAGGTTCGGCATCAATCAGTACCTCTGCGCTTAATGACCGACCCACGCCATAAATGGCGAGGAGGACATTCTCTGTTGAATGCGCTATGACCGGCCCAGGCGCTAACATGGGGCCCACGATTTTTTTACGTGCTGCCAATAACGCAGCCTGTGTGTCGAGTTGGAGCAACTCCTCCACGATATTGGGCTCCTGTGACTGAGCACATATGGGGAGCAATCCTTGAGCAGCGAGTAATGCCACGCTCAGTAAGGATGCAGTGTGTCATTTATTCATTTGTTTCAAATACCTCTCCCGTCAAACTCATCGTTAACTCACTGCGACTAATTCCCTGTCCAACTGGTTCACCTAACTCAAGTTGCAATCCGCGCCAACGAATGGGGACTGTCAGTCCTTTAAGTGCGGACATTGAACGCAAAGGACCTTTGATCGCAATGTGTCTACGTATCAACGGTTTTAAGTGAGCAGGACGCGCTAAAGGCGCTCCTTGGCTGCTGATCGGTCCAGCCATATTGATGAGTGATCCTGTTCCAATTTGGATAGAATCAAAGACCGGCGCCACACCTTGCAAATAACTCAGCCATTTTTTTAAGGGCATAGAAGCTGCAACAGGCTTGAAGTCACTTGCTGCGCTCAGCACATTCCAACGCAACACTCCATGTTCAAGATCCGTAAACTCTGCTTCCCAACCCGCTGGTTTCGCTGCGTCTAAATGCTCGCTCAAGGCAAGCCTTTTGACGCGCTGATAACGCGCGGCGCAATGCCAATCCATGCGCAGAGGTTCACACATAATCTGTTTGAGTTTCCACCCACCGGGGGTGAGTGGTGCCTGATTCCAGGCTTGGATGACGCGAAATAACTGTTCTGGCTGATGGATGGGGTGCATCAATGCAAAGGCGTCATACACTTGCTGCCACAAAGCGTCGCCATTCTCTTCCGGAGGGGGTGGGGTCGGCTCAGATCCTCCACCTCCAATTGCCAAAAAAAGGCCCCCTATCAGCACGGCCATGCAGGCCGCTGGAATGCTGAAGTGTCTAGTACCCGAGACCTTTTGAAGGCGAGAGTGTAAATTTATACCTCCTGAAAGCCAGTCCGGTAAATTGTCTTGATTGAGCTCCGGCGATCTTAAAATTTGTATGTTTGGAAAGCGTGCAGTCAGAACGCTGAGCGCATCCTCTACATCAGCTAAACACGCATACCAACGATCAGTTTGTGCCAAGACCAACCCTGAATTGACTGCAACGAGCCAGTATCCTTTGCTTGGCATCAAACTCACCGCAGCGACAACACCCTCTTGATGTGTCAAAGCAAAGATTGCTGCGGCCGAATGAAAAGGTTTCGAACGCTCTATTTGAGCACCAACATTCTTTGCTCTTTTGTGAATGATCCCACACCCAACAACGGCTGCCAGTGAACCTGCCACCAAATAATGGGTGGCTTTAAGTGAGCGCGCCCGACCTCGTCCGAGCTTAGCTGGAAGCCCCCCTACAAGAGGCGTCCAATCTAATCCAAAGACAATCTCTACTTGCTGTGGATGACTCCACACCACTGTGCCAGGCATTCGGCACGACTCAGTATCGTTTGTCATGCTTAGAGGCCCTCTTCTACCTGTGCGGTCACCATAATCAACGTTGCAGTTCGCGATTGTTTGGCACGATTGGCACCTCCAAACAGCATTGGGGTCTCCGGGGTCAAACGGTTCTGTTCCGACTCATTATGAGTAGAGTCAAAACCAGAGATCAGCATTGGTTGTCCTGTCTGAAGGGCTATTTGCTGAACGGTGCCATGTCCATCAATCGTGATTTGCTGAATTTGCAACTGACTGCCAGGGTCACCCACCACAACAGACTTCAAAGGCTGAGCGACGGTATTGTCATAGGCCACTGAAAGTAAAACTTGTCCGTTTTCTTGAGCATCAGGAACGAGGGTCAAAAATGCCCCGACAGTTTCCTCTTTTTGACTGACAGTGACTGAACCCACCCCGCCTCGCGTCGACGAAAGAGACATCTCAGCAGCCTGCGTCGACTTGACTTGATCGATATAAGAAAAAGTCGTTCTCACTGCATGGGTGACGGGTCGACGATTTAATGTCAAAACGGGAATCGTCACGTGACGCAATACCGTTCCATACTTAGAGAGCGCTCTGAGTACCGCCTGGCTTCGCATTGCGGTCGAAGGCAGAACGCCCAATTTTGCAGTCGCACCAGCAATCGGGGCGCCCGCTAAAGTACTTGAGAGCGATGCGGCAATTTTTCCGTGCTCCCAAAGAGAGTCCCAATCCAAACCGAACTCAGCATCCTGATGTGTCACGAGGGTAATTTCCTCGAAAATCAATCGGACCCGTCTAGTCAGAATTCGATTTTCTCTTTCTAAATATCGTGCAATCTCACCAAGGACTTCTGGCGTATCCGTCACAACAATGGAGGTCGACGCACCCGGTTGAGCAGCGATGATCGCAGCGCGAGTCAGAAAGGGCTCAAGCCTCTCTTTGATCGCAAGTAATACATGCTGATCGGAAGCGACCAAAGACGTGCGCGATGAGTTATCAAAACCACCCGTCTTGCTATTGGCGGTTCGACCGAGCCGTGCGTCTGCATGTGATGACAATGTCAGTGCACGCACATCGAAGACACGCGTCTCTGTTCGATAAAACTCAAGCGCACGATCGTGATATCGCCACAACACACCTAACCGCCTGGACAAGATGTCCAAGACTTCTGGCAAGGGCCTTGGACCCATTGGGAACTGAGCCGCATTGGCTGTCGTATCTGGAGTTTGAGCAGTCGCTGTGCTGAGGCGAGGTAAAAAATGATCTGCGGGCAAAAACGCCTCTGGTTTAATTCTGACGGGAATACCAGTTGCTTGCGTAATACGCTCTGCGAGGATCGACAGATCAACCTTGCCTTGGCGATACATCAAAGTCGTGTCGATGGTTGATCTGAGGGCGGGCGGCAAAGTCACCTCTCTGCCTAGTGGAACGGCACGACCCATCAGCCAGGGCTTGGCTACATTTTGTGCTTGAACTCTCGTGTGTGCCGAGCGTGTGAGAGACTCAAAATTTTCTTTTTTTTGATCAATGAGGCTGCCGGCCTCTTTCACCCGCGCCTCTTGCTGTTTGATGCGGTGATCTAGGGTGCAACCAGCCAGAGAGACGAAGGTGATCAACACTGCTGCCTTTGTGCAAACGCTCAACAGGCTCATGTCTGAATGCCTCATACCCGCGTGCCCTCAACCGCCGTGCGATCGCACGCTTCGGTGATCGGAACCACGCGTAGCACCTGATTGGTATAAAAGCATGGCTGAAGCGGTCTATCTGACAGTTCAGTTGCTTCGACTAACGCTCGCACTGAACCCATGAAGTCATCAGAAAAATTTGCCGTCGCAGTTAACGGAATATCGACATCAACGGCCCAGTGCTCGACTTGGAATCTCCATCCACTGAGTCCCGACCAGCGTGCGAGCGCTTGCCGGAGATTTTTATCCGAATGGGTAATGGCATAAAAAGCTTGGACAGTTGGCTTTTTAGACGAGGGAGTCGGGGTAGGCGACTCTGGCGTAACGTGTGTGACAGGCTCCATGACTGCCACCGATATTGCCGGCGAACTTGCTACTGGCGCAACTGGCAGCGGTTCGGAAGATGTTGTTTGCACGACAGCCGAAGCGTTTAAGCGTCGCGCCCTAGCCTGCCGATGTGCCCCACGAAACACGAGCGCGGTCCATTGTGCATCAAGTTTGGTATAGGGACCTTGACGTTCATAGGAGGCGAGTTGTTCACCCTGTGCTGCTACGCCAAAGATGGCAGGTAAAGTCTGATTAGGTTGCCACTGCAACCAGATATGTGTCGCGTCCGAAAAAACTTGCAAAGGTGCGACTGTTCTGTCCCCTGACAGTTTCCAGGAAAAATCCAATGCACTGGCAGGAGAAATTTTTTGTCTGCTCGCGCATCCCGGCAAAGCAACAATACAAACCAAAAGGGCACGGCAAGTCCAGATCGCAAACATATTGTCATCGCATCAAATCGAAGACAAGCATACTGAGGCTAAATCATACCCATCACAATTGCATGAAATACGAATGGATCAAATGACTATCCATAAAAAAACGGAGCACTTAGGCTCCGTTTTTTTATCAAGCAAACAACCTATTTGCGTCTAGCAGCAGGTGCTGAAGTCACAGGATCTTGAGAGAGTACCTTGGCTTGATCAACGGCCTTGGTGAGTGCCTCTACGGGCGGAGTATTGCCAGAAAGGGCTGCATCAAACTCGCGGCTCAAGATGGGTTCGATACGTGGATAGTTGCGCAAACGGAAACCGCGACTATTGACGTCTTTTACGTTACGCATACTGTCGACGAGCTGACGCGCGCCAGGAATACGATCGTAGAAAGCGGCATCACCGGTGCGGAAGGCCGCATCTGTGAGAGGCAAAAATCCAGTGCGTTGATGCCATGCAGAGGCGATCACTGGCTGTGCCAAGAACGACAAGAAGGCCATGGTGGCTTTGTCCTGATCCTTGGTGTGGCCAGAGGTTGCCCACAAAGCAGAGCCGCTGACGTAAGGTGCACCCGCTGTTTTGACGACCTGATCATAGAAAGGCATGGGAGCAATACCAAAACTCAAGCCTTTTGCATCTTGCATACGTGCCAAGGCACCAGAGGTAGTCGTGATCACAGCACAACGGTTGTCAGCAAACATGTCGTCTGCTTCTGAACCATTGCTGTTGAACGGAAAGAGGTCTGAACGCTTCCAGCTCACCATGATGGACAAGTGACGCATGAATACCGGGTCAAGCAGGTTGAGTTGAGCGCCTTTGACATTGTCCAACCCGTTTTTCGGGGTCACATACAGAGTCCCGTTCAAAGGAGCCATGTTTTCAAGGTGAGTCGTCACTTGATGACTCGTGGCAAAGGGGCAATTGTAGTGAGCCTTGTCTCTCAAAATCAGCAAATGATTTTGGAGTTCAGGCCAGGTTTTGGCAGGTTTGTTGGCGTCTAGACCCGCTTTTTTGTAACCATCGACGTTATAAAACATCACAGGAATTTCGGCCATATAGGGAAAAGCCATCAGGCGACCCTGACCATCACGCATGAAACCCGTTGTCTGTGACACAAACCAACTGGCATCTTTCATCGGGTATTGCTTGAGCAACTGATGCAACGGGATGATATCTTTGTGCTGGGCAATCATCTCAGGCGAGCGGTTGTCCGGCAGCTGGACTAGATTGGGCTTGCGCTTTTCGGCAACGGCTTGCTCACCTGCTTTGCGCAGCGACTCCTGATTAGGGAAGGCCTTAAGAACGACATTGACATCTTTCTGTTCGTTGTTAAAGCGACGAGCAATTTTCTCGAACTCTGACTTGTGAATGGCAGTCATTGTGTGCCAGACCTCGATCTTGACTGGCTCCGCCTGAGCAGGCACAGCAAAAACACAGGTCACACCAAGCACCGCGGCAATACGTTTAAGAAGGGTCACGCTGAAAATTCCATAAATAGAATGCAAGTGCACAAAACCTTTGTGCAAGGAAAAGCTTATTTTACTGCGGCAATATCGGCTGCGGAAGTAAAAGAATCCGCAAAGAAGGCTTCGTCAGGCAATCCACACTGCGCAACAAACTCACGTCTAGCGGATTCGACAACGATTGGCGCCCCGCATGCATAGACCTGATGGCCCATCAGACTTGGAAAATCATCCATGACGGCACGATGGACAAAACCCGTTCGGCCAGTCCAGGCGTCTTCGGGAAGCGCATCTGACACGACGGGGATGTAAGTAAAGTCAGGGATTGACTGGGCCCACTGCTTTGCGAGTGCGTTCATGTACAAATCTGCGGGACGTCGTCCTCCCCAATACAGGGTAACGGGACGGTGAATATTTTGATGGGACATATGCTCGACAATCGCTTTAATGGGAGCAAAACCTGTCCCGCTTGCGACCATGACGATCGGTAAGTCGCTGTCTTCTCGCAAGAAAAATGAGCCAAAAGGTCCTTCGACGCGCAAGATTTCACGCTCTTTCATTTGGGTCGCGCCGACGCCAAACACGTGATCCGTAAATAAACCACCTGGCAAATGACGGACATGCAGCTCTAGGGCTGCTGCGGAATGAGGCGGATTGGCCATGGAGTAGCTGCGGCGCTTCCCGTCCTTGAGAATAATTTCAACATACTGCCCAGCATAAAAACGGAAACTCTCTGTCGCCGGCAATTGCAACTGCAAGACCGCCACATCTGTCGTAGGACGACTTATTGATGTGACGCGCGAGGGTAGTTTGCGGATCTGGATATCAGAGGCCAGGCGAATTTCTTTGGATTCAATCACAAGATCAGAAGTCGCGCGTGCTTGGCACAAAAGCGTGAAACCCTCATGGATTTCTTCGGGAGTCAGAATCTGCGCTGCGGTATTGCCAGCCTCGACCGTGCCAGAAACCACACGAGCCTTGCAGGTTGAGCACGCACCGCTGCGGCAGCTATAGGGCAACAAAATCCCTGCTGCCAGCGCCGCATCCAAAACACTTTTGTCGGGATCTGCAGGGAACTGATGCTGACTGGGTTGAATGGTGATTTGGAACGACATGTCAATACCTAAAAAAGGGCGTGAATCGTGAAGATAAACATTTTATCTTTAAAGCACGGGCGAAAGGATCGGTTCTTTGGAGCGAATATCGAGCAACCGTCCTTTGCGAGCACGTTTGGAGACATAGATCTCAAGCGAAGCACCGACCAGAATGTCTTCGACTTGCTTGGTTCTGTAAGTCCCTGTCACGCGCAGCCCCGCTTTTGAAACGGGTACGGTCTGGGCCAGCGTGTCTGGCGCATCCACAGCCATCAAAATCGTACCTCGCCCGCCCGAGGACAAACTCTTGACCTCATCCAGTGCAATCACAAGAATTTTGCCGCGTGTCGTCAAAAAAGCTACCTGTGTCGCCTGAGCAAATAAGGGAACAGGACGCAGCAAACGATCCTTTTCTTCGAGCGTGACAAATTGCTTACCGGCCCGCTGTCGACTGGTCATATCTGAAAGCTTGGTGGAAAAGCCAAAACCTTGACGGGTACTCAATAACCACTTGCTATCAGCCGCTGCGGCAATCATGTGCTCAATATGTGAACCTGGCTCGAGATCAATCATTGAGGTCACGGGCGCACCATCGCCGCGCGCAGAGGGCAGTCCAGAAACGGCCACAGTGTAGACGCGACCATTGTCACCAAAAGCAATCAGCGTATCGGTACTACGGCATTCAAATACGCCGTAAGGACCGTCTCCCGCTTTAAAGTTAAATTGGGTTGCGTCATGACCATGTCCCTGACGAGACCTCAACCAACCTTTTTGAGAAACAATCACAGTGACGGGTTCATCTAACACGCGCACTTCTTTGACGGCACGCTCTGCCACCTCAATTAAGGTGCGACGCTCGTCACCATAGAGCTTGGAGTCAGCTTCAATTTCTTTGGTGACTAGCTTTTTGAGTGCTGTGGGTTGCTCAATCAGTTCTTGCAGTTTTTGTTGCTCGTTGCGCTTTTCAGCCAGCTCTTGTTCAATTTTGAAGCCTTCAAGTCGAGCAAGCTGACGCAGACGCATATCGAGAATGTCATCGGCCTGACGCTCGCTCAAATTAAAACGCGCCATCAGTGCTGGGCGAGGTTCGTCAGATTCGCGAATCGTTTGAATCACCTCGTCCACATTCAAATACACCAGCATGCGGCCTTCAAGCACGTGAATGCGATCAGTGATTTTGTCAAAACGATAGCGCGTGCGGCGAAGAACGGTAGCAGTTCTGAATCCAATCCACTCTAGCAAAACATCGCGCAAGCCCTTTTGACGAGGTCTGTGATCAGTGCCGATGCAAACAATGTTGATTGGCACACTTGTTTCCATGCTGGTCAACGCCAACAGGGTCGTGACAAACTCATCGCGATCAATCTTGGAGGTTTTAGGCTCAAACACAAGACGAACCGCTGCGTCCTTGCCAGACTCGTCGCGCACGGCATCCAACAATGCCAGCATCTGCGTCTTGGTCTGTTGCTGCTCAGGCGTTAAGGCTTTTTTGCCTGTTTTAATCTTAGGGTTGGTTAAGTCTTCAATTTCTTCGAGTACTTTTTGGCATGAGGCCCCAGGCGGCAACTCGTGCACGACTAACTGCCATTGCCCTCTTGCCATTTCCTCAAACTGCCAGCGCGCGCGCGCTTTGAGGGAGCCGCGACCCGTTTGATAGATCTGTGCAATTTCAGTCGCAGCGGTAATGATTTGTCCGCCACCTGCAAAATCGGGGCCGGGCACCATTGCGAAGAGCTCTGCATCAGGCAAAGCGGGGTTTTTAATCAAAGATACGCACGCAAGCGCAACTTCGCGCAAGTTGTGAGCAGGAATTTCAGTGGCCATACCCACGGCAATTCCGGAGGCACCATTGAGCAACATGACAGGCAAGCGCGCTGGCAGCATGGAGGGCTCTTGGTGGCTCCCGTCGTAATTGGGAACAAAGTCGACCGTGCCCTCGTCAAGCTCATCCAACAGCAAACGCGCAAACGGAGTGAGTCGAGCCTCCGTATACCGCATGGCGGCGGCATTATCGCCATCCCTGGAGCCAAAATTACCCTGTCCGTCAATCAGGGGATAGCGCAAGGAAAACTGCTGTGCCATCCGAACTAATGCGTCATAGGCAGCTTGGTCGCCGTGCGGATGGTATTTACCCAATACGTCGCCCACAACGCGTGCTGACTTTACAGGCTTGGCCCCCGACTGCAGTCCCATGGCCTGCATGGCATAGAGGATTCTGCGCTGCACGGGCTTTTGTCCATCCCCCACATCGGGTAATGCACGCCCCCGTACCACGGAGACGGCGTAATCAAGATAAGCCTGCTCAGCGTACAGGCCAAGGGTCAAGGATGCGTCCGCATCGCTTGGGTCAAACAAACCAGGTTGAGAACCGTCAGTCATTTAGATATCAACCTCTGCGAGGTTGCCTTTTTCTTCAAGCCAAGTACGACGGGCGCCAGACTCGCCTTTACCCATCAACATGTCAAACATTTGTGTCGTGGCGATCTGATCGAGCGCACCATAACCGACCGGCAACATACGCCGGGTATCGGGATTCATCGTCGTTTCCCAAAGCTGGGTTGGGCTCATTTCACCGAGACCTTTAAAACGACTGATATCCCATGACCCTTCTTTAACCCCTTCTTTACGAAGCTTGTCTTGCACAGCCTCAAGCTCACCTGTATCCAGGCAATAGACCTTGCGAGCAGGCCGTTTTCCCAAGGCAGGGACGTCCACTCGAAACAAGGGTGGACGCGCAACAAAGACATGACCTGCCTCGACTAGGCGTGGAAAATGCTTATAAAAAAGCGTCAATAAGAGTACTTGGATATGCGAGCCATCCACGTCCGCGTCGGAGAGGATGCAAACACGACCATATCTCAAACCAGAAAGGTCGGGCGTGTCATTCGGTCCATGCGGATCCACGCCAATTGCCACAGCGATATCGTGAATTTCATTGTTAGCAAACAAGCGATCCCGATCAACTTCCCAAGAGTTAAGCACCTTGCCTCGCAGAGGCAAAATAGCTTGAAACTCCTTATCCCGACCCATTTTGGCAGAGCCACCCGCGGAATCGCCTTCGACGAGAAAGACCTCGGTGCGCGCTGTATCAGAAGACTCACAGTCAGTCAGCTTGCCCGGCAACACCGCAACGCCGGAACTCTTGCGCTTTTCAACCTTTTGGGCTGAGCGTGCGCGAGCTTGTGCCTGCCGGATCGCGAGCTCGGCGAGCTTTTTACCGTACTCGACGTGGCTATTGAGCCAAAGATCTAACGAGGTGCGGACAAACCCGCCAACCAGGCGCACAGCATCACGACTATTTAAGCGCTCTTTAATCTGGCCCTGAAACTGCGGGTCGAGCACTTTGGCCGACAACACAAAACTTGTCCGGGCAAACACGTCTTCGGGGAGGAGTTTGACGCCTTTAGGCAACAAGCTGTGCAATTCGGCAAAGCCTTTTACTGCAGCAAAGAGACCCTCTCGCAAACCGGACTCGTGCGTTCCACCTGCGGGGGTTGGGATGAGATTGACGTAGGACTCGCGTACCACGTTACCTTCGTCCGCCCAAGCCACCACCCATTGCGCACCCTCACCCTCTGCAAAACTTTCGTGATCCGCCGAAGCAAATTGCTCCCCACTAAATAGCGGCACACGCAGTTCAAGTCCCTGTAAAGCCTCCGTCAAATAGCCAGCCAAGCCATCCTGATACTGCCAGGTTCGCGACTCACCCGACTTTTCGTTGAGGTATGTGACTTTGACACCGGCCATCAGCACTGCTTTGCTGCGCAACAAATGCATCAGTTCATGGGTCGGAATGCCCGGGGAGTCAAAAAATGAAGCATCTGGCCAAACTCGGACGCGTGTACCAGACTTTTTTCTGGCTAAATCGGGCATCACTTTGAGAGGCTCTACGACATCACCGTTAGCAAAAACCATGCGATGCGCAGCACCTTCACGCCACACCACCAACTCGAGTCGAGAGGACAAGGCATTTGTGACAGAAACACCTACGCCATGGAGTCCGCCCGAAAATGCGTAAGCCCCACCGCCCTTTTTGTCGAACTTTCCTCCAGCATGCAAGCGGGTAAAGACCAGCTCGGCAACCGGCGCCTTTTCCTCAGGATGCATGCCGACGGGAATACCGCGACCATCATCTTCGACAGTGATGCTGCCATCTGTGTGCATGGTGACTCGGATGTGCTTTCCAAATCCCGCTAATGCTTCGTCGGCTGCGTTATCAATCACCTCCTGAATAATATGAAGAGGATTTTCCGTGCGGGTATACATGCCAGGTCTTTGGCGGACCGGCTCTAGCCCTTTTAGGACGCGTATCGATGATTCGTTGTAGGACTTCGTACTCAAGTTATCCCCAGGATCTGTGGAAAAGGTTGCTCATTTTACGGAAATTGGCAATCAGGGTACGGGAAGACCCGGCATGCTCAAAAATTGAGCAGCATTTTGAGCCTCACCCAAACTTAAGACTGCTCAAAAGTGTCCGCTTGATCTCTCTGTTCAGCATAAATTGTGCTTTAATGAATGAACGCTTTGCAAAATGTCCCGTTGCGAGCCTCTAAAAGCCCGATTTAACGGACGTGTCTGACAGTCGTACAGACCCTTCACTGAATTACCCTAGAGAAAATCATGAGTGAACACATTAAAAACGTGAGCGATGACAGCTTTAACGTAGACGTATTGAATTCATCCCAGCCAGTCTTGGTTGACTATTGGGCAGCCTGGTGTGGTCCATGCAAGATGATTGCACCGATGCTCGAGGAAGTCGCCTCAGAGTTTGCTGGTAAAGTCACCGTTGCCAAGCTCAATGTTGATGAAAACCAAGAAACTGCCGCTAGGTTTGGTATCCGTGGCATCCCAACGCTGATGTTGTTCAAAAATGGCGAAGTCGCTGCTACGAAAGTAGGCGCACTGTCCAAATCTCAGTTGACCGAATTCCTAAATAGCGCGATCTAACTTGTTTTCACGCGCGGGCCCGTCCGAGGCCCGCCACCGACTCTACTTAGCGCGCCTTAAACACTCCCTTAATGTATTCCCGTCTTCTTTTGTGAAGTCACTTTTCCAGATAAATATCAATGCACCTCAATGAACTGAAGGCGCAGCACGTTTCGCAGCTGCTCGAAATGGCCGCCGGCCTCGAAATCGAAAACGCAAACCGCTTACGCAAACAGGAACTCATGTTTGCAATCATGAAGCGGCGTGCAAAACAAGGCGA
The DNA here is from genome assembly GCF_049655405.1 of Zwartia sp. Lineage (GTDB taxonomy): Bacteria > Pseudomonadota > Gammaproteobacteria > Burkholderiales > Burkholderiaceae_B > Zwartia. The sequence continues at coordinate 507,769 of NZ_JBASJR010000013.1, forward strand.
GCAAATCTTTGGTGATGGCGTACTCGAAGTCCTGCCAGATGGCTTTGGATTTTTGCGCTCGCCTGACACGTCTTACTTAGCCAGCACGGACGACATCTACATTTCTCCTTCGCAGATCCGTCGCTTCAATTTGCATACCGGTGATTCCATTGAGGGTGAAGTTCGTACCCCCAAAGATGGAGAGCGTTACTTTGCTCTTGTCAAGGTTGACAAGGTCAATGGCTTCCCTCCAGAAGCGATCAAACATCGGATTATGTTTGAGAACTTGACCCCTCTCCATCCTGACAAGGTCATGACACTTGAGCGTGATATCAGGAGCGAAGAAAACCTGACCGGTCGTATTCTGGATATTTTTGCGCCAATCGGCAAAGGTCAACGCGGTTTGATCGTAGCCAGCCCAAAGTCAGGCAAGACCGTGATGATGCAGCATATTGCGCACGCCATCACGACAAACTATCCCGATGCGGTCATGATCGTGATGCTGGTTGATGAGCGTCCCGAAGAAGTCACCGAGATGCAGCGTACTGTTCGTGGAGAAGTGGTCGCCTCAACATTCGATGAGCCAGCGACGCGCCATGTTCAGGTCGCCGAAATGGTGATTGAACGTGCGAAACGTTTGGTTGAGATGAAAAAAGATGTGGTGATTTTGTTGGACTCGATCACTCGCCTTGCTCGCGCTTACAACACGGTTGTTCCTGCCTCAGGAAAAGTGTTGACGGGCGGTGTCGATGCAAACGCTCTGCAACGTCCAAAGCGCTTCTTTGGCGCAGCACGCAACCTTGAAGAAGGCGGCTCATTGACCATCATCGGCACAGCCCTGATCGAAACAGGCAGCCGCATGGATGAAGTGATTTACGAAGAGTTCAAGGGCACAGGCAACTCCGAAATTCACCTTGAGCGTCGCTTGGCTGAAAAACGCGTTTACCCTGCAATCAATCTCAATAAGTCAGGCACTCGTCGCGAAGAGTTGTTGATCAAGCCTGACTTACTTCAAAAGGTCTGGGTATTGCGGAAGTTCATCCATGATATGGATGAAGTGGCAGCAATGGAGTTCATCATGGACAAGATGCGTTCTACAAAGAACAATTCTGAGTTCTTTGACATGATGAAAAAATAAAGTTATCCCCCAGGATCAGCCTGGGTCTGAACGGGTGTAGGCACGCCAATTGGGATGAGCTCGGGCTCATCCCAAGGTCCTTTGACCTCGTACTTCGCACTCATAGCCCGCTCGATTGGGTTTCTCAATAAAAACTGCGTCACCAGTGCGCTCAGTCCTGCAAGTGGATTCACCACAAAGGCTGTCGCCACGGCAGCACCACTCATATCCAGGATCGGACGTACATCCGCCTCCATATCCCAAACCTTTTGAGTTAAATCCGATCCGCCTGTCAGCGCAATGCGAGCAATCGGGCTACGTACAACGAGGTCCTTTGTATGGACAACACCGCGGGTCAAAGATAGGTCGCCGCTGATACTATTCCACGGAAAGCCATCCTTAAACTCATCTCCGGTACGAAAATTAAAGCTCAAAATTCTCTGCAGAGACTGTAGCGACAGTACTTCAAGTAGTCGGGCACTGCGAGAATTCACGTGTTGAAACACGCCATCCTTGAGGTCAACTGTCACCTGCCCGCTTAAGCCACCATAGGTAAAGACCCAAGGAAAATTCGTCCAGTTGATCTTTGCCGTAATAGTGCCGGAGCCTTCAGCAGCTCGCTTGTCATAGCCCATCTGATCTGAGAGCTTACCCAAATTGGTAATGTCGACTTGTCCATCCAGGCTAACACCACGCTCGGCTCCCTTGAGAAGCCATGACCCCTTGGCGGTCATTTTGGCGTGAGGGTTGGTGATTTCCAGTGCATTGATATTCCAGCGAGTACCATTATCCGTATTTTCGCCCACAAGCCGCAAAGCACCCAAACGACTACCGTACAAGGTAAAGTCATCGACGGTCAGATCAATCGCTGGCATGGATGACCACTGCTTGTCGTCAATCACTTCGGTTTTTGGGGGCTCTCCTGCTGCAGTGCCCTCTGTACCAACCGACAATTTAGAGAACTTAGCGACTACGGGGCCGACTAACCCACGTGCGCCTGTTGTCCACGAAGCGGTACCTTGTGTTTCTTTTGACTCAAGACGGGCGGACCATTTCTGGGCCGATGTTTTGCTGAGCATTAAATCCAACTGATGCAACGTCAGCTCGGCAAAAACAAACTCCGGGGATCGCACTCTTAACTGAGTGACCTCAGGAAAAAGTGTCGAGGTGGCAGAAGATGCAGTTTGTTTTGCGGGCGCAGTCAATTGATCCGTCAGCGCGCTCCAATCATCCCAGTTGACACGATCAAAGCCGAGATTGACTGCGAGGCCCGAAGCTGGCAGTACGGCGGGCCCACCCATCATGACAGCACCACGTGAAAAATAGGGCTGACCCCGACCATTTGAAGTATGTTCAAAGCGACCATTCAAGAGATTGGCGAATGAGAAGGTCAGCGAGCTACGGTCAGCTTTGCTATCGCGGATGCTTTGCAAACGCACAGAAAGTGGGCGTTTCTGGTTGGCAGACTTGCCCAAGGGGGGGGGCAATTTAATAGTGAGCCCCTCAAGATTTGATCTGACTTCAAGCTCATAACCACCCGATTCTGTGCCTTTGATATCGGCCTGATAGCTCGTACGACCCGTCACCGCTAATAGTGCACTCAGTTTTTGGTGCTTTTCGCTTGCGATAGTTGTCAAATCTCCCTGCACGGACAAACTGCGCTTGCCGGGCCCCCATTCACCCGTCAGGCTGACGGGACCGCCTAAAGCCTCTCCACGAAGCGCATTGACAGTCAACACCTCATCTGTAAACGAGATCTGCCCATTAATTTTTTCGACAGGGACACCGTCTTTTGACAGGGCCACCGACACGTCGGCCAATTTAAGTTGACCATTGACCATCACAGCGCGTTGCTGATCGAGGTCGAAATCAACGGCCAACGGCATGGAGGCTTGCCCTTTAATTTCAAACGTGTCAACGTCTAGACCTAACGAGTGCGCGACAGGCGTTCTGTTTAAAACGGCAAGATAATCCTGCGCCAAACCGAAACTATTCAGTCGAACTGAAATATTGGGATTTAACTCTAGATCAGGCGCACTGAGCTCAAAGCTAGAAATTTGAATCGGTCGACCATGCATCCCCGTCATTTGCGCTTGATCGCTTTTCGCAGAGAGTCCAAACTTGTTTAGCGCGATGCGTCCATTCGCGACCGTCAACGCAGGCCACTGTGGCTGATTAGGTTCGACAAAGTCATAGTCGACAACCAGTTGGTTGAGTTGCCCCTCAATACGAAAAATTCCCGCCTCTTTACCCGGCGCATTAAAAGGAAAATTTAACAAATCTCCCTGCAGTGCGAGCTCAAGCTGACTCAAGGTCCCCCCTTGAATTGCGCGGCGCAACCACTCCCTGGACTCAGCACCAACCTGGGTTGTGACATACTGATAAAGCTTAGTTGGATCGGCGTTTGCTATCGTACCAACGATATCAACCACGCCCGGCGAGGACTCTTGGCCCTGAGTCCAGGAGCCGCGAAGCTCTGCATTCAGCGCATCTGACTCGATACCAAGGCGTGTCGCATTGAGACGAAGCTTTTGGTGTTCGTTGCGATTTAACTGCGTGTTGGCCGTCACGTTACCAATAAACAATTTACGCGGTTCAAACAGGCTACTGTCGAGTGCTAAGCCCTGACTTGTTAAAGAAAAAGAGGCGCCCACGCGGTTGGGACTACGATCAAATATCAACCATTTTTTTTCAGGCAATAAATCACCAACCCACCCACTAAAGCGCATCTGAAGCTTGTCAGCATGAACGCTGGTGGGGCCATCTTGGTCGACAGAGAAAACAGCATTGGCCCCTGCCAAATCGATATCTGCCCGACCAAAATGTCCAGAGGACATTGTCATCCACATCCGTGAAGCAAAACGACCTTGTATGTTGGGAACATCGAGCCACGGTTGCCAAGCGCTAGGGCGAGCATCGTTGATTTCAATAAAGATTTCAGCTTCCCCTTGCTCATGCGAGGCAAGTGGGTTCAGGAGATTGTCTGTTCGCGCAACGAGCTCAAGGGTGCTGCCGAGCTCAGGAGGTAAGCTGCCGCTGATACGGAGTTGATGACGGAAGAGACTGTTCGATATGCTGAAATCAATCCCTTCAATCACGAGTTCTGGTGCGCCCCTAAATTGGTCATCCCAGAGGAAGGTTGCATGACGAACAACAATTTGTCCTTGATTCAGTAACCAACGCACTGCAAGCGTATCTGTGGAAAACTTTAGCTTTTCGTCGCTTTGCTCGTCTAGCACACTCCCTGCCAGCACAATCCGACCGTCAGGTCTACGGCTACCGGATAAATGAATACCATTGATTTCAAGCTGTCTCAGTCGAATATCTAATGCGAATAGACTACGCCAAGAAACGACCGCAAACGCATCGGGCACATACAACAGTTCGTGATTGGTGACACGGTCCCGCAACCTAAGATTTTCAAGCGCCAAGCTTGGGTTGAGCCCCGACCAGCTTGCTGCAATCTCACCCATCGTGACCTGTGCGCCCAAGGCATTTGACAAACGCCTCTCGATCTCTGGGCGCCACTCATTGATATGGGGCAACACCAGATAGCGAACGCCCAGCATTGTGGTGGCTGCCGCAAAATATAGTAAAAGCAGCCCGATAATGAGGATACGAAGCGTTTTTTGAAAAAGTAACAAAACTTGGTCAAGCCTCTAAAAAAACTACCTGGATAAAAGTTCACTGCTAGGTGAGGACTTCGGTCTTGCATTGAGGTATCGTTGAATCTTAAAGCACCTCATTTACCTACACTTCCTATTCTAACTTGACGATCCGCCTCCCCATGACTGAATCAGATCTGACCCACGCAATGGCCTGGTCAGGCGTATTGCGCCGATTAAATAGTGCTAATCCTGAATTCGCACGATGGTTACAAACAGCGCAAGAGCAAACGGTGAGTGCAGCTCGCATTGACGAGTGGTTTAAAGAGCTTGCGGGTCAAGAGGTTTCTCATGCTGTGTTGGACATTCCTCAGTGCAAAAAAGTTCTTCGCTTACTCCGTAAACGTACTTTTTTCACTGTTATGGTGCGCGACCTCGGTGGTCAGGCGGACCTAGAGGAAGTGGTAGGTGCCATGACAGCACTTGCAGACCTTTGTGTCAGCCAAGCCTACCGCAGTGTCATACAAGACTTGCTCCCCGTTCATGGCACCCCCAGGGACCCCACAACGGGATTACCTCAGGAAATGATCATTATTGGGATGGGCAAACTCGGCGGTTGCGAACTCAACGTGTCTTCGGATATCGATTTAGTCATGCTGTATGGCGAAGAAGGCGAAACAGATGGCCCGAGACCCATCAGCCATCATGAGTTTTATGCCAAACTCACCCGAAAGATGATGCCAGTCATTTCCGAGGCTGATGCGGACGGACAAGTCTTTAGAACAGACTTGCGCTTGCGCCCTGACGGTGATTCCGGACCGGTCGCCTGGAGCCTCGATGCCTTTGAACAATATCTTTTCACTCAAGGTCGGGAGTGGGAACGCTACGCGTGGCTAAAAGGACGAGTCATTCCGGCTAAAGCTTTTGCTCAGAGTGACTCTACCGCCAGCCTGCAGCATGCGGAGAGCTTGCGACTACCCTTTGTATATCGTAAATATTTTGACTTTGATGCGTTAGCGGCATTACGCGCGTTACGTGAGCGTATTCGACAAGACTGGCAACGCAAAGTGCTGACACGCCCGGGAGTCGAGTCCACGCACAACATTAAGCTCGGAGATGGCGGCATTAGGGAAATTGAGTTTGTCGTGCAACTTTCTCAGCTCATTCGCGGCGGCCGAATGCCAGCACTCCAACAAAGAGGACTGTTGACAGCACTTGATGCACAAAAACGGGCGGGCATACTCACTGAAGAAAATGCGGACAAGCTTGCGCTTGCCTATCGTTTTTTACGCAGGGTTGAACACGCGCTTCAGTATGCCGAAGATGCACAAACGCACCTTTTGCCCCAAACACCTGAGAGAATGGCTGAGCTTGCTGCCGCGATGCGGATGAAACACGAAGATTTTGAGAACACACTCAAACAACATCGTGACTTTGTCGAACACACATTTCGCAATGCTTTTCGTATTGCAGGTCTTGAAGACGACCGCGCCTCAACGGACAGCGCACCAAGCGCTCACTCGTTGGAACATTCATCTTCGTCACAGGCAGCCGAAGGCTCTGCACTCGAACAAAACATTACAAAATTCGGTGATCAAGCTAGTGCGCTCACAGCACGAATTGACAGTTTTCTTGAGGGACATCGTATCCGCGCGCTCTCAACAAGCAGTCGCAATCGAATCGATACCCTGCTACCGATTGCTCTTCATGCTGCACTTCAAACCAAACAGCCGATGCTGACTGTCTTGCGGTTGCTGGATTTGATTGAGTCCATTTCGCAACGGAGTGCTTATGTGGCTTTATTAGCCGAATATCCAGAGACGCTCGCACGCATTGCGCGCATGATGGCCTCAAGCCCATGGGCTGCGCAGTACCTCACGCAAAACCCTGTCGTGCTGGACAGCTTAATTGCTTGGCGAGCACTCATGGAGCCCGTCGATTATTCCCGCGTTCAAACTGCGATGCGGGCAGACCTTGATGCCTGTGTGTTGCCTGATGGCAGTGCCGATGTTGAGCAACAAATGAATATGATGCGCGACATTCAGCGTCAAATCAGCTTTCAACTGCTCGCACAAGATCTTGAGGGCGTGTTGACCGTTGAAAGACTCGGGGATCAGCTCTCTGCGCTCGCCGATATGCTGCTGAACGAAACATTGCACAGGGTCTGGCCTCTCATCGCAAAACCGGATAGTTCAGGAGCTTTACCAGCCATGAAGATGGCCATCATTGCCTATGGTCGGCTGGGTGGCAAAGAACTTGGCTACTCTTCCGATTTGGATCTCGTCTATTTGTATGAAGACGCGCGCGAAGATGCGACCGAGGTTTACACAAAACTTGGCCGTCGCATGACCTCCTGGCTATCGACAATGACTTCTTCTGGCAGGCTATACGAAGTTGATCTCAGATTAAGGCCAGACGGTGATGCCGGTCTGCTTGCCGTTTCGGTAGAGGCATTTAAAGCGTATCAACTCACCAAAGCTTGGCCCTGGGAGCATCAGGCGATTACACGAGCCCGTTTTGCAGCGGGCGACGCGAGCGTCGGACAACGTTTCGAGGAGATTCGGCAAGAGGTGCTGACCCTTGAGCGCGAGACTGACGTTTTTGCTGAAGAAGTTCGGCAGATGCGTAAAAAAATGACTGCTGGACATCCTAATACGACTCAAGACTTCGATATTAAGCATGACGCTGGAGGAATGGTTGACCTAGAGTTCGTGACGCAATACCTTGTGTTAGCCGAGGCACGCAATCACCCTGCTTTACTCGGCAACTTGGGCAATATCGCACTCCTGCGTCTGAGCGCTGAAGCGGGACTGATTCCTACCGAGCTTGCAAGCCAAGGTGGAGATGCCTATCGCAATCTGCGTCGGGCTCAACATCAGTTACGTCTGCAAGGCGCAGACAAAGCCCGCGTTCCTCAGGATCAACTTCAGGCTGAACGTGCTTCTGTCCGAAAACTCTGGGACTCGGTCTTTGGGCGGGGGACCGTGGCAGATTGATACGGGATTGTTTCGCGTTTAAAATGAGTGCTCTCCACTTTAAATGCGACCTTGCACTGTGAAAGACGCTCTTCGTCCCTCCTTGACTCTACCCGAAGGCCGCTCAAAGGTCCTGTTGCACTCTTGCTGCGCACCTTGCTCGGGCGAGGTAATGGAGGCCATGCTCGTCGCGGGGATTCAATACGATATTTTCTTTTACAACCCAAATATCCACCCCGTCAAAGAGTATGAAATTCGAAAAAACGAGAATATCCGTTTTGCTGAAAAACATGGCATTGGTTTTATCGATGCCGATTACGATGTGGATAACTGGTTTGAGCGTATCAAAGGCCTAGAAAACGAACCCGAGCGCGGCGAGCGTTGTACGCAGTGTTTTGATATGCGGTTTGAAAGAACGGCCCTCTATGCAGCCGAACATGGGTACGACACGATCACCAGCTCATTAGGCATTTCGCGCTGGAAAGATATGAATCAGATTAACGGCTCAGGCGAACGCGCTGCTGCCCGGTATGACAATATGCTTTACTGGACATATAACTGGCGCAAGCATGGCGGCTCAGCACGTATGATCGAAATCAGTAAGCGCGAAGAGTTTTACCAGCAAGAATATTGTGGTTGTGTTTACTCTTTACGAGACACAAACCGGCATCGTCGCTCGCAAGGTCGAGATCGCATCGCGCTTGGCGTCAAGTTTTATGGACGCGAAGAGTTATTGACCGCGCCGTCCACTGCTCAGGACACCAGTCTCGATACCACCAAGTGATTCTCCTCGAGAAGCGCTGAAAACTCAGCGCTGCTTAATACTCGATACTCCTCAATACGATCTTTTCCAAAAGCGAGTTTGTCAGAAGCATACTGCGCAGGATGTGTCATCAGCACGCTATTGGCACGGGCGTGTTTTAACCACTCCCCCAGCATCGTCAAATATGCGGGATGCGGGCGAGAAAAATCGTAAGCTCCCATAAAGCCATCGTTGACGACCGCACCAGACTGTTTGGCAAGACGCACCAACTCAGCGGAACCGAGCGTGCTGATGACATGCGCTTTAAAACGCTGCATAAACGGCAGCACCGAAGACATGGATGTCGGTTTAGTATCTCGCAACCAAGGTAAGCGTCCCGCATAACGTTTAGTCAGTGCGTCAAGAAGCTCTTGGCGAATAACAGGAAACTGATGGACGTGTAGGTGCCCATCGACAAAATCTGGTACACGTTTAACGTGCTGCTCAAATAAATCGAGTTGGTTGTTAATGTGCTTTCGTACATCGGCGCGAGAAATCCGACGCGTGTAAGAAAGCGCAAGCAGACGTCCAAGAGGCACATAAAATCCTGGCAAGCCCAAAAACTCGGTGAAATTCAGATGCAGACCCACATCGATTGGCAGGGTTAATAGTTGGGGAGCCGCCTCAGGAAAACGTTGCGCCGTGACCAAACAACCTGTCGCACTCAAGCGTCCTGCGCGAGCCAGTGCGACAATGGCCTGATCAACTCCCGGCTCGATACCAAAGTCATCGGCACACACAACAAAAGGACGAATGGTTGGGCTCATTGGCGCAAGCCTCAAGATTTTGTATTTTTAAACGCTTGTCCGACTGCCTGTCGAACAATATAAAGAGGCCGACCTTTGACCTCGTCAAAAATTCCGGCGATGTATTCTCCCACGACGCCAAGCGACATGAGATTAATGCCAGAAAAGAAGAGCAGAACGGTGACAATTGTCGGCCAGCCGTCGACTGGGTTTTTATAAAGAAGGTACTCGATCACGATAAAAAGTCCATAGACAAATGAACAGATCGACACCATGAAGCCAAGCAGACTCACCAAACGCAACGGCCAGGTTGTAAATGACATCAAGCCCGCAAGTGCCAGGCGCAGTAAAGTCAATCCGTTAAACCTCGACTCACCGTGCAACCGCGCATCTGGCACATACTGGATGGCCTCTGTATTGAAACCCACCCAAGCGTAAAGACCCTTCATGAAGCGGTTGCGCTCCGGCAAACGCAACAAAGCATCGACAACTGAGCGGTCCATCAGCCTGAAGTCTCCCGCGTGCGGAGGCACTTCAACACCGCGTGAACTTTTAAGAAGTGAATAAAACAACTTGGTGCCGAGACGCTTGCCCACACTTTCGTCATCTCGGTTTTCGCGTACGGCATACACCATGTCGACGCCTGCTTGCCAACGACTTAGCATCTTGGGCAGCAACTCAGGCGGATGCTGTAGATCCGCATCCAAAATCAGCACAGCATCTCCGGCCGCAGCCTCGATCCCCGCAGTAATAGCAGGCTCTTTGCCAAAGTTGCGTGAAAGCTGAACGTAGCGAAAACCTGGGTTTTGTGTCCAGGCTGACATCAGCATCGCCGTGGCATCGCGACTCCCGTCATCGACCACGATGATTTCCCAATCGGCACCGGTCTGCGTCAAAACAGCCTGTAATCTGGGCAACAACAGACCCAAGTTGTCGTGTTCGTTATACGCAGGCACCACACAACTGACCATTGACCGCGTCAAATGTCGAGGTTGTAGCGTTGGACTCTCTGCTTTCATAGTGTTTGATGGAAGATTTGAATTCATCCCTACATCATAACTTCAGCTGATCAATTCGGTGTTCTTCTGATGAACAGCAAAACTTGCGCTAAAAATTGCAGCCATCATGACCGCTGCCCCCACCAGCATTCTGCCGGTAGGCACTTGACTAAACAATATCCAGGCAAACAGTATGGCGTAAAGGGGCTCGGATGCAACAACGAGTCCCGCCGTTCTAGCCGGCAATTGCCTCAGGCTAGAAACGAACAACCAATGAGCAAGGCCCGTGCAAACAATGCCCAGAGCAGCAATCAATAGCCAGTCACGCATACCCACTGTTTTTAGGGTGGGTAGTATCAAAGGCAACAAGAGTAAAAAAACAAGACCATTTTGAATACCCGCCACTTGGAAAGCATTGACGCGGCTGAGCTTTCGCCGATTAATCACAGCCAAGACACCAAAAGCAGCGCCAGACAATATGCCCCAAAGAAGTCCCTCCGTGCCTTGATCCGCCCACTTAAATGAGGGGGTAATCAACACGAGGCCGATGCTGACGAGTAACAACCGAAGCCATTCGGCCCAGCCAACCTTTTCACGAAGGAAGAATGCTTCTATTAATGTGATGAAAGCCGGAAAGCTCGCAAATCCTAGGGTTGCCACGGCAATGCCACCGAGTTTGACTGAATGAAAAAATGTCACCCAATGCAAAGCAAGCATGCCCCCGCTCAGCACGAAGGCTAGCCAATGTAAGCGCCAAGAGACGTCATCGTGATGATGCTGACGCCCTATCGCCGCAAAAAGACGGCTAAAGGATACTAGGGTGAGCACTGCAAACACTGCTCGCCCCCAAGTGATCATCCATGCATCGGCCAGAATGAGGGCACCAAAAATCCCCGTTGCACCAAACAGGATCGCAACAAGATGAATCGCAAAAAGCGACTGAATTCGCGTCAGCAAGCCGCGCTCTAGCTTGTGAAGTGCATCAACGGCCTTTAGGCCAGCCAAGCGGCGCGGCCCAGCCCGTATAAACCTTGGGGAGTGGTGTTGCATAGTCACCATGTTTGCTTGTTCCGAGACCCAAAGCACTGAGAGCCTCTGCAAACTTGACCGCCACAGCCACACCATCAATCACAGGCACACCCAGTCGTTGCGTCAACGTATGGCAAAGAGTGGTCATCCCAGCGCACCCAAGCACAATGGCACCGCTTCGGTCTCGGCTCAGCGCCTCGCGTGCGGCATGTTCGATTTGACTGATGATTTCTTCGCCACCATCTTCTAGATCCAGTACGGCAATGTCAGTGCCATGCACACCTCGACACTGATGCTCAAAACCATAACGCTGCACCAAGCGCTCTGCAATGATGCATGTACGCGTCATCGTCGTGACCACTGAAAAACCGGTTGCAAGCATGCTGGCGGCATGAAACGCTGCCTCTGCGATTCCCAGCACAGGAGCAGACGTTGCCTCACGCGCAGCCTCAAGGCCCGGATCGCCAAAGCAGGCAAGCACCACGGCATCTGGCCCCCAGGCGGAGGCTAATTTGACTTGTTCCGCCACACCTGCGGCCGCGAATGCCTCGTCATAGTGCCCTTCAATCGACAAAGGACCGAAGCTTGGTTGCGTTGCAATAATCTCAGTATTAGGACTGGCAACAGCCTGCGCACCTTGCGCAATCGCAGCAGTCATTGCTGAGGACGTATTAGGGTTTATGAGAAGTAGTTTCATCGTGTCTTATTGGTTTACCTTGGTTACTATTGAAACAAATCGCTTGCACCAAACTGGACAAAAATGCCCCAAAATGAACATGAGACACCAGTATGGAGCATCGGCACTCAGCAATATTAAAGAGAACTAAATAAATCATCACTGTTTTTCGCAAAATGTAGAAAATATCTCATGCGAAAGGTGGCACGATTTTTGCTTTTATAAAAAAACGTATCTCAATACGTGAAACGTACCACTGGTCATACATCGGTCACGTTGGCTCAATTGAGCTGGAGGTAGACAACAAAGACCGGTCTTAAAGTATCAGATTTGCAGCAAAACCTGTTAGCTATATTTTTACAACCGAATTACTGGAGATTCCATGAAACAACACGCGTTGATTTCCCGACTGGTAGGCAAGCCACTGGGCCTGACCGTTTTATCCGCCGCCCTCGCCTTGGGTGCAGCTGCGAGTGTCTCTGCACAAGAAAAAGTGCTGCGCATTGGCATGACGGCTGCTGATATTCCACGCACACTGGGTCAGCCTGATCAGGGCTTTGAGGGCAATCGTTTCACGGGTATCCCGATGTACGACTCACTCACGCAGTGGGACCTTTCCAAAGCAGACGTACCGAGCGCAGTGATTCCTGGCTTGGCAACTTCTTGGGAAGTTGATGCCAATGACAAGAAAAAATGGGTCTTCAAATTACGTCCAGGCATTAAGTTTCACGATGGATCTCCGGTCAATGCAGACTCGATCGTCTGGAACGTTCAAAAGGTGTTGGATAAAGACGCCCCTCAATTTGACGCATCCCAAGTGGGTGTGACCGCTTCGCGCATGCCAACATTGCGCAGCGCGAAAAAAATTGATGATCTGACTGTCGAGTTGACCACCAGCGAACCCGATGCGTTTCTGCCCATCAACCTGACTAACCTGTTTATCGCATCGCCCGCGCAATGGAACAAAAAGCTTGCCGCCGTGCCAGCTTCAGTGACCAATTCTGCAGAGCGCGCCAAGCAAGCGTGGGCAGCCTTTGCTGCGGACGCATCAGGCAGTGGTCCATTCAAGATGGCGCGTTTTGTTCCGCGTGAGCGTCTCGAAATGGTCGCAAACAAAGACTATTGGGACCCAAAGCGTGTCCCTAAGATTGATCGTGTCGTTTTGTTGCCGATTCCTGAAGCCAACGCACGCACTGCAGCCTTGCTTTCAGGTCAAGTCGACTGGATCGAAGCTCCCGCACCTGATGCTATGCCACAAATCAAACAGCGTGGCTTCACAATCTACAGCAACCCACAGCCACACGTCTGGCCTTGGCAGCTGTCATTTGCCGAAGGCTCACCTTGGTTGGACAAGCGCGTGCGTCAAGCAGCCAATCTCTGTGTAGACCGCGAAGGCCTGAAAACCTTGCTAGGTGGCATCATGGGTATTCCAAAAGGCACCATGGCGCCTGATCACCCCTGGTTTGGTAAGCCTTCCTTTGACGTGAAATACGATCCAAAAGCTGCACAAAAGCTGATGGCGGATGCAGGTTTTTCAGCTGCTAAGCCTTTGAAAGTAAAAGTGCAGATTTCAGCTTCGGGCTCTGGTCAGATGCAACCACTGCCAATGAACGAATTCGTCCAAGAGTCACTCAAAAAGTGTTTCTTTAACGTTGAATTCGACGTCATTGAGTGGAACACCTTGTTTACAAACTGGCGTAAAGGTGCCAAGGATCCTTCGGCGAACGGTGCGAATGCCACTAACGTTAGCTTCTCAGCAATGGATCCATTCTTTGGCATGGTGCGCTTCAGCAGCAAAGGTACCTTCCCACCTGTGTCAAACAACTGGGGTTACTACAACAACCCAGAAGTGGAAGCACTCGTATCAAAAGCACGCACAACCTTTGATGCAAAAGAGCGTGATGTGGCGCTTGCCAACCTTCACACTCAGATCGTCAACGATGTACCTTTCGTCTGGATCGCCCATGACGCAGGTCCACGCGCGATGAGCAAGAAAGTCAAAGATGTCGTTCAGCCACAAAACTGGTTTATTGACATTGCAACGATGAACGTTCAGTAAAGTAGTCCACACTCGTCACATCTCTTGGATGTGACGAGTTTTTTTTTGTGCGTATTGAAGCCTCTGTTTCGACTGACAACCCTTTTTCTGAGACCTCCTCTAATGCTGAGCTTTTTACTGAGGCGTCTGATTTACACCCTCCCAATCATGGTTGGCGTAGCACTCGTCTGTTTCTCACTCGTTCACTTGGCCCCCGGCGATCCGCTCATGGCGATTTTGCCTCCAGATGCCTCGCAGGATTTGCGAGATCAACTGATGGAGCTATACGGTTTCAATCGCTCTTATCCGGAACAATTTTTTCATTGGGTTGCACGCGCTGTCCAAGGTGATCTTGGCACCTCGATTGCGACCAATCGTCCCGTCACGGAAGAGGTCATCAAAGCAGTTGGCAACACACTGCGCCTAGCGGTCTTTGCAACTATTATTGGCTTTATTTTTGGCAGCTTGTTTGGCTTTGTTGCTGGCTACTTTCAGAACTCCTGGATTGATAAGGCTGCTTCACTGACTTCAGTGCTAGGCGTCAGCGTCCCCCATTACTGGCTGGGCATGGTGATGGTCATCATTTTCAGCTCAACCCTCATGATGCTTCCACCCGGAGGCGCTGGCCCAGGTGGCTCAGCAGACTGGATTTGGAACTGGGAACACGTCAAGCATCTGATCTTACCGGCTGTCACCATGAGTGTGATTCCGATGGGTATCATCGCCCGCACAGTTCGTGCGCTGGTGGCAGATATCCTGGCTCAGGAATTCATCGTCGGATTGCGCGCCAAAGGCATGACCAATGTGGGTATTTTTATGCACGTGGTCAAGAACTCCGCACCGACTGCCTTGGCCGTCATGGGCTTGCAGCTCGGTTATTTGCTGGGTGGCTCCATTCTGATCGAAACCGTATTTTCCTGGCCAGGCACAGGATTCCTGTTAAATGCCGCAATTTTTCAACGTGATCTCCCCTTGTTGCAAGGGACGATTCTTGTGCTTGCGATGTTTTTCGTTGTCCTCAACATGATCGTAGACGTCATTCAGACCCTGCTCGATCCACGCATTGCGCGTAGCTAAGGAACAGGGAACACATATGCTTAATATCACCGTAGATCCTTCTAAGGTTCCAGCAGTCGCGATGGAAAGATCCACCGGCTATTGGAAAAACGTCGGTCAGCGCTTTATGCGAGACAAGGTCGCTGTCTTTGCTGGCATCGTCATTTTGATCTTACTCATCATGGCGGTTTTTGGACCATGGCTCGTGCCACACGATCCATTCCAGTCATCGATTATGAAAAGACTCAAACCGATCGGCTTTCCAGATCACTTGCTGGGCACCGATGAGCTCGGTCGCGACATGCTCAGCCGTCTCATCGTCGGCACCAAACTTTCGCTATTCATGGGTATTACCCCTGTGATTCTGGCGTTTGGTATTGGCTCTGTCATCGGTCTGGTGGCTGGCTATGCAGGTGGCAAAATCAACACCGTGATCATGCGTACGATCGATGTGTTTTACGCCTTCCCTTCCGTGCTGTTGGCGATTGCATTGTCTGGTGTCTTGGGAGCGGGTATCACCAACTCCCTGATTTCGCTGACTATCGTCTTCATCCCCCCCATCGCGCGGGTGGCTGAAAGTGTGACGACACAAATTCGAGGTCGGGATTTTGTCGACGCTGCGCGTGCTTCTGGTGCCAATGCCTTCACGATTGTCCGTGTACATGTGCTGGGCAACGTGCTGGGTCCGATCTTTGTCTATTCCACTAGCTTGATCGCGGTCTCGATGATTTTGGCTTCAGGACTGAGCTTTCTCGGCTTGGGCGTCAAACCACCTGAGCCTGAATGGGGCCTGATGCTCAACACACTTCGCACCGCCATCTATGTTCAACCATGGATCGCTGCGCTGCCAGGCGTGATGATTTTTGTGACTTCGATTGCTTTCAACCTGCTCTCGGATGGCCTGCGTAACGCCATGGAGATCAAGAACTAATGAAGACAACTGTGAAAAACGATACCGATGTCGGCGGTCAGGCACAGCCTCTGCTGATGGTTAAAAATTTGATCAAGCATTTTGCACTTAAAAAAGATATGCTGGGTCGAGGTGGTGGTGTGGTGCGCGCAGTCGACGGCATCGACTTTATGGTCCGCAAAGGCGAAACACTTGGTGTGGTCGGGGAGTCTGGCTGTGGAAAATCAACTACGGCTCGTTTGTTGATGAATCTCATCACGCCCGACAACGGAGACATTATTTTTGATGGCATGTCCGTGGGTGGCCGCGATCTGTCTCTCAAGGAGTTTCGTCGCCAGGCACAGATGGTCTTTCAAGACAGCTATGCCTCACTGAATCCGCGCTTGACCATTGAGGATTCCATTGCCTTTGCGCCTCAAGTGCATGGTGTATCGAAAGATGAGTCGATTGAACGTGCCCGCGACCTGCTCAGACGCGTGGGTCTTGATCCTGTGCGTTTTGCTGAACGCTATCCGCATGAGCTGTCAGGCGGTCAACGTCAACGTGTGAACATTGCACGCGCACTGGCCTTGCAATCTCGCTTGATCATCCTAGATGAAGCTGTCTCAGCGCTGGACAAATCTGTTGAAGCTCAAGTGCTGAACTTGCTGCTGGATCTGAAGGAAGATTTTGGTCTGACCTATGTTTTCATCAGCCATGATTTGAACGTCGTGCGTTACATCTCTGATCGTGTGATGGTGATGTATCTGGGACAAGTGGTGGAAATTGGAGACTGCGAAACGCTGTTTGAGTCACCTCAACATCCCTACACGCGCGCGTTGCTGTCCTCGGTACCATCCATGGACCCAGACAATCGTACGGAAGAGCCTCCTCTCGCGGGTGATCCACCTAACCCGATCAATCCACCCTCTGGCTGTCGTTTTCACACGCGTTGTGTGCATGCCCAACCAGTGTGTTCTGAAAAAATGCCCCCACTCGCGACGGCCAAAGATGGACACGGCGTCGCCTGCCTGATGCATGTTGTCAACAGTGGCCATACCGAAGCGCCCAAAGCGGCTCAGGAGGCAGCATGACCACTCAAACTAGTCCCACTATGACTGATGAAAAACCTTTTGTCGACATCCGAGACCTGAATGTCACCTTTACCGGCGGCCGAAAACCTGTCCGAGCGGTTTCGGGCGTGAGTTTGTCTGTCAAGCGCGGCGAAGTTGTCGCGCTAATCGGCGAGTCAGGCTCAGGAAAAAGCGTGACTCTGCGCTCTATTTTGAGACTACACAATCCCGACAAGTCAAAACTTGAAGGCCAGATCTTGGTGGGCGACCAAGATGTCGTCAAATTATCCAACACAGAACTTTCAAGCTTTAGAGGCAAGGTCGCCTCAATGATTTTTCAAGAGCCATTATTGGCCTTGGACCCTGTCTACAGCGTTGGGGAACAAATCATCGAAGCCATTCTCCGCCACGAGTCCATCGGTAAAGAGGCTGCGCGTGCCAGAGCTTTATCGCTCTTTGAACGCGTTCGCATTCCCAGTCCAGAGCGCCGGCTAGATGCATATCCCCATGAAATGTCTGGCGGAATGCGGCAGCGTGCCATGATTTCCTTGGCGTTGGCCAGCCATCCTCAGCTTTTGCTTGCCGATGAACCTACTACTGCGCTAGATGCCACGGTTCAGATTCAGATTTTGCTGCTGCTGCGCGAGCTTCAGCGCGAACTCGGTCTGTCAGTGATTTTTGTCACACACGATATCGGTGCGGCAGTCGAGGTCGCCGATCGCATTGCGGTGATGTATGCGGGCAGAATCGTTGAGGAAGGGACCACCAGAACCCTCATGCGCTCACCACGGCATCCATATACCCGTGCCCTGCTCAAAAGCCTGGCGCATGGCAACGTGGCAAAAGGCACACGACTCGAAACCATTCCTGGCTCTCCGCCTGATCTGAGCAATCTGCCTCCAGGCTGCGTGTTTGCGGATCGGTGTAGCTTGGCACTCGACTCATGTCGCCAAAGCGTTCCTGAGATTGTCAAACTCACTCCTGATCACAGCGCACGCTGCCATCGAACGGATCAAACGGACGTTGCAGTCTAAGCGCCACTAAAGGCTAACGGACCCAAGCAAAAGGCCCACCCTTTTTTATAGGGTGGGCCTTTTGCTGAATAGATCAATTGCACACAAAGTCTATTTACTGAAGCGTCCGTTCAAAGACAAACTTACCCTCGCGCCAATCGACTGGGACAACGTCTTTTGGACCGAATTTGCCCTCAAGTATCAGCTTGGCAATTGGGTTTTCCAACTGCTGCTGAATCGAACGCTTAAGCGGCCGAGCACCAAACACTGGATCAAAGCCCTCGCGCGCCAGCTCAGCCAATGCGGCATCCGATACCTCCAAGCGCATTTCCTGCTGCTCCATTCTTTTTGCCAACCGATTGATCTGTATGCCTGCGATCTTTTCAATATGCTGACTTTGCAATGCATGAAACACTACGATTTCATCTATCCGGTTTAAAAATTCAGGACGGAAATGCTGTTTGAGTTCTTCCCAGACCACTTCTTTGACTGCATCGTAAGGCTTACCCACCATGGCCTGGATGTGTTGCGAGCCTAAATTAGAGGTCATCACAATCACTGTGTTGCGGAAATCCACGGTGCGACCCTGACCATCCGTCAGTCGGCCATCGTCCAAGACCTGCAGCAAGACATTAAATACATCCGGATGCGCTTTTTCCACCTCATCAAGCAAAACGACGCTATAAGGCTTGCGGCGAACGGCTTCGGTCAGATAGCCACCTTCTTCGTAGCCCACGTAGCCTGGAGGCGCTCCGATCAAGCGAGCCACGGAGTGTTTCTCCATAAACTCACTCATATCGATACGGATCAGGTGCTCATCCGAATCAAACATAAAGTCTGCCAGCGCACGCGTCAGCTCCGTCTTGCCTACGCCCGTAGGTCCAAGGAATAAAAACGAACCATAGGGGCGTGAAGGATCCGACAAACCCGCCCTCGAACGGCGGATGGCATCCGCCACCAACCCAACAGCCTCGTCTTGCCCAATCACACGGTCATGTAAACGCTCTTCCATCTTGAGCAGCTTGTCACGCTCGCCCTGCATCATTTTCGAAACAGGAATACCCGTTGCGCGCGAGACAACCTCGGCAATTTCCTCTGCACCGACTTGGGTACGCAATAACTTAGGCCGCTCACCGGGAGCGTTCGCCACTGCAGAGCCCTCAGCGGCTTTCAGGCGAGACTCAAGCTCTGGCAAGGTGCCATACTGAATCTCAGCCAACTTGTCGAATTGGCCTTTGCGCTGAAGCTCAGCCATCTCAGCCCGTGCCCGCTCGATCTCTTCTTTGATCGACTGAGTCCCCTGCACTGCGGCTTTTTCACTTTTCCAAACCACCTCAAAATCGTTGTACTCGCGCTGAAGCTTTTCAAGCTCTTCCTCAATGATTTGGAAGCGACGGATGGAACCCTCATCCTTTTCCTTTTTAACGGCTTCACGCTCAATCTTTAACTGGATAATGCGTCGATCGAGTTTGTCCATCACCTCTGGCTTGGAGTCGATCTCCATGCGAATGCGGGACGCGGCTTCATCAATCAGATCAATCGCCTTGTCCGGCAAGAAACGATCCGTAATGTAACGATGTGAAAGCTCAGCGGCCGCCACAATCGCAGGGTCAGTAATCTCTACACCGTGGTGCAACTCATAGCGCTCTTGTAAACCACGCAAAATGGCAATGGTCGACTCCACGTTGGGTTCGTCCACGAGTACTTTTTGAAAACGACGCTCAAGTGCGGCATCTTTTTCAATGTATTTACGATACTCGTCAAGCGTCGTTGCGCCGATGCAATGCAACTCACCACGCGCCAGTGCGGGCTTGAGCATATTGCCAGCATCCATCGCACCTTCGGCTTTGCCGGCACCTACCATCGTATGAATTTCATCAATAAAAATGATGTAGCTGCCGTCGTCCTGAGCAAGCTCTTTGAGGACGGCTTTGAGACGCTCCTCGAACTCTCCACGAAACTTTGCACCGGCTAACAAGCTTGCTAAATCAAGAGACAGCACGCGCTTGCCTCGTAAGGACTCTGGTACTTCATCATTGACGATCCGTTGAGCCAAGCCCTCGACGATCGCGGTTTTACCCACGCCAGGCTCACCAATCAATACGGGGTTGTTTTTGGTCCGACGCTGCAAAATTTGAATCGCACGTCGAATCTCGTCATCGCGACCAATCACAGGATCGAGCTTGCCCTGACGCGCACGCTCAGTCAGATCCATGGTGTATTTAGAGAGCGCCTCGCGATTGGACTCGCCATCTTGATCTTGCACAGGCGCGCCACCGCGCACCGCATCAATCGCAGCATCCAAAGCTTGACGTTGCAAACCAGCCTCTTTGAGCGCACGCCCAACATCGCCTTTGTCATCAGACAGGGCAAGCAAGAACAGCTCGCTCGGAATATACGTATCGCCGCGCTTGGCAGCTTCTTTGTCTATGCGCGTAAAAACGGACTGTAAGTCACGGCTGATTTGAATATTGCCATCCCCGCCCTTAACTTGAGGTAGACCTTTGACGATCAGGTCCAAGGCGGGCTGAAGGCGATTAATCGCTACACCCGCTCGGGCCAATAGGCTACCCGCACCGCTTTCGCTGTCGGCAAGAAGCGCAGACAAAACATGAGCAGGTTCGATATAGGGGTGGTCGTTACGCACGGCCAAACTCTGTGCATCGGCCAGTGCTTGCTGGAATTTAGTCGTTAACTTGTCAAAACGCATGGTGTCGCTCCTAACATTGTGAGTGTGGCTTGTGGCCAAATTACGTTATGAATCAAATGTGGGCGTTTTGCTGAATTTCAATGGCTGATCAATGATTTTGTTGTCATTTATACCTAGACTAGCCTAAGTTGCCCTAGAATAACTTGACATAAGTCAAGGGTTACTCATAGGGGATATACAATAGGCACGTATCTTAAGTATTAAATTTGCCTCAGCAGGTTAAGGAGTCTAGAGCTCATGCTTAAACGTGTGCCGGTTACATCGGAATCACCGCATTGCTCGACATGCATGATGGGAAGCGTATGCTTGCCCGTTGGCATGCCTGCAAATGAAGTCGCTCAGCTAGATGACCTTGTCAAAGAACGGCTGCGTGTGGAAAAAGGCCAACCTCTTTTTGAGCACGGCACGCCCTTGGATGCACTGTTTGGCCTACGCACGGGCTCAATCAAAACCCAAATTATCGCAGCATCCGGTCAGCAACAAATTACGGGCTTTTTCCTCCCGGGTGAAATCGTAGGCTTGGATGGCATGATGGATGGTATTCACAGCTCGACCGCGGTCGCAATGGAGGACTCTGAGGTTTGTGTCGTCAAGCTTGGCGATATCGACGAGATCAGCCGTTACGTCCCATCTCTTCAGCATCAGGTCAGACGCTTGATGAGCAAGGAAATCGCAAGATCCCATCAGGTACTGATGGCACTCGGTTCGATGCGCTCTGAGCAGCGACTCGCAGCGTTTTTAATCAACTTATCTCAGCGCCTCACCGCTCTTGGCTACTCTTCGACTGAGTTCATCATGAGGATGAGTCGCGAGGAAATCGGTAACTATCTTGGTCTCACCTTGGAAACAGTCAGCCGACTGTTTTCAAGGTTTGCAAGAGATGGTGTGATTCGCGTCAGTCAACGTGAAATCAAAATTTTAGACATGATCGCCCTCAATGAGCTCGTCGGCAAACCCTGTTAAAGCAGGGTTGCCTGACGAGCCTCTCTACACTTAGCGCTTAGCCTCTAAAAACAGCTCCGATCGCACAAAGTCTAGAGTGTTCTGTTTGCTAGCCAAGACCTCTCGACCAAGCTGCTCGGCCCAATACGACTGCCCCCCGCCCACACGCGCCCACTCATTGAGCCTGCGCGTGAATAACTGCAAATCGTATTCATGCGTCACGCCAATCGCGCCATGCACGGCATGCGCGACAGCCGATACTCGCGCAACAGCTTGACTAGTCTGTGACTTAGCCAAGGCAGCCAGCATCGGCGTCGGCTGCCAGTCCTGACTTCGACAAGCCATTTCGGTTGCCATGCGCGCACCAAAGACTAACTCAGCGACTTCGCTGATCTGTTGTTGCAAGGCCTGAAAACGTCCGATCGGCTTACCGAACTGTTCGCGCTGATTCGCGTGTGCAAGCGTCATCTCGAACACGCGATCAGCTGCGCCTGCAATCAAAACCGCTACAGACAAGGCCAACAGGTGTCGAAATTGAGGTTCATCCCAAGTGCCAAGTTGTGAGCGTTGCACAACGGCCTCTGACCACGTTAAATTTGCATCGAGCGTTCCGTGACCACCGGAAGGTGTCACGATGGCTTCGGCCGCCGGCAACAGCCAGACTTGCTTGCCATGTTGGACCAATACCCACTCAGCCACTAGTCCGAAACTCACAGCATGCGCCGTCAGCCCCGCGTGATCTAAGGCAACCTGAAAAGGAGCGAACGTCACTGATCCCTCAGGAATAGCCTTGGCGTGTTGACTTAACCAGGCCCGCGCCAACATTGTGTGCGCATACGGCAGGGGCAACGCGTGTCGTCCCATGCAAAACATAATCGGCCAAGCATCATTTAATGTCAGGCCGGCCCCCCCTGCACTTTCTGGAAGCAACCCATCCGCAAAGCCAGCGGATAAAAGTGTTTCCCAGAGCGGTTTGGGGTCGCTCCCCTGTTCAATGAGGCGGAGCTGCGCAGGTGTGCACTCCTGAGCAAAGAAACGGTCTGCAGAGTCGTAGAAAGAATTTTGCATGATGATTACCTCAATCCCAAGCCGCGGGCGATGATGCCGCGCAAAATTTCACGCGTACCGCCTCGTAGTGAAAATGTCACCCCCATTTGCTCTAAATATCCAAGGGTCTGCAGCAAGTCTGTACTCGCCACAAAATCAGGATGAGCCCCCAGCCAGGCACTAATCTGTCTGATCAGCTTTTGTTCGTAATCGGTACCGTAGTCTTTGACGACAGAAGCATCCGTCGCAGGACTCTCGCCATCGACCAGCTTTTGTGTCACGGCAAGTGAAAGCGCACGCAAGACGGCCATTTCAGCTACTAAAGACCCAACTAAGGCGCACGTTTCGGGATCTGTCACATTCTGCTCGCGCAAACAATCCATCCAACTATCTAACAGGGCAATGCTGGAGTAGATCCTCTCAGGGCCACTTCGTTCAAAAGCGAGTTCAGCCGTGCATTGATCCCAGCCTTGGCCCTCCACCCCAACGAGTGCCTCAGGTGCGAGTGAGACGTTATCGAAAAACACCTCAGAAAAATGCGCATCTCCCGCCATGTCCCGAATTGGACGCACGGTCACTCCGGGCAGCTTGAGATCGATGATGACCTGCGACAAGCCCTTTTGACGATCTGTGGTTTCTCCTGAGGTTCGCACCAACGCAATCATGTAATCACAACCGTGGGCATTAGTGGTCCAGATCTTGCTGCCATTCAATAACCAGCCGTCTGGGGTCTTGGTCGCGCGCGTGCGAATACTCGCCAAATCCGAACCAGAGCTAGGCTCGCTCATACCAATGCAAAAAAAAGCCTCGCCGCGACAGATTTTGGGGATGTAAAAGCGCCGTTGCGCTTCGGTGCCAAAATTTAAAATCAACGGGCCACTCTGACGATCTGCAATCCAGTGAGAGGCGACAGGCGCCCCAGCAATTAATAGCTCCTCGGACAAGACAAAGCGCGAGAAAAATCCCTTGCCAGAGCCTCCATATTCTTTGGGAATCGTCAGGCCCAACCAGCCTTTTTTTGCCAGGCTTTTACTAAAAGAGTCGCTCACCCCCATCCAAGAGCGCGCTTTGATGTGATTGGGTACGCCTTGCATTTCCTCATTTAAAAACGCACGAATTTCTGCGCGGAAGGCGAGCTCATCGTCTGGAACTTCTGTAAATTCAAGTGCTGTCAGCATATTTAACCTGTCTGGATGAGGCGGCAGGATATGACTGCTGCGCCTCGGTTACGGCGATTTAAGATCGTCTTATACTATGGAGATTGTATTTGTTTGACACGATAACAGCCAATTCGCAGAGGAAGACATGACAGAAACTAAGCTTTTAGGGTCAGGATATATCTGGCAGGAACTGGCTGTCGGTCAAAAATTCAGAACCTATCGTCGTACGGTCACTGAGACGGACATTATTAATTTCATCAGTGTCACAGGGATGCTCGAAACAATTTTTATCGACAAGACCTTTTCCCATGGTGCCATGCAGGGTCGCCCTGTCCCGGGAGGCCTGACTTATGGACTGATCGAGGGGTTGTTGATGCAGGGTATGGTTCAGGGGACTGGGCTTGCACTGCTTGAGGTACACAAAAAAGTTCTCAAGCCCGTCCTTGCAGGCGATACGATCTGGGCCGAGGTGGAGGTCACCGCCATCAAGCCAACGTCCAAAAACAATCGCGCAGTCGTGACTTCACGTGTCGATGTTAAAAACCAGGACAATGTGGATGTCATGACATACACAGCGGTGAGAATGCTCGCGGGAGAGAGGCACTAAGCGCTAAAAAGTGACAGCGTCAGCTTCTTTTTTATCTTTGGGGGCCATGAATATGGTCAAAAAACTCGACAAGGCCGCAATCGACCAAAAAAAGAAAAAACCAGCCGCATACAAAACTTGACGGTCTGGTCGGATATAACCAAAGATCGCGACGTCTAGCGGATCTACCAACGCAAAAATAACTGCGCTCGCCACCCCTGCCATCAAAAATGATGGCCACAATATCCACATCAATGAATGCCACTTCATAGCAGCTCCTTTGATTATCGCGATTCGTTTAATGGCGGCTTGCCAGGAGCTTTCTCCACCACCAAACCCCGTTTCATGCCCCCCTCAAGTATGGGCTGATCTGAGAAGCTACTCACCGCTAGCACGATCGTAATCGCACACCCCACAATCGCCAAAGCGGGTCCAGCCATCAGTATCCAAGGCCATGGTTCTCGCCACCAGGGTGTCGGACGCGGCATTTCTATTTTTTGGTGTGCGCTGTTCATGGTGTTTCCTTAGTTCGGAAAAATAAAGCTTGAAGCTTCAGTAATCTCAGTCAGCACGGCACCGTCAGCGCCAAGCGACTTTGTAATAAATTTTATCGGTTGTGGGCCAGGTTTAGCTGCTTCTACGGGTGCTCTCACCACCACTGCAATCAGGCGATTCGATGCACTGGGAACGTTGAACAGGGATGCAGTCTGATTCGTCTCACTCTGCTGTGCGCCCGCCAAGGGCACCGAAGTTCGATCAGCCAAAGCAACAGACATGCCAGGGACCCCTTCTACAGCGATAGAGAGCACGAGAGGTTGCTCGGAAGCATTGATCAGCTGAATACGATAGACATTTTCGATCAAGCCACCTGCCACTTCTCTCCCCAACATTCCCCTGTCGCGGATCACATCCACGCGTAAAGTAGTGCGAGTCGCCAAGGCGCCAATAAACACCGAGACCAACACCAACATCAACACTGAGTAAATCAGTACCCGGGGACGCAGTAGGCTTTTACGTATAGCTTTAGGTGACAGTTTCTCCAAAACACCTCTTTCAGAAGTGTAGCGAATAAGACCCTGGGGGTAGTCAAGCTTATCCATGACTTGATTACAAGCGTCTACGCACGCACCGCAACCAATACACATGTACTGGAGTCCTTGTCGGATATCGATGCCTGTTGGACAAACCTGCACGCAAATACTGCAATCGACGCAATCCCCCATTCCCTGCGCACGGTGATCGACCTTGCGCGATCGTGCGCCGCGAGGCTCGCCGCGCGCGGTATCGTAGGTCACGACTAAAGTATCGCGATCCACCATGACGCTCTGGAATCGCGCATATGGACACATGTATTTACAGACTTGCTCACGCAAAAACCCTGCATTTCCCCACGTTGCAAAACTGTAAAAAAACAACCAGAACCACTGCCAAGGACCCAGCGTAAACGCTAGTAAATCAGTGGCTAACGTTCTGATCGGAGCAAAGTACCCAATAAACGAAAAGCCCGTCCAGAATGCAACGACAAGCCAAAGCGCATGCTTAGTTGCTTTGATCCGGACCTTGCGCAAAGAGAAAGGCGACTCGTCCAAGCGAATGCGAGCAACACGATCGCCTTCAACCTTGCGCTCAATCCACATGAAAATTTCAGTGTAGACAGTCTGAGGGCAGGCATAGCCACAAAACAACCGGCCCGCGATCGCTGTAAATAAAAACAAGCCTAATGCAGAGATGATGAGCAATAGGGTCAGGTAAATCACGTCCTGAGGCCACAACACCATATCAAAGATGTAAAACTTACGCGCACCTAGGTCAAAAAGAACCGCTTGTCGACCATTCCAATTTAACCAAGGTAAACCGTAAAAGAGGACTTGAGTCAGCAACACCAGTGCGATACGCCAACGCGCAAATACACCCATCACTGAACGCGCATAAATTTTTTGGCGAACATCCGCCAGAGTTTGTTCAAGTAACTCCGCCCCTGGCGGCAAAGGTTGACTGCCAAGCGGACGCCAAGCCAGTGGCGCGACCTCATCTGACTTGGGAGTCTGAGAATCAGAGGTCATGCGCATCCCCTCGCTGAATTATCATCGATCACTTGGCCGTGTTGCCGGACATCGCTGCAGAAACTGTCACATCTTTGCCGCCCGACAATCCCCACACCCAGGCTGACAACAATCGAATCTGTTCGGGCGTCAAGACATGCTCCTGAGCGGGCATCCGATTGTTACGGCCATTTAGAATGCTGTTTACGATCGTCGCTTCTGAGCTGCCATAAAGCCAAACGTCATCGGTCAGGTTAGGTGCGCCAAGTGCTTTGTTGCCTTTGCCGTCTACGCCATGACAGGCGACACAGTTATTGAGATACTCGCGTTTACCTGGGATCACACGAATTTGATCATGTGCCAAGCCCGACATTGAGCGAACATATTGCGCAATTTCGCCCGCTGATTTGGGGCTGATATTGGCACTCATCGGAGGCATCACACCGTTGCGTCCCTTAGCAATGGAAATATGTAAAGCCTCTGGTGTGCGGCCGTACATTGAATCCCCTTGAGCCAAATTAGGAAAACTCACTGCTCCTCGCGCATCAGAGCCATGACATTGGGCACAATTGTTTAAAAACAGTCGCTGACCAATGATCCGCGCATCAGGATCTGCCGCGATAGCGGGAATATCCATCGCCGCAAAACGCGCATAGACTGGCTTGACCTCTTCGTTGAGTTTAGTTTGGTCATCTTTGACTTCGACAGCCGTTGTGTAACCAAGCACACCCTGATAGGCACCGAGCCCGGGATACAGAACCAAATAACCCAAACCGACCACGCACATGATGATGTACATAAAAGTCCACCATCTGGGTACAGGATTATTTAACTCGCGAAGGTCGCCATCCCAAACGTGACCTGTATCCTCAACAACACCAGGTTTTTTATTGATCAACCATTTGCGCTGAGAAAACAACAACCACAAGCACCACACAATCCCACCCACCGCGATAATCGCGATGTAATAGCCCCAAAAACCATTGAAAAAATCACTCATGGACGTGGCTCCTCTTTCTGCTCTTTCTGCTCTTGAACGCCTTCATCTGGCAAAACAAACGGAAGATTGGCAGCTTCTGCATTTGCTTTTTTGCGCCCATTCGAGAAGGCCCACCAAATAATTCCGAAAAATGTCAGCATCGCTAACACTGTTGCAATTGCATTGAGATAGGCAAGCATTATCGAACTCCCGGTGCGGCTGATGGTGTTTGATTTGACCCAGCAGCTTGAGCCGCTTTACGCGCGCCTGTGCCCAACCCCTGCAAATACGCGATCATGGCGTCTTCTTCTGTTTTACCCTTCAGCGCGGCTGGCGCACTCTCGATCTGCGCCTCCGTATAGGGCACACCCAAAATACGCAACGCTTTCATGCGGTCCTGAATATCCGTATCAGTCAGCTGACGCTGGGCAAGCCAGGGATAACCGGGCATGTTGGACTCTGGCACAACCGATCTTGGATTGCGCAGGTGAACGCGGTGCCATTCATCGGAATAACGCTCACCCACCCGGGCAAGATCAGGCCCCGTACGCTTGGAGCCCCACAAGAATGGACGGTCAAACACAGACTCCCCTGCCAGCGAATAGGAGCCGTAACGCTGTACTTCAGCGCGCAACATCCGAATCTGCTGAGAGTGACATCCTACACACCCCTCCCGGATATAAAGATCGCGCCCCATCAGTCTGAGTGGATCGTAAGGTTCGACGCCAGGTGTAGGTTGAGTCAACGAATGTTGAAAAAACAGGGGAACGATCTGAACGAGACCTGCAAACAACACGACCACAATGCTACAAATAATCATCAACCCGATATTTTTCTCAAGGGTCTCATGCGAGAAGAAACTCTGCTTTTCATTTGCCATGATTTCCTCCTCAGGCTTTCGCCGCAGCAACTGCGGGCATAGGTTGTTGAGTGATGTCATTAGGGATGGCAGGATTGACAGCTTTTTCACCCATCACAGTCTTGAAGACGTTGTAGGCCATCACCAACATACCAACTAAATACAACAAACCTCCTAACAGACGAATCGCATAAAAAGGTACCGAGGACTTCACTGACTCGACAAAGCTGTATGTGAGAGAGCCATCGGGTTCAGTGGCACGCCACATCAGACCCTGCATCACGCCGGCAATCCACATCGAGGCGATATACAACACCACGCCGATCGTGGCGATCCAGAAATGCACCTCAATCAATTTGGTGCTGTACATCTTGTCACGCCCCCAAAGTCTGGGAATCAAGTAATACAGCATGCCAAACGTAATCATCGCAACCCAGCCCAGCGCACCGGAGTGCACGTGTCCAACAGTCCAGTCGGTGTAATGCGACAAGGCATTCACCGTACGGATGGACATCATGGAGCCTTCGAAGGTCGACATACCATAGAAAGACAGCGATACAACCATAAACTTCAAAATAGGATCGGTGCGTAATTTGTACCAGGCACCTGACAACGTCATGATGCCGTTGATCATGCCGCCCCAAGATGGCGCCAAGAGAATCAGAGAAAACACCATGCCGAGAGACTGTGTCCAGTCAGGCAATGACGTGTAAAGAAGATGGTGAGGACCTGCCCACATATACGTAAATGCGAGTGCCCAGAAGTGCACAATCGACAAGCGATAGGAATAGATGGGTCGTTCAGCTTGCTTGGGAATGAAGTAATACATCATGCCCAGAAAACTCGTGGTCAAAAAGAAACCGACGGCATTGTGACCGTACCACCACTGAACCATTGCATCCTGCACACCTGCGTAAGCGGAATAAGATTTCCACATTGTTGCTGGCATTTCAATATTGTTGACGATGTGCAAAATAGCAATAGTCAGGATGTAGGAGCCGAAGAACCAGTTTGCGACATAGATATGTTTGCTCTTTCGCTTAACGATCGTGCCAAAAAACACAATCGCATACGCAACCCAGACAAGAGTGATCAAAATATCGATCGGCCATTCAAGTTCTGCGTACTCTTTACTGGTTGTGATGCCCAAAGGAAGCGTGATGGCTGCGCCCACAATCACGAGCTGCCAACCCCAAAACGTAAAGGGAATCAAAAAACCACCAAACAAACGCGCCTGACAGGTTCGCTGCACCACATAATATGAAGCCGCAAATAAGGCACTACCGCCAAAGGCAAAAATGACCGCATTCGTGTGCAAGGGCCGAATTCGACCATACGTCAACCAAGGAATGTCCAAATTCAGCTCGGGCCATAACAATTGCGCGGCAAGTATGACACCTACCAACATCCCAACGACACCCCAAACAACCGTCATGATGGCAAACTGCCTGACGACTCCGTAGTTAAAGGTCTCGGCCGTCACCACATTTGAGCGAGCCATATTGTTTCCTTGTTAAAAATATCTCTTGATGGTGACATCATGCCAAACCAAGGGTGATTCGCACTTGATCCATATCAAGTCAACCCTTTTTTAAGCACTGTTCTTTTAGTGACGATCTGGATTTGACGGTTTTGCAACAGAAGCCGGCCGATCATCGTCAAGCAAAATTGACTGGCTTGCCGCATCGGGATCGTCATACTGACCTGAAAACACAGCCCACCACAACATGCCGCCCACAAGCGCGATGACGGCAAGTGAAAGGGGCAAGAGCAGATATAGAATTTCCAAATCGATTCCTAGGCTAGCGTCTTGGGACTGAGCCCTTTTGGCATATTCACGCAACCTGAATCAGCGGGTATGGAGTAAAGCCGCCAAGCGTTGAGCACGACTGCTGCAGAAGATACAAACATGAATAAGGCTGCGAGCCAAGGTGTCACCCACCCCACGGCCGCAAGCGGCATCGTCAACACATGCCAAATTAGTGAACCGTATAAATTTTCTCGTGTGATGCGTCGTGTCCGAGTAAATAAAGCAGTTCGTTGTTGTTGGCTCATATCCGGATAAGCCGCCAAGCTCGCATGCGTGGCGGCAAGAGACATCGGTGCGGCAAGTGCAAGCGCACAAGGACAACTCATCACCAATAAAGCAACAAGGATCGACAAAGCATGCTCAGGTTGTGTCCACCACCAAAAAGCAGCGATCGCAAAAGCAACGCCTAATTGTGTGAGGATAAAAATGCTCGCAACGCGATCAGATTGGGCAATGAGAGGCCTGCATAACGCCTCGAGTTGTGCCCCACCTTGAGCAGCCTCAACGGACTGTCGCGCACGCGTTTCAAAATAACGCGCCGTCAACAAAAATGCGATAAACATCGTCACAGAGTCAAAATAGACCTCGCCATGACCTGATAGGGTTGCTGTCGCACTTGGAATAAAAGCAGCCACCATACTCGTTGCCACGGGAATATCCATCGTGACGCGGCGCTCGGAGAAAGAGCGAGCCACGCCTTGCCAAACTGGCCAAGCCGCGTATATGACCACTGGCACAGTGAGTGCCAGGCTGGCCCAATTCATCAGAAAAATGGCCCAATCAAGGACCTCGAGGCTGTCATTCGGACCTGCTTCAATCCTCAGATATCCTGGCAACGCAAACATCATCACTTGCATCATGGCAAGCCAGGCCAAGCCTAATCGAACAAGGCTGCGCCTGCGATCACTCATCTCGCTGGGGGTCAAAGGTCGATTGAGTGCGAAAATTGATTTGGCCATAGTGGGTGAATTCTAGGCGGTGTAGGTGTATCAACGCCTTGATTTAGATCAACTAGGTAAAATCGAGTTTATTTTTAGATGCTATCTGATGAAACTTCCTCTGCGCGATCTACCTCTTGGTCAGGATGTTGCCTATCCAACCGCCTATGACCCGACTCTTCTTTTTCCAATTTCGAGAGCAGAGGCACGCCTAGAGATCGGTATTCAATCAGGAGCCTTGCCTTTTATGGGCTGGGATCTGTGGAACGCCTACGAAATGTCCTGGCTCACCCCTCAAGGGATGCCTCAGGTTGCCATATTGCGACTCAAAGTGGACTGTCAAAGTCCCAACATTATTGAGTCCAAGTCACTGAAACTGTACTTAAACAGTTTCAACCAAGCTGCCTTTGCTTCAACTGAACGCATGCTAGACACCCTGCGCATTGATTTATCGCATGCTGCAGGTGCTCAGGTCGAGGTGGAGTTGATTCTACCTAAGGATTTTGCAGCTTTACACATCAAAGAGTTTGACGGATTTGATTTGGACTCGCAATCACTCACGATCGATTGCTACGAGCCGAACGCAGATCTGCTTTGTCTGGCCCCCAAGCAATCAGGGACATCCAGCATTGTCCACGAATCCCTTTTTTCTAGACTGCTCAAGTCTAACTGTCCGGTAACGTCCCAGCCTGACTGGGCCTGTGTCAAAATTGACTATACCGGCCATCAGATTGATCATGCAGGTTTGTTGAAATATATCGTTTCATTCCGGATGCATAATGGGTTTCACGAGCAATGTGTTGAAACGATATTTCAGGACATCATGGCAAAGTGCAAGCCACAAAAGCTATCGGTTTATGCGCGCTACACCCGTCGTGGGGGCTTAGATATCAACCCTTGGCGTGCGACCCCAGGAATGCCCGCCCCCGCCCTTCAGAGAAGCGCGCAGCAATAGGTCATTCAAGGGGAGACAGCCTGGGAAAGAACAACCCAGGCTTTAATCTTTTGCGGTCTTTTCTCGGATCACAGGCCATGCTCGCCTGAGGTAGTACAACATCGACCAGACGGTCAAAATCGCTGCGATGACAATCAGCACACGACCGATCGCAGCGAAAGGTATGCCAAGAAGCGTGTCGTAATAAAGCAAACAAGGAATCGCGATCATCTGAGCGGCTGTCTTGAACTTGCCAAGCCAATGCACGGCCACACTTGCGCTCGCGCCGATCTGCGCCATCCATTCGCGCAAAGCCGAGATAGTGATTTCGCGACCGATAATAACCAGCGCAATCATGACGTCGACGCGGTCAAGATTCAGCAAAACCAACAACGCAGCAGACACCATCAATTTGTCCGCGACGGGATCCAAAAAAGCCCCGAATGACGAAGTCTGGTTCCAACGGCGCGCAAGCCAGCCATCGAACCAGTCGGTTAATGCGGCAAAAATAAAAGCCAGACTTGCCGTGGTGTCACGGACAGGGATACTCATCCAAGCTTCGGGCAAGTAATAAAGCCCGACTAGGAGCGGAATCATGGCGATACGCAGCCATGTCAGGATGATGGGTATATTTAAAGGCATACGCTATGCTAACCCAGTTAGCGTAGAGAAAAATAGATACGCTCGGCCAACTCTGGGGAGATTCCCTCGACCGAGGCCAAGTCTTCGATGCTGGCATTGGCTACACCACTAAACCCGCCAAATCTTGCCAACAGACGCTGACGACGTTTGGCACCAATCCCGTCAATGTCCTCTAGGCGTGACACATTACGAGTCTTCGCGCGTTTGGCGCGCATTCCCGTGATGGCAAAACGATGCGCTTCATCCCGAATTTGTGCAATGAGCATCAGTGCGGCGGAGGCCTCGCCCAACACCATTGGGGCTCTATCGTCTGGGAAAATCAAGGTTTCCAATCCGACCTTGCGACGATCACCTTTAGCGACCCCGACCAACACCTCGGTATCCAACCCCAACTCAGCAAAAACCTGACGAGCGATTTCAACCTGCCCTTTGCCGCCATCGATCAGCACTAGACCTGGCATTTGTGCCTCACCATCCGCCACTTTGCCAAACCGACGGGTGAGTACCTGCCGCATCGCCGCATAATCATCTCCCGGCGTAATGCCTGCAATGTTGTAGCGACGATACAGCGATGGCTGCATGGCGTGATTTGCGTACACGACACAAGAGGCTTGAGTGGCCTCGCCAGCGGTATGACTAATATCAAAGCATTCAATATGCAAGCCTTCGAGCGCAACCGGGTCGGTGTCAAGATCGAGCGCCTCAGCAAGTGCTAGGGTTCGAGCACTTCGCGCGCCAGACTCCAGCAATGCACTCCCGAGTGCCATTTCCGCATTGCGCGTCGCTTGTTCAAGCCACGCTCTACGCACACCCTGCGGGCGACTAATAAAGCGAGACTTAGTTGACTTGGACTCTGCAATCAAATCAATCAGCTCTGCATCCGGCAAAGCATGCGAACCCACAATCACAGCAGGCAAAGGATGATCCACATAATGTTGTGCAATAAAAATCTCTAATACCTCTGCACTTGAATCGCCATCGGTATGG
This sequence comes from Zwartia sp., assembly GCF_049655405.1. GTDB lineage: Bacteria > Pseudomonadota > Gammaproteobacteria > Burkholderiales > Burkholderiaceae_B > Zwartia. The sequence continues at coordinate 541,401 of NZ_JBASJR010000013.1, forward strand.
GTGGGGAAAAACGCGCGATCTCCCAAATGCCGTCCGCCACGCACCATGGCGAGGTTGACACATACTTTGCCACCGGACGAGGCCACCACAATGATGTCTGTATCGCTCTGATCCGAGTCCTCCATCGTTTGTTGATGCAAAACTTTCGCAAGCGCCCCCATCTGATCACGCAGCATCGCGGCCTGTTCAAACTCAAGTGCCTCAGCGGCGCGTTGCATGCGTCGCTCTATATCGCCCATGATTTCTTGCGTTTCACCGTTTAAAAAACGGGCGGCACGCGTCGCATCCTCGGCATAATCCGCCTCGGAAATCTCATCGACACACGGTGCAGAGCAGCGTCCAATCTGATGAAGTAGACAAGGCCTGGAACGGTTGGCGTAAACCGTGTCCTCACAGGTGCGCAGGCGAAATACCTTTTGCAAAATCTGGATCGTCTCGCGAACAGCCCAAGCGCTTGGGTACGGACCAAAAAACTGCCCTTTCTTTTGCGTAGATCCGCGGTAATACGCGATACGTGGCGCCACATGGCCTGACAGCATCAAATAGGGATAGGACTTGTCATCGCGAAACAGAATGTTATAGCGAGGACGAAGATTTTTAATCAGATTGTTTTCGAGAATCAGCGCCTCAGCCTCAGAGCGCGTGACTGTGACCTCAATCCTTACGACACGCGCCACCATGTGCCCGATACGAGGGCTTGAGGGGGTCTTTTGGAAATAAGAAGATACCCTCTTTTTTAGGTCGCGCGCTTTACCGACGTACAGAACCTCGTCTGCCGCATCAATATGCCGATAAACGCCAGGCAGATGCGGCAGTTGTGCGAGAAACGCCTTGATATCAAAAGCGATTGGCTCAGGCTCGCTCATGCAGCGCTTGTACCGATTTCAAGGCCTCAAGATAAGCCAATTGCTTTTGCAAGGATTTCCAGTCTGGGGCATCAGTTTTTGGCATCAGTCGTTCAATGCGTGCAAGAGAGTGGCGTGTCGACGTCCAATTCAGACGCGAAAGCAAATCATCTGCCAGATCAGGGCGATTGCAGACCAAGGCCATGTCACAGCCTGCATTCAGCGCAGCACGCGCACGCGCCAAAATATCACCCGCTACTGCTGCGCCTTCCATGGTGAGGTCATCTGAAAACACCACGCCGTCATAGCTGAGCTTTTTACGCAAAATTTCCTTGATCCATTTTGCTGAAAACCCAGCGGGCATGGGATCTACTTTGGTGTAAATGACGTGTGCGGGCATGACGGAAGGAATCACTTGGTCGCCTAGCCATTGATATGGCGCAGCATCGTGTTCCAGAATTTTTTTCAGCGACCGTGAATCGCGTGGCACGGCATGATGCGAATCTGCTGCAACCGCGCCATGACCCGGAAAGTGTTTGCCACACGCCCCCATACCGGCCTGGGCCAGTCCTTGGGACAAGGCACGCGCAAGCATCGCAACCACTCGCGGGTCCCCATCAAAAGCGCGATCTCCGATCACGCTACTCACACCAAAATCTAAATCCAGGACCGGTGTAAAGCTCAAGTCGACGCCACAGGCGCGCAACTCAGCACCCAACACATAGCCCACATCTGTTGCCATGCGCATGGCGTTCATAGGATCCTTGAGCCAGGCAACGCCTAGGCTGCGCATTGAAGGAAGTGTTGTAAAGCCGTCTGTACGAAACCTCTGTACACGACCGCCTTCGTGATCGACCGCAATCAATAAGCTTGGCGTTCTTAATTCATGAATGCGCTTGGTCAAGGCAACAAGCTGTTTACGCGAGCTGAAGTTACGTGCAAAAAGAATGACGCCGCCTACTAGCGGATGAAGCAACCGTGCCTCCTCCGCGGCCGTCATGACAGTGCCTGCGACATCGACCACCAAAGGGCCTCGAGGAATAGAGGGTCTGCTTGCTTCGGTCATGTTCATTACTCTCCAGAAAAATTTGTGCTCATTGACGCTTCTGGGCGGGTTTCCACCACGACATAAGCCGCGCCATACTCTGATTCGTCAGTCAGAGAAACATGGGCAGGCCCAAAGCGGGACTCGTACCACTGGGCTAATGGCCCAGATAAAACAATGGCAGGTCGCCCACCTTTCATGTTCAAGGTTTGCATGCGTGTCCACCACATAGGCATCCGCATGCCCAAACCCACTGCCTTTGAAAAAGCCTCCTTGGCGGCGAAGCGTGTCGCCAAATAGCGAACACCACGACCGCGATCGCGCGCGGCTCGGGCTTTAAACACGCGCAACTCATCTTCACCCAGAATTTTTTCTGGAAATCGCTCAGGGTGACGCTGCCAAGCCCGATCGATACGATCCATCTTGACTAGATCCGTGCCAATACCAGCAATTGCACTCAAGTCGACCTACCTTTAATTTTTAAGCGTTGGCATCGAGATGCCTCGTTGTGCGTTTAATCTTGCCTCAATCATGCATGCTTTCATATTGCGGATGGTATTTTCCCAACCGTCGAATATCGCTTGCGCCACGATGGCATGACCAATATTGAGTTCAGCAATACCTGGGAGTGCAGCGATCGGTGCGACATTACCAAAATGCAAACCATGGCCTGCATTTGTTCGCAAGCCTTGAGAAACCGCCACAGCAATAGCCTTTTGTAAACGGCTTAACTCGGCTGCGGCCTGTTCAGCGGTTTTGGCTTCAGCATAGGCGCCGGTATGGAGTTCGATCACGGTCGCGCCGGTGTCGACTGCCGCCCCGATCTGGCGCGCATCTGGATCAATAAACAAAGACACGCGAATACCGCTCGCCTGAAGCTGTTCGACAGCTGCTTTAACTGTGGCAAAACCGCCCAGTACATCCAGACCACCTTCGGTCGTCAGTTCAGTTCGCTTCTCGGGAACAAGGCAAACATCTTGAGGGACAACTTTGCACGCAATCGCTAACATTTCAGGCGTGATCGCACACTCTAGATTCATGCGTGTACGTAACTGCGGCCGCATGGCGAACACATCCGCATCCTGAATATGGCGCCGGTCCTCGCGCAAATGCAGGGTAATCAGATCTGCACCGGCATCCTCGGCCAGCAGGGCCGCTTTGATTGGATCGGGATACGTCGTGTGACGCTGTTGTCTCAGTGTTGCGACGTGATCAATATTGACGCCAAGATCAATCATGGTGAAGTTCTCTAAAGTGTTGTGCGGTTGACTGCGCAGTATGTATGAAGCGATAACCTGCTCAATGTGAGATTATCATGCGCATTGTGATCAATCGTCATTCCGCGCATAAGGTCGTTTCAAAGTGAGGGATTTCGTTGGAAAATTCTATTGAACCAACGGTCGGGCCACTTTTGAAAATGCTGGTGTAAAAGTGACCGCCTGTTTGAGTGCAGCTTGCAAATTCGTATAGATAGGCGGATTTGCAACGACCTCTGGCGCAATAGCGCCTGGCTTGGCGCCTCGCAAGATCCGCAATGTCAAGCGTCCTGCCGCAGACCCAATATCTTGATCGGTGAGATCAACCGCCGCGACGGCGCCCGCGCGGACATCGCTGACGTCCCACCCAACAAGCGGAATCCGAGCATCGTTCGCGACCTGGACGAGCGATGCGTAACCTTGGCTCACAGTCCGGTCTGTTAAGGTTTGGAAGACATCAACCTTTTCGATCAAACTGCGGGCGGCTGAGCCAACATCCAGCGGACGCAATATGGTTAATTCAATCGCGATCAAACCCGACCCGCTCAAATTTTCCTGAAATTCACGCACTTGCGCCACCGAGCTTGCATCGGAGGGGTTGTACAGCACACCCACGCGGCGTGCCTTGGGGAAAAGCTGCTTGAGCAACGCCACCCTCTTTTGCAATGACAACGCATCCGACACGCCAGTGATGTTGTTGCCTGAGGGCCCCATGCTTGTGACGACCTCACCGGCCACCGGATCGGTGATGCCAGCAAACACAACAGGAATTTGTTTTGTATGTAAAACAACCGCTTGTGTGGCAGGCAATGACAGACTGACAATGACATCGGGCCGACCCCTGATCATTTCTAAAGCCAGTTGCTGAACTTGTTCAGGCTCACCTTGTGCATCCACCACTCTGAGCTTGAGATTACGCCCCTCGCGGAAACCCGCGCTTTTTAGCACCTCTCGAATGCCGTCCACCATCTCCACAGAGGACTCATCCTTCTGATAGGACAAAATCGATACAGATTTTGTTTGAGCTGAGGACTCGACATTGACGAGTAGCAGCCCTAGCCCTAACGCTAGCCAACATACACCCGGTATACGTATTTTCATCAAAATTAATATCAGTTAAACGATCAATATGCCGTCTTTGGTGCGGCCCTGCATGGAACGTACCCATTTTCTTGCGGGCAGACCATATTGTGACTCGACCACCTCTGCGCGAGCGAGTAACTGCTCAATTGCAATCTCAATCGGCGGGCCCTTAAAAGCCAACACCACCTGATTGCCAGCATCAATCTGGGGCAAACTCAGCAACCGCCCCCCGAAGGCCTCGCTTAAGCGTCGTATGTTTTTTTCAAAACTCGCATGCGCACCAAAAAGATTAATGGTCACCACCCCCACCTCTCCGAGGACGCTGTGGCATTGCTGATAAAACTCTAGCGAATCGCGAACGGGACCTGCCGCCTCGCCATCATACAGATCAACCATCAGCACTTCGCATGACTCCCGATTGTGGGCATCAGCCACCCACGCACCTGCATCAAGATGCTCAATCAACATTCTATTGGGTCTGGGAAGTTTGAAATACAACTCACATGCCGAGGTCACGAGCGGATTCCACTCGACTACTCGGAGTGTGCTGGTCGTATGTTTTAAGCAAAAGCGTGCCAAGGACCCCGCTCCCAAACCCAGCATGCCAATCGCTTGCTGGCGCGGGGGAGCCAAAAACAGGAGCCAAGCCATCATTTGGGCCGTGTATTCGAGGACCAGCTCAGCGGGTTTTGACACCCACATTGCGCCTTGTACCCACTCAGTCCCGAAGTGCAAGTATCGAATGCCACCTCCTTCTGAAATTGTGGGTACTTCATGCAGCGGAGCTGTATTTTTTTTCCAAGCCATTGTTAAAAAACACCTTTTTTTTCCAAATTCTGCTGTCAGAATAGCACTCTCACATTGCGAAATCTCATCTTTGCCTGTAGAATGACGGACTTAGATTAGGATACGTGGCTGTATTAGAAAGAAGTAGTGCTTCAGTTGCAGCTGGCGACCCGTCCAACCCAGAGGATTTAAAATGAAAGACGAGATTCACCCAAATTACCGCGACGTAGTGTTCGTTGACCTGCAAACAGGCAACAAATTCATTACCCGCTCGACACTCAACAGCCGCGAAACGATTGAAATGGATGGAAAAACCTATCCTCTGTTCAAGTGCGACGTGACTTCAGAATCTCATCCTTTCTACACCGGCGCTCAAACACGTATCGTCGAAACTGGCCGCGTTGAAAAGTTCCGTGCCCGTTTTGCCCGTACCTCTGGCACCAAAAAGGCGTCTGCCTGATCTGCTTCTTAGGTCAGTTTTCGCAAAAAGAGGCGGCCTCCAGGCTGCCTTTTTTTTGGTAACTTAGTCTTACACCCCTCAATTTAAAGGTTTGAGTCCGCGCGTGTCGCCCTCCTCTACCCAATCCACACCGGCAAGACTCACTGCCAACGCCTCCGCCAAGCTACCAAGGCTCGTGCTGCTCATACTGGCGGTTGCCTACGTGTTGGCAGGCCTGTACGGCCGCGACCCATGGAAAACAGATGATGTACTAAGTTTGGCCACCATGCTGTCTGCGCTTGAGTCTCAAGGGGCAGACTGGCTTGTTCCGCACCTTGGAGATCTCAAGCTTACGCAAGATGGTCCACTCTCAATGTGGGTGGGCGCGATTCTGATTCATTTGTTTAGTCCCTTACTTGGGGAGATAGGTGCTTCGCGCCTCATTAACCTGTTGTGGTTTGGAATCACGCTGAGCTGTGTCTGGTATGGCACCTACCTGCTTGGACGTCGAAACGAGGCACAACCTCTCGCGTTGCCTTTTGGCGGAGAACCTACCGTCAAGGATTACGGTCGACTGATCGCGGACGTCGCGGCACTTTTATTTCTTGCCACGGGTGGAGTACTACTACGCTTTCATGAAACCTCTAATGTCCCGGCGAACCTCGCATTTCAAGCCATAGGTTTTTACGCTCTTGCACGCATGATGGACAAGCCGAAAATGGGCATGTTGATGCTGGCACTCGCGCTTTCTGGTGCCTTCTTGACCCGGGCCTGGCCTGGTCTCGTGCCACTTTTGCTCACACTACCCATCGCCTTTCAAAAACGCTCTGTTCTTTGGCCCTCGCGATATTACGCGTTGGTCGCGATTGTGCTGGCCGCACTGCTGATTGCGAGTTGGTGGATACCGACCATGCGCCTTCATCCTGCCTGGATGAAGGAATGGCTGTACTGGAACCAACTCAGCTTTGGTTTGCCAGAGTATGAAAATGCGGTGCGTCCCCTACGTGATTTGCCATGGTTTCTTTGGCCGACATGGCCTCTGGCACTTTTAGCGCTCTGGCAATGGCGTCGCTGGACGACTGCGCCTCACATCTGGATCCCGCTCTCGTTTGTCCTCGCTGCGTTGCTGATGATGTTGATTTCTCCTCAGTCTGATGAGGCTGAGTATGTTTTATTTGTGTGTCCTCTAGCCGTTCTGGCAGCCTTTGCTATTCCCACGATGCGTCGGGGCGTCATCAACACCTTGGACTGGTTTGCCTTAATGAGCTTTTCAGTCGCGGTAGCGTGCGTCTGGATCGGCTGGTTTGCACTTCACTTTGGCATCCCCAAACAAATCTCTCTCAACATCGCCCGTCAGACGACCGGCTACGAACCACAAATTGTTTGGTGGGCTGTGAGCCTTGCGATAGTCTGTACGCTTTCTTGGGGTGCAATGATCCTATGGAGAGTCAAAGCAAACCCGAACGCTTTGTGGCGTGGTTCTCTTTTGGCTGCAGGTGGACTGACCATTACGTGGATCATGCTGGTGTTGCTTTGGCTTCCTGCCGTGGATTACGTTCGCAGCTATCGACCCATGTCAGCTGAGATTCGCCAAACACTCGAGGGTTTGTCAGAAACACCCGGAGAGCTTGCCTGCCTAAGAGAACAAGGTCTCGCTCTCGGCCCGCGCGCTTCGCTTTACGTGTTTGAGCATATTGAATTAGTCTACGACACAAAATGTCCTTTTGTGTTGCAGCAAACGACGCGAAAAAAACTTGAAAGTGGCGAGGCTGGTTTTAGTGATAGCGCCGAGGTCCTTTGGCAAGGCTCACGGGGAGCCGACCGTTTTGATCGCTACCGCATTCTGCGTCTTTCCAAATAATGAGTGTCGTCGACACCTCAGCACGCTCTTTTGGTGCAACGCTCCGCGCCATCTTTAAGCAAGCCTGGCCTATCTTAATCAGTCAATGGGCGAGCATGGCCTTTGGCGTGCTAGACACTGCGATGACGGGCCATGCGGGCCCGATCGATCTTGCCACGATGGCATTGTCCATTTCCATTTATATCACTGTCTTTATTGGACTGACGGGCGTGATGCATGCGCTGATTCCCATTCAGGCGCAATATGTTGGCGCAGGCAAACTCGAGCGTGTCGGGCAAACATGGGGGCAAGGCATCTGGGTTTCGCTGCTCTTATCCGTGCTGGGTGGCGCGGTTCTTTTATTTCCTGATGTTTGGCTGAGCTTTTCCGGCGACATTGATCCACTCGTGCGCGCCAACATTAAAAGTTACCTGCTTGCCTTAACGTGCGCACTGCCCGCCGCGCTGATGTTTCGCACCGTATATTCCCTCGCGAATGCTGTCTCGCGCCCTAAGCTCATCATGACGATCAACTTAGTCGGCATTGCACTCAAAATATTTTTTAACTGGCTACTCATTTTTGGCAATTGGGGCTTACCGGCCTTGGGTGCGACTGGAGCAGGCATTTCCTCCGCGATTGTGTTTTGGATCAATCTTGCAATCGGGATGTGGATCGTGACGCGAACGCCATTTTTCAAACAGTTTCACTTAAAACTGGGGCGTCCTCAGTGGTCAGAAATATGGAGCATTTTGCGCCTCGGCATTCCGATGGGAGGCTCCTACTTGGTCGAAGTGAGCGCCTTTACCTTTATGGCGCTGCTGGTGGCCCAAGAGGGCACCGCAGTCATTGGCGGTCATCAGATTACCTCTAATCTGGCCGCGCTCGCCTATATGATGCCGATGGCGATTGGTGTGGCGACGGCAGCTCTGGCCGCACAAGCCATTGGAGCCGGGCAAATGCACCAAGCGCATCGCACAAGCATGATGGGCTTGGTGATCGGACTGGGCGGCGCACTGATTACCGCCTGTGGTCTTTATTTTGGGCGCGAGTCTATTGTGGCGCTGTATACCAACGATCCTGCTGTGGCCACGATCGCACTATCGCTGCTGGCACTCCTACCGTTCTTTCATGTGGTCGATGCGATGCAATGCATCAATAGCTATTTATTGCGGGCACACAAGGTTGCCGTCGTCCCACTATGCCTGCAAATCTTTGCATTGATGGTCGTGGGACTGCTCGGCGGATGGTGGTTAGGCTTTGGGCCAGGCAAAGGCCTCATCGAGCCTCTGCGCAATCAACTGTTGGCCGGCTCTCCCGTCGGTGCAGGCAGTATGTGGCTCATGGCTACGATTGGACTCGCGATCTCTGCCATCTTGTTACAGGGCTGGTACCGCCACATCATCAAAGGTTTCAAGCCAGTTTGATGAAAGTCTCACGGTAATACTTGAGCTCATCGATCGACTCGTAAATATCAGCAAGCGCTTCGTGCTTGCTGCGTTTTTCAAAGCCCTTTAGTAACTCGGGTCTCCAACGACGTGCGAGCTCTTTAATCGTGCTGACGTCAACAGTTCTGTAGTGAAAAAACTGCTCAAGTTTTGGCATGTAATTAAACATAAATCGCCGGTCTTGACTCACAGTATTGCCACACAGTGGAGACTTGCCTGCAGGCACGTGCTGGGAGAGAAACGCAATGAGTTGGGTCTCGGCTTGTTCTTCAGTCAAGGTAGACGCTTTCACTTTATCTGTCAGGCCGCTTTTACCGTGCGTGGAGCGATTCCAGCTATCCATAGCATCCAGCAAACTGTCCGGCTGATGAATCACCAGCACTGGCCCCTCCGCCACGATCGTCAAATCAGGCTCAGTCACCACAACAGCGACTTCGATGATGCGCTCTTTCTCAGGATCCAACCCTGTCATTTCCATGTCGAGCCACACAAGTCGGAACTCATTCAGGACTGTTTTTGCAGTTTGGGGAGATGCTTTCTGAGAGGGGGGGTTAGCCATATAATCAATCCAGTTAAAACGTGATTTTCTCACATGCTGCCATAAGGCTATCTTGACCCATGCTTACGATACTTTTTATTGCTTTCCTACTTGCGACGATCGGCACCCGTTTGTGGCTAGCAAGCCGCCAACTCAGGCATGTTGTTAGCCATCGTGAAGTGGTTCCCGCAGAGTTTGCCTCCCGCATCGGACTACCGAGCCACCAGCGAGCAGCGGACTACACCGCCGCTAAGGTTCGCTTGGGCATGGTTGAGTTGGTATTTGATGCCGCGATCTTAGTAGGACTGACCTTGCTTGGCGGACTCCAGCACATCGACCTGTGGGTCAGCACACTCACGACACATGACTTATTGCGTCAGGTGCTCTTGATTGTGGCGGTCATGTCGTTGCTCGGCGCGCTCGGCTTACCCTTCTCCATTTACCGTCAATTCAAGCTTGAGGCGCAGTTTGGCTTTAACCGCATGACACCCAAGCTCTTTTTCGCAGATTCCGTCAAAGGCATTTTGATCGGCGCCGTACTCGGCTTACCTCTGATCGCTGCAGTGCTATGGCTGATGGCTGAGGCTGGTGATTTCTGGTGGGCATGGGCGTGGGGGCTCTGGTCAGTGTTTAACCTCTTGGTTCTGTTCATCTTCCCGACTTGGATCGCACCACTTTTCAACAAATTTACCCCCCTCGAAGACCAAGCGCTTGCACAACAAATTCAGGCACTTGCACAGCGTTGTGGATTTTCTCTGAACGGTCTGTTTGTGATGGATGGTTCCAAACGTTCGGCCCATGGCAATGCCTATTTCACGGGCTTCGGTCGCGCCCGTCGGATTGTATTTTTCGACACCCTGCTCGCTCGCTTGAGTGCAGATGAAATCATTGCAGTGCTAGCGCATGAGTTAGGTCACTTCAAACACAATCACATCTTTAAACGCCTCGCCCTCAGCTTTGCTGGATCCTTGATATTTTTCGCCATTTTGGGCTGGCTCGCGCAGCAGGTCTGGTTCTACACAGACCTCGGCGTTGTTCCGCAACTGGGCGGACGCAATGATGCCATGGCGCTCATTCTGTTCTTTATGGTGGTGCCCGTTTTTACCTTCGGTCTCACCCCCTTGTTTAGCTGGTTTTCTCGCAAGGATGAGTTTGAAGCGGATCGCTTTGCCAGCGATCAAAGCTCCGCAGATCAGCTGGTATCCGCGCTCATCAAGCTCGTGGATGACAATGCATCAACGCTTACTCCAGATCCGCTTCACTCAGCCTTTTACGATAGCCATCCTCCTGTTGCGACTCGTATTCGTCAACTGTTGGCGTCATGACAGAACGTCTGCGCGGTCGCGTCATTGCAGCCCATGGGCGACATTACAGCGTCGAAGTCGAGGGAGGCACCTTAATCAAGTGCTTTCCCAGAGGTAAAAAGAATGATGCGGCTGTGGGTGACTATGTCGCCATTTCCCGCCAAGGTCAGGATGAAGGTGCGCTTGAGTCGATTCTGGAGCGCAAAAATCTCTTGTTTCGCTCCGACGAATCGCGCAGCAAGCAGTTTGCCGCTAATGTCGATCAACTATTGATTGTCATTGCGGTGGAGCCTGCCTTTTCGGATGACCTCCTTGGTCGCTCCTTGGCAGGCGCGTGGTCTGCAGATATCTCGCCCATCATCTTATTGAACAAAGTTGATCTGGTGGCGGGCATGCCTGCGGCACAAGCAAGGCTTGCACCCTTTCGTTCACTCGGAGTGCCGATCATTGAAATTTGCGCGCGTGATCCCGTCAGTGTCCAGACGCAGGTCTTGCCACTCCTCAAGGACAAAACCTCTCTGCTACTAGGCCAAAGCGCCATGGGCAAGTCGACCTTGCTCAATACGCTTGCACCTTTAGCCCAAGCTGCAACTCAGGAGCATTCTGTGGCGTTAGGGGCTGGCCGACACACCACGACAAGCACACGTCTGTATCACCTGCCCGAGGATGGCGGAGATCTCATTGACTCCCCCGGCTTTCAAGGTTTTGGCTTGTTGCATTTGAGTCGCGAAGAAATCGAACGTGGTTTTCCAGAGTTCAGCGCTCACAGAGAGCACTGTCGGTTTTACAACTGCACGCATCAGCACGAGCCAAATTGCGGAGTGCTAGCCGCTCTCGCGCGCAAGGAAATTAACCCCGCCCGCCATGCGCTTTACCTGCGCTTGATTCAGGCTAAAGAAGACCACGAAAGTTATTAGATTATTCGCCAGCTTCTGACAAAATCTGACACATACCCAGCAGCATGGCGGCAGTCGCCCCCCAGATAAAAAACTGCTTCCAAGGCACTGAGTAGTACTGCCGAACACGCCCGTCCGCGAGCTCAGCCCGATGAAAACGGTAGTTTGCAGGATCAGTTAAAAAGGACAGCGGCACTTCAAAAATCTCTGCCACTTCAAACGTATCAGGATTAAGCTCAAAACCAGGGCGCACGAGAGCCGTGATTGGACTGACGGCAAAGCCCGTCCCAGTGACATAGCGAGGCAGTCCACCCAGGCATTCAATAAACGCTCTGGATAGCCCCGTTTCCTCTTCTGTCTCGCGCAGAGCGGTCGCCTGTACATCGACATCACTTGATTCAACGCGTCCGCCCGGAAAACTCACCTGCCCGGCATGATCATTTAAGTGAGCGGTTCGTTGCGTCAATAAAACCGTTAATCCCTCAGGTCGCATCACGATGGGCACCAATACTGCGGCCTCCACCGGCGTACCATCACGACCTGGCATTCTGATGAGTGACTCGTTGGGAATATCCAGCGGACGTTGAATGGAGCCTGTCAGCACACTGCGCAAAGAAGATGGCGTTAATCGATGAGCAGGCACCGCGGCAAAAGGCAACGCAGAAGGAGTCCATGGCTGTGTCATCGGATCAAAAGAAGGTCTGACAGGAGGTCTGCGAGGACGCAGGCTTTCGGAAGAATCAGAGGACATAGTGGAGAGGACCGATTAGTTTGCGAGTGGATATGACTATTTGACGAAAAAAAAGCACCCAACAGGGTGCTTTTTTCTACTTTCGCATTGAGTCGACAAACATTTATGCTGCGACTGTCTTGCGAACGAGCTTTTCCTTGATACGTGCGGACTTGCCGGAGCGGTCACGCAGGTAATAAAGCTTGGCACGACGCACATCACCGCGACGCTTGACTTCGATGCCAGCGATCTGTGGTGAGTACAACTGGAACGTACGCTCAACGGCTTCGCCGGAGGAGATTTTGCGAACGATGAAAGCTGAGTTCAGGCCACGATTGCGACGTGCAATCACAACACCCTCAAAAGCCTGGGTACGCTTACGTGTACCTTCGACAACGTTGACGCTCACGACGACTGTATCGCCTGGCGCGAAATCTGTAACGGGCTTTCCGCCTGTCAAACGAGCAATTTCTTCTTGCTCAATAATTGCGATCAAATTCATAAAAACTCCAAGTCATCATGCTCTCGGTCAATATTATTTGGCTGGACATCCGACCTATTCGGAAATCCGCTACCGGGCAGAGGATGTGATAAAAAGCTCTCTATTCTACAACACTTTAGCCCTTTTTAGCTGACTGATGATCCTCACATGACTCTCTCTGCCCTGCTGCTCGTCATCGTCGCGGCGATTTGTCATGCCTCATGGAATTTGCTGGCCAAACGTGCCGCGCAAGTCGGTCCTGCCTTTGTATTTGCCTATGGACTGTGCTCCACGATCCTTTTTACACCCTGGGTCATCTGGATTCTTGTGTTTGAGGAAAACGCCTGGAGCTGGTCGATATTAGGCTGTATTTTGCTGTCAGGAACGTTACATCTGGTCTATAGCCTAAGCCTGCAGCGTGGCTACCAGGTCGCAGATTTATCCGTGGTCTACCCAGTTGCGAGGGGAACGGGGCCATTTTTATCGACCATTGGTGCGATTCTTTTTATTCGGGAGCCCGCGACTGTGCTTGGCATTAGCGGCATGCTTGCGGTGGTCGCTGGGGTATTGATGATTGCCACCCAAGGCCAAATCAGACGTCTATTGCTACCGGAGGCCATGATTGGCGTGAGATGGGGGCTCTGGATTGGCTTGCTGATTGCTGCGTATACGCTGGTCGATGCCTACGGCGTCATTGCGCTTGGCATTGCACCCGTTTTATTTGACTGGGCGACTTCGGCTTCGAAAAGTATGTTGATGTTGCCACATATGGCCCGACAGCCGAAACGCGCGTGGAATGCAATGCGGGGATATTGGCCGCTCGCGTGGGCGATCGGCCTGCTCTCACCGCTTGGTTATATTTTGGTGCTGTATGCCCTGCGTAATGGCGCGCCAGTCAGCCTGGTGGCGCCTGCGCGTGAGATGTCTATGCTACTGGTCACACTAGCGGGACTGTATCTTTTGCGCGAACCCGTAGGATGGGGCAGAATCGTGGGCTGCTGTTTTATTGCCGCGGGTGTGGTGATGCTGGCAAGTAGCTGAGCTAATAGCTAAGCAAATAGCTGAGCAAATGCAACCAAGCTTAGAACTCGGCAGCTTAGAAGCCAGTAGTTTAGAAACCAGCAGCTTAGAAACCAGCAGCTTAGAAACCAGCAGCGCTTCCAATCCACATGGAGACAGGAACCATCGCAGCCCAAAAGGCCAGTAAAAATACATCAGACACCATGTTTTTGGTGGTGGCCGAGTGACTGTCGCCAGCATAAGCAGCAAATGTTGGGGGGTAATTGTGGCGGACTTCACGTGTCATTTTTCGCTCCTTTGCGGAAAACCAGATGAAATGAGACCAAATCTTGTGTCTCTCGCAATCGGCACAAACTGATTGCATAAACAGTACTGTATATTAAATCAGTACTGTTTGCAATAACAGTCTTTTGTTTACTCACTTTTTTACAACACCTCGCTTTATGCTAATTTCTTGATCCAAGATAATTGAAGCATTTCGCAATCAAAAACCGCAATTCTGAAACCTGTACCGCTGAAACCTAGACCTCTTCTGACGCACAACTCATGAATCCATTCACCTCAAGTCACGCACTCTTTCAAGTTTTTGCCGATCACGGCATGGACCGCATTTTTCTCGTCCCTGGCGAAAGCTATCTGGGCCTCCTGGATGCTGTGGTCGACTTTCCTCAGATCGACGTCGTGACCTGCCGTCATGAAGGTGGCGCGGGCTATATGGCCGTTGCCGATGGCCGCCTGACGCGTCGCCCGGGCGTTGCGCTCGTCAGTCGCGGACCCGGTGCCACCCACGCAGCCATCGCCGTGCATACCGCTCAACAAGACGCCGTACCAATGATCTTGATTGTCGGACAAATTGCAGCACGTGATTTGCGCCGCGAGGCATTTCAGGAAATCGACTATCAAAAGATGTATGGCTCCATCGCTAAATGGGTCTTTGAATGCCAAACCCCCGAACAACTTGCTGAAACAGCATTCAAAGCCATTCGTATGGCGACGTCTGGTGTTCCAGGTCCTGTTGTGATCGTCATTCCAGAAGATATTCAGCAACAAACAGTTGCTAAACCAAACTTTAAAAATCACGCCCAAGTTTTTGGTTTGCCAGACCAAGCGATGATGGACGAAATTGGCAAGCGTCTGGCAGATGCACAAAGACCCGTCGTGATAGCGGGCGGAATGTTTGACTGCCCTGGTGGACGCGAGGCGCTGCGTGCGTTTGTTCATCACTGGCAACTTCCCACCATGGTGTCCTTTCGCCGCCACGACATTTTTGCCAATGATGATCCACTCTTTGTCGGCGATTTAGGACTGTCCAACCAAGCCGCTCAAATGGCGACCTTGCAAGAAAGCGATTTTGTCTTAGCCCTCGGCACACGCCTAGGCGACATCACGACCCAAAATTTCCAGTTCCCTCGCTACGCCCAAGCCCCACAGACACTCCTCCACTGCTATCCAGATTCACGCATCGTAAACTGGGACACAGTGGCGGATTATCCACTGGTGTGCGACCCAATCGCACTCGTGCGCGCGTTGACACAGGCTAACGCCACGCAACCCAACACCGTCCGCCAAGACTGGCTCAAGACCTTGCGTCAACACTCTCAACCCTACGCTGCCTGGCCCAATCGTCAAGCCAAACAAGGCGTCAACTTTACAGAAGTTGTGCGCGCCGTCGCTGAAAATGCCTCGCTCGACACCACAATCTGTCTGGATGCGGGCACCTTCGCAGCACCTGTATATCGTCACTTCAGCTTTAAGTCGGGTCAGCGTTTGATGGCCCCTCTCGCTGGAGCGATGGGCTATGGCACACCTGCCGCACTCGCCTGCGCAATGCGAGAGCCTGAGCGCACGACCATTTGTATGGTGGGCGATGGTGGTTTTCTCATGACTGGAAACGAGATGATCCTAGCTGTGGAGCGCAAGCTTCCAATCATCTTTATTGTGTCCAACAACAGCAGCTACGGCTCCATCCGTCTGCATCAGGAGCGTGGGTATCCCGGTCGCGTCAGCGGCACGTCATTATTCAATCCAGACTTTTACACCTTGGCGACAAGCTTTGGAATGAAAGCAGCACGCATCCAAGACAAGTCTGAAATTGATGCCGTGATCAAAAATGCACTCGCGACACGCGAGCCGTTGCTCATCGAGGTCAATACGAGCCTGGATGCCATTTTGCCCTGATCACATCAAAGTAGAGCGCTCAACTGCCTGGTTGAGCGCGACACCTTGATGAATGGTGCGGCCAAGCGCCTCTGTGCGAGGCAGCACCACTCCCGCATAAAACACAGCCGTTGCAAACTTATTGGACATGAACTCTGGTGAAACGCCAGCGCTCAAGCAGGCAGGCTGATCGCCAATACAGGCGAGTGCCGCACGTGCCATCTGCCAACCACCCAACACATAACCCGTCAGCATCAAATAAGGCACACTTCCTGCATAGGCTGCGCGGATGTTTTCTTGCGTGTGCTCGAGCATATAAGAAACGACAGACTCGTACTGCGTGATCGCCCGCGCTAGATTGTCCGCAATCAACAACAAACCTTCACGTGGCTCAGCAGGTGAACGCATCGCAACATCACGCAGCTCGAGCACGGTCTGTTGCATGGACGAGACCAAGCGATGCGCCGTTGCGCCTCCATCACGAATGGTTTTTCGCCCGATTAAGTCGTTCGCTTGTATCGCAGTCGTCCCTTCGTAAATGGTCAGAATTCGGGCGTCACGATAAAACTGAGCAGCACCTGTTTCCTCGATAAAGCCCATGCCTCCATGGACCTGTACGCCGAGTGATGTCACCTCAAGCGAACACTCTGTGGAAAATCCTTTTACAACGGGTACTAAATAATCGTAGAGTGCCTGATTAGTCCGCCGTACTTCTGGCTCAGGGTGCTCAAGACTTAAATCATCTGCTGCCGCTGCCACACAAGCAATCGCTCTCGCGCTCTCCGTGAGCGCACGCATCGTCATCAGCATACGCTGAACATCTGGATGTTTAATAATGGCAACAGGTCCTGCTGACCCTTCAATGGCACGACTCTGTATCCGATCGCGCGCATACGCTGTCGCACGTTGTGTCGCAGCTTCGCTGACCCCGATTCCCTGCACCCCCACAGCAAACCTTGCAGCATTCATCATGACGAACATGTACTCTAAGCCACGGTTTTCTTGCCCGACCAGCGAACCGATCGCACCTGCCCCGACTTCACCTTTGTCATCACCAAATAACAGCACAGCGGTGGGGCTGCCATGAATACCGAGCTTATGCTCGATCGACGCACACCACACATCATTGCGTGCGCCGAGCGTCTCATCCGCATTGACTAAAAATTTAGGCACGACAAACAAAGAGAGTCCTTTGACGCCCGGAGGCGCATCTGCCGTCCGCGCCAAGACGAGATGCACAATATTTTCAGCCAGATCATGCTCACCGAAAGTGATGTAAATCTTTTGTCCAAACAAGCGGTATTGGCCATCGGCCTGAGGGACTGCACGTGTCGTCACCAAGGACAAATCAGAGCCTGACTGCGGTTCAGTCAAGTTCATCGTGCCCGTCCACTTGCCGCTCACGAGGGGCTTGATATAGGTCTGTTTTTGAACATCAGAACCTGTCAGAAGGAGCGCTTCGATCACGCCATCTGTCAACATTGGACACAAAGAAAAAGCTACGTTTGCTGCATACAGATTTTCGGTCGTCGCCGTCGCGAGCAACTTCGGTAAGCCCTGCCCTCCCCACTGCTCGGGATGGCGAAGACCTTGCCAGCCGCCTTGAACGAATTGCCGAAACGCCTCATGAATCTCAGCGGGCATGCTGACACGCCCAGCTTGGCATACAGGTGGCTGACGATCACTCGTTCGGTTAGTCGGTGCGACCACCTCAGCAGTAAATTTTGCGTTTTCTTCTAAAACAGCAGCGAGCAAATCAAGCTCCACCCCAGCAAAAGCTGGTAGCTTCAGCAAACCCGGCATATCCGCGAGAGCGTTGAATACAAAGTTAAAGTCTTCAACAGGAGCACGATAAGTCATAGGGCACCGATAGGATATGTACGCTTGAATTTAAAAAAGCTAAACCCCCAGACGCTGGATGCAAGATCCAATGAGTGGGGGTCAAGTTTGCTGAGTCCTAAAGGACGACGTGCTGGATTACAACGTGTTGACGAGCTCAGGTACGGCAGTAAACAGGTCAGCCACCAAACCGTAATCCGCTACGCCAAAAATAGGCGCTTCTGCATCTTTGTTGACGGCCACGATGACTTTAGAGTCTTTCATGCCCGCCAAGTGCTGGATCGCACCGGAAATCCCAATCGCGACATACAACTGAGGCGCGACGATTTTTCCTGTTTGACCCACTTGCCAATCGTTGGGCGCATAGCCTGCATCCACGGCAGCGCGTGAGGCACCCAATGCAGCACCCAGCTTGTCTGCCAGCGGATCAAGGATTTTGAAGTTTTCAGCGCTACCCATACCACGACCGCCAGACACCACAACCTTGGCGCCAGCAAGTTCAGGACGATCGCTCTTGGCAACTTCGCGACCCACAAAGGTGGACAGACCTGCTGAGGCAGCAGGTGTCACCGACTCTACAGCAGCACTTCCGCCCTCGGGCGCTGCGTCAAAACCAGTGGTGCGCACAGTGATCACTTTGACAGGGTCCGCGGACTGAACGGTCGCAACAGCATTACCCGCGTAAATCGCACGCTCGAACGTATCGGCCGACAACACAGACTGAATCTCGGAGATCTGTGCAACGTCTAAACGAGCCGCCACGCGTGGCGACACATTTTTACCTGATGCGGTCGCTGCGAACAAAATGTGACTGTAGGCAGGTGCGAGGGCCAAGACCTGTTCGGCAACGTTTTCAGCCAAGCCGTCCGCCAAGGCGGGAGACTCTGCCAACAGCACTTTAGAGACGCCGGAAATTTTTGCAGCATGCTGAGCAACCGCAGCAGCGTTAGCGCCTGCAACCAGCACATGCACATCTCCGCCAATTTTGGAGGCAGCCGCCACGACGTTCAGAGTTGCAGCTTTTAATTGAACATTATCGTGTTCAGCGATGACAAGTATTGACATGATCAAACCACCTTGGCTTCGTTCTTGAGTTTATCGACAAGCGCGGCAACATCCGCGACTTTTACGCCAGCGGAGCGCGCTGAGGGCTCGGCTACTTTTAGTGTTTTCAGGCGAGGTGCGACATCGACACCAAGATCCTGAGGCGTCACAGTGTCGAGCTGCTTTTTCTTCGCCTTCATGATGTTAGGCAATGTCACGTAGCGTGGCTCATTCAAACGCAAGTCAGTCGTGACAATCGCAGGCAATTTGAGCTCCAGCGTCTCGAGTCCACCGTCGACTTCACGGGTCACACGTGCCACGCCTTCGCCGAGTTCGACTTTACTGGCAAAGGTCGCCTGAGACCAGCCAAGTAACGCAGCCAACATCTGACCAGTCTGATTGGCGTCATCATCAATGGCTTGTTTGCCGAGAATCACCAACTGTGGCTGCTCTTTTTCAACAAGAACCTTGAGCAATTTAGCCACGGCTAAAGGCTGGAGTTCAACATCTGTCTGAACAAGAATGCCACGGTCTGCGCCAATCGCCATCGCTGTGCGCAACGTTTCCTGGCATTGTGCGACGCCGCAGGAGACAGCGATGATCTCCGTAGCTGCGCCTTTTTCTTTGAGACGCGTGGCTTCTTCGACAGCGATTTCATCAAAAGGATTCATCGACATCTTGACGTTTGCGATATCAACACCCGATTGATCCGATTTGACGCGTACTTTGACGTTGTAATCAACGACACGCTTTACAGGCACAAGCACCTTCATCCAACGATCTCCAGAGATAAATCAAGTATTTAAATGACGTTTCAGGGTTTGATTTTACCGGATATAGAGGATACGACTCTGCTCGACCCCTATGCCATTGTGAAACGACGTCTCTGTCATTTTGAAAGAAACGCCAAGACTAGATGGCCGGCCGGTGACGAGGGATCTATGTCTAGGTATCATAGCGACAATTGTTAATAAGGAAAATTTATGTCTTTGCCCCGCCGTGTTCTGCAAATCAGCTGCCTGACTGCGCTTTTGAGCGCCTGTGCAGGCACTGCGGTCTCGCCCAACTCTGGGTCGGCGAGCCACTCAGGCCAGCCTAACAGCAGCCAGACGGCCAATCAGACGGGCACACAGTCACCAGATGTCGGAAATACAACTCCCGCAGGCGGTCACACACAGGCAACGCGGCGTGCGGCTTTGCGTCAATTTGGCATAGAGCTCGCCTCCTCTCGCCAGCTCTCCGAGACAGGTGTCCTTAGCCTGGTGGAGGATGCGCGCTACAACCC
Source organism: Zwartia sp. (assembly GCF_049655405.1). Lineage (GTDB taxonomy): Bacteria > Pseudomonadota > Gammaproteobacteria > Burkholderiales > Burkholderiaceae_B > Zwartia. The sequence continues at coordinate 561,434 of NZ_JBASJR010000013.1, forward strand.
AACGGTCGTCCGGATCGTGACCCCGCCCGCCGTCGGTCAACCCAAGGTGCCGCGGAGCTGGGCAACGTACCGTGGGCGTTTTGTCGAGCCGATCCGCATCAATCAAGGTCGTGCCTTTATGCAACAGTACGCACCAGAGCTTGATCGCGCCGCAAAACGCTATGGTGTTCCACAATCCATCATTGCTGCCATCATCGGAGTGGAAACACTTTATGGCAAAAGCCAAGGCAATTTCCGCGTTCTGGATGCACTGGCATCACTAGGCTTTGACTACCCTGATCCAAAACGTCCAGATCGCGCAGCGATGTTTCGGGGACAACTCGCCGATCTGATTGAGCTCGATCTCACTGGCCGCCTGGATGCACGAAGCATCAAAGGTTCCTACGCAGGCGCGATTGGTATTCCCCAGTTTATGCCGGGTAGCATCAAGCGGTTTGCTGTCAGCGCTTCTGGTGCCAAAAGCATTGATCTCTCCAACAGCATGCCGGATGCCATTGACTCTGTCGCAAACTTTTTAGTGGAACACGGCTGGCAGCGAGGGCTTCCAGTGTTTGCCCCGGTCACACTCCCTATCTCGGCAGACAAACTAGTAGACGGCGGACTCAAGCCTAATCTTGACTGGCCACAGTTGCGAGCAGCTGGAGCTAAGCTCGCCCCCGGTGCCAAGGAAACCGCTTGGTCACGCGGCCCACTCGGTGTCATCGATTTACCCGAAGAAGCAGCAGGTCGGGTTGAACTACGCACCGCGACGCAAAATTTCTTTACCATCACCCAATACAACCGCAGCTATTTTTATGCGGCTTCTGTGGCGGACTTGGCGCAAGCATTGGAAAATCGCTAGACCTGCTCGTCGAATAGTCCCGTCGACAAGTAGCGATCCCCGCGATCACACACAATAAAAGCAATCGTCGCGTTGCGCGCAGTCTGCGCAACGCGCAGTGCTGCAACGAGTGCTCCAGCCGCAGACACCCCGGCACAAATCCCTTCTTCGGCCGCTAAGCGACGCGCCATATTTTCAGCGTCTTTTTGCTCAATCTGCTCAAACTGATCGACGAGGGAGGGATCGTAGATAGACGGCAAATAGGCCTCTGGCCATTTACGAATGCCTGCGATTTGAGAGCCCTCAGCAGGCTGAGCCCCAACAATAGTGATCGCAGGATTACGACTTTTAAGATAGCGCGACACACCCATAATGGTACCGGTCGTACCCATCGCACTCACAAAGTGCGTAATTCGCCCTTGCGTCTGCTCCCACAACTCTGGACCCGTGGTGTTGAAATGCGCGAGCGGATTGTCAGGATTTGAAAACTGATCTAATACCTTGCCCTGCCCCTCTGACTGCATACGCGCAGCCAGATCCCGCGCATGCTCCATGCCTCCCTGATTGGCTGGTGTCAAAATAAGCTTGGCCCCGTAGGCCGCCATCGACGCGCGTCGTTCGACCGAAAGGTTATCAGGCATGATCAAAATCATTTTGTAGCCACGCATGGCTGCGGTCATCGCGAGTGCGATGCCCGTATTACCACTCGTTGCTTCGATGAGCGTATCGCCAGGCTTGATTTCACCTCGTGCCTCGGCGCCCAAGATCATCGATAGCGCGGGGCGATCCTTGACAGAGCCAGCAGGATTGTTGCCCTCTAGCTTGCCAAGGACGATATTGCCGCGCTCATTTGCAATGGAACCCGGCAATCTCTTGAGCTGCACGAGAGGTGTGTTGCCAACGGTATTTTCAACGGAAGGATATGTTTTCATATGCACTGATCATACCCAAAAGTTTATCAACCTGTCTGCAAACACCTCACGAACTACTTAGAAAGACTGAGGGGCAATAATTTCAGGTTTCGCAACAATGGGCTGAGATTTTCGTTTTGTGTGACGGGTGCCTCCGGGCAAATCCATGACTAGAGCATCTTGGTTCGAAGTCATTGATACGCCTGATGACGTGGCCTTGACCTCAAGACCCGCTTGACTGAGCGCTCGGACGCGACGCTCTCCCAGCCCCTTTACACGGTCAGACAAATCCTCCATGGAGGCAAATGCACCTGCACGACTGCGCTCATGAACAATCATTTTTGCGGTACGTGGGCCAATACCGCGCAAGCTCTCAAGTTGCGTCACGGATGCCGCATTCACATCGAGCGCTTGCGCAGGCACTCCAACCGTCAACCCTGCAGCCATCATGGCTAAACTGGCATGGCGAGAGAGGCTAGAAACGCATTGACGTTTAACAGGTTTACGCCAATGCGCGGCAGTCTGCTTACCCAGAGGTTGTGCAACGGGATCTTTAAGAAAGGGGTTCATAAAAGTATTTGCTCCAAGAGACGAACACACTTGAACAGACTCGGAATGAGTCTGTTGCTCGAGTGCTATCTTGAGGCGCAAACTGAACTTAAGGGTGCAAAAAAACACCATTCATCCATGCGGAGTTTACGCAAGGATCGAGGAGGGATCGAGAAAGTTTAGCTTTGCGGCGCAAACAGTTGATGCACGTACTCGGACACACCAGTCTCCACATCACGCATCGGTGCTGTAAAGCCAGCCTGACGCAATGCTGTTACATCTGCTTGCGTATAGCTCTGGTATCGCCCTTTTAGATCATCAGGGAAACTGTCGTAGCGCAACAATCCTTGTTTGACGAGATCATCCAGTGGTAGCGCTGTTTTGCCTTGTGTGGCGCGCATCGCATTCACGACTGCAGCGGCCACATCATTGAACGGCTGCGCGCGTCCCGTTCCACAATTGAAGATACCGGAGGTTTCAGGATGATCAAGGAAGTGCAAGTTCACATCGACCACATCGTGAACTGAAATGAAGTCACGCATTTGACCGCCGTCGGCGTAGCCATCCCAGCCACCAAACAAGCGAACGTAACCCTCAGCGAGGAATTGATTCATATTGTGAAATGCCACAGAGGCCATGCGTCCTTTGTGCTGCTCCTGGGGACCATACACATTGAAATATCGCAACCCAACCACTTGGGCTGTTAACGACGCACTGCGCGCACGAACAACCTGATCAAATAGAAACTTAGAGTAACCGTATACATTGAGTGGACGCTCGTTTTCAAGGCTTTCCACATAAACAGGTCCTGCACCGTATACCGCTGCAGACGAGGCATACATGAATGAGACTTTGTGCGCTTGGCAATACTCAAACAACTCAAGCGTGACACGGTAGTTGTTATCCATCATGAAGCGACCATCGCGCTCAGTGGTGTCAGAGCACGCGCCTTGGTGAAAGACTGCACGAACAGCAGGTAATGATCCCTCTAACACACGACGACGAAAATCGTCCTTGTGCATGTAATCAGCAATCTGAGCACCAACCAGATTGACGAATTTGTCGCCATCTGTCAGGTCGTCCACTGCCAAAATATTCGTGATGCCTCTCCGGTTGAGCCCGCGCACGATGTTGCTACCGATAAAACCTGCTGCGCCTGTAACGATGATCATGAAAGCTCTCCCGCTGTAACAATGGACGTACCTAATTTACCGACAACAATACCACCCGCCCGATTGGCCCAACGCATTGCAGTAGGCCAATCTATGCCCACCGCCCGCATCACCGCCAAAGTGGCCAGTACCGTGTCGCCCGCTCCTGAAACATCGAACACCTCGTGTGCTTGGGCCTCGACATGCTCGCGGCCCTGCCCAGTGAAAAGTGTCATGCCCTGTTCTGAGCGTGTCACGAGCAAGGCATCCAGGCTGAGCTGCTCTCGTAAGACCTGAGCTCGATCGGTGAGTTCTTGCTCGGAACTCCAGACACCAACAGCCTGCTGCATCTCGCTTCGGTTTGGGGTCACTAAGCTCGCACCACGATAACGTCGATAGTCCGTACCCTTAGGATCTACCAAAATCGGCAAACCCTTTTTTCGAGCAAGCTCAATCAATACGTCGACTTCAGCTAAAGCTCCTTTCGCGTAATCAGAGAGGACAAGTACATCATGTCCAGCCAACAATTTTTCTACCTGATCGCGTAAGGCCTCAAGTAAGGTTGCAGTTGGCTTTTCCTCAAAATCAATGCGCAACAACTGCTGCTGTCGACCCAGCACACGCATTTTGAGCGTTGTGGGATGCGCCACATCCGTAATCATGTGGGCCTGAATGCCTGCCTCGGAAAGCAATTGACGCACACTTGTGGCCGCCTCATCTTCTCCGACAAAACCAGCCAGTGTTGCGTGCGCACCCAGTGCAACAATGTTGCGCGCCACGTTTGCTGCACCACCCAACCGGTCTTCACGCTTGACCACTCGAACCACTGGCACGGGTGCTTCAGGAGAAATACGCTCCACCTCGCCGAACCAGTATCGGTCAAGCATGATGTCACCGACCACAAGGACACGTGACCGTGAGATAGCTTCTTTAGGAAATTGACTCATTCCAACTCTTCCAATCTGCGCGGTTTGTATGTCTCCCACGCGTTACAACCAGGGCACTGCCAATAATAGCGGCGCGCCTGAAATCCGCATGTTCCGCATACATAACGATCAAGGCGCTGGGTGTGCCGATTTATGAGTCGACGTAAAAGGGTCAGATCCGCACCTGGAATCGGACTCTCCGAAGGGGTCTGTTCGTTCGCAGGCTTTTGTGCCAGCTCTGCCTCGAGCAAACGATCCAGACCAAGCAAAGAAGGATGTGACTGCAGAGCTTGTCGTGCAAACGCCCAAGCCTGATCAACGCCTTGCTGAGCCCGCAAACCTCTAAAGACCACATTAAACAAGTCTAACGAAGGATGACGTTGATAGTGATCCTGAAGACGCATGAGACCCTCAGCAGCCTGACCTTGGGCCATGTAGTTATTGAACAGCTCCGCGGCAACCAAGCCTGCAAATTCGGGAGCTTGCTTCAGAACGGACTCAAGGAAGAACTGTTGTTGGATCAAATCCTGCTGAGATGCCGCGATAGTGGCATTGAGCATGGACACCCGAACAAAAGCAGGTGTAGGACCACTCATCTGCGTTTGATCTACGGCTTGCTCAGCCAGAGCGAGGGCCGCACGAGCTTGCTCAATATTTGACGGTTTTTCCGCCAAGAATGCTTGTGCCTGTTCGCAGTGATAGTGCACCAGTTGGGGCATCGGCTCATCGACAAGCTTTCTGAGGGTTTGGACAGCTGTAATGGCACGTGCCCAATCATGCTCCGATTCGTAAATGCGGATCAGTGCACGCAGTGCAGGCAGTGCAAAACTTGTGTCTTTCAGAACAGCAAACGCTTCTTCGGCCCGATCCAGCATGCCGGCTTTTAAATAGTCCTGGGCTAACTCGTGTTGCGCATGATCACGCTGTGCAATTGGCAAGTCCTCTCTAAACAACAAGCTTTGGTGCACACGAATTGCACGCTCCATTTCTCCACGTCTGCGAAACAAGCTGCCCAGTGCAAAATGCAACTCAGTCGTCTCAGGATCCAGCTTGGCGACCTCGACGAATGCATCGATTGCGCGATCGGGCTCTTCGTTTAAAAGAAAATTCAAACCACGAAAATAAGAGTCTGGCAGGTTGCGTGTTTCGGACAGCATCTGCTTAATATCAAAACGAGCCGCCATCCACCCCAAGGCAAACAATAACGGCAAGAAAATCAGCCACCAGGCTTCAAAATCCACGGCTATATTCCAGAAAGTTAACTAGAGCAACGCGCTGCACAAGCGCAATGCACATTAAATAGGCGATAAAGGTACCAAGGCATCAGGCGATAGTCCTGCTTGTGCCTGCGGGTTCGCCGCGGCTTGAAGTTTTTCAATTTCCTTACGAAGCCTCGCAAGCTCTCGGCGGCGTCTAAAGGCCGGAGGCACGGTCAGTAGCAAGCCAAATATCGTGCCCAAGACAAACGTCGACAGCATGACAACGATCAACGGAACATTTGGAATCACCAAGCCGTCAAAAAATATCACTGACACCGGATTGGTATTTTTGAGTGCGAACAACAGCACCGCGAGAAAAACGATCAGGCGCAAGGCCCAGACGAAGTAGCGCATGGCTGATCCTCCAAAAGTACAAAAGGAGATTGTAAGCGCGCAGAGTGGCTCGCGCATAAAAAAACCGCCATTTAGGCGGTTTCGAACTAACCGGCAATTGCTGCAGCCGGCGCTTCACTTAAGTCTACACGCTCGCGCAACTCCTTACCCGCCTTAAAGTGAGGAACCTGTTTTCCAGGCACCAGCACTTGTTCGCCGGATTTGGGGTTGCGCCCAACTCGTGGTGCACGTTCGGACAAAGAAAAACTGCCAAAACCGCGAATCTCGATACGCTGGCCTTCAGCCAGGGCTTGGGTCATTGCATCAAGAACGGTTTTAACCGCATAGTCTGTGTCACGAGCGGCCAGCTGAGAGTAGCGGGCCGCCAGTGCAGCGATGAGTTCTGACTTAGTCACTGGGTTTATTCAGTGTCGCGTGCTTGGTCGAGCTTAGCCTTGAGCAATGCGCCCAAGTTCGTGGTGCCCGAAGAAGCACTTGCTTCAGTCATACGCTGCATCGTGTCAGCAGTTTCGGCAGTATCACGCGCTTTGATCGACAACTGGATCTGACGTGTTTTACGGTCGACGTTGATGATCATGGCTTCGATGTTGTCGCCAACATTCAAGGCTGTCGTTGCGTCTTCGACACGGCCAGTGGCGATCTCTGAGGCGCGGAGGAAACCCTCAACCTCATGAGACAATGTCACTGTCGCGCCCTTAGGCTCAACAGCTTTGACTGTACCTGGGACAACTGCGCCCTTGTCGTAGGTGCCTACGAAGTTGTTGAATGGATCGCCTTCGAGTTGCTTAACACCCAAGGAGATACGCTCTTTGTCTGTGTCGATGCCCAGAACCACTGCGTCGAGCTCATCGCCCTTTTTAAAGTTGCGAACCGCTTCTTCGCCTGTTTCTGTCCAGGACAAGTCAGACAAGTGAACCAGACCATCAATGCCACCTGGCAAGCCAACGAACACACCAAAGTCAGTAATTGACTTGATCGCGCCGCGAACCTTGTCGCCACGCTTGAAGTTAGAGGCAAACTCTTCCCATGGGTTCTGACGGCACTGCTTCATACCCAAGGAGATACGGCGACGGTCTTCGTCGATCTCGAGAACCATGACTTCGACTTCTTCGCCGAGTGTCACAACCTTGCGTGGATCAACGTTCTTGTTTGTCCAGTCCATTTCGGAGACGTGAACCAAACCTTCGATACCAGCTTCGACTTCAACAAATGAACCGTAGTCGGTGAGGTTTGTGACCTTACCGAACAGACGCGTACCCTGTGGGTAACGACGTGCCAGACCCACCCATGGATCTTCGCCAAGCTGCTTGACGCCCAGTGAAACGCGGCTCTTTTCCTGATCGAACTTGAGGACTTTGGCTTCGACTTCTTGACCAACTGTCAAGACTTCGGATGGGTGACGCACACGACGCCATGCCATATCTGTAATGTGCAACAAGCCATCGATACCACCGAGGTCCACGAACGCGCCGTAATCGGTGATGTTTTTGACAACGCCCTTGACGATCGAACCTTCCTGGAGGTTTTCGAGGAGCTTCTGACGCTCTTCGCCCATGCTGGCTTCAAGCACGGCACGACGTGACAACACAACGTTGTTACGCTTGCGATCAAGCTTGATGACCTTGAATTCCATGGTCTTGCCTTCGAAGGGCGTTGTGTCCTTGACAGGACGCAAATCAACCAACGAACCTGGCAAGAAGGCACGGATGCCTGCAGTCATGACGGTCAGACCGCCCTTGACCTTGCCTGTGATGGTACCAGTGACCAATTCGTTCTTGTCGAGCGACTGCTCGAGCGACAACCAGGCCGACAGGCGCTTGGCGCGATCACGGGACAGTACGGTATCACCGTAGCCGTTTTCGAGCGAATCAATCGCGACCGACACAAAGTCGCCCGGTTTGACTTCGAGCTCGCCCTGATCGTTCAGGAATTCTTCGAGGGGAATCAGAGCTTCTGATTTCAGACCTGCGTTGACCACAACAAAGTTGTGATCGATACGGACGACTTCGGCGGAAATGACTTCGCCGGATTTCATGTCCTGTTTTTCGATACTTTCTGCAAACAGCGCGGCAAAACTTTCGCCGGCTTGGGTTGAGGTTTGTTGAGTTGACATGTACGGAAGATCCAGATGGCCTTTGGAGCCGGTAACACACCCTATTCGGGTGGAGTGGTTAAACCCTTGACCACAGGTCAAGGATGGTTTGCACAGTTTGTTCAATCGTCAAATGAGACGAATCAACCACGTGCGCATCTTGTGCAGGCAATAGTGGAGCGACAGCACGCTCAATATCACGCGCATCTCGCTCGCGCATATCAGCAAGCAGGTCCTCTAGATTAGCAGAAATTCCCTTGTCGATCAATTGCTTACATCGTCTCTGCGCGCGCGCCAGCACGTCAGCGACTAAAAATATCTTTAAGTTGGCGTCCTGAAAAACAATCGTGCCCATATCGCGGCCATCCGCGACTAAGCCTGCACCCTGCCTGAATGCTCTCTGACGACCCAATAGAGCCTGTCGAAGCATAGGGTTGGGGGCCAAACGGGACGCTAAATTACCGACTTGCTCCTGCCGAATTAGTTCTGAGACCTCTTGATTGGCAAGCAGCACGCCATTTGGATGAAACTCAACCTGCAAGGATTGCGCGACTTGGGCTACCGCTTGCGCGTCTGTTGGGTCGACTGCTTGTTGCAGCACAGCCAAAGCAGTCAGGCGATATAAAGCGCCGCTGTCCAACACGCCCCATCCCAGTGCAGCGGCCACACGATGGGCCACGGTTCCCTTGCCAGACGCCGTTGGTCCATCAATCGTAATCACAGGTACAAGAGAGCTCATGTCAACAAACCACTTAAGACATCAAAATAGGTGGGGAATGTTTTGCTCACACAGTCCGGATCCATGATTCGCACTTTTGACTGACCAAAGGCCGCCAGAGAAAAACACATGGCAATTCGATGATCATCGTAAGTATCAATCGCCGCATCTTGCCATTGGCCTGATTCCACGGGATAGACCCGCAGCCAGTCTGGCCCACTTTCTACCCGCGCGCCCAATTTGCGCAATTCTGTTTCCATGGCATGGATTCGATCCGTTTCTTTGACACGCCAACTTGCGATATTTCGCAAAGTACAAGGACCATCCGCAAACAGGGCGAGCGCAGCCGCTGTCATGGCCGCATCCGGAATCAAGTTGAAATCCGTATCAAACGCCTTCAGCCGCTGACCAGAGGCAACATGAAAACCTGTCACCTCTATCAAAGAAGCTTCGCGACGCACTTGCGCACCCATGGCCTCTATCACGTCAGCAAAGGCAACGTCTCCTTGGATACTCTGGGCGCCGACACCCTCGACCCTGACTGGACCACCACCAATTGCACCCAGCGCAAGAAAATACGAAGCAGAGGAGGCATCACCCTCAACAAAGATACTGCTGGGTGAGCGATAGGCGGCGTCTGCGTGAATCACAAACTGCTGCCAGCCTTGTCGCTCAACCGCCACACCAAAGCGCGCCATCAGATTTAAAGTGATGTCAATGTAGGGTTTGGATATCAGCTCCCCGATCACCTCAACCGTGAGGGCGCGACCAGAGCGCGCTACCGCGAGCGGGGCGGCCATCAACACAGCGGTGAGAAACTGGCTAGAGACAGACCCCTGAACGCGCACACGATCTTCAAGCTGCTCAGGTGCCAAAATTTCAATAGGTGGATAGCCTGGCTGTTCCAGATAATTGATGCGGGCGCCCATTTCTCGTAGCCCCTCGACCAAGTCACCGATGGGACGCTCATGCATTCTTGGTACACCTGACAAGGTGTAATGTCCGCCCATCACCGCAAGCGCGGCTGTCAGCGGTCGAATGGCCGTACCAGCATTGCCCATAAAAAGCTGTGCATCATCGACAGAGAAACGTGAAACACCTGTCACGCTGACAGAATCAGACGAGTGCGTGTCCACCTGCACCCCGAGCTGTTTCAGCGCAGCAAGCATCACCGCGGTATCGTCAGATGCCAGCAAGCCTTCGATACGTGTCGTCCCTTGCGCAAGCGCAGACAACAGCAGCACACGATTAGAAATACTTTTTGAACCCGGCAATGCCACGGTACCCTGAGCACGTTGAGCGGAAGGAAGATCCAAAAAAGCTAAACGACTCATGATCCCTGATCCTGCCAGTCCCGCCGCGCTTTAGAGGCATGATCCAGCATGTCTTCTAGCCAATCCGCATCGTTTTCACGCAGAGCATGTTCAGCCCGCTCGAACACAGCTTTCATCGACTGCAGCTCTGCCAACATAGCAGGACGATTTGCGATAAAAATGTCGCGCCACATTTCAGCGGATCCTTGAGCGACGCGTGTAAAGTCCCTGAAACCAGAGCCCGCAGTCTGCAATTTAAGCGCAGCGTCATCACTTTGCGTGACATATTCCATAAAAAGCGCAGCGACCCAATGCGGCAAGTGACTAATCGCCGCCACCACACCATCATGCTGAGAAGGTTCGATCGACACCACATTGGCGCCGCACGCTTGCCAAGCCGCTCGAACAGTCTCGACATCTTGAGGATGGTTTTCAACCAGCGGCGTCAGCATGACCCGCCGTCCGACATATAACTTAGGGTCGGCCGCTTGCGGCCCCTTTTCATGCGACCCAGCCATCGGATGACCGGGGACAAATTGGGCCACGCGGGCCTGCAAACCGGCCCGTGCCGCTTCGATGACATTTTGCTTGGTGCTACCGCCATCAGTGATGATGGTCTTGGGCCCCAGCCAAGGGGCGAGTGCCTGGAAAATCGCCTCAAAGGCGCCAACGGGAGCCGCAACAAAAATCAAGTCCGCGCGTTGCGCCGCCTCTTTAAAACTCACAACCTCATCAATCAGACCGAGACGCACGGCCTCTTGCAAGGTCTCGGGGCGACGACCCGCCCCCAGCACCTTGCCCACGACTCCCGCGTGTTTGAGAGCAGCCGCAAACGAGCCTCCGATCAGACCCACGCCAATGACTGCAACGGTCTCAATTTTGAATGCACTCATGCAGCCAACTGCTCCATAATTGCTGTCAACGCCTCGATAAACTTTTGATTTTCCTGAGGCAACCCAATCGACACACGCAGCCACTCGGGCAAACCATCACCCTTGACAGGACGCACGATGACACCACGCTTGAGTAACTCAAGATTGACCTGTGCCGCATCTCCCACCTTGACCAATACAAAGTTGGAGAAGCTCGGCAAATAGGTCAGTCCGAGCTTTTCAAACGCGCTTTGTAATTGGACCTTTCCAGCGCGATTCACTTCAAAGCTTTCTTTTAAGAACGCCGTGTCACCAAGCGCTGCGATCGCAGCGGCTTGAGCGAGAGAATTCACATTGAAGGGCTGGCGAACCCGATTCAGCAAATCAGTCAAGACAGGCTGCGCCACACCGAAGCCCACACGCAAACCTGCCAAACCATAGGCTTTAGAGAAACTACGCGACACGAGCAAGTTGGGATAGCGCTTGACCAAACCTACGCTATCGACGCGCAATTCAGGCTCGAGAAACTCGTTATAGGCCTCATCGAGTACGACAGTCACGCGCGAGCCATGACGCTCAGCCACTGAGGCAAGAAAAGACTCAATCGAGTCATTGGATAAATAAGTCCCCGTAGGATTGTTCGGGTTTGCAATAAACACTAAGCGTGTATTGTCCTGAATCGCCGCGAGCATGGCCGGTAAGTCGTGTCCATGATCCTTGGCTGGCACCACAATATGCTCGGCACCACGCGCCTGTGTTGCAAGGCGATACACCACAAAAGCGAACTGTGAGTAAACCACCGAACTGCCCGGCTCAAGTAAAGCAGACGCGACTAATTCGAGAATATCGTTTGAACCGTTGCCTAAGGTGAGCCAATTTTGCGGAACGCCATAACGCTCTGACAAGGCTTTTTTAAGATCAAATCCAGCGGGGTCTGGGTAGCGTCCTAAGCCTGCGATGGCCTCAGAAATGGCACGCCGGGCAGACTCTGGCATCCCCAGAGGATTTTCGTTAGACGCGAGTTTGACGATACCGGAAGGATCGAGCCCAAACTCACGCGCAAGCTCCTCGATGGGCTTGCCAGCCTGATATGGAGCGATCGCGGCGATATGTGGCGGCGGAATCAATACAGAGTCTTGAGCGGACATGAGAGGGACACCAACAAAACTGAATTGAGAAAATGACTGCATCGCGACTCCGAAAAGGGCGACACGCTGATCATGCGACTACTGCGCGGGATAGGACCCGAGCAATTTATAAAAAGCACATTGAGACTCAAGTGACGCGAGCGCTTTTTTCACGCGAGCATCCTCGCAATGACCTTCGAGATCGACATAAAAGTAATACTCCCACTGCCCCGTGCGAGCAGGACGCGACTCGAATCTTGTCATGGAGACGCCATTATCAGACAGTGGCGACAACATTTGATACACCGCCCCCGCGCGATTAGGGACCGCAAGAATGACGCTCGTTTTATCTCGTCCGCTTGGCAGAATATCAAGCTTTCCGATTGCCAGGAAACGCGTCCTGTTTTGAGAGTCATCCTGAATACCCAAGGCCACGACCTCGAGACCCCAAGTTTGGGCTGCTACATCGCTGGCAATGGCAGCAATCGTCGGATCAAGCGAGGCTAAACGAGCCGCTTCGGAATTGCTAGAGACCGGTTCGCGTGGAATACCTGGATATTCACGATTGAGCCAATTTTGACACTGAGCCAGCGCCTGAGGATGCGCCAGAATTTTGGTGATGCCCTTCATGTTGCCAGATTTGCTGAGCAAACAATGACGAATGAGCAGGGAACGCTCTCCCAAAATACGGAGCGATGAGCCCAACAACAAATCCAGCGTGCGATTGACGGCGCCTTCGGTAGAGTTTTCGACTGGCACCATACCTACTTGCGCAGCACCCGCCTCCACCGCCCTAAACACTTCGTCAAAAGATGGACAGGGCAATCCCGTGACTGAGCGACCAAAATGCTCAAAAGCAGCCTGCTCGGAAAAAGAGCCAGCCGGTCCTAAAAAAGCAACGGTGAGTGACTGTTCGAGGCCGCGACAGGCCGAAATAATCTCAGTCCATACCGAAGCGACTGCCTCAGAGGGAAAAGGGCCACGATTGAGCTGCTGCAACTGTCGAATCACTTGCGCCTCACGCTCGGGCCGCAAAACGGGTCCTTCAGCATGATGGGCATGTTTGACCTCGCCAACCTCTTGAGCCGTGAGGGCTCGCTTGTTCAGCAAGTCTAAAATTTCAGCATCGATCTGGTCGATTCGCTGGCGTAAAGGTAACAATTGGGCTTGCAATGACTCATCCATGAGCGCGCTCGAAGTCCTTGAGATAGTCTATAAGTGCCGACACGCCTTCGATTGGCATGGCGTTGTAGATTGAAGCGCGCATTCCGCCCACGCTTTTGTGACCTTTTAATTGCATCAAACCACGCGCCTCAGCGCCAGCTAAAAAGGCAGACTCAAGCGAGGTGTCAGGCAAGAAAAATGGCGCGTTCATCCGCGAGCGCACCGAGGGATGCACTGGAACTGTGTAGAAATGGCTCTGATCAAAATAACCGTAGAGCTTGGAGGATTTTGCGATGTTGAGTTGCTCCATCGCCGCTAAACCGCCCTGCTCCTTGAGCCATTTAAATACTAGCCCCGCGATATAAATCGCATAAGTAGGGGGCGTATTGAACATGGATTGTTCGCGCGCAACATTGGCGTAATCAAATGCTGAGGGACAGATTGGCAATGCATGGCCGATCAAATCACGACGCACAATCACAATCGTTAAGCCTGCAGGGCCCGCATTTTTCTGGGCGCCCGCAAAAATCATTCCCGTTTTGTTCACCGGCATAGGGCGAGACAAAAAGTGCGAGGAAGCATCCACCACTAACGGAACATCAGGGGCACCCAAGTCGGCCATCTCAGGCCAGTCCATGGTTTCAACGCCACCAATCGTCTCGTTGCTACACAAGTGAAGATAGGCCGCATCTGGTCGAACACGCCAGGCGCTCGGTTCAGGCAACCAAGTACCCGGCCCTTGTTGGGTACCACTCACAAGTGCTGCTGAAGCATTGGTTGCAGCGACTTGCGCATCACCGTAACGCTGACATTCTTGGAGAGATTTTTTAGCCCAAATGCCACTGATCACAAAATCAGCCTTGAGCTCAGGTGTTCTTGCAAGCAAATTGAGAGGAACGATCGCATTTTCAGCCGTCGCCCCTCCCTGCATGAACAAAACCGCATAATCGTCAGAAATGGCGAGCAACTCGCGTAAATCTGACTCAGCTTGAGAACAGATTTCCACGAATTGTTTGCCGCGATGACTCATTTCCATCACGGACATGCCCGAACCGTGCCAGTCCAACATTTCCGCCGCGGCTTGCTTGAGTACGGACTCAGGCATGGCGGACGGCCCTGCAGAAAAATTCCAGGGACGCGCCATCTTAGGACTCCGATCCAGCCTCATCTGTTTTACCTGCAGAAGCATCCGGCTGAGCGGCATCGCCAGCAGCACCTGCAGTTGAATCAGCTGCCGCAGTTTGATCTGCATCCACATCATCATCCACATCGCTTTCAACGACACGACGCACACCAGACAACTCGCTGCCATCATCGACGCTAATCAATGTGACACCCTGGGTTGCACGACCCATTTCACGAATCTCAGCCACTCGGGTACGCACCAACACGCCGCCCGTTGTGATCAGCATGATTTCGTCGGTCGCGTTGGCCAGCACCGCGCCCACAACTTTACCGTTGCGCGCCGAAGTCTGAATCGCAATCATGCCCTTGGTGCCACGGCCATGACGCGTGTACTCAGCGATCGGCGTACGTTTACCAAAGCCATTTTGCGTTGCAGTCAAGACCGTTTGTGACTCGTCACCTGATACCAACATGGCGATGACCTGCTGCCCTTCTTCGAGCATCATGCCGCGCACACCGCGAGCATTACGGCCCATAGGACGCACGTCATTTTCGTCAAAGCGTACTGCCTTGCCCGAATCGGAGAACAACATCACATCGTGCTTGCCGTCAGTCAGTTCGGCACCGATCAAGAAGTCTCCCTCGTCCAAATCGACGGCGATAATGCCAGCCTTGCGAGGATTGGAGAAGTCTGACAATAAGGTCTTTTTCACCGTCCCGCGTGAGGTCGCCATAAAGACGGTCTGATCATCGCTAAAGGCCTTGATCGGCAGAACTACCGTAATTTTTTCGCCGTCAATCAAGGGGAACATATTGACGATTGGCTTGCCACGAGAAATGCGGGTGCCTTGAGGAACCTCCCAGACTTTGAGCCAATACACACGGCCTCGATCCGAGAAGCACAAGAGGAAGTCGTGCGTGTTGGCGATAAAGAGCTGATCAATCCAATCATTCTCTTTAGTGGCCGTTGCTTGTTTACCGCGACCACCACGTTTTTGAGCGCGGTATTCAGAAAGCGGCTGACTCTTGATGTAGCCACCGTGCGACAAGGTCACCACCATATCGGCGGGTGTAATCAAGTCTTCAGTGTCGAGCTCGGTGGCATTTAACTCAATATCTGAGCGACGCGCGTCCTTGGCATTAATCGAGAACTCAGTCTTGATCGCCTGGAGCTCGTCACTAATGATGACTGTGATGCGCTCAGGTTTTGCCAAGATATCCAACAAGTCAAGAATCGTGTCCATGACGGACTTGTACTCACTGACGATCTTGTCCTGCTCAAGCCCTGTCAAGCGCTGCAAGCGCATGTTCAGAATTTCCTGAGCCTGCGTTTCGCTCAGTCGATACAAGCCATCGGCCTGCACACCAAACCTATCAGGCAAGTTATCAGGACGGTACGCAGCACGACCACCCACAGCCTCAGTGTCCGCACGCGATAGCATTTCGCGCACCAGCGAAGAGTCCCACGTTTTGTCCATCAAGTCTTGGCGCGCCACAGGAGGCGTCGGTGCAGCCTTGATGATGGCAATGAACTCGTCAATATTGGCGAGCGCAACAGCCAATCCCTCAAGCACGTGACCGCGCTCGCGGGCTTTGCGCAACTGGAACACCGTGCGACGTGTCACCACTTCACGACGGTGGGAGAGGAAATACTCCACCATTTGCTTAAGATTCAGCAAGCGCGGCTGACCGTCCACCAAGGCCACCAGGTTCATACCAAAGGTATCCTGGAGCTGGGTATGTTTGTATAGGTTGTTGAGAATGACCTCAGGCACCTCATTGCGCTTGAGCTCAATCACCAAACGCATACCGTCTTTGTCAGACTCGTCACGAATATCGGAGATCCCTTCGACTTTCTTTTCGTTAACAAGCTCAGCGATACGCTCTTGCAAGGTCTTTTTATTGACCTGGTAAGGCAAAGCATCCACCACAATCGACTGACGGTTGTTACCGATGTCTTCGAAGTGCGTCTTGGCGCGCATAATCACACGGCCGCGCCCAGTACGATAGCCTTCGCGTACGCCAACGATGCCGTAAATAATGCCGCCGGTTGGGAAGTCAGGTGCAGGGATGAGCTCAATCAGCTCATCAATAGTGCACTCAGGATTGCGCAAACAATATAAGCAGCCCTCAATGACCTCCGCCAAATTATGCGGCGGGATATTGGTCGCCATGCCGACTGCAATGCCAGAGCTACCGTTGACCAGCAGGTTGGGCAGTCGCGAAGGCAACAATAACGGCTCATGTTCGCTACCGTCATAGTTTGGTCCGAAGTCGACTGTTTCCTGATCAATATCAGCCAACAGTTCGTGCGCGATCTTGGAGAGACGAATCTCGGTGTATCGCATCGCTGCAGCACTGTCGCCGTCGACGGAGCCAAAGTTACCTTGGCCATCTACCAACATATAGCGTAGAGAAAAATCCTGCGCCATGCGAACGATGGTGTCGTAAACGGCTTGGTCGCCATGCGGGTGATATTTACCAATTACGTCACCGACAATACGCGCAGATTTTTTATAGGCGCGATTCCAGTCGTTATTGAGCTCGTGCATCGCGAATAGAACGCGTCGGTGCACAGGCTTGAGACCATCCCGGACATCCGGGAGGGCGCGCCCAACAATTACGCTCATCGCATAATCGAGATAACTACGGCGCATTTCTTCTTCGAGTGAAATCGGAAGAGTTTCCTTGGCAAAGGAATCCATAAAGTTCGCAACAAATGACAACGGTTGAAAACCCGAGACGGGGTCGAAATAGTCAAAACAACTGCTAAATGACAACCTTGAATTCTACACCGGCGCTAGGCATCAAGTGGCACTCTGTATATATACTTAGTGATAGGACCCAATCCAGGCTCGCACCCCTACCAATAATTTCTATTTCAACAATAATTTGGGTCTGTGAACAAATTTTTAGAAATTTGTGAACTTTTTCATTAATGCTCGGTCTGAAAACCATATTCCTTTGGGTGAGGCGTTACTCGCACACCTACGCTTGCAGGTTTTCAGTTAGAAAATCTGGCCAAATTGCGTCCAAACGTAAATTTTTGTTGCCAAAAACCAACAAGAAACCCCTCCTAAACGTATAAATACGCATATCCATGCTTCTTAAGTGCGAGAAGAGTGACGAAACCTCATCAAATGCCTTAAGATTCGCTCAGCACACAGGAAACCCAGAGAGTATTTATAAACAGTGCTCACTGTGTTGCTATAATGGACCCGTTTCCTGATGTATTTTTTATTTGCGGCGGGGGTTCGCTGCGAGTCACTTATCCAGCTTCAAGCTCAACGAGGAGAAACATGAACAAACCCTCCAAATTCGCTCTGGCACTCGCCTTTGCTGCATTCACAGCAACTGGCGTCGCTTCCGCGCAAACGGTAGACAATTGGAAGAACGGCTCAGGTGAGCTCATTTGGAAGAACGGTTCCAATGAACTCTGCTGGCAGGACAACTTCTGGACTCCAGCTACAGCTGCAGCCGAATGTGTCAAAAAATCTGGCCAGCCAATGGCTGACAAGATTTCGATCAAAGCAGAAGCTTTGTTCGACTTTGACAAGGCTATCGTCAAACCAGAAGGTCGTAAATTGCTCGACCAGGTCGCTGCTCGCCAAGCTGAAATCAACCTCGAAACCATCATCGCCGTCGGTCACACTGACTGGATCGGTTCAGATGCTTACAACATGGGTCTCTCGATTCGTCGTGCTGACGCTGTCAAAGCATACTTGGTCTCGAAAGGCGTTCCAGCCAATCGTATCACTGCATCCGGTAAAGGCAAGGCTGATCCAGTCGCTGACAACCGTACAGCAGCTGGTCGTGCTAAGAACCGTCGTGTAGACGTTGAAATCATCGGCAGCAAGAAGTAATTCTTGACGCTGACTGGCTAGGCCGCCTCGGTGGTCTACGCTAGATTAAAAGACCTCGTTCGCGAGGTCTTTTTTCTTTTGGGGATTCCATCCGGTTATCGGCCAAAGTTTGGTACTGTAACTAGGTATTTCAACTGTCGTTTTCTACTCGTATCGCGGCATCCACGCCAGACTTTTTAAAAGAATCGCCATGAACGCTGATTTGCCCAAAGGCTCTAGTAACGTTGATCAAGCCGAACTCGACAAGTTCAGCGCCCTCGCCTCGCGCTGGTGGGATCCAAAAAGTGAATTCAAGCCCTTGCATGCAATCAATCCACTGCGTCTGGACTGGATTAAAGGCTTGACTGGCGGACTTCAGGGTAAAAAAGTCCTCGATGTTGGATGCGGGGGCGGTATTTTGGCTGAAAGCAT
This sequence comes from Zwartia sp., assembly GCF_049655405.1. Lineage (GTDB taxonomy): Bacteria > Pseudomonadota > Gammaproteobacteria > Burkholderiales > Burkholderiaceae_B > Zwartia. Next base: position 580,089 of record NZ_JBASJR010000013.1, read on the forward strand.
GGCGGTCAGTGGCGGCGAAGTGACTGGCATTGACTTGGCGGACAAGTCACTCAAAGTCGCCCGCCTACATGGACTCGAATCCGGTGTCCCAGTCACCTACCGTAGCATCAGTGCCGAAGAGATGGCACTCGAGCAGCCTGGTCAGTTTGATATCGTGACCTGCATGGAAATGCTTGAACATGTACCTGACCCCGGTTCAATCGTGCGTGCGTGCTCAACGCTTGTTAAACCAGGCGGCTGGGTATTTTTCTCAACGATCAATCGCAATCCGAAATCCTTTTTGTTTGCGATCGTGGGTGCTGAATATATTTTGCGACTACTGCCTCGTGGCACACATAGCTGGCGCAGCTTTGTGCGTCCAAGCGAGCTCGCACAAGCTGCGCGTGCTGCCAATCTGACCACACACCAATTAATCGGTATGGGCTACAACCCTCTGACTGAACACTATTCGCTCAATCAAGACACGAGCGTCAACTATCTCATGGCTACTCGCAAAGGCGACCTGTAAATGACTGCACTTGTTTTGTTTGATTTCGATGGCACACTTGCCGACACTGCACCTGATTTGGCTGCTGCGGCAAACAAACAACGTCTGCGTGCAGGGCTCGAGCCTTTGCCCATCGATGTCTTGAGACCCTATTCCTCGGCAGGTGCGCGTGGCCTCTTGCGCTGTGCGCTAGACATCACTCCCGAACACCCAAATTACGAGCAGCATCGCGTGCAGTTTTTAAAAGATTACGAAGCCGCGATGCATGTCGACACCTGTTTGTTTGATGGCGTACCAGAGCTACTCGAGGATATCTCGCGCAAAGGTTTGACCTGGGGCATTGTGACCAACAAAGCTACTTATCTTGCACAGCCTTTGGTCGTCGCGTTGGGACTGGATAAAGACTGCGCCGTACTGGTCTGCGGTGATACAACGGCACACTCCAAGCCTCACCCTCTTCCCTTGCTACACGCGGCACAACAGGTGGGCTTTGGAACAGATCGCTGTGTTTATGTGGGCGATGACATTCGAGATATACAAGCTGCACGTGCGGCAGGCATGGCATCCATTGCTGCGGGCTATGGATACTGTGGTCCTGACCACCCAATCGAAACCTGGCAAGCAGACCATTGCGTGCACTCTGCAAGAGAAATGTGGCCTGCAATCAAGACACTTTTGAATACTTGACCAATAGTTGACCGATAGTTGAACTCTTTTACAACTTAAAGGTCTGATACAGTAGATTGTTCGTCTACAATCTAACAACTGGGGCCGATCCGGATTCGACGTGGGTCGCGAAACAGTGCAGGGCATGCCGAGCACCAGTTCGCTCGTAAATCCACTGGAAACACTATAAACGCCAACGACGAGCGTTTCGCTCTGGCCGCTTAAGCGGTGAGCCGCTGCACTGATTTGTCTTTGGGTCAGGTGGAGAAATCCACAGCAGCGTCATTTACAAAGAATCGGGGTTTGCCGGGTCACTCGTCAAATTCTTAAATCCAAGTGAATCGCCAAGGTCCGGCCTGTCGGTTGGCTAAGTCCGAGGTTAAACAAAAAGTAAATCGACTACGCATGTAGAACTGCCTGCAGAGGGCTCGCGGACGGGGGTTCAATTCCCCCCGGCTCCACCATTACCGCACATACCAACCTTTCGGGGTTGGTATTTTTTTGCCTACAGGTTTGGGTTCATGCGGGTCTGTGGGGGGTATTGCGGACTGTGGAGACGGGGGTTCAGGGCGGTAAAAGAGAGGGTTTTGTCTCTGGGGGCGGATAGTCTCTGTAGGGCTGGCCTGTGGTTACGGGTCGAAGTCCGCGAGCAGTTTTTACTAACCCTATAAAAATCAATGGGTTACTTGCGGACTGATCGAGCGAGTTTTTTGTGTGGCATTAGGTAGCAAAGGAGACTGCGCCGCGGCGCAGATATCCTAAGCGCGCTACTCTAAATCCGATGGTTGCCATTTGTGCGTTTCGTCCTGACAGTCCAAGCACCAACGATAGAGCGCGTCGTAGATCACCATACCGTG
>NZ_JBASJR010000014.1:0-5123 GCF_049655405.1 Zwartia sp.
AATGTGTTGCGCAAATTCAGTTGCCGACTCGTGCCTCGTGCCAAATTGGCAAAATTCGTGGTGAGACGCGTACTGTCCGATGGAGAATAGTTCTCATCGAAGCAAATACTTTTCAGTTTAAAAATAAGTTCTTGGTTCATTGTGATTTAATTTTTTGAAAATTTAAAAATAAGAAAATGCAGATTTCTGTTTCAGGCCACAGCTAATTGCTCGACCAAAGGGTGCCTGGCTTTGCGCGTCAGCTCCAGCAATGGCATTGCCCGTTGCAACGCCAGCCTAGTCCGCTCGATCAAGGCGGGGTCCTGCAATCGATAGTCGACAAAATCTTTGTCAGTCGCATATATGCCCAATGGCAATGTGCGCGCCTGGAAGAAACTAAAAAGCGGCCGCAACTGGTGTTCGATCACCAATGCATGGCGCTCGCTACCACCGGTGGCAGCCAAAAAAACTGGCTTGTCGATCAAGGCGTCCTGATGAATAAAATCGAAGAAATGCTTGAAGAGCCCCGTGTAGGAACCGCGGTAGACCGGTGTTGCGACCACTAGAATATCGGCTTGCTCGACTACAGTAAGCTTGCGCTCCACGACTTCGGGCAACTGGGATCGCCAGATCGCGCCAGCAAGCAGCGGTGCGAGTTGCCCAAGTTCAACCATATGTTGTTCGCTTGAGATTTCATCAGCGATTAGACCTAATATGTGCTCTGTCAAGGCTGCAGACTTGGAAGGGCTTTGCAGTCCGCCAGAAACCGCTACTACACGGAGAGGTTGAGTCATTTTCGTTACCAATCTAGGATATAACAGATGCCATGGTTGAGATGCTAGACTTCATAATTCATGAAGTAAAATGGTTTTATCTCATGAATCCATGAAAAATAATCATTAAAATGATTGAACGCATTCATCTAAGAATCCTTCTGCAGGTCGAGAAACAAGGCTCATTGACTGCGGCCGCGGGCGTGCTACACCTGACCCAGTCGGCTCTTAGCCACACCATGAAGAAACTAGAGCAGCAACTAGGCACCGACATTTGGTTACGAGAAGGACGAAGTCTGCGTCTGACACAAGCCGGTCAGTACCTACTTGCGGTGGCAAATAGGGTGCTACCGCTACTAAACCTAGCTGAAGAGCACCTTGGACAGTTTGCGAAGGGCGAGCGAGGTGCGCTGCGCATCGGCATGGAGTGTCACCCTTGTTACCAGTGGTTACTTAAGGTGGTTTCACCCTATTTGACCGCATGGCCCGACGTGGATGTGGATGTCAAACAAAAATTCCAGTTTGGCGGAATTGGCGCGCTTTTAGGTTACGAGATCGACTTGCTAGTCACCCCCGACCCACTTTATAAACCTGGTTTAAAGTTCGAACCTGTGTTCGACTACGAACAGGTACTTGTCGTGGGTAAAGACCATGCTTTGGCTTCGACGGCCTATGTAAAACCCCAGCAATTAACCCGCGAGGTACTTATCAGCTACCCAGTGGATATCGAACGCTTGGACATCTACAACCAATTCCTGTTGCCAGCCGGCATCACTCCCAGGCGCCACAAAACCATCGAAACCACCGACATCATGCTTCAGATGGTAGCCAACGGCCGCGGCGTGGCCGCTCTACCCCGCTGGCTTGTCGAGGAATACGCAGCGAAGATGGATGTTGTGCCGGTGCGGCTGGGCGCACGCGGCCTCGCCAAACAGATTTTCTTGGGAGCCCGGGAAGCGGATACAACTATAGATTACGTTCGTGCTTTCATTGAGCTGGCTCGCCAGCCTAGTGACGCGACTGGCAAAGTTTGCAATTCTAGCGACTAAACGACAGCATATCTGCACTAGTCCAAATTGGAGACACCTAATCAAACGGCTAAGCCCTCACCTGTTAACAATAACTATCAATTACCCAAACCCTTTGCACTACTAATTTTTTCCCTTAGCTCCCATCCCACCACCATTACCGCACATACCAACCCTTCGGGGTTGGTATTTTTTTGGCCGTTGGTTTGGGTTTATGCGGGTGTGGGGGGAGTGTTGCGGACTACGGAGACGGGGTTTCGGGGTGGTAAAAGAGAGGGTTTTGTCTCTGGGGGCGGATAGTCTCTGGAAAGCGGCGCTGTGGATATGGGTCGAAGTCCGCGAGTGGTTTTTGCTAAACCTATAAAAATCAATGGGTTACTTGCGGACTGATCGAGCGAGTTTTAATTTGGCATTGGTAGGTGAAGGGAACAAAGCTTGTAGAGGTTGGGATCGACCGCGTACCAAGGTGCGCAGAACGAGCATCACTCAACCCCAATAAACAACTTACGATACACACAAAACTAAGTGCACTTCTGAGGCGAGTCTTGTACGATCTATTTCGTGATCACATTTCGTGTGTTTGATTCGGCTAGCACCATGCTCACCGCTGCAACAATAACCAAGCCTTCCCCTGGGGAAAAGATTGCACGACGTATTTCAAATCTGTCTCAGCTTTGGTTATGGGGCGCGATTTGGCTTGGGCGACCTGCTTGCTGAGTACAGGACATATCATGATTGAACGTGATCCCTTGGCTGCGCTCCAGACCGAAAACGCACGTCTCATTGCCTTGTTGGAGCAACAGGGTATTGAATGGCGCCTGCCTGCCGCACAGGTGTTAATTACAAATGAGGTTAAGCAAACTCGAAATTTTTCAACCCAAGAAAAAGTTGCTATTTTTCGCCGTCTGTTTCGTGGCCGCACCGATGTTTACCCTCTGCGCTGGGAGAGCCGTGCTTCAGGTAAATCGGGTTATTCACCGGCCTGTGCCAACGAGTGGCGCGCGGGAGTTTGCGACAAGCCGCGCATCAAGTGTGGGGACTGTGGCAACCGCTTGTTGGTCCCGCTAACCGACGCCGTCATCTACGATCACTTGGCTGGCGAACACACGGTTGGCGTCTACCCCTTATTAGAGGATGACTGCTGCTATTTTCTGGCGGTTGATTTTGATGAGGCGCAGTGGCAGGACGACGCCCGCGCCTTCATGAAGTCGTGCGGCGAATTAGGCGTTCCGTGCGCGCTAGAAGTGTCCCGCTCTGGTCAGGGTGCACATGCCTGGCTATTTTTTGAAGGGCGCGTGTCAGCCCGCGATGCCCGAAGACTGGGCACTGCCCTCATCAGCCATACCTGCGCGCGCACAAGACAGTTGAAGCTCACGTCTTATGATCGGCTATTTCCCAACCAAGACAGCATGCCAAAGGGTGGCTTTGGCAACCTGATTGCACTTCCCCTACAAAAGCGCCCCCGGGAAAGTGGTCGAAGCGTTTTTGTGAATGGCGACTTACAACCGTATGCCGATCAATGGGCCTTTTTAGCAGCAATCCAGCCAATGTCCGTCCTCGACATTGAGCCCACAGTTTTGCGAGCCACCGGAAAATCTCACCCGCTTGATGTAACCTTCATCGATGATGAAGATCTGGCTACTCCGTGGAAAAGCAGTGCAGAAGCCAACAAGAAATTGACTGGACCATTGCCAAAGTCCTTAAGTGTCACGCTGTCCAATATGATCTATTTTGAGAATGCTCAACTACCGCAAGCACTGGCCAATCGCTTGATCCGTTTGGCTGCTTTTCAGAACCCTGAGTTTTACAAAGCGCAGGCCATGCGCATGTCAGTCTGGGACAAGCCCCGGATCATCGGTAACGCCGAGAATTTTCCAAAACACATTGCATTGCCGCGCGGCTGTCTGGACGCCGCGTGGGCTTTGCTCAAAGACAACGGCATTACGTGGGAGATACAAGATGAGCGTTTTTCAGGTGAACCACTTGATGCGGATTTCACCGGCCAACTCCGCTTAGATCAAGAAACGGCTGTTGCGCAAATGCTGCAACATGACGCGGGTGTGCTCTGTGCGCCCACAGCTTTTGGTAAAACGGTTACCGCAGCGGCCCTCATTGCCAAACGCGGCGTCAACACCTTGGTGCTGGTGCATCGTAACGAACTGCTCAAACAATGGCAGGAGCGCCTGCAGGTTTTCCTCGGTGTTGCCAAAGGATTAGTTGGCACCATTGGTGGTGGCAAGGCCAAGCCCACAGGCAAGATCGATATTGCAGTGATGCAGTCGGTGTCACGCCAGGGCGAGGTCAATTCCTTGGTTGAAAACTATGGCCATGTCATCATCGACGAGTGTCACCACGTTGGTGCAGCATCCTTTGATGCGATCTTGAAGAAGACCAAAGCGAAATACGTGCTCGGACTGACCGCCACGCCCATTCGACGAGATGGTCAACAGCCCATTATCTTTATGCAGTGCGGCCCGGTACGGCATACGGCTACGCGCTCAGCCAGCGCTCCGCATGACCTAGAGGTTATGCCGATCTCACGCCATGATCGTATTAATTTGGGCACAGAGGCGGGGATCCAGGATGTCTTTCGGCATCTAGCCAACGACAGCATGCGAACCCAAGCGATTGCCGCTGAAGTCAAGGTCGCGTTCGAATCTGGCCGCAAAGTGTTGGTGCTAACCGAACGCACCGAACATTTGGACGCCATTAGCGCTGTACTTTACGAGCATGTTTCTTCTCACTTTATTCTGCACGGTCGGCTATCAAAAAAACAACGTTCAGTCCTGATTGACGAACTTAACGCCTTGCCGCCTGATGCTTCACGCATCTTGCTGGCCTCTGGTAAGTTGGTAGGCGAAGGATTTGACCACCCGCCACTAGACACGCTGGTCCTAGCGATGCCTGTGTCTTGGAAGGGCACTTTGCAGCAATATGCCGGACGCTTACATCGTGAGCATGCAAGCAAGACTGACGTGCGCATCATCGATTTTGTCGACACCGGCCACCCCACACTTCTTCGGATGTGGGACAAACGCCAGCGAGGCTACCGGGCGATGGGATACCGGATGGCAGCGGAGTTGGAGCAGTTGGCACCAAATCTGTCGTAGCAATACCCTTGACAATGTATGCCACTTAGTGGCACAATCAAGCATGAAACGTATTTTTAAGACTCGCTACTTTGCTCGATGGATGCGCAAGACTGAACTCAGTGACAAGGCGCTCTATTCTGCAGTTATCGAAATGACGCACGGTTTGATCGATGCTGATCTGGGCGGCGGGATCCTCAAAAAACGAGTCGGACTTTCCGGTCGGGGAAAGCGGGGTGGGGCCAGAACCTTGG
>NZ_JBASJR010000015.1:0-26418 GCF_049655405.1 Zwartia sp.
TTGCGTGTTTGTCGTAAGGCCTCTTGGACAGTTTCTGCTGTCAATCGCTGCTGCGCTGCATCGATCTCTGTCAATAGCGCTGCGAAATCACTACTTCGATCAAAGAGGCCAACGAAATTGCTTCCCTTAGGCTCCTCGACACGCAGAACATGAGCACTGCCACCGCCATCGCGCACCTCAACAGCCAAACTATCAAGAGTGGTTCTACAACTTTCGCGTTCGGGAAACAGGTAAACCCCGTCTCGCAGCACAGCGGCACCTGCTGCTTTGAGCGCGCGCCACATGCGCTGACGCAAAGTCGCGTTTTCGGTAGGCAAGGAAACTATAAAGGATAGCCAATTATTCATGACACTAATTCTACATATTTGTAGATATAGTGTCAATTTAATATCATATTGCTACATTTTTTAAAACTGTGGGGGTGCGTTTCGGACTGCGTAGACGGGGTTTCTAGCGTGTAAATGAGCAGGTTTTGCCTCTGGTGGCAGATAGCCTCTGGGCACCTGCACTGTGGATATGGGCCGAAGTCCGCGAGTGGTTTTTGCTAAACCCCTTAAAATCAATGGGTTACTTGCGGACTGATCGAGCGAGTTTTTGTGTGGCATTGGGTAGCAAAGGAGACTGCACCGCGGCGGTTTGGCGCCTGGTGAGACATCAACCGCATGCAATGAATGTAGTTCACCATACTGATGTGTAGGGGAAGCGCCATTTTCGGATATCGTGGAAGTCTCTATATGACCCGGCGGGCTGTCTATTTCCCTCGGTCTAAAATATATATCCCCCGCAGATCGGGTTGAAATCGGGCCAAACGGCTGTCGCGTCAACCCATTGAGCTGCGGGGGATTTTTTATGGGCGCGGCTTTGGCTCTAGGATTGACATAGTCAAACTTAAGTCTAGATGACTCGCTAAACCACCGCATTGAGGAGTAAGAGCTTGAGCAGGGTTTGGCTCAGCAGCAATCAGTCGGCCACAAGAGGCCCTTGCTCACGAGAGGTAGGCGCCGCTGGCAAGGGCAGGAATCTCACCTGGCCATCTTCGTATGATTAGTACGACGTCTTTGCTGACCACCAGCCAACGGACACTGGGTCTATTTTACGGCCAAAGTGTCTCAACAATTGAAACAAGAAATAAGGTGTGGGCTTATCAAGCCACGGTACGATGCTCAATAGCGAACTATTGCGGCCGTCCTAACGTCCGAAACGTTTTAGCCGCATCACCCACGATCAGATTGTAGAGCGATATTTACAATCTCATCACATGCCAGCCCCTAAACGCGGTATTGCCAAGTTCAGCTGAGACGCATAGCATGGGAATACGTTAATAGGTCCTCCCTCGGTCAAGAAAATGGTCATTGCATGTTTGTTGTAATTTTTAGAGCAAAAATTGCGAAACTTGATGATGAGTACAGCAGAATCGCCCAGAGATTGCGGGACTTGGCCTTGACGGAGTTTGGCTGTTTAGAATTCCATGCCGTGACAGAGGGTGATCATGAAATCGCTTTGTCGTATTGGCCTGATCAAGACAAAATTCGCGCCTGGAAACAGCACGCAGATCATTTAATCGCTCAAGAACTTGGAAAAAAGAACTGGTACGAGTCTTACTCAGTTCAGGTTTGTGAAGTCAAACGCCAGTACAACTCAATTATTTAGTCACTAATGACCAAACGATGAAAATTATCCGTAGCAAAGAATTTAGTGCTGATCGCCCATGGGGAGCTTTAGATATTGCCAACATGAGCGGCATCACCACACGCCTGCACTGGACTGACCAGCCATACAAATGGCACATCAATGACGGTGAAGAGATTTTTGCTGTGTTGGATGGTCGAGTTGAGATGAAATATCGAATCGATGGACAAGAAAAATCCACAGTCCTGGATACAGGCGATATTTTTTACGCATCCGTTGGCACAGAACACGTGGCTCACCCAATAGGTGAGGCTCGAATACTTGTCGTAGAAAAAGCAGGTAGCGTATAGGTTGGCTGTTTACTCGCAACTATTGACTCGTGTAACCGAGTTCAACCGCTGGTCATCCCAAAGCGCCGGCGGATCCACCGCAATATCAAACAGCGTCAGATGGTCCGGCAACGCGTCGTCCAGAATTGCTTCGACAATGTCAGGCGCAAGCACTGTCAAATTCATCATACGACTAACGTAACTATTATCGACTCCCTCCTGAGCCGCGATCTCTCGCAAAGAACTCACCTGCCCTGATTCCAGCATTGCCAGCCAGCGATGCCCTCTGGCCAAAGCCAGTTGCAACGCTGTGGGCGCAATACCCCAAGGCCTCGGCTCACCCGCTTCCCCGTTGGGCAGCGTAATCAGCTTACGACCTGCGCATCGCTTGAACTGAATTGGCACCGAGAGCGTGAGACGGCCATCGCTCGACTCAATGACTTCCGGCGTGCCATTTTTATGGATGTGTAAACCGCTCATGCTGCAACCTCCTCGTGCATGACCTGCAGGCGGTCGGCTTGCAATTCCAGAACCATTTTCTCAAGCCCATTGGCGCGCAGACGCACATCCAGCTCGGTTGGTGAAACAATTACCTTCTCGACTAAAAGGCGCACAATGCGCGCTTGCTCGGCAGGAAATAGCTGATCCCAAATCTCTTCAAGGCGGGTCATCGCAACCGTGGCTTTAGCCTCGTCCAGACTAGGATCTAGGCTGATCGCATGTGGCAGAACCTCGGCCAGCAATTCTGGTGAGCGTAAAAGGCCTCGTAATTGCTCAAGCACTGCAGACTCAAGCTCTGCCGCCGGCATGCGTGGCAGGCCCGATGCGCCCGCGTACTCTTTGACATCTCGCTGCGGGATGTAATACCGGTAGCATCGGCCGCCCTTTTTTGTCGAGTGAAACGGTGACAAGGCACGACCATCATTTCCAAAGACGATTCCTTTGAGCAAGAAATCAACCCTCATCCGTGTCTGGCCGCCTCGGGCCCGATGATTGGTCGACAAAATCGCCTGAACAGAATCCCAAAGCTTACGATCAATGATGGGCAAATGCTCAGCCGGGTACCACTGCTCTTTATGGCGCAACTCACCTAGGTAGGTTCGGTTGTGAAGCAGTTTATGGATCAGCCCTTTGTCAATCGGCTTACCCTCTCTGACTCGCCCATCCTGGGTGGTCCAGGCCTTAGAGGTTGCGCCGTCTAACTGAAGCTCTTTGACCAACTTAGTACCCGACCCCAGCTCAACAAACCGTTCAAATATTTGCCGGATGAGTTTTGCTTCTTTAGGGTTGGGCACTAAGCGACGATTGTCAACGTCGTACCCCAGAGGCGGTACGCCCCCCATCCACATGCCCTTTCTTTTACTGGCTGCGATTTTGTCCCGAATGCGCTCGCCGGTCACCTCTCGTTCAAACTGCGCAAAAGACAAAAGCACGTTGAGCATGAGCCTGCCCATTGAGGTCGTAGTGTTGAACTGTTGAGTGACAGACACAAAGGACACGCCCTGCCGCTCAAAGACCTCAACCATCTTTGAAAAATCAGCCAAGCTGCGGGTCAAGCGATCAATTTTGTAGATAACAACCACGTCGACTTTTCCGGCCTCAATGTCTGCGATCAGTCGCTTGAGTGCCGGGCGCTCCATATGGCCACCTGAAAAAGCCGGGTCGTCATAATCATCGGCAACCGCGATCCACCCCTCGGCTCGCTGACTGGCAATGTAGGCGTGACCTGCATCGCGCTGGGCATCGATCGAGTTGTACTCCTGATCAAGACCTTCTTCGCTCGATTTGCGCGTGTAGACAGCACAGCGCACGCGCTTTTTAAAGGTATCGCTCATGCTCGGACTCCCTTTTTAGGCGAAGTCTTTGTCTCGGGTCTGGCGCGTAAGCCGAAAAATAAGGGCCCCGACCAGCGTGTTCCAGTAATTTCATAGGCGATTTTTGACAGGCTTTCGTAGGGCCGGCCATCAAACTCGTAGGTTCCGTCTTGCGCGGCAATCACGTGATATTGCTTGCCCTGATAGCCGCCCACGTCCGAGCGCAGATCAAGTTAGGCAAGAAGCGCGCAGACGGATCGTCAGAACTTGATCACCTTCGCGCACTAGAAAAGTCAACCGGCAAGACTCCTCCAGAATTAGAAGTGCCTGCGATTCCGGCGGGTAGTGATTACCTCCTGAGAGTATTTATGGAGCTTCATTGCTCGCGCCCCGCAGGCGGCATGAGCATAAGTCCCATTCTATTTAGTGAACTACTCGCCTATCAGCAGGTTTTTAAGGTCGAGCTCTCGCCCTTTGAAGTGGAGACGATTGTTTTTATTGATCGCGCAGCAATCCAAGAGATGACGGAAAAATGAGCATATCAGTCGGCACCCTGACAATCGAGATGGCGGCTATCACGCCAGAGCTCGTTGCCCGAGCCGACGAGTTTAATGACAAACTCGCAGAGATTGGAACGGCCGCCAAAGGTGCCAGTATGACCATTGCCAGCGGTTTGCTGCCAATCCTCCAAGCCCTCGCAGAAGAATTTACAGAATCCAAGCGCACCGGCGGCGCGCTATCCGTGCTGGTTGAAGCTATTGCAGTGGCCTTCGAGGCAGTCATCGTTATTGTTGCAAACGTAGTCTATGTTTTGAAGCAAATTGGCCTTGAAATTGTTGCTATTGGCAAGCAGCTTGGAGCGTTGGCAACTCTCGACTTTACAGCGTTTGCCCAAATTGGCGAGGATGCAAGAGCTAGTGCGGCAGCGGCAAAAAAGGATATTGATGCGTTTTCGGAGAGCATCTTAACGGCAAGAAAAAGAGCCGAAGAGCTAGACGCAGTCAAGCGCGCCAATAAAGTTGACGATCAAGAGTCGGCAGCGGAGGCGCAAGCGGCCGCAGCAGCGGCTAAGTCTGCAAAAGAATTTATCAACTACAAGAAAGAAGGCGCAGACTCGTATCAAAAGATGATCGACAAGGCCAACGAGCTTGTAAGTTCGATTCAGTTTGAAACAAACGCGTTGACGATGTCGAATGTCGAAAAAGAGACGGCCATTGCTTTGCAAAAGCTGCTAAGTCTCGGAATCAAAGAAGGCACTGAGGACTGGAAAAAATATTCTGAAGCCGTAATCTTTGCGACGATTGAAAAAGAGCAGATGCAAAAGCTCGTTGATGATCGCAAGAAGATCGACGAAAAAGCAATCGCAGACAGGCTCAAAGCAGAAGAAAAATACGCCGACGAAATCAAGCAGATCAACAATCAGATCGGGCAATCGTTGACCGACGCACTAATTGAGGGTGGGGTAAGCGCTAAAGATTTCCTGATCAAAATGTTTAAGACGATGATCTTGCGCCCGATGCTTCAGCCGATTATCACTGGCATGGTTGGCGGGTTTACGACGGCCGCGCTACCTGGTGCGGCGGGAGCAGCAGAGGGCTCCACGGGCGGCTCTGTCGGTGGGTCAATGGGTATGCTCAGCATGGCAAGCACCCTAAAAAGCGCCTATCAAATGGTCACCGGTGGTTTTGCAGCGCTGGGGTCAACGGTAGCCTCCGCCGCAAGTGATTTCGGAGCGTCATTGATGGCGTCCGCTGGTGAGGCAGGCGGGTTAATGGCAGATGCAGGGGCAAATCTTGTGATGTCCTCTAGTACCATCGGCGCGGCCGCGTCTTCGTTTGCAGGCATCGGCGCCGGCCTTGCGATCGGTAATCTCATCAGCGACGGCAAAGATATTGGCGGCACGAGTCCGTGGCTAGCAACCGGCGCTGGCACAGCAATCGGCTTTATGGTTGGTGGGCCACTGGGCGCAGCAATCGGCGGAGTCGTCGGCGGCCTGGCCAATGCGGCTTTTGGCACCGGCAAAAAAGTGATCGACGATACTGGCCTAAAAATCACTTTTAACTCGATGGGCAACACCATCAAGCAATACGAAGACTGGAGCAAGAAAGGCGGCTGGTTCAGCGGTGGCAAAAAAGGCACAGACTTAAAAGCTGTCGACTCAGAGCTTCAAAAATACTTCGATACAAGCGTGGGCGCTGTTGCCCTCTCGGTTCGCCAGTACACAGACATTCTGAAACTACCCGCGCGCGACCTGACACAATTCTCGCTAGATATTGAGCGCAGCCTTGAGGGTCTTTCGCCAGAAGAAACCAAGAAGGCAATCGACGAAACTATTAAGGCCTACGCAGATGGCTTGGCTACCTTCGCAGCAGCCGAGATCGCGCCCTTCCAACGCGCAGGCGAGGCGTTCTCGGACACACTCGCCCGCTTAGGCTCTGGCCTGAAGTTGGCAAACGACACCCTAGGCATTCTTAACCTCACCCTCTACGAATCTTCAGCAGCGGGAGCTAACGCAGCCAGTAAGCTCGTTGAGGCCTTTGGTAGTGTCGAGAAATTCGTGGCTGCAACGGATGCGTATTATCAGAATTTCTACACGGCTCAAGAGCGTGCGGATAAGACAGCCGAAAGCCTGGGCAAAGTATTCACCGAGCTTGGCCTGTCAATGCCAGCCACGAACGCGCAGTTTAGGTCAATGGTCGAGACGGCACGTGCAGCAGGTGACGATACTTTATTCGCCAACCTGATTAAGCTCGCGCCAGCATTTAGCAATTATCAAAAATCCCTTGTGGAATTGCTTGGAGCGACCACTAAAGTTTCTGGCGGTATTGCTTCAGTAGCAAGCGATATTTCCTCGGTAGCCGATAGCCTATACGCAGCCGTGGATGCTGCATTTCAAAATGTTCAAAGCTCGATTCAAGCAGAGCAACAGGCGGCAATCAACGCAATTGAGCGCCAGCTCGCAATTGCCGAAGCTCAAAAGAGCGTGGCCCAAGAAAATGTTGACTCACTCACTTCCATCTTTGACTATTTAACAAGTCAGATCAATGACCTGACTGGCGCAGTGGCCTCAGCTCAGTCGGCGGCTGAGGGTGCTGCGTTTATTCGAAGCGCAATCGAGGCTGCCAATAACACTGGCTACTTACCGGATCAGAAGGCCTTAGAGGCTGCCGTGGAGAGCGTGCGCGCCGGAATGGCTGCCACAACCTACGCCTCGAGTTATGAGCAGAAACTAGCTCAAATGAAACTTGCTGCGCAGTTGTCGGATTTAAATGGTGTGGCGCAAGAGCAAAAAACGACAGCAGAACTGCAGCTCGAGGTCGCCACAAAGACCATCGACGATCTCAACGCTCAAGCTGCCGTCACTAATGCTTTTTATGAATCCCAGCTGATTTACGCACAAGCGCAAGTCAACGAGTTGCGAAACGTCAACGGCTCGGTGTTGACCGTTGCTGGTGCTATGGCCGCTTTAGGCGCCGCAATTGATGCAGCCAGAAGTCAGGGCGGCGGCGGTGGTGGCGGTGGTGGCAGTGGAGGCACTGGCGGTGGTGGCGACAGCAGCCGAACAGATCAAATTAACAGCATGTACCAGCAAATCCTCGGGCGAAATGCGGAGTCGGCCGGCCTAGATTCTTGGAATAACTCTGGCTTGTCCATCGACCAGATCCGCGAGGGAATTGCCAATAGTGCAGAGGCAAAGGCCAAGGGTTACGCCGTTGGTGGCTATTACCCCGGCGGCCTAGCAATGGTCGGCGAGAACGGCCCCGAATTGATTAACTTCAATCGCCCGGGCCAAGTCTATACGGCCACACAGACCGCAGAGCTTATGAGCGGTAGCAGCCTTGCGGCTGAGATCCAGGGCCTCAGAGCAGATATTCGGGCGCAGTCTCGGTCAAATGCCCAGATTCAAATTCGCACGGCTAAGGTGCTTGAGCGCTGGGAGTATTCCGGACTGCCTGATACCAGGGTTGAAGTATGACCGCACTTGTCATCGTTAAGCCGATCACCATCACGGACGCAATGCTCACGTCCTCAAACGTGACAGAAGCAGACTATTCGGCCTGGTCAGGCGCCACGACCTACGCGCTTGGTGCTCGCGTCATCATCGTAAGTACCCACAAGATTTATGAATCGCTGCAAGCCTCGAACCTTAACAAAGATCCGCTGACCCAGCCCTTGTGGTGGGTTGAAGTCAGCCCAACAAATCGCTGGTCTTGCCTGGACACCTCTGTTACCACGCAGACAAAGAAAGCGACAAGCATTGTCTACACGCTTGCACCAGGTGAGGTCGTTAATGCCTTGGCAGCCTTGAATCTAACGAACGCAACTTCAATAGTTATTTCGATGACAAGCGTTTTGGGCGGGGGCTCTGTATTTTCAAAAACGATCAGCCTGGCTGCTGTACCTCTATATCCCGCCTGGTGGGCGTGGTTTTACGGTACAAAAATTGCTCCAACTCAATCTGTCAGCGTTGATCTGCCGAGCTATGTGGACGGCATCATCACGGTGACCATTAGTGGCGGCACAAGCCTTGCTGTTGGCGTTCTGATGATCGGGCAACAGAGGGCTTTCGGTGCTGGCATTCAATACGGCGCACGCGTGGGCATTCAAGATTATTCGCGCAAAGAAAAAAATGACTTTGGCGATACCGTACTTGTTGAGCGAGCGTTTGCCAAGCGCGCAAATTTCGATCTGATTCTTGAAAAATTCGAAACCGATCAGCTGCAAAACTTTTTGGCCGAAATTCGCGCAACGAATGCGCTTTGGATTGGCTCTGACGAATATGAGTCAACCATAATTTTTGGGTTTTATAAAAGCTTTGACATTCTGATCTCTTACCCAACGAGGTCGGACTGCTCGCTTGAAATCGAGGGATTGACATGACAATGACACCACTACCAGTAGCACCGTTGCCAACAGATAGTACGACAACTTTTAACTCACGAGCCTTTGCCTTGGTTGCGGCACTAGGTGCGTTTGTGACGGAAGCAAATGCGCTCGAAGTTACAGTCGATGCAGATGCATCAGCGGCCAATACAAGTAAAAATACTGCGGCAACGAGTGCCACAAATGCAAGCGCCAGTGCAACTGCCGCGGCCGCAAGCGCGACGCTTGCGACGACTAAAGCAACAAGCGCCACCACCAGTGCCACGAGTGCCTCAACAAGCGCAACTCAAGCTGCACAAAGCGCCGCTGATGCTTTAACAAGTAAAAATGCGTCCGCTCTAAGTGCAACTCAAGCTGCCTCGTCTGTCAGCGCACAAAATATTCCGTCTTCGCTCATTGGGCAAAGACTAAAAATATTGAAAGTAAACAATGCTGAGACGGGATACGACTTAGCAACTTCTGTTGCGGCACCGCGATTCTACGGGTTTGCTCTTTCAGCAGACAGCACCGAGATTCTCTTAAGTGAAGAGAATTCTGGTGCGCTCATTTCGTCAAACTATTTAAGCTGGGTTATTTCAGAAAACGTGAGCTTCTCGATCGTAAATAATGAATTGGCGATAACGCTATGAATATCGATATTGCGAAACTTGGCTATCGCTGGAAAGGCGTCTATTCCCAATACCTTGCCTATAGCGACAATGATGTCGTGTACCAGAATGGTGGTGCATACGTCATTAAAAACGGTTTGCCGGTGGCCTTTGGTCTTGGGCAGCAAATGGCAATCAGCGCGGGTCAAGTGCTGACGGGCGACGTCGCAGTGAGCGGCGTGCCTGACACGGCCTTGCATAGCAACGGCGCAAACTCAATGGAGTTTCGGTTCATGGGTGGGCGCAATGGTGTCATTGCCACGGCCTTAATGACCACGGATCGCATGGAGTGTTCGGGCAACCAGCTATCGAATAATTACATGTCAGCGATTATGAGTGACGGCTCTGTGCGAGTTTGGGGCTTAAGGTCTAACGGCCAAGCCGGCACTGGACTTTACAGCACTGAAAATCACACGTTCCCGACTCGCGTTGCTTTCCCCCCTGGCACGCCCCGCATCAAACAAGTCGTATCAAACTGGAACGACACTTACTTTTTGGATGCGAATGGTGCGGTGTGGCACTGCGGTGCTAACCGTGGCGATTATATGTCTGGGCGCAACACCTCGGGCGCGACAGGTATCCCTACAAAAATTAACGGCTTTGGCGATCTTGGTGCTACCACTGTCATCACAAAGATTTTTCAAAGTAATGGCTACGGCAGCAGTCCTTCGATGTTCTTGCTAGATAACTTGGGTCGCGTGTATTGCTGGGGCTACAACGGCTACGGCAATTTAGGCAATGGCACAACAAACAATATTCTGCTCCCCTACCTAATTCCGTTTACAGGCACAACGCCGATCAAAGATATTTATGCAACGGGGCGGTACTCTGCGTCATTTTTAATTACCAACGCTGGAATTATGTACACGGCCGGTGAAACAAATACGTCTTTGTATGCAGGGGTAAACCGCGAGTTTCGACCAGTCATGCCTTGGGGTTTTAACAAGACGGTCAAGCAAGTGTTTGGTTGTGAGACTTACTACATTGTCGATGGCGAGGGCAACACAGCTCCTATCAGGCGCTACGGAGCCGTGCTGGACAACGGCGAGATGTGGTGCTGGGGTGATGCTGGCGGCAGCTACAACGATGGTTTTGGTATTTCTTACACCTCGGCCGCGTACCAAACAAACCCAATTTATCCAATCAAGGTTTTAGATGGTGTGGCCTTTGGCCAAGCGAATGCTGGCTGGAACACGATGATGGCCTTGATGAATGACGGGACTGTGAAATGGACTGGGTACAACGGCCAGGGTATCGGCGGTGCCTTAGCAAACCGACAAACGTGGGTCACAATCGGCGATACGTTTTTAACTAACGTCACCAAACTTCGGATGTACGGGTATGGGTCTTACTCGACTGCGGTGGCGCTGCGGTCTGACGGGAAAGTCGTTGTTTGGGGCTATGGCGGCAATGGTCACGTGGGCGATGGCTACAACACCAGCACAAACTATCCAAACAAATTTTTATTGATTGATAAAACTGTCGTGGACTTTGAAGCGGGCACTAATTTTGGCGCGGGCGGAGGCTCTTTGTATTGCCTGACCTCAGATGGCCAAGTGATGACGCATGGCTTAGGTTCGTACGGGACCGGTGGCGATGATGATTCTGAATCGCGCTTTGCCCCAGCACCAATAATTTTTTAAAGGAAAGATAAATGACAACCGTGTCACTCGGTAAAGTAGCGTTCAGATGGCGTTCAACTTACAACGCCGCAACGACTTATATGAGGCAAGATGTTGTTGCGTATTTGGGTAGCACTTTTGTGTGCGTTGCCGACAATACAGTGGGCGTGACCCCCAATGACGCGCATGTGTCGTGGGATTTGTTTGCGCAAGGTACAACGGGCGTGTCCACTAGCAGCGGTCAAATTCTCTACAACAACGGCTCAGGCCTTGTTGCCCTGGTGGCCGGAACTGTTGGCCAAGTGTTGACGGTTGGGGCTGGCGGCTTACCTGTATGGGCAACGCCACAAGTACGCTCGGCAACCAAGGTCCTAAAGCTTCCTGAAAACGCGTCTGGGACTCAACCCAATTCGTACCGCAAGTTTGGTGTCATCATGACCGACGGTTCGGTGCGCGCTTGGGGGCAGCAAAGCTACTATTTGCTTGGTGATGGCACAACATTTTCACGCTCATACCCAACGCGCACAGCCTTTCCTCCGGGCTTTCCGGGTGCCTCAAAACTGTATTACTGGTATGACATGCAGGCTGCCTGTATCGATAGCAGCGGCAAGCTCTGGCTTTGGGGCAATAACGATTATGGCTCTTGCGGAAATGGAAACCTGCTTGTCACGCGCGTGCCATTTAATGCCAGCGCAGATTCTTTAAACTCAATTTTTGGAAAGACCGTCACACAAGTCGCTCTCTCTTGTGGGGTGCAAAACGCACTAAGCACTGTCGTATTGTGCAGCGATGGAACCGTACATGCGTGCGGGTACAACGCTTACGGCCAGCTTGGCAACGGTAGCACTACCAACGCCTCGCGTTTTGCGCAGCTACCAGTCCTAGCCAACATTTCTCAGATTGCCTCAGGCCGAGAGGCCTATACGTCTTATTACGCCATTACTAGCGCTGGTGCTTTGTATTCCTGGGGCTACAACGGTGATGGCCAGCTTGGCGACGGTGGCACCACAAATGCAACTATTGCGACGCTGCGCACTGGCGGCACATTGTCAGGCAAGACGATCAGGGCGGTCTATGCTGGCCCGAATTATGCGATGGCCGTCGATAGCCTTGGTAACTTGCATGCCTGGGGTACAAACACCTATGGTCAGTTAGGCAACGGCACATTATCCAATCAATTTACGCCGGTTCAATCTGTTGCTACTGGCGTGTCAGATGTTTATATCGGCCAGTACGACTATCCAATTACTTACATTAAAAAGACTGATAACTCGCTCTGGGCTTGTGGTTACGGAGAATATTGGGGTAATGGCGTCACGCCCGCTGCAACAAATACAGGGACGTTTACTCAAATTTCTTTTGGCGGCACGGGCATTACAAAAGCGATCCACGGCGGCAACGGAAGCTATAACTTCGGCGCTGCACTGCTCACCACCGGCGTTGTGCGGGTGTGGGGCTACAACGGCAACGGCGCGTTAGGCGTTGGTGACACAACAACAAGAACAAACGCAAACAGTCTGATGCTTACGGGCAATCGCACAGTTGTTGATATTTGTGCCTACGGGAGCAGCTCTGAGCAAGGCATTGTCCTGCTGTTGGATGACGGACAGCTTTGGGCGGTTGGTTACGGCGGCGGCTCCCAATTACCAGAAGACGACAGCGAAACCAGCTATACGCCGATGCCTGTGGTGTTTTGAGTAAACGGCATACGACCGCTTTTTATCCCCCTTAGCCACTTCTTGTGAGGCGCAGCATGGCTGAAGAAATTACGCATAAAGAGATTTACGAGCGCCTTGTCTCGGTTGAGGACAAGGTCGACCGCATTGATGAAAACACCAAAGAGGTCACCACAGCCTTTGCCGCTGCTAAGGGGGCCTTCATTGTTCTTGAACTGATCGGCAAGATTGCCAAGCCCATTCTTTGGATCGTTGGCGTCTGTTCAACAATTGCACTGCTCTGGCAGGAGTACTGGAAAAAATGATTACTTTTGATGAAGCCTTTGATCGTCTGATCTCTCACGAAGGTGGCTACAGCGATGATCCACGTGATTCAGGTAACTGGACAGGTGGTGCGCAGGGAGTCGGTCAGCTAAAAGGGACCAAGTTTGGGATTGCTGCCTGCTCCTATGGCTACCTCGATATCAAGAACCTGAGCCTTGAAGAGGCCAAGGCCATTTATCGACGTGATTTTTGGGAGGTCTGTGGTGTGGCGCACCCAGCGATCAAGTTTCAACTATTTGATGCCTCGGTCAACCACGGTCGAGGTAACGCCATTCGCTTCTTGCAGCGGGCTGTAAAAGTTGCTGATGATGGTGACTGGGGCGTGAAGTCGCAGGCGGCACTCGAGTCGATGGAGGCCAATGATGTTTTGCTGCGCTTTGTTGCCTATCGCCTGAAGTTTTGGGCATCACTGCAAAAGTTTGATATCTACGGTCGTGGCTGGACCAACCGGGGTGCGGACAACCTTCTTTTTGCGGCCGAGGATAACTAGATGGCCGAGCCCGCCGATCGGTGGCGCAATCGTAGAAAGATGGCCTGGCTCTCAATGCTTGCTGGGCTTCTTTTCCCGTTGCTTTTATTAGTGACTGAATCGGCGCAGCTCGGCCAGATTGCCACACCCTTTTATGTTTTCGTTGGGATGGTGGTGACGGCTTACATAGGTGGCGCCGTGGTCGATGATCACTGGCAGCAGGAGATGAAATGATTTGGCTACTGGCAAACCGGTATGTTTTAGTTGCAATTGCCCTTGTCGCGGCAACGTCGGGCCTGTGGGCCTACGGAAAGTATCAGTACCACGTTGGCTACCAGGCCGCTGAAAACGTGCGCCACGTGGCCGACCTTGAGTCGTTTAAGTCCGAGTCCCTTCGCCTGCAAGGTCTATCCCAAAACCTCGAGCTGCAGCTCACAGCTTTGCGTGAAGCTCAGCCAAAAATCATTGAAAGGTTTAATCGTGTCATCATCGAAAAACCACTGCCTGCTGATTGCGTTATTGATTCTGACAGGCTGCGCGAACTCAACGCCGCCATCTCGACCGCCAATTCCAGCAAATCTGGCCAGCCCTTGCCCGGCGGTCGTTAGTTTTACGTCGGCGTCTTGGGATGAATTGATGAAAAGCTATCTGAAGCTGGTGATCCAATATTCTGAGTGTGCTGGCAAACATGCTGCGGTAAGCGATGTCAATAAATAGGATTTAGTACTTTGACCGCCGCGATAGTATCTGAAAGTCTGCGCTGTGGATATGGGTCGAAGTCCGCGAGCGGTTTTTACTAAACTTATAAAAATCGATGGGTAACTTGCGGACTGATCGAGCGGTTTTTTATCTGGCATTGGCAGGCTAATACCCTTTAATTGGGCAATAAAAGTAATTAGCTGTGCGAATGCCGATGATGAACGTCTGGGAAATGTGCATGCTTGTGTTTGAGTTTTGTATGCAGGTGATCATGTGTGTGAGGCTCAACGCCATCCCATTCAACATCATGGAGATGCTGGTGGTGCTCGTCATGATGGTGAGCGTGTCCATGAGAAAGTTCCTCATGGGTATGCTCATGCGCATGACGCTCGGTCAGATGCAACCAAACGCCAACCGACATCAAACCAGTAGCAATCCAAAAGGCCGTGCTGGTGGATTCACCAAACACGGCAATAGCGATGGCAGCTCCTACAAATGGTGCCGTTGAAAAATAAGCGCCGGTTCGCGCGGTTCCCAGTTCGCGCAGTGCCAGCACAAATAAAACCAAGCTCAAGCCGTAGCCGAAGAACCCGATTAGCAATGCCGACGAGAGCAGCGGCAAAGCGGGCCAGCTTGCCCCGAGCGCAAACCCGAGGCCCGTATTGACACATCCTGCAACCATGCCTTTGCTCCCTGCTATGAACAAGGCATCAGAGGCTGAAACTTTGCGCGTTAAGTTATTGTCTATCGCCCAAGCAAGGCAAGCGCCGGCCAATGCAAGCGGCCCGATGCCAGAGACAACAGCTTCACCACTGGGCCATGCTAAGACGGCTCCACCCAAGACAATCAACGCCATACCCAAAACGATTCGGCGGTCGGTACTTTCTCTAAACACCAGCCAAGCCAGAACGGCTGTCAGTACTGATTCCAGATTCAAAAAAAGTGAAGCAGTGGAAGCTGTTGTGTGAGAGAGCCCTACCATTAGCAGCAGCGGGCCCAAAACCCCACCGAAAGTAATCGCACCCAACAACCAAGGCCACTCTTGGCGTGCAATGCCTGAGGGCTTCCAGCCTCGATCACGAATCAGCCGGATCAACGCCAAGCCGAAGCCGCTGCCCAAGTAAAGTAAGCCCGCCAGCAAAAATGGAAGGGATGGGCTCTGCCCTTCCCCCAGAAGTTGTTTCGCAAAGGGCGTGCTGGCTCCGAACAAGATGGCCGCCCCCAAGGCTGGCAGTGCAGCACGGTGTAGGCCGCTCATGCAGAAGCCTTTCGACACATACAGTAAATAAATTGCTGGTCGGTGCCAAAGGGTGTGTGGTGGAGCTGCTCTTCGTGCTTGAGCAAGACAAATTCATTTCCGAATTCGGCATGCAATGCTTCGGGTGCATAGCGCATGACGGGTAAACCACTGCATTGGGTCGGCCCATTGGCACCAAAGGTGGCCATGATGACATGGCCTCCGGGCTTAAGAGCGCGGAGTACTTGTTTGACATACTTTTCTCGAGCTTCGTCAGTCGTTAAAAAGTGAAAGACGGCACGGTCATGCCAAATATCAAAGCTGTGGGGTTCAAAGACCGCGAGGGTTATGTCAGCCACCATCCATTGAATACTGCTGCCGCGCGAGCCAAGACGGTATTCGCTTTCAGCCAGAGCCGCAGCAGATAAATCCAGCAAAGTGATATGGTGATAGCCATCGTCTAAAAGATCATCTACCAGGGTGGATGCACCTGCACCGACATCAATGATGGCTACGTCGCGACTCAATCCGGTTTCACGAATCAGTCGCATTGACGTTTCTGCATGCGGCTCAAACCAACTGACGCTATCTGCAGCTTTGGTTGAGTAAACCTGCTCCCAATGATCTTTGCTTTTCATGCTGACCTCCTTCACGGGCTTCAACCCAAGTGGGTATGACGTTCCGGTTTTTGTGACGTTTCCATGGCTGCTAGCCCCTGCAAAATGCCGCAATCATCCACCGCTTGTTCGGTCTGGCACCGTTGGCGTAATCCGGCCAGTTGTTCCTTCAGGTGCAAAAGTTCCCGGATGCGCTCATCTACATGGGCTATGTGCTGGTCAAAGACTGTGTTGATGGCACCGCATCCTTTGGCAGGTTGATCGGATAAGTCCAACAAGGTGTGTATTTCCTCATGACTCATGTCGAGCGCCCGGCAGTTTCGAATGAAACGCAAGCGCTCCAGATGGGCTGGCCCATAAACACGAAAGTTGCCAGTAGTACGCACGGCTTCAGGTAGCAAACCCTTCTTCTCGTAGTAGCGTACTGTTTCCACCGTGGTCTGAGCAACCTGGGCTAATTCGCCGATTTTCATGGCATGTTCCAAATAGTTCTTGACTCTATAGTAACTTCAGGTTGCATGATAGGACAAATTTAAATGAAAGGTCCATCATGACTAAGCATCGCAATCACAATCACGAACACGCCGCAGATGCCTGCTGCAGTGCGTCGAATATGAATATTGCCTCACAACGCCGACCAGTACACGAAAAAAATGAGAGCGTCAGCTCGGGTGTCCAGACACTCATACGGATTATGCAGATGGACTGTCCGACGGAGGAGGCGCTATTACGCAAGAAGCTAGACGGCATGGCAGCCGTCACAAGGATGGAGTTCAACCTCATGCAACGGGTGCTTACCGTCACCCATGCCCCGCAGGCGACAAAGTCAATTCTGGAAGCCGTTAGGTCCTTGGGTTTCACGCCAGAGATTGTGGACGGTGAACATGAAGAACCCAAACAGGAGCCAGTCAAGCCATGGTGGCCGCTAGCCTTGGCTTGTCTTGCCGCCATCGGTTCGGAACTCGTGCATTGGCTCGAGTTTCCTGTTGTAGTGGCAGCTGCGCTTGCATTGATTGCCGTTTTGATGTGCGGTATCAGCACTTACAAGAAAGGCTGGATAGCCATCCGCAACGGCAATCTGAACATCAACGCTTTGATGAGTATTGCTGTCACAGGCGCCTTAGTATTGGGGCAATGGCCTGAGGCCGCCATGGTGATGGTCTTATTTACGATCGCCGAGTTGATTGAAGCGAAGTCTTTGGACCGGGCACGCAATGCGATTCGTGACCTGATGCAACTCACACCGGAGACTGCCACCGTCCTGGAGAAAAATGGTGTCTGGCAGGAGGTACCAGCAAAATCTGTTTCCGTGAATGAGCGGGTAAGGATTAAACCGGGAGAACGCATCGCCTTGGATGGCACGATCGTTAGCGGACACTCGTCAGTGAATCAAGCACCCATCACAGGGGAAAGCCTACCGATAGACAAGCAGTCGGGCGACCCGGTTTTTGCCGGGACCATCAACACATCCGGCTCTTTCGAGTACCAAGTAACGGCCGCCGCAGGCGACAGCACTTTGGCACGCATTATCCACGCAGTGGAAGCAGCTCAAAGTACGAAGGCACCCACTCAACGGTTCGTAGACAAGTTTGCCCGAATCTATACGCCTACGGTGTTTGCCTTTGCTCTGGCCATCGCCATCCTGCCACCTTTGTTGATGGATGGTGAGTGGTTCAACTGGATCTACAAAGCCCTCGTTTTGTTGGTGATTGCATGCCCCTGTGCGCTGGTTATCTCTACGCCCGTGACCATCGTCAGCGGTCTCGCTGCGGCCGCACGAATGGGAATCTTGGTTAAAGGCGGCGTATACCTTGAGCAAGGCCGTAAATTGGAATGGCTGGCGTTAGATAAAACGGGCACGATCACCCACGGCAAACCAGCACAAACGGACTTTTTTTCGTTGAACGGTTGGAATGAACGCGACGTCAGAAGTCTCGCTGCCAGCTTGGCCGTGCGATCAGACCATCCTGTCTCAATCGCGTTGACAAATGCAGCCAAGCTCGAGGGGATAGAACTGCGAAACGTAGAAAATTTTGAAGCGCTACCAGGCCGAGGCAGTAAAGGAGTAATTGACGCAAAACTTTATCACCTGGGTAATCACCGCCTGATTCATGAACAAGGACGCTGCTCAGATGATCTGGAGGCACGCCTCTCAACATTGGAAGCTCAAGGTAAAACGGTGATTATGCTGGCTGATGAGCAGAGCGTGCACGGTGTATTCGCTGTAGCGGACACTGTAAAAGAAAGTAGCTACCAAGCCATTACGGAACTACATGCGCTCGGTATCAAAACCATCATGCTGACCGGCGACAACGTGCATACGGCGCGAGCCATCGCTAATCAGGTTGGGATTGATGAAGCGCACGGCGACCTGCTACCAGAAGACAAGTTAAAGGCTATTGAAAGTCTTCTCGGTAAAGCAGTTACCGTTGGTATGGTGGGTGATGGTATCAATGATGCCCCTGCACTCGCCATTTCAGACATCGGTTTTGCAATGGGAGCAACAGGCACCGGCACGGCCATTGAGACGGCAGACGTTGCGTTGATGGATGATGACTTACGAAAATTGCCACGCTTTGTGCGCTTATCACGCAACACCCATTCGATACTCGTTCAAAATATTGTTTTAGCCCTTGGCATAAAAAGCATATTTTTAACTTTGACCGTACTTGGTATGGGGACGATGTGGATGGCAGTCTTTGCTGATGCAGGTGCAAGCTTGTTGGTGGTTGGCAACGGCTTGCGTTTGCTACGCGTTAACAACTGACAGAAACGATTTAGATTTAAATTTCTTAAAATGCCTGCCTACACAGTTACGTATCGGCAGGCGCTAATCATCAGTTACTTCAAAGTAAAACGAACATTGACGGGCGCTTTGCCCGGTTGAGACACTGTCACTACAACCTTTGCATTCGCAATCTTGAAAGAGCCTGTAGCCTCAAACCTAAGCCCAGCCGTTTTTAACTCCACCTCCTGCTTCTCAGCACCTTGCAGGATAGTCGCCTTGGCTGTCGAACGTGAAATGTCAACGGGTTTGCCGTGATCGCTGAGATACAGCAACAAAGAATCTGCTGTTGCAACAAACTCAAAGGTGATATCTTTGACTTCTGCTACTGCACCACCATATACAGGTTTTAAATCATGCCCACTAGCGGCATAAACAATTCCTGAAAAACTCATCACCAAAAAAGTAAATAATTGTATAAGCTTCATTTGCTTTCCTTTTATTGAAAAAAATTAAAGTGCTTCAACATCTTTGCTCAACATCAAACGCTCAGAATCTTTACGACCAAACATCCAAAACATAACGGGGGTTAAAAAGGTATCCAATAAAGTAGAACTAATTAATCCCGAAAAAATTACTACCGCAACAGGATGCAATATTTCTGTCCCCGGACGCTCTGCTTCAAAAAGTAGAGGGGCAAGCGCAAAGGCAGTCACCAGGGCAGTCATCAACACAGGCGATAAACGTTCCATCGACCCGCGCAAAATCATCTTATGATCAAAGTTTTCTCCTTCAACTCGCATTAGATTAATGTAATGACTGACTTTTAAAATGCCGTTACGCACAGAGATTCCGGCCAGTGTAATGAAGCCGATCAGAGCGGCGATTGACATTGGTTGCCCTGAAATCCAAAGACCCAAGACCGCACCTACAAGAGCGAGTGGGATATTCGACATGATTAGCACTGATAACGTGACGGATTGATAGCGGCTATAAAGAACAAGAAACATTAGGGTTAATGAAACAAGCGATAGCAAGCCAACTAAGCGGGATGACTCTTCCTGTGCTTGAAACTGTCCACCCAACGTTATGAAATAGCCTTCGGGGAGCTTGGATTCAGCGACGACCTTTCGAACATCCTCAATAATGTCTGAAAGAGCACGTCCTTGCGCGTTAGCAGAAAGAACAATTCGTCGCTTTCCATCATCTCGACTGATCTGATTGGGGCCGTCACCATCCTCAATCGTCGCGATTTTATTTAGGGGGATTCTTCCATTTGGTGTTTCGATAAGAATTTTTCCAAGTCCATCGAAAGAGCGAGACGACTCTGGAAGTCGCAAAACCAGAGCAAAGCTTCTACTCCCCTCTACGATTTGAGCCAACTTCTCACCTTCAATCAGGCTTTGAAGAGTGCTTAAAACCTGAGGTGTAGACAAACCGTATTGTGCTGCTGCGGCATAGTCAATTCTGATCTTAATTTGTGGTGACAAAACTTGTTTTTCAATTTCAAGATCTGTCATGCCTGATATGCTACTTAACTTTGATCGCAACAAATCGGCCTGTCCCCGCAAAGTATCCAGATCATCGCCAAAAATCTTGATTGCAATTTGAGACCGTACTCCCGAAAGCATATGATCAATTCGATGAGAAATTGGCTGCCCCACAGATATAGCTGCCGGCAAATTGATCAGCTTAGATCGAATATCTGCAGATATTTCTCCCATTGAACGAGTCAGTTCGCCAGCCGGCTTCAAACCAATATCCAACTCGCTTACATGCACTCCTTCAGCGTGTTCGTCCAGTTCAGCGCGACCGCTTCGACGGCCTACGTGAATGACCTCCGGAACTTGTTTAACGAGCGTTTCAGCCTTTCGAGCGAGAGAGGAGCTCTCTGCCAAAGTCACTCCTGGATTAAGACGCAAACCAACCAGCAAAGTGCCTTCATTAAAGGGCGGCAAAAATGTCTTTGAAAAAAAGGGTAAAGCAACCATCGATGACAATACGGCTACGGCACCCACAATAATTGCCGACCTAGGATAATTGAGCACACCCTGCAACCAAAAGTAATACTTCTTTTTCAACCAAGCAAGCAATCTGGTGTCGCCATGATTCAAATTTTTCATACTAGGCAGTAAGTAGTAGGAAAGTACAGGCGTAACCGTGACTGACACCACCAACGATGCAAGCGTGGACACAATAAATGCAATGCCAAGGGGAACAAATAAACGTCCTTCCATACCCGGGAGTGCAAACAAAGGCAAAAACACAAGAACAATAATTACGGTTGCATATAAAATTGCTGATCGAACTTCTAGCGAAGCACGCACAACTAACTCGAGAATGTTTAGTTGATTTTGCGGATGCTTTGCCCGATCTTCTTTCAGTCGGCGCATGATGTTTTCGACATCCACAACAGCATCATCAACCAATCCACCAATCGCGATTGCTAGCCCTCCGAGGGTCATCGTATTAATTGAAAGTCCAAAATATTTAAATACGAGCCCCGTGACAAAAATCGAAACAGGAATTGCTGTCAGAGCAATCACCGTTGGACGTAACGTCCCTAAAAAGAAAAATAAAATAACAGCAACAAATAGCGAGGCTCCAATTAACTTTCCTTGTAAGGTGTTTATTGACGCTTCAATAAAGCTAGCTTGACGGAATGTCACCTTGGGTGAGTCCATGCCAGCAGGTAATGACTGTTTCATGTCTGCCAGAGCGGCTTCGATCAAACGGGTCACTTTAATTGTGTCAGCCGTCGGTTGTTTTTGTACGCCCAAAATAACTGCTGGCTTGCCTTCGAAACCGGCATCTCCTCGCTTGATAGCAGGAGAAAAAGTAACCTCTGCGATTTGTTGCAATAAAATTAGCTGACCATTTAGACCGGGTAACGAAAGAGTCCTAAGATCTTCAAGGCGAGAAGTACGACCAAGGTTACGGATTAAGTACTCGCGACCATTGAGTTCAAGAAATCCTCCTGAGGTATTGGATGAAAATCCCTTGAGTGCCTTTTCTAGCTGCTCATGAGAAATTCCAAGTTCAAACATGCGTACTGTGTTGGGCTGGACTTGAAATTGACGGACTTCGCCTCCGATCGGGATAACCTGAGCTACGCCAGAAATAGCCATCAATCTCGGTCTAAGTACCCAATCCGCATACTCACGAACCTGCATCGAAGATATTTTTGCAGTGTCAATTGGGATAGCGATCTGCATAATTTCTCCCATAATGGAACTGATCGGCCCCATTCTTGGCACTACGCCTGACGGCAAACTCTGTTCCATTGAAGAAAGTCGCTCAGTCACCATTTGCCTTGCGCGAAAAATTTCAGTGCTCCAGTCAAAAGTGACGTAAATGAAAGATAGGCCAGCACTAGAGACCGAGCGAATGCTTTCAACTCCAGGAAGACCATTCATGGTGGTCTCTAATGGAAAAGTGATGAGCTGCTCAACCTCTTCAGCAGCCATGCCTCCGGCCTCGGCCATGATGGTCACAGTCGGTTTATTGAGATCTGGAAATACATCTACCGGGGTGCGCGAAAGAGTGAAAGCACCGTAGACCATAAGAACGAGACTCGCAACAAGAACGAGCAATCTATTTGAGAGACTATAGACAAGTATCCACTTAAACATGTTATGGCATCCTTATCGAATCTGATTGATGAGTGTGGCGGCTCGCACAACGACAAGCTCGCCATCATTCAGCCCAGAAGTAATTGCTACGTTCGCTCCATCCAATGGTTCAACCGTGACCGCTCTTGGTTCAAATTGTTCGGGCGTCTTTTTAATCCAAACAATATTTTGATTGGCCGGATTTTTCATCAAGGCAGTCACTGGCAAGCGATACGCCTTAACTGTCTGGGTATTTTGTGCAAATACTTTGACAGGCTGCCCAATTGCCAAGCTTGTTGAGGGTATGCTGCTTAAGCTAAAAACAATTGGTACTGCTTGCCCACGCATCACACGGCCCACACCAATAAGGTTAAGCGGAATACTTTGATCAGCAACTTTGATGTACGCGTGAGCAATATCGTTTGCAATACTTAAATCAAATGTAAGGGCTTCGATCAGCAGTCGCGCTGGATCAACGATTTCAAATAAAGTTTCTCGCGAATCCACTACCTGACCAGAGACGACGTTTGATGAAGCAATGAAGCCAGTGACTGGTGATCGCACTTCCTCATTTGCTACCGCAGCCTCAGCTTCATCAATCACCTTGCGCGGTACCGTATCCGTTAACTGGCGAAGACGTTGCAGACGAGTTTCTGCTAAAGACTTATTTGTTTGAGTGGCCTCTGAAACGACATAAACCAGTATGTCTCCTCTTTGCACTTTCTGCCCTAGTAGAGGGAATCCTTGCGGGCCGGGAGTCACGCGTCCGGCAACGATTGTTTGTGCTTTTCCACCAAAATTAGGATTCATCACAACCGTAGCATTTAGCTCTACCGCCCGTGACAAATTATCCTTTGTGACTAGGATCGTCCTGACTCCGATTTGCCTTTGCGTTGGCTTAGGGGCAAATACTGTCCCATCAGGAAGCCGCTTTGGACCTCCAGTATTTTCAGAGATAGGGGCCGCTCCGTGGTCGTGGCCTTCTCCTGCCAATACGATCGACGAGAAAAACAAAAAATACAATACTGTCAACAACTTAGGGAATTGAATTTTCATGCGATATCTCCATTGCGATCATGACGTGAATGTCGCACCCGTTGAATCATCAGTAAGAGCAGTAAAAAACCTACCGCCAAGGCTCCAAACCAAAAAACATATTGTTTCCAGTACGTGCTCGCTCCTTGCGATTCCAAGGCGTCTGGCGCATGCACATCAATTGTTCCGGTTAACAGATCGCTGACTGATCCGGCGATGACGGTTGCCAAGATATTTGTTGTGCCCTGGGGTAGTTCTTTCGTTAGTAGAACTTCGAACTCACCCTCGTCAATACGAGTGACGGGAACTTGTACGCCATCAATTTCAATATTGAGCTTTGCGTTCAATACCGGGCTACCGTCTTTGTGGTGATCCAAATAAAGGATAAGTTGCTTTTGATTAACCACGCCAACGAGTTCGAAATCCTCGGATATTGCATAGAATCGCAGCATATTCATGCTCGGTACTGCGGTTGGTGTGTTTCCGTGCGAATGACCTTCACCAGAAAAAGCCAGCGGGGTAATAAAGCTTAAAAAAAGTGTGCAAGTCAGGCTATAAAAAACTTTCATTAATTGCTCCTCAGTATCATTCTGGAAGTAAGCCAAGGTTTTGACGTAGCGTAGACACAGCTGCTGCTAGATCAATTCGGGCTCGGCTTGCACCGCGTTGCGCCTCTACAGACTCAAGCTCAATTCGTAGGCGGGTAGGTAAATCTGTTTCGCCAAGGCGGAAAGATTTCTCAAAGAAAACGCGTGACTCTTGTGCTAGTCGAGCGCGTTTTTCGGCAGCCACTAATTGCAAACGCGTAGACTCGACAAGAATTTTTGATGCTTCAAGATCGGCGGCAAGTCGCTCTTGCTCTAACCGCATCTGCGACTCTGATTCCAAAGCTTCCGCTTGAGCTTGTCCTATCCTTGCCCTGTCACGACTTCCTGAGCCGAACGGTATTCGTACGCCTAGCGTGATTGACTGTTGCCACGACTCTCCGTAAACCCCTCTTTCCCGTGTCGTACCAAGGAAAACTTCAGGATTTTTCCAGTTTTGTGCACTTGCAAGATCTGCGGTGCGGCGAGCAACTTGAGCGCGATCAAATAACTCCTTAACTGCAGGATGATTCGCATCGAGTTTAGTAAAGTCAGCTGGTAGAGCAGGCATCCGCTCTGGTGTTTGCTTTACATTTGAGTTTGGCAATACGCCAGTCAATGACCGAAGATGTTGGGTTGCACTCGCTAAGCGGCTTTCTGACTCTGCTTGGGCCACCTCAGCAGAGGCAAGTGCACCACTCGCTTGATGCTGATCAGATAGTGCAAGATCACCAGCGTTCACTCTACGTCTTACGTCAGCCGCCAGTTTCTTAGCGTTTACGACTCTGGCGTTAGCTAGTGCCGTCTCATCTCTTGCGCGTTGCCAGTCCCACCATGCGGTTCTAAGGTTCTGTGAAGTGCGAAGCTGTGCAGCACTGACACGACTGCTCACTGAACGCAGTTCAGCACCTGCAAGCTCACTTGCTCGCGATTGTTCACCTGGCAACCAGAGAGGTAGAGTCACGCCCGCCACGTACTCTCTTCGACCCTGATCACCAGTCACCTGGTCGGACTGTGTAAAGAGATCTAACGAAGGTGGTTCTGCAGTCCACGAGTTGGCAACTTCTTGCCTGGCTTGTGCGGCATTACGACGAAGTGTGGCTGACTTGGCTTCAGGTTGGCGATCCCACGCCAGTTCGAAGGCTTGTTTCAGGTCAAGGGGTGTATCAGTATTGTTGAACTGTGCTTGTTGAGCCCACAAAGCAGAGTTAAAAAATATACACAATATAAACATC
Organism: Zwartia sp.; assembly: GCF_049655405.1. Classification (GTDB taxonomy): domain Bacteria; phylum Pseudomonadota; class Gammaproteobacteria; order Burkholderiales; family Burkholderiaceae_B; genus Zwartia. The sequence goes on from NZ_JBASJR010000015.1 coordinate 25,138, forward strand.
CTAGCGATGTATCTGCCAGGGGAAGTAACTAAAGGATTTTTTTGACGCATCCGATTCTCCATTTAAAAATGAAATAAAGAGAATCGGCAGAGCAGAGCCCAAAAAGGGCCGTGTCGTCTGCTAGCCTGAAGCTACAGACGCTTAAAAAGCGCTAGGTGATTACGCCAGCTCTGCCGATTAAGCAGAGACGAGCCAGTTGGGGCGTTCAGGTTGAAGGCCTGGTGGCGAAGTAGCGTGAATGGATCGTGAGGAGTTGACAACGAGTGTAGCAAGCACGATCGTTGATGGTGCCAAAGTACTCAATGCAGCAAGACACCCTGTATGGCAAACCGAGCAATCGATATCACCAGTAGAAAATTTCAACTTAGATAATGACTGTTGATCATCTTTGTGTTCATGATCATGGTGGCCAAAGTGTTGTGCATTTGTTATTTCTTCATGCTGACAATAGGTCGCCGATACTGCCCAACTGGACTGTATCGGAAAGCAGATCAAAAGAAGAATGAGAAACAAAAAACGCATATGAGAAACAAAAAATTAATATTTAATTTTATCAGATAATGTTTATTGTTAAATCCCTGGTGGGACTTTGCATCAAAGCAGGTGGATTCGCATACGAAGTGCAACTCGACTCTTCCAGCCGAAACAGAAATAGGGACGCTGATTGAATTTCATAAATATCGAATTGACCTGGCCATAAATCTGACATGTTAGTAAGTGATCCATAAATCCCAACCTAGGCACACGATAAAAACTGCATGACGCTCTCTTGCTGCGAACATAAAGTGAGAGGAACATTGATTGGATTCCGCACCTTTCCACAGCCGTTATCAACAGCCCTTACCTCTTGAATTACCAACCTTTTTATTTAGTCACCACCCCACCACCATTACCGCACATACCAACCCTTCGGGGTTGGTATTTTTTTGGCCGTTGGTTTGGGTTCATGCGGGTCTGTGGGGAGGGTTGCGGACTGCGGAGACTGGGGTTCGGGGCGGTAAATGAGAAGGTTTTGTCTCTGGGGGCGGATAGTCTCTGTGAGTCTGTACCAGTGATATGGGTCGAAGTCCGCGAGTGGTTTTTGATAAACCCTTTAAAATCAATGCGTTACTTGCGGACTAATCGAGCGAGTTTTTCTGTGGCATTGGGTAGCGAAGGAGACTGCGCCGCGGCGCAGATATCCTAAGCGCGCTACTCTAAATCCGATGGTTGCCATTTGTGCGTTTCGTCCTGACAGTCCAAGCACCAACGATAGAGCGCGTCGTAGATCACCATACCGTG
>NZ_JBASJR010000016.1:0-261885 GCF_049655405.1 Zwartia sp.
TTGGCAAAGGAGGCATCTCGCCTTCTTCGACCCAGACTGTTTGCACAGTCTCGGTGGAGGCAAGCGTCGCGGCCGCGGCAAGGGCTTCGGGTGTTTGATGTTTAAAGACATCTCTGACGCTAAACACCAGGCCTTGCGCACGGGCACGACTGACAAGACGAATGGCCGAGATACTGTCTCCGCCAATACTGAAAAAACCGTCATCCAAGCCTACCTGCTCAAGTCCGGTCACCTCAGAAAATAGGGTGCAAACCAGTGTTTCTTTGGCTGACTGTGGCGCACGGAACTGTTTTGTGGAGGCTTGTGCTTCGGGTAAAGGGAGCGCTTTACGATCCAGTTTGCCGTTTGCATTGATCGGCAATTCTGTCATCGTGACAAAATAGCTCGGTACCATATAGTCAGGCAAGCTAGATGCCAGTGCACCGCGAAGCTCGTTGTCACTCGGTAGTTCTTGCCCTGAGCGCGGGATGAGATAAGCCACCAGTCGCTTGTCGCCATGCATCTCTCGTGCCAAGACAGCCACCTGGGCGAGTGCATGGACATGCGTCAAGAGTGCCGCTTCAATTTCACCAAGCTCGATCCTGAAACCACGGATTTTCACTTGATCGTCAGCACGACCAAAGTATTCAATTGCGCCATCGCAGCGATAACGCGCCAAATCGCCAGTTCGATACATCCGTGCACCAGGCGCTTCCTGAGTTGCAAATGGATTGGCAATAAATCGTTCTGCCGTCAGTCCGGGACGACTGAGATAGCCACGCGCTAAACCTTCACCGGCGATATACAACTCACCAACTGAACCGGGTGCGACGGGTTCCAATCCTGCATCCAGGACATAGAGCTGGATGTTCCAAATAGGTCTGCCGATTGGAGGTGGAAGTGTTGCGCTACTGCGCAAACATTTCCAAAATGATACGTCGATCGCCGCCTCTGTTGGGCCATACAGGTTCCAAAGAAAGGATTGGGGAAAACGTGCAAAATATTGATTTTGTAGTGAGGCACTCAGCGCTTCGCCACTCATCACAACTTGTCTGAGACTGGTGCATGATTGTGGGTCAATGCTTTGTAAAAAGACGGCAAGCATTGAAGGCACAAAGTGCATGACGGACACGTGGTGCGTGTCAATAACTTGCTCAAGATATTCGGGTTCTTTTTGACCGCCGGGTCGTGCGATGACCAGTGACGAACCTGTCAAAAGAGGGAGTAGCCATTCCCACACTGCAACGTCAAAACCAATGCCTGTTTTTTGTAAAACACGGTCTGACGGGTTCAGTTTAAGAACATCCTGCATCCAGTCCAGACGGTTGGTCAGGGCTTGATGTGTATTTCCTGCACCCTTAGGTGTGCCAGTTGAACCTGAGGTGTAAATTAAATAGGCAAGTTGATCGGGGTGGTAGGGTTGAAGTCTTTCTGATCTCAACAGTGTGCCATCAGAATACTGCTCCATCTTTGAATGCCAGGCCGTAGAATCCAGCTCAAGGACTTGCTTGGGTCTCGCAGATTCGCTAATGCTCTCTAAGCCATTTGCGTTCGTGATCAAGACAGCTGACTGACTATCCGTCAGCATGAAATCTAGACGTTGTTGTGGGTATTCGGGATCAAGTGGCAGATAGGCAGCACCCGCTTTAAGGATCGCTAACATTGCCACGATCATTTCGGGGCAGCGATTCAATAAGATCGCTGCAATCTTGTCTGGACCAAGACCTTGCGACATCAAGACGCGTGCAAGTTTGTTGGAGTCGCGATCAAGCACTGCGTAACTGATAGATTTGGACTCTGCGCCCAAACCAGTGATGAGTGCAGGTGCATCAGGCGTCAACATGCATTGCGCAGTAAAGCGTTCCATGAGTGACGTACTTGAGGCGTCAAGCTTCACGCGGGCACCTGCTGATTGTGCCAATACCGTTTCGCGAGTGCTTTGATTGATTGCTGAGAGAGTAATTAAGGCCGCATCTGGATGCTCGACAAAGCCTTGAAGCATTTGTTCAAAAACCTGCGCCCAAATCTTGACGGAGCTTGCCTCAAATAAGTCGGCATCAAACTCAAAGCTTCCTGTGAGCTCGCCATTGAGTTGTTTAGTGAGATAAAGCGTGAGATCAAGTTTGGCCGTTGGCAGACCGACTGACTCAGGTGTGCAACGCAAGCTCCCAAGTTTAAAGTCTGTCTCTCCTTGCGTTTGGAGCGAAAGCATTGCTTGAAAGACGGGTGCGTGCGAAAGTGATCGACTGACACCCAAGTGTTCAACAAGTTGTTCAAAGGGAAGGTCTTGATCCGCCAAACAATCTTGAACAGTCTGATGGGTCTGTGCAATCAGTTCGGATGCAGACTGTGAGTCCTTGACCGTGACAGGCATCACCACTGTATTTAATAAAAATCCGACCATTGCTTCTGTGTCGATATCATCACGTCCAGAAACGGGCGAACCAATCGCCACTGCATGTTGGCGTGAAAGCTTGGCGAGGGTTGCGCCATACACAGACAGCAGCGCGGTATAAAGCGTTGTATTTTGTTTACGGGCGAGTGTTTCGAGTGCCTGAACCGTTGTTGCTGAAATGCTGAGCGTGACTTCCTGGGCATGACGTGCACGATCTGGATCTCGGGTGTGATCAAGTGGCAACGAGAGAAGCTCGGGGATGTCTGTCAGACGTGCTTTGGCACGTTCAACTGCGGGCGCGAGTCCCTCTTGTAAATTATCTTGTTGCCATGCGGCCCAGTCGCTGTAATGAATTTCTAGTTCAGGCCAATCCGGAGTATGACCCTGGGCATATGCGCAATAGGCTTGGTCAAGTTCGCGGGCAATAATGTTGCGAGACACGCCATCAGCGGCTTGATGATGCATCGTGAGCATCAAGACTGATTCAAGTGGACTCAATAAAATCAGGCTAGCACGCAAGGATAGATCATTTTCCAGATCGAAAGGTTTTGCAGCTTCTGCATGAATCAGTTCACTGACGACCTTTTCTATGTGGCCCTGATCTGTTTGTTCGATTTCGCGTAAGTCGATGATGGACAGTATCGAAGCGGCGCTTGGAGGATCAAGCAAATAACCAATTGGTTCACCACTTTCAGAGGCACGCATCACCGTACGAATCGCCTCGTGCCGTGTGCAAAGGGCAACAAAGGCATTTCTTAAGGCATCAACGTCCAATACACCTTTCACACGAATAGCGAGAGGCATGTTGTAGGTGGCAGAGGAACCTTCTAAACGATCGAGTGCCCATAAGCGACGTTGACCATAGGACAATGTGAGCTTAGTTGTCATTGCGAATTCTTCCCATGCCTGACTGAATGCGGCGTCTAGATTGTTTGGTGATGCCATCCAAATAAACCGCTAATTGTTGCGGAGTCGGATGTTCAAATATTGAGCGAAGTGGTAGTGTCTTTTCTGTTTCTTGTCTGACTCGCGCGACAAGCTTCATGGCGAGCAAAGAATGTCCGCCAATTGCAAAAAAACTGTCGTCTGTGCTGACCTCTGCTATTTCAGTGATTTCCTGAAATAAGCGCACCAAAAGTCGTTCATTCTCGTTATTGGGGAGGATGGAGACTTTGTTTGCACCTTCGGCGCCAGCGTGCAAGATCGGGTCAGGGAGTGCGCGTCGATCAAGTTTTCCAGCAGGACTTAAGGGTAATTTTTCCATCACGACAAAATGTGCTGGAACCATGTAGTCTGGGAGTATTTTGAGTAGTGCCAGTCGTAGTTGTGCGGCATCCCGAACGGGTTGGTCTGCGTGACCCACAACGTACGCCACTAAGCGCTTATCTTTGGATGCCTGACCCACTTGACGAGCAATGACAGCGACTTTGCTCAGCTCGGGGCATTCATTTAATAGTGCAGATTCAACTTCGCCTAGTTCTATTCGAAAGCCACGAATTTTGACTTGATCGTCTGCGCGACCTAAGAACTGAATGGCACCATTTGCAAGACGAACGGCTATGTCACCGGTACGGTACATGCGTGTTCCAGGAGCGCCAAAGGGATTGGCAATAAACTTTTCTGCCGTTAAGCCCCCACGGTTGAAATAGCCACGTGCGAGACCAACGCCCGCGAGATAAAGCTCTCCAAGAATGCCGTCCGGCACAGGCTCAAGCGTAGCATCGAGAATATAGAGATCGGTATTCCAGATCGGGTAACCAATTGGAGGGAATTCTTCCCATTTGGACTGATCCTTGTCCATCGAGTAGTAACTGACGACGTGGGCTTCGGTCGGTCCATACAGATTGTGCAGGCGTGAATCGGGATGGGTTTGATATGCGGCACGGATCGCAGGTGTGATCTGTAGTTGTTCACCTGCCGTAAAAACAGCTTCCGGCCATCCCTCAATGTCAAAGCTTTGTTTCGCGTCTGCGAGATTATTGAGCACGACAAATGGTGCATAGAGGTGGTCGAGTTTGTGGTCTTGGATATATTGCGCGAGTGCACGACTATCGCGTCGAGTTTCGTTATCCACCAGTACGAGTGTGGCGCCTTTTGAGTAAGCCCAAGCGATTTCTTGTGCAGAGGCATCAAAGCTGATGGGTGAGTATTGCAGCACCCGTAATGCCTCGCTTGGAATCACAGCATGTTGCCATTGAACGAGATTCATCAATGAGCGATGTAAAAATCCTACGCCTTTAGGATTGCCCGTGCTGCCAGAGGTGTACATCATGTAAACCAGTTGATCTGGCGTGAGAGGTGCGCTTCGTTCGCCATCATGAACATTTCTGGTGGGTTGAGTCGCGATGTCCTCACCTACGTCCTGAAGATCCAAGCATAAGGTGCGCGTCGAGAGTTCACCCAGTTGCAAGATCTCGCTTAACATTGAGAGGTGACTATTCTGTGTCAGCACAATGCTTGCACGGCTGTCGGAGAGCATAAAAGACAGGCGGTTTTTTGGATAATCTACGTCGAGAGGTAAATATCCAGCCCCAGCTTTATTGATGGCGAGTAACGCGATGATGAGATCAGGTGTCCGATCCAGCATCATCGCAACAACATCGTCACAGCGAATGCCAGCATGAATCAGGTAATGGGCCAACTTATTCGCCCGTGTATTGAGTTCCTCATACGTGAGCGACTGATCTTTACATTCCAGCGCAATTTTTTCGGGTGTGAGTAAAACCTGTCTTTCAAAGGCACCTGAAAGTGTGAGTACGTTTTCGTCTAGTTTGACGCTTTCTCCTCGTCCCAAAGAAAGGGTTTCTTCATAGTTAACTGGATCCATCAGGGGGAGTGTTTGCAGCGTCGCTTCGGGTTGGGTCGCGAGTGCGGCAGTGAGTGTTTCAAAGGCACGTGCCCAACGTTCCACCGTTTTGATGTCAAAGAGATCGCAATCGTATTCTAAGGAGCCACTCAAACTTCCATCGACTTCGGGTCGTAAATGTAAGGTCAGATCGTATTTGGCAGCGGCTGAACTCAGAATTTCTTGCTGCGTCTGTAAATCCCCCAACCTGAAAGGTTCAGATGCATCGGCCTGAAAAGCGAACATGGCCTGAAATAGCGGGCTGTGATGCAAGGAACGTGTGACGCCCAAGTCTTCAATCAAGCGCTCGAAAGGTATATCTTGATCAACAAGCGCAGCATTGACACTGACCTTACTCTGTTCGATCAAGTCAACCCCTGTCATCCATCCAGGAGTGTGCAAGGGAATGGCGAGCGTATTAAGCAAAAAGCCAATCAGCCCTTCGGTTTCAAGATGTTGACGCCCAGCGACAGGCGAGCCGATGACAACTGACTGCTGACCCGCCAAGCGACTCAGTGTTGCGCCATATGCGGCTAATAGCGCAGCAAACAACGTAGTATTGTGTTGCGCAGCAATCGCACGTAATTTGTCTGAAACGTGTGTATCGAGTTTGAGCGACACGTGTTTTGCTGGACGTGCACTCGTTGTTTTTCTCGAATGATCCAGGGGTAGGGTCAGCAAATCTGGACATTCAGACAGTCGCTGTTTGATTTTTTCAATGCGTGGTGTTGCATTTTTTTGCAAACTCGCATGCTGCCACGCGGCCCAATCTGCATAGCTCACTGGTAGTGTTGACCAACTAGGTGCACGTTCTTCACAAAACGCTTCATAGGCGGCATTCAGTTCCTGCGCCAAAATGCCCACTGAAATCGCGTCTGCTGCTTGATGATGGACTGTCAGAAGCAAGCTTGCGCGCTGTGAGTCCTGAGTGATTAACAAGGCACGCAAAGAATAGTCTTGCTCAAGCTTAAACGGGCGAGCCGCTTCATTTTCAATCTTTGTGCGAAGCAGATGCGCATGATCATCATGCGGGGTCGAAACGTTCAGGGTTTCAAGCCTTAAAAGTTCAGAAATAGAAGGTATGGGCAAAAGTAAGCCGAACAAGACGCCATGATCGTCTTCTTTCATGACTGTTCGCAAGGTCGAGTGCCTCTCAACAACAGCGACTAATGCCTGACCAAGCGCTTGGATTGAAAGGGTGCCATGCAAGTGGAGAACAGCCGACATGTTGTAAGCAGCTGAAGGTCCATCAATGCGATCCAGTGTGCCCAGACGACGCTGCCCAAAAGAAAGAACAACCTGGTCGTGTGCTTGTTGGCCTGGACCTGCTGTTAATGAGGGGCCGACGTCTTGCGAGAGTGCCTCGAGATGTGGAGCCAGGGCTTGTGGTGTCGTGTACTCAAAGAGTAGGCGCAAGGGGAGTGCGAAGCCCAACTCTTTCCGGATGCGAGCCACTAATCGCATTGCAGAGAGCGATTGACCACCGATCGCGAAAAAGCTCGCGTCGGCGCTGACGGTATTCAGACCTGTGACTTCGCCAAATAACCGGCACAAGAGTATTTCGGTTGGGGTGGATGGTAAGACAAGGTTATCAGTCTGCGCAGTCAATTCCGGAGCAGGAAGAGCGCGTCGATCGAGTTTTCCATTCGCATTGAGTGGAAGTGCTTCCAGCACCATTAGGTGCGCTGGCACCATGTAATCAGGTAGTTTCGTTGCCAGTCTTGTGCGGAGTGTAGAGGTCGCCGGGACTGTTTGATCATGGTGTCCGACCAAATACGCAACCAAACGCGCATCCGTACCACTTGATATGGCAATCACAGCCACTTGGCTGAGCTCAGGCGAGGTCGCCAGCAACGCCGCTTCGATTTCACCGAGCTCAATCCTGAAACCACGAATTTTGACTTGATCGTCTGCTCGTCCAAGATATTCGATAGCACCATCAGCACGTTTGCGAGCGAGGTCACCAGAACGATACATTCTTGCACCAGGCGCGAGCCAAGGGCAGGCGATAAATCGCTCGGCAGTCAGGGCGGCTCGGCCCAGATAGCCACGGGCCAAACCCTCGCCAGCAATATAAAGCTCTCCCACGACACCCTCTGGGATCGGTTCGAGTGCGGGATCAAGAATAAACAAATGCGTATTCCAGACCGGCAGTCCGATCGGTGGCGCTATCAGGCCATCTTCCGGACGGCAGCGCCAGGCAGATACGTGAATAGCAGCTTCGGTTGGACCGTAAAGGTCCCAGAATGCGACGGAAGGAAACGCTCGAAGGGTTTTGTCTTGTAAGGTGCCACTGAGGGCTTCGCCACTCGTGACGATCAAGCGCAGAGTATCGTGCTTGAGTCCTTGTTGTTCTTCGAGGAATAACTCCAGCATTGAAGAAACAAAGTGAATCAAGGTGATGCCATAGGCATCAATCGCTTGATGCAGATAGGCTGCATCTTTCTGACCGCCCGGTCTCGCGATGACCAGTGTGGCGCCTGTCATTAGTGGCGCAAACCATTCCCACACGGCAACGTCAAAGCCAATGGCAGTTTTTTGCAATATGCGATCGCCAGGCTGGAGATGCATTTCTGATTGCACCCAATCCATGTGATTCACAATCGCACGGTGGGTATTGCCAGCGCCTTTTGGCAAACCAGTAGAGCCAGAGGTATAGATCAAATAGGCAAGTTGCTCAGGAAGAATGGGTCCTGATCGCTCCTCATCCAGAAGAGCAGTCGCTGGATGAGCTTCAATCGCAGACTTCACCTCGTGAGTGTCTAGCGCAAGGACTTGAGTCGAGTCAGAGTCAAGACCTAGGCGCTGATGTTGCTCAGAAGTGGTCACTAATAACTTAGAGTGACTGTCGCCCAGCATAAAACGTAAGCGCTCCTGCGGAACTTCAGGATCCAAGGGGAGATAGCCAGCACCTGCTTTGAGAGCGCCTAGCATGGCGACAATCATTGCAGGTCCGCGTCCGAGCAGAATGGCAACGATATCGTCGTGTTGAATGCCGCGTGCGAGCAGGTGGCGCGCCAACTGGTTGGATTGTTGATCCAGTTGGGCATAGGTCAATGTGCTGGTTGAACCCAGTGGACTCATGTCCGAGTCGCCATTCTTTGTCTCAAACAACAGCGCAATACTGTTTGGCGTGCGCTGAGCTTGTGCTGTAAACCGAGAGACTAGCGTCAGTGGTTCAGGCGATAAGGTGATTATTTTTCCCGCACTTGCCTCAACAGTGGCTTGGATTTGATCCTTGTCCAACCAATTCAGTTGTGCAACGGGTTGCTCAGGTGAAAGCTGTAATCCCTTGAGGATTTGTGTGAAAGCTTTAGCCCAACGTTGTACGCTGAGATTTGAAAATAGATCGGCATCGTATTCAAACGCGCATTCCATCTCGCCCGTTTCGAGCGGCGTGAGGTAAAGCGTCAGATCAAATTTTGCATGCGCAAGTGTGACGGGCTGCACTTTGCATTGCATGCCGGGCAGTGAAATCGAGAGAGGCTGATCTGTTTGATATGCCAGCATCGCCTGAAATACGGGTGTTTGACCCAAAGAGCGAGGAATGTCGAGTGCCTCAACCAGTCGCTCAAAAGGCATATCTTGATCACTGAGGGCAGCGGTCAGGTTTAAGCGAGCTTGGCTCAGGAGCGCTAAGCCAGTGTCGCTCGGTGTCACTGAGACAGGTATCGCCATGGTGTTCACAAAATACCCCACGAGGGATTCTGCTTCACGTGTCGTACGACCGCTCACAGGCGAGCCAATTACGACTGATTGTTGACGAGAAAGACGCGATAGCAAAATCGCATAACCTGTCAGGATGGTGGTAAATAGAGTGGTCTGTTCCTTGCGCGCGAGTGTTTCAAGACCGCTGATGAGATGCTGATCGAGTTGATGTCTCACATATCCGGCGCGTTTTTCACGACTGTTGATACGTGGAAAATCGAGAGGTAGACTGAGATGCTCTGGCGCGCCTGCAAGACGCGTTTTGGCACGTTCAATCTTTTTATCTAACCCAATTTCGATCGCGTGATACTGCCACGCTGCCCAGTCGCTGTAATGAATACTGAGCGGCGCCCATTGAGGTGCCTGGCCCAGCGTAAAAGCTTGATAGGCATGCTCTAGCTCACCAAAGAGGCGTACGCTCGAGAGACCGTCGCCAGCCTGATGGTGGACGGTCACCACCAAAATTGCATCGTCTGGCGCAAGCTCTAATAACATTGCGCGCAACGATAAATCGTTTGCAAGGTTAAACGGCAGGTTGTTTGCGTACGAGATGAAAGCGTCAACCAAGGCTGCATCACTGTTTTGACTGTCTTGCAGCGGCTGTTGACTCATAGTCAGAGATAGATATGATTCACGGGAAAATCTTTGCAGCACAGAGGTCGACGGACCGACGGGATGTAGTTTGCCGACTAGCTCGCCATTGGTATTTTCCTGTATGAGCGTACGCAAGCTTTGATGACGCTCAAGCAATGCGTGAAGGGCACTCTTTAGTGCATCAACATTCAGTGCGCCTTGCAGTCGAACTGCAAACGGAAGGTTATATGCTGATTGTGCGTGGTCGAGTTGACCGAGTGTCCAGAAGCGTTTTTGACCGAGCGACAATGTGACGCATCCATTGTCAAGTTGCCCCATGTTCGCTATGACGTTTGGAGTTGCTTGTGATGAACCCTGGGCAGTCAGTTCAGAGATTGGTTCAATTTGTGTGGCAAGTGCTTCAGGTGTCGGATACTCAAAAATCTTGTCCAGCGTAATTTCGCAACCAAGTTGTTCTCTGAGTTGCGTGACGAGACCAATTGCGAGAAGTGAATGCCCGCCGATGGCAAAAAAATCATCATCGATACCGATCGGTGAAGTTTGTGTGAGTGCACCGAACAGCTCGCATATAACTTGTTCGGTATTGTTTCTCGGTGCTCTAAAACTGTTGAGATCAGATTGCGTGCCAGGCTCTGGGAGTGCGCGAACATCGAGCTTGCCATGCGCAGTGAGTGGCAGCGCATCCAGATATTCAAAATACGCCGGGACCATGTACTCAGGCAAGATGGACGCGAGCTCTTGACGGAGCTGGCTTTGCTCTGGTTTTGTTTGATCCGTCCCTGAGACGAGATAAGCAACCAGCCTCAGTTCACCCGAAAAGTCCTTGGCGATCACTGCGGCTTGAGTCAAAACGTCAAACTGCGTGAGTAAGGTTTTTTCTATCTCTCCAAGCTCGATTCTAAAGCCACGAATTTTGACTTGTGTATCGGCACGACCGATATAGACCATCAGGCCATTTTTCTGTCGTAAGACTAAGTCACCTGTGCGATACATGCGTCGTCCGGGTGTGCCGAAGGGGCAGGCAATAAATCTCTCTGCAGTGAGTCCGGGGCGACCGAGATATCCACGCGTGACGCCAACACCTGCGACGTATAGTTCACCAATGGTTTCGTCAGGGACGAGTGCCAGCGTTGCATCTAGGATGTAATCATCAACGTTGTCGATCTGCGCACCGATTGGTACGACTTGCTGAGTCAGCGCTGGATCGAAACGAAGCGGTGGACTCATTGCTGCGCAGACCGTGACTTCGGTCGGTCCGTAAGCATTGACCATCCGCCTGTTGGCGCTAAAGCGTTCTACCAGTTCGGGGGGACATGCTTCGCCTGCTACGCAAAGCGTTCGCAAAGGTGCGATGGACTGCTCGTCTAAAAGTTTGACTAAAGCAGGGGGCAGTGTGGCATGGGTAACAGCAAATTGCGTGAGATGCTCTGCAATATTGGCAGCGGTGTTCATCCGCATAGACGTGGCTGGCAGCACAAGGGTCGCACCTGCCGCGAACGCTGACCAGATTTCCTGAACACTGCCATCAAAGGCGTGAGAGGCAAACTGCAATACGCGATCACCTGCTCCGATGCCCAAATACTGGTCTTTAGCCCGAGCCATATTCAGCACGCCTCGATGGGGCACGCCTACACCTTTTGGATTGCCTGTCGAGCCAGAGGTGTAGATGATATAAGCCAGATTGTCTGACAAGAGTGGTCTGAGTCTTTGGCTGTCTGTGACCATGCCACTATCAAGACTCTGAATGGTCAAACTCACTGCAAAGTCTTCTAGATCAATATGTTTTTGTTGACTCAGCGCCTCTTCAAGTTCTGGAATTTGAAGGTGTTCAGAAATTGATATGACGTGAGCTGAATCGCTATCTTTGATCAGATATTGAAGTCTTGCAGCCGGATAGTCTGGATCAAGCGGCAGATAAGCCGCTCCGGTCTTGAGCACGGCAAGCATGGCAACAATCAGTTCAGGTGATCGTTGCAACAATATGCTGACGGTTTGCTCAGATCCAATACCCTGCCGAATGAGGTAGCGGGCAAGCTGGTTGGCCCGTTCGTCAAGTTCGAGATAGCTGAGTTCAGCAGATCTCCCTTGGTCGTCAAACATCAGCGCTGGCGCGTCGGGATGTTTGCGAACTTGAGACTCAAACAGGTCAGGTAAATGATGAATAGTGGAATCGAGACGATGTGCAGCGCCCTCGGAGCGTCCAAGAATATGCTCTTGTTCATCCTGGTTCAGCACGGAGATCGAAGCGATTGCCGTGTCGGCCATCGCCGGCAGCTGGACGAGCAAATGATACAAACGTGAAAGGTGTTCACGTGCTTGCTCTTCGTTGTAGCGACCTGCGTTGTAGTCCATTCTGAGCTGGACAGGACCCTCATCGGAACGGTCAAAAATTTGCAACTCAAGGTCTGCGATTGCGCCTGCGCCGCCTGTTTCTACAAGTCCTTTGGCATCACCAAAGTCTAGTAACTGATCAAACACCAAGTGATTGATCAAAAATGAAAAAGGTGCGTCCAGATTCATCTGACGGTGCATCGTAGCGATTTCACCGTAAGGAAATTTATTGTGTCTTAGGCCAAGGCGCGTCTCACGCGCGATATGCTTGATCAGGTCAGTGACAGTCTCTGAACTTTCGACCGAGACGCGCAGCGGTACGGCGTTGGCGAGCATGCCAATGAGTGTTCTGGTGCTTTTGCTGCGTCCGGCCGTCGGGGTCCCGACGCACACGTCGGTTGAGCCTGTCATTTTGGACAGGTAAATCACAACGGCAGTGGCAAAGCTTGCGTAAGCGCTGCGGCCTGCGCTGACACCCCATTGGGTGATCTCTGTGTAAAGCGCGCGCGGCATGTCCATCGCGACAGACAGAGGACGGGATAAGTCTAAACGTTTAAAAGGCTTCGGGCAGAGCGTGGCGGGAGAAGGCACGCCAGCGAGCTTTTCTTGCCAGAAACTTTTATCTTCATTCCAGGCGGAACTTGTTTTATAGGCAATATCTTGGGCAACTGCTTGTGACCAACTGATATTGCGATCGACGAATTCAGTGGCACGCGTACGGTAGCATTCAGTGAGTGCATTGGCAAAATATGCAGCACCCGGGGCATCAATAATGAGGTGATGGAAATATGAGTAATAAATCCATTCCTGATCGTCGAGTCTGATCAGGCCGAACCGATAATGGGGACCGTTCTCGAGGTCAATGGGGTCCAGTTCAGCTTTTTTTAAAATCGCCTCGGCATCGTCTTTTGGGGCTGGTCCATTGCGGACGTCCCAAAGGGTGATGTCAATATCTTCTGCAGGCACGATGCGTTGAAAGGGTTCACCATTTTCGCTGCCAAATCGCAAACGAAAAATCTCTGTTCCACGCACGATGCAATCATGTGCACGGTTTAGGGCTGGTATGTCGAGGTGACCCGATATCCGTATGAATTGCCCGACGTTGTAAGCAGGACAGGACGGATTGATTAACTGGTGAAACCAGACAAAGCGTTGGGCACTGCCGAGCGGTCCTTGCATCACTTATTGGCCGCCATTGCTTTTTGCAAGCTCAGCGGACGCATGTCCGTCCATTCACGGTCGACATAATCTGTTGCTTCTGTTTTGCTGCCCGAAAAGCCCGTGTCCGTCCAGCCTGCTGGTGTCGCTTTTTTTTCTGGCCATAAAGAGTATTGGTTCTCGGCGTTTTTGATGACTTTAAAGAGATCGCCGTCAATTGTGTAAGCGTTGAGGGTGGGGGTGGTTGGTGTGGTCATGTCTGTGACTCCAAAATGTGTATGTGCAGGTCTCGACGCGTTGCGACTCAACATTGCCTTCGCGGGCGCGAGACAGGCGTGAAGTATGGACCAAGCTCGATCTGCGAGTGCAAAGAATCCTCGTGAAAGCTCACACTTGCGCCGATGACTGATTTAGTGAGTTTGTGCGTGCCAAATTGTGAGGAATTGCGAGCAATTGCGAGCGTGATTATTGAGGTGCGGTGACAATGGCAACTTGCACTTATTAATAGGATTTACCATGACCATTACCATTGATACTGAAGCGGTTGAAGTTTTTGCGGATACAGAACAAACCTTGCGCCTGGATCGTGCCGGAAACTTGATTGCTTCAGCCTCGCGCTGGAGTCTGGCGGCGGCGTTGATTCCGTTACCTTACTTAGATATGGCTGCCTTGGCTGGGGTGCAAACCAAGCTGGTGATTGATTTGGCTGAGCTGTATGGTCAAAAAGCCTCAAAAGAAGTGGTGTCTGGAGCAATCTCTGTTTTGCTCGGTACCTTGGTACCCGTGGGTGCCGCCCATGCCACTGTTGGTGCGACGGCTAAGTTGTTTCCTGGCATTGGCACCATCATCGGTTCAGTGTCGATGGCCGCCTTTGGCGCAGCAGCGACCTATGCGGTCGGCAAGGTTTTTGTTCGCCATTTTGAAAATGGCGGCACGATGGCGAATCTGGGTGAAGCCAAGCTGCAAGCAGAACTTAGGAAAGAGTTTGTTAAAGCCACAACAAAAGACTAAAAACAAATCCGCTCTCTTTGGAGTTAAAAAATCACGGTACATGAGTCACCGTGATTTTTTCTATTACACGTCATGCAGATAATCGCGATTTCCAACCAGAAGGGTGGTTGTGCCAAGACCACAACAGCGGTCAACTTAGCCGCTGGGCTTGCCCAGATGGGTCGCAAAGTATTGGTGATTGATTTAGATCCTCAAGGAAATGCGAGCGATTGGCTCGGTGTGGCAGAAGCGAACGTCGGTAGTTTGGAAATTTTTACGTCTGAATTGTCAATGGACACACTGATGAGCCCCTCGACGGTGGAGGGTGTGTCTGTGATCGCTGGCACGGGTGCTTTATCGGGACTGGATCGCTTGCTGTTAAGCATGTCTGAGCCTGAGAGACATCTTAAAAATCGACTGGCAACGCTTTCTCAAAAGCGGTGGGATGAGGTCATTTTAGATACGCCTCCGACGCTGGGTTTGCTGACGTTAAATGCATTGACGGCGTCAGACCAATTGCTGGTTCCCGTCACGACACAGGTGCTTTCTTTGTCAGGTGTCGCACAGTTGATGCAAATGGTGGATCATGTGAGAGAAGACCTCAACCCTGCACTGAAGTTGCTGGGATTGCTGGCCTCTCGCGTTGATTTGAGAACGCTTCATGCGCAGGATGTCATTGCAGCTCTTTCTGAGAGTTTCGGTGAAAAGTTGCTCAAGACACGGATCCGCGAAAATATTCGACTTGCAGAAGCGCCCTCATTTAAAGAAAGTATTTTTCAATATCGCCCCAAGTCTGGGGCAGCAGATGACTATCGTGCGCTCGCGCAAGAAGTCTTATCACTGACGCGTTAAAAGGTTGATGTATGGCTACGAAGCGCCCCAACACGATTGGCTCAAATCCATTAAAAACGTCTACCGCTAAAAGTTTAAAAGTTGATCAGACGAGTGCTGTGTCGGCGGAGCAGGCTGTAAAAAAGGTTTCACCTGCGCGGACGCCGCGCGCTACGCCCACTCGGGCACCTAAAAAAGAGAAAGCGTCAGAAAAGATCAGCCAAGCAGCTGTGTCGGAAACTGTCACGATTGCTGTTGATTCTCCGCTGCCGAAACAGTCTCCCGGCATTGCGACGCGTGTGCGCCGCTCTGCCAAAGAAACTGAAGCGTTGTTCGCAGAGCAACTCAAACGACACGACGATGAGCCAGAAGTCATCACAGAGCACGTCGCTGTTGAGGCATCGAAACAGGCAGTTGCCCAAGATCTTCCTGCAAGTGATCGTCAGCGCGAAGCAATGGCCATCGTTAAAACCTGGTCGCAATGGGCGGTTGTGGCGGGCATGACACCGGTTCCCATCTTGGATACGCTTGTCTTGTCAGGTACGCAGATCAAGTTGATTCAGTTGTTATGCAAGCACTACAACATCCCTTTCGAACACAAGGTGGCGATCGCGGTTGCAACGGGTCTGGTCGGAAGTACGGCGACCTCAACGATCGCCGGTGGCATTACACGTTCCATCATGAAAAACGTTCCCATCGTGGGGCAGATTTTTAATTGGACAGTCGAGCCAGCGCTATCGTTTGGCGCTACTTATGCGATTGGCGCCACCTTTGTCAGGCATTTTGAGGCAAACGGCAATCTCGTCAGTTTCAAGGGCGAACAGATGAAAGAGTATGCCGCTGAACAGTTTCAAAAAGGTAAAAATCTGTTTCTCAGCAAAAAACATGCTGCCGCTGCATAATTGATGCCTCACACTCCACCGGACTTAGATGCGAACTGTATATGGGTAGCCTAATGAAGTCAGATCTCTTCGACTTTTTGAGTCGGGAGAGTCCACGTGAACTGCGACGCATGATCTGGCTGTCCGTGTTTGTCGGTATTACAAACACGGCATTGATTGGTTTGATCAACATGGCGGCGACCGACGTCTCGAACGGCGACTCTGTTACCTGGCAGTTTTTTGCTTTCGCCGCGCTGTTGCTGTTGCTTTTGCTGGTGACACGTCGTTCAAATGACGAAAACATCCGAAGTGCACAGACCTTGATTTATCGTTTCAAGATCAAGATCATGAGCGATGTGTTCAAGTCAAATCTCGGAAAAATCGACGAGATCGGACGCAATTACATCATGGAGGTGTTGGCGCGGGATACCCAGTCTGTCTCATCGGCAGTGGGGGTCACCGTCACCACTTGTCAGGCAATCGCCACACTTTTGTTTTTGACGCTGTACATGGCGACAGTGTCGTTGACTGCCTTTTTGATTATTTTCGCTTCTACTGCATTGATCTTGATAGTCGGCGTATCCGAGTTGTTTAAAGTGACGGGGCAACTTCAAAAGGTCGCTGAGCGTGAAGGCTCGGTCAACGCCATTTACGCAGACTATTTGAGTGGCTACAAAGAAATCAAGATGAATTCTGATCGGGCGTATGAAATTACACGCCACATGGTCAAAGAGTCTAAAGACGTCAATGAAGAAAAGGGTCGGTTGGTCGTCACCATCACCAACTTTTTCAATAATCTGCAAATCTTGCTGTACGTGATTGTTGGCATTATGGTGTTCGTTGTTCCTGCGATTACCTCCGATTTTGCGCCACATGTCACGACCGCAGCGACGACTGCCTTGTTTCTGGCGGGGTCGCTCTCCGGTATCATCGTGAGTATCCCGAACCTTTCACAGGCGAACGTCGCGGCCCGGACTCTACAGACTCTGGCGAAACGCTTGGCAGAGAGTGCGCAAGAGGCACCTGCCGATCGTGAAGAAAGCTACGATCAGATCAAGGGCATTACCCTAGAGGGGGTCTGCTACCAGCATCCCGGTCAGGAAAAACGCATGGGTTTTACCTTGGGGCCGGTCGATTATCAGTTTGATGCAGGCAAGGTGTATTTCATTCGCGGTAATAATGGTTCTGGCAAAACGACCTTGATGCGGATCTTGATCGGTCTCTATCAACCGAGCGCAGGGCGGATTTTAGTCAATGGTCTCCCCATCTCAGAACCGACTACTGGCGCGTATCGAGACATGTTTTCGGTCGTCTTCAGTGATTTTCACTTATTTAAAACCTTATACGGTTTGCCTGCTGACGATGTACGAAGAATGGAGGACTTGCTCAAGGTCTTTCAAATGGAAGGCAAAGTCAGTATTCAAAATGGTCAGTTCAGTTCTTTGCAATTTTCCACTGGACAGCGCAAGCGCCTGGCCTTGATTGTGGCTTTGCTTGAGGATCGTCCTTTCGTGATTTTGGATGAGTGGGCGGCTGACCAAGATCCAGAGTTCCGGCAAGAGTTTTACGAAAACATTATTCCGAAGTTGCGCGCGATGGGCAAGACAGTGATCGCGATCACGCACGATGACCATTACTATGATCGGGCGGATCACGTCTTGTTTATGGCTAATGGCAAACCCATTCATTCCTGATAGACGGAACAATGATGCGATTTTTAAGAAATACTTATCACAGGTTATCGGATTGGGTGGTTGAACATTTGATCCCAATGTTGATCATTTTATTTTTGTTTATTGGCGGCGCAGTCATTTTGTATCCGCGTATTGTGATGCTTGTTCCCGCCGGCTCGGTAGGCGTGATGTATCGCGCGCTGGATGGTGGCGTGGTGTTGGATGAGCTGGTACCCGAAGGCATGACGTTGATTTTGCCTTGGAACTCCGTTTCTCAATACAACAGTCGAATTCAGGTGCAGAGCTTGGAACTTGAGGTGTTGACTTCAGATTTGCTGAAATCAAAAGTCAAACTCAACTTTCAGTTTGAGGTCAATCGTTTGACCGTTCCTTTGCTGCACAAGTACGTGGGGCCTGAGTATGTCAAGACGATGGTCATTCCTGAGGTGACCTCGGTGACGCGCGAAATGTTTGGTCGTTTAAGTTCGACTCAGGCCTTTACTTCCGGTATTAACCAAGTGGTACGTGACATCGCCATTACCGCTGATCGTGTCATTATCGACAAGCTGAGTCCCCCTGGTTTGAAAGAGGTGAGGTTGGTGAGAATCAGTGCAGTGCAGTTAGAGTCCATTACCTTTCCTGAAGAAATTCAAAAAGCGATCCAGGACAAGCTGACGCAAGCTCAAGTTTCTGAGTCCTATATCTACAAGCTCCAAACTGCAGAGAAAGAAGCACGTAGAAAAGTGCTTGAAGCCAAGGGAATCAAGGATTTTCAGGACATCGTGAATGCAGGGATGACGGAAAACTATCTGCGCTATCGCGGTATTGAGGCGAGTGAAAACTTGGCGAAATCAGATAATGCCAAGATCATCATGTTTGGAACCTCTACCGGTGGGATGCCTTTGATTTTGGGTGGCTCCCAAGGTGATGCGGGCGCACTGATTCGTAAATAACGAATCAATATCGCATTCACTCTATTGGTGCGTTCACCGCAAGATAGGCATTGCTATATTCATCGAATACGCGACGACTTGTTTGACCCACGTCTTCTTGGCGTTTCACGGAAAGAACTTTCGTGATTGTCTTAAAGTCGTAGCGCCAACCTGCTGGCAAATTTAAATATTGACCAAGTTCTTTGGCAGCGAGTTCGATCCCCTTGATCTTGACGCCTGAACCGTTTGGCGTGAAATGCGTCATGACAAATACTTCGCCTTGATCCGAGGTGAGGGTAAAGACCACCGAGCCAGGAAGCCAGACATAGTCAATGCTTTCAGACATATCAACGGGGCTGTAAGTTGTTGTTCTGTTTTTAAGCTTTCTCCAGTTACTCAGATTGCTCAACACTTTAAGTGGTCCAATATATGCACTGGCCACTTGAGAAAAATTGAGCAGTCCGATCGACAAATAAGGATGGGAGACGGTGCTGGTATTTCTATCCATCATCTGGATGTGCGGTCCGACTGGGACGATGCGATCAATCGATTCGTAGGCGGCGAGTTGGGCTTTTACGGATGCTGCAGTCGTTTCGGCAAATAAATCGGGATCACAGGCGTTGATCTTGTATGTGGACAAGACCGTGAGTCTGACACTCATCAATTTGTAGTCCAACAAATAAATTGTGCAATTCACTGCATATTTAGAGGTGTGATCGTAGTCTTCATTAAGCGTTAACAAATCGACAGCAAGACTTTTTTCAGGATTAACTTCTGAAGCCAGTATCTGTTTTGTATGCGCTGAGTTTTGCGCGTATGCAATCGAGGGCTGCGCGATGACGCCTAGCCACACAAAAGAAATCACACCAAGTATTTTTTTGAACAAATGCATATGGTCTGTCTTTCTCTGGTTAAACTTGAATAAGAATACTGATTCGTGCTTAAGTTTTTTCGATCTTAACATTTGATGACTGAGGTAAACATGGCCTACACCGCTGCTCTCTATATCCTTTTGTGCTTGATGGTCGGCTTTTTGGGTCGTTGGAGTCGCTTGGGTTACTGGGGGGTCGTGCTGGTCTCTCTTGCTGTGACACCCGCTATTACAGGCTTGTGTTTGCTATTTTTGAGTGACCGTGCCCGCCCGCTCACCGCGCCAGCCAGCCAGTTCGCGAAAAATTTCAAACCAACAACGAAGGTGTAGTTCGCGTTTTCATCTGTGCAGTGATCTTTTTTTGTACGTAGGACACAAGCTCCGCGGTACGGTGATTCAGGTAGAAATGGTCACCTTCAAACCAATGCGATTCAAAGCTCCCAAGCGTGAGGTCGCCCCAGCGCTCCAAACTTTCCTGGTCCAGCCATTCGTCTTGGGTTGATCCAAGTCCCAGAACTGGACAGGTCAGTAAAGGTTCTGGGCTTGGCTTGTATTGCTCTGCTAGGGCAAAATCTGCTCTCAACAAGGGTAGTAACAGCTCCATTAATTCTTCATTTTCAAGCACCGCAGCTGGCGTGCCTTTGTAAGTCAACACGTGTTGCAAAAACTCGGTGTCTGATAAGTGTGCAATGGGCGCCCGTTTTGAAACGCTTCCGGGGCCTTGTCTACCTGAGAGTATTAAAAGTTCAGGTGAACACCCCATATGCTCAAGCGCACGTGCTGTTTCATACGCGCATGCGGCGCCGAGACTGTGGCCAAACAGAACGACGGGCTTGTCAGTCGTGTTGAGAATTTCTTTGGCAACGATGGATGCCAGTTCAGGAATACTTGAAACAAAGTCTTCTGAAAATCTCGTTTCACGTCCAGGTGCCTGGATGGCGTACAAATCCATTTCGGGCGTGAAAAGCTTGCTCCAACTCCGATAGACCGAAGCGCCCGCGCCCGCATAGGGAAAACAAAATACAGAGGGCGAACCGGCTGCTGAGTGTTTCAGCGGCACGATCCAGGGCGAGTGCTTGGTCTGAGGAGTTGTCATATCACTTGATCAATACAGCGGGTGAGGCAGGGATAGAGCCAGGTACTTTGTTGAGCGTCAATAATTGCGACAGCAAAGTGAGGACTTCACGGGTGTAGCTATTGGAGTCTGCTGGTACCGTGTAAGTCGTACCTTGGTAGGAGACGGTTGTGAGCGCTTTACCACCGCTGCGACCCTCTTCAACCACAAACAGGGGGATGGCTGAAGACGTATCGTTGATCAGCGCGGGATTAAGGGCAATCGCATCCGAATTCATGATCTTGATTTGGCGTGCAGGATTGCCGTTTTGTAGTTTGACCAGCGTTCCAAGATAGTCAAACACATTGCGAGTCGAGCGCAGTTTGATCACCAGACGGCTGTCTTTGCCGACGCCTGCAGCACGAAGAGATGCCGCTGTCGCGGGTTGAAGCGCGCTCTTTGGGAGGATACCGACGGCTTCACTATTGCAAAAAGCGGATTCAGCAAAAGTTTGACCCAGCACCATTTGTTCGGCTTGTTTGTTGAGACACATGCGTGTGGTGGGCATCATGCGTACGATTTGATATTGCGTCACACCGCCTGTTTTGATGGGCATGATCATTGTTCCGGGTTGCGCTTGCGAGGCGACGGCTGCGACCAGGTTACGATTCAGGGCTTCTGCGCTCATGGGAGCCGAGACTACTTGCTTTTCCATCACAATCTCGGTGCTCAAACCTGCCTCGATCAACGTGTAGAGCGCTTTTTGAAACTCTTCATAGTTCGGCAAGTAAGGATTATTGAAGTATTTTGAAATGACAACGTTGTTCTTGTCACGCAACTCGATGGTGTCAATGACGAGCGAGTAAAGAATAGATTTTGGTCCGACTTGGTTGTTGGTCAAGCTCGCAACCACCTCAGGCCGAATATCGCTCAAAAAGGAGCTCATAAACTGGGAGTTATCCAGCGAAGACTGCGTAAAGTTAAAGCTGCTGTTGACGCTGAGTCCCACGCTCGGGGCATACGTGGACAATCCAGCACTTGGGTCCGCAGAGAAAAAACCACCGATTGAGGCAGGTGCGCTACTAAAGACTGTTCCGCCGATTCCTGCATTGACGCCCACACTGCCAGTACCAATCACAGAAGGCATGTCAAGAAAGCTGACGGGCATGTTTTTTGACGAGCGAACAATGTTGAGCAACACGTTGTCGTTGGCATAGCCCTCGAGAACCTCTCGGTAGGCAGCAGACATATCTCTGAAAGTTGACGAGCCAGTGGGCGCGCATCCAGACAAGGTGACGACCGCAGCAATGGGCGCCAAAATAAGCTTCTTAAACATGTTGCTCTTCTCGGTAAATGTTGGGGGCAGGTGCGTTTAAATCACCTGCTATTTTCCCGTATCTATCTCGATCAAGCGCGGAATATCGACAATCTTGCTCTTAAATGCCAGTAATTGAGAGGATTTGGCACCAATCTGGCATGTGTCTCAGAGCTTGGCTCCACAATCGCGACAAAAGTGATCTTGTTTGTCGAGATGATCGGCCTCGCACTCTGGGCAGGTCATGGTGAAATCACGGCGACGGCCACGCGTGCGGGACATTTCAGCCGTGACTATCCCGGTGGGCACCGCCAACGTGCCCCAGCCCATCAGCATCATGGTTGAGGCAATCAGCTTGCCCAGATCGGTTTTGGGTGTGAGGTCACCAAAACCAACTGTGGTCATGGTCGTGATCGCCCAGTAAGTGGCGATTGGGATGCTGGTAAAGCCATGCTCAGGCCCTTCGACCACATACATGAGCGTACCCATGACCAACACAATCATCAGTACAAAGGATAGAAAAACCAGAATTTTCTTGCGACTGGCACTCAGTGCGTTCGCAAGATGTGCGTACTCTTGCATGTAAGCAGTGAGTTTAAATACGCGAAAAATACGGATGAGTCGGAGTACCCGCACATCGATCAAGGCATGAAGTTCTGGAAAAAATAAAGCCAGATAAGTGGGCAAGACTGCTAGCAAATCAATCACACCAAAAAAACTGGTGGCGTATTTTCTGCGATCCTTTGCGCAGTAAAGACGTGCGAGATATTCCACGCTAAAAATAGCCGTAAAAATCCACTCCAGAATAAACAGTAAAGAGTGAAAGTTACGCGCAATATGCTCGACGCTATCGAGCACGACCACCACGAGCGAAAGCAGGATCAGTGCGATCAGGGCTTTGTCAAAAAGACGTCCGGCAGCTGTTTCATTTGTAAAGATCAGTGTGTACATCCGATCTTTAAAGGAGGGGTGTGCTCGCGTCATTATGATCTTGTGCTTTTTTGATATGGTCAGTCAGGGGTAGGTCGATGTCAGACCTCGCGTGCAAGTGCTTGGCCGCTGAGCCAGGCACCTTCGACTTTTTCAGTGCTGGTCCAGTCGCCACATAGGCCAAGTTGCAGTGTATCGTCAAATACATGACCGTGATGAGTGGCGTGCCCCAGCCGGGCAAAACGCCAAAGGTGCGACTGGAACGTGATGGGCTGATAGCCCGTCAGCGACTCAAAGCCTGCGACCATGAGTGCGGTCGCTTCTTCTTTTGCTGTGTTTTCATGCGTCAAGCTCCAAGTGGTTGAGGCGTGCGCCAACCAGGCCTCTCCAGACGTGCGTTGTGGTTTGCTTGAGCTTCTTGCGATCCAGCTGAATATCCCTTGATTGATAAAGGCGGCATCGAAGTCTAGCGGCAAGCGCTCATTCGCATACACCATCAAGGCCCAACTTGGTGCCATGACGGCATCTTGGCAGCGCGCATACATGGCGGCTGAGTGCGGTTGAACAAGAACCTCCGCTTGTTTGGAGGGAATGGCGAGTAGGACCGTGTCAAACGTTCGTTCATGCAAACCGTGCTCTTTACTGTGAAGCTTCCAGGACGACCCCTCGCGCAGCAACTGATCAACCGTTGTTGAGAAATGAATCGTCAGCTCTTTTGCGAGTTGTTTGGCAGGCGCTGTCATGGAAGGCGTGCCAACAAAGCGACCGACAGAAGGTTTGATGGGTTGCCAGCCATCCGCTTCAAAGCTTGTGACCTGCGCCTCCCAGAGCGCTGCTGCACCAGCCGCTTGCCAACGCTCCACCTGCTGTTGAAAGGCGGGATCGGTTGCTGTGAAATATTGCGCACCATGGTCACACGCCCACGCTTCAAAGCTGCGGGTGCTCATGCGGCCCCCCACGCCTCGACTTTTCTCAAACACCTGAACGTGGTGCCCCATGGCGGAAAGTGCCTGTGCACAACTTAAACCTGCGAGGCCAGCACCAATGATTGCGATAGAACGTGGTTGAGACATAGCGTGATGATTACCCGGTCGGAAAATTTACGAATTTGCCGGTATTTTAGGGCGATGAAGAGGTCAGATTACATAAGCTCAGGATTATTAAGGGGATAACCCTTGTAGACAGCTTGCTTGAGGCGGTTTATCAATGCGGACTGAGGTAATCAATCATTAAAAAGAGGATAAAAATGAAGAGACTTCTTAAATCATTATTGCTTGGGACCTGTATTCTCGGCGCGAGTGTGAGTAGCTTTGCACAAAGCTATCCAAACAAACCCATTCGCATGATTGTGCCGTTCCCACCAGCGGGTGCGGCGGATCAGACCGCGCGGATTGTGATGAAAGCCTTGTCTGAAAGCTTGGGTCAGCCCATCATTATTGACAATCGCGCGGGTGCAGATGGTGCGATTGCCGGAAATGCTGTGATGAATGCGCCTGCGGATGGCTACACCCTCCTGTTTGCAACGACGACAGGCTTAAACGGGGCGCCCACGATGCGCAAAACTCCCCCCTACGATCCCATTACGGCATTTACACCGATTTCTTTAGTGGGTAAGTTCGGATTTTTCATGTTTGTGAATGCAGATGTTCCTGCCAAAAATATGAAAGAGCTGATTGCTTATGCAAAGGCTAACCCCGGAAAGTTGAACTATGGCAGTGGCAACGGCACCAGCATTCTGACAACGGCGCAGTTTGCTCAAGAGTCCAAACTTAATATGGTGCATGTCCCTTACAAAGGTGACGCACCTGCAACCGCGGACTTGATTGCCGGTCGCATCCAAGTGCTGCTGGCCACCCCAGGCAATGCGTTGCAAATGGTGCAAGAGGGACGTCTGCGTGTTTTGATGGCACTGTTACCGAGCCGTAGTCCGTTGGCCCCAGAGACACCCACCGCTGATGAGCTCGGTATAAAAGGCATGACGATTGTGCCTTGGGCCGGTTTATTTGGTCCTGCCGGTTTACCTAAGGACGTGGTTGATCGCGTCGCAAAAGCCATGAAAGAAGTGTCTGAGCGCAAAGACGTGCGTGAGCAGTTGGGCAAGATTGCCTTTGAGTTGCAAAGCTCAACACCCAAGGAAATGGGAGATTTCAATAAATCCCAGCTCGATATTTGGAAGAAGACGGCTGACTCGATTAATTTAGAGCGTAATTAACATGCTGCCATCAGGTGTCCGCTCTAGGCTTGTTCACGATGTCAACGGCATCACTATGCATATTTTGGAGGCTGGCTTCGAGGTGCCGGGCCGTCCTTTGGTGGTGCTTTTGCATGGTTTTCCTGAGCTTGCCTATAGCTGGCGCAAGGTGATGGTGCCATTGGCTGAACAGGGCTATCACGTCGTGGCACCTGATGTGCGTGGCTATGGTCGAAGTGGCGGCGCTGGCGTCTCTTATCACGATGACTTGCGACCGTTTAGTACCCTCAACAAGGCTCATGATGTCTTGGCGTTGGTCGCAGCTTTAGGGCATCGTACTGTTGCAGCGGTCATCGGACACGATCAGGGTTCGCCCCTGGCGGGTTGGTGTGCCTTGATGCGCCCAGATGTTTTTCGCTCGGTGGTGATGATGAGTTCACCTTTTAGAGGTGGGCCGGTGGCCTTGCCCTTTAACACTGCCAACGAGATGGTCAAGCCAGTCCCGCCAAATCTGATTGATGAGGCCCTGACCAAGCTCAATCCGCCCAGAAAGTATTACATGCGGTATTACGCGACGGAGCCTGCCAATGAAAATATTTGGCATCCGACGCAAGGACTCCATGATTTTTTGCGTGCCTACTATCACGTGAAAAGTGCCGACTGGGCCCCCAACAAACCATTTCGTTTAAGCGGACTCACTGCGAGCGAATGGGAAAAGTTGCCACGCTATTACGTGATGGATTTGGATCAAGGCATGGCGGAGTCGGTCGCGCCCGATATGCCTTCGGCGCAGCAGATTGCGCACTGCACTTGGCTCACCGAGACAGAGCTCAAGTTTTACGTAGATGAATACGATCGCACGGGGTTTCAAGGTGGTTTGCAAGGGTATCGCGCGAATCCCGGCGACAAAGACCTAGCCGTATTTGCGGGTAAAACCATCGATGTTCCGTCGATGTTTATCGGTGGTCAACAGGATTGGGGTGTCTATCAGACACCAGGTGGCCTTGAACGTGTCGAGGGAGCTTTGACCACGCGTTACCAAGGCACCTTTTTGGTCGAGGGAGCAGGTCACTGGGTACAGCAAGAGCAACCCGAGAAAGTGAGTCGATTATTCATTGAGTTTTTGCGTCGAAACGCGGACGATTGAGGTAGGATAGTTGGGCGGTGAAGCGTTGATGTTTCACTGCACTGCTTTAAATCGCCTTGCGGAGCCAAACCTATGAGCATCAACAGTATCGACTCAAACAATACACGTCAAGAACATGACTTGTTGGGGAACCGGGATGTTCCGTCCCAAGCCTATTACGGTGTCCATACGCTGCGTGCGATTGAAAACTTCCCCATCACAGGATTACCCATCTCTCACTATCCTGATTTGGTGCGCGCCTTGGCAGAAATCAAAATCGCAGCGGCTCTGACGAATCAAGAGCTCGGCATGCTCGATGCGACAAAGTGCGAGGCGATCGTAGCGGCCTCTAAGGAAATATTGCAAGGCAATCTGCACGAGCAGTTTGTCGTGGACCTGATTCAAGGGGGGGCAGGCACCTCGACCAATATGAACGCCAACGAGGTGATTGCCAATCGCGCCTTGGAGTTGCTTGGACACACCCGCGGGCAATATGAGTTTTTGCATCCAAACGAAGACGTCAATATGAGTCAATCGACCAATGATGTCTATCCCACCTCTCTCAAACTCGCCACGTATCGGGGATGTCAGCGCTTGTTGACAAAAATGTTGAGTTTGCAAAACGCCTTTGAAATAAAGGCCGATGAATTTAAAGACATCATAAAAGTGGGGCGCACACAGTTGCAAGACGCTGTGCCCATGACGCTGGGTCAGGAGTTTCGGACCTATGCGGTCATGTTAGGAGAGGATGTCTTGCGTCTGCGCGAAGCGCTTCCTTTGATCTGCGAGATCAATCTTGGCGCAACTGCGATCGGCACAGGCATCAATACGCACCCAGATTACGCGCAATCCGTACGGAAAAATCTGGTCGCACTGACAGGCTTGCCACTTGAGACAGCACCCAATTTGATTGAGGCGACCCAAGACTGCGGCGCCTTTGTTCAACTGTCTGGCGTACTCAAGCGCATCGCGGTCAAAATCTCAAAGATTTGCCATGATTTGCGCTTGCTTTCGAGTGGCCCACGCGCGGGCTTTGGCGAGATCAATCTACCCGCCGTACAAGCGGGCTCCAGCATCATGCCCGGCAAAGTCAATCCTGTGATCCCTGAGGTCGTCAACCAGGTCGCCTATGAGGTGATTGGCAATGACGTGACGATCAGTTTTGCCGCTGAGGCAGGTCAACTTCAGCTCAATGCGTTTGAGCCGATCATTGCGTACTCCATGTTTAGAAGTGTCACGCATTTGACGGGTGCGTTCGAAACGCTTGAGCATAAATGCGTGCGTGGCATCACTGCAAACGAGTCGCGCATCAAAGAACTGTTCGATCGATCTATTGTGCTGGTCACCGCGCTCAACCCCTATATTGGCTATCAGCATGCGACCGAGGTCGCGCAAGAGGCCTTGGTGACAGGCAAACGCGTCTATGACATCGTATTAGAGCGTGGATTATTGACGGCAGAAAAGCTGGATGACATCTTAAAGCCAGAGTCGATGACAATGCCAAGGTTGCCGTTGAGATAGGGATTTATCCATAAAGCAAAGGGAAAATCTATCGTTCGGTGAATGTGAGTGCGAGGTGAATGATCCTAGTATGTACTGAGAACGTGTTCGTTCTTTTTACAGACAAGGAGTTAAACCATGAAAACCGACCTGCAGTTACAGCAAGATGTATTGACCGAACTTAAGTGGGAGCCATCCATCAATGCCGCACATATCGGCGTTGAGGCAAAAGACGGCGTGGTGACGCTGTCAGGGCATGTCAATTCCTTTACCGAAAAATGGAATGCTGAACGGGCAGCAAAGCGAGTTGCGGGTGTCAAGGTGTTGGCAATCGATATTGAAGTCAATATCCCTGGTAGTGAAAAACAAAGCGACACGGATATTGCGACAGCGATTCGCAACGCTTTAAAGTTTAGTACGTATATTTATCCAGAGTCTCTCAAGGTCGAGGTCGATAACGGCTTAGTGACACTGACGGGAGAGGTTGAATGGAATTATCTTAAAGAAGCTGCAGAGGATACCGTACGCTTTGTGAAAGGCGTCAAAAGCGTGATTAATTTGATTTCTATCAAATCCACCTTGTCGGCCAAGAATGTGAAAGCCGATATTGAGGCCGCGTTAAAACGCAGAGCGCAAATAGAAGCTCAGAATATCCAGGTCGTTGTCAATGGAGATGAGGTCACCCTCAAAGGCAATATTCACAGTTGGCCAGAGCGTCGTTTGGCAACCAGTGCTGTGTGGAGTGTGCCAGGCGTTCGCAAGGTAGTGGATAGAATGAATATTACTTATTGATCAGCTTGTTTGTATACGCGGTGGCTGCATACGAACCACCGCGTATGATTACTTTTCGACCCAGTACACGGACTCGGTGTGATTGCGTCCGTCCTGAATCGTAATCGTTCGCATCGCGAGTTTGCCAAGATAGTTTGCCGTCAAGGTATAGGTGCCTGGTGGAAGTTTGACCAGTAAGATTGGTCCTTCAGTGATAGTCGCAAGGACCGCGTTACCGGCTTTGTCCATGATCTTAAGATCGACATCCGACACCCAAGCGCCTTGCGTTTTCCCCCTCGGGACCTCAGAAAACATCAACTGTAGTGGCCAATTGCATGCATCAGTCTGCAAGGCCTTGCATTCATCCACACCAAAACCACCCGATACATATTGCGTGGAGCCATATTGTTGAATCTTTGGCATGGGTGCTTGCGCATATCCATTGGAAAAAATGAATGCTGCAGCGGTCGCAACTAAAAATTTAGTCAAATGTTGCATGATGAACTCCTTGGGTTTAAAAGGGATCATATTGATGTTTTTTTCGGGCACATTAAATTCATCCGAGGGCTGATTTTTGTATATCGCCTGAGGGGTGTGATAAACGAGAGATACCCATGCAGACCAGTCCTGAGCACGATCGTCAAGGGAGTCATTCAACGTCCAAAAGCACACTTGAAACGATTCAGTATTCAGGCTTGAGTTCGATTCAGGCATCAGATCGCTTGCGTCGTGATGGGCAAAATCTTTTGCCAGGTAGTGTGCCAGTCAGTGCGTTCAGGCTGGTCGCCGAGGTCGTGACGGAACCAATGTTTCTAATGCTTCTTTCGGCAGGAGGTTTATATTTCGCCCTCGGCGATCGAGGTGAAGCGTTTTTTCTTTTGGCGGTCGTGTTTCTGATTATGGCGATGACGATTTTTCAGCACAGTCGAACGCAGCGTCAGCTTGAATCGTTACGTGCACTTTCAGCACCGCGTGCACTGGTCATTCGAGACGGGGTTGAACAGCGTATACCAGGTCTTGAGGTGGTGTGCGATGACATATTGGTTTTACGCGAAGGCGATCGTATTGCGGCAGATGCGTACTTGTTGGAGGGCAGTCTCGAGGTAGATGAGTCACTCCTGACTGGGGAGTCGGTCACCGTCACTAAACTTACACAAGAAAAAAATGATTCTGTTGACGTGCAACTGTATGCCAGTACAGTTGTGACTAAAGGATATGGTCGAGCAAGGGTGATTGCGACAGCACAAAAGACTGCTGTTGGCAAGATCAGTATTGACCTTTCAAGTGTCAACGAGGTGCCCTCGATGTTGCAGCAGAGGTCTCGCAGATTGATTCGTTGGCTAGGTTCGCTTGCTTTGTTTTTGGCGCTTGCGCAAATCATTCTGAATATCTGGTGGAATCAGACCCCGCTGTTGCCGAGTATTTTATCGGGTATCGCCTTTGCGATGGCTATTCTGCCAGAGGAAATTCCCGTGGTAATTACTGTATTTCTTGCGCTTGGTGCATGGCGTCTGGCGCAACAAAAGGTGTTGACCAGACGCGTCACGGCGGTAGAGGCTTTAGGAGGTATTACGGTGCTCGCGGTAGACAAGACAGGAACGCTCACCATGAATCGTATGTCCGTCGCGCAAATAAATGGTGACGCAGCAAGTGTCGCATGGTGTGCCTTGCACGCGAGCATCCAAGACACCGTTGACCCGATGGAGCGCGCTCTGCAGACCTATTGCGAACAAGAGCAAGTGAAAGAAAAGTGGCTGAATGATGTGAAAATCAAGTCGGGAGAAGATGCCGTCTATGACTACGCTTTATCGGCGGATTTGCTTGCGATGACAAGGGTGTACAAAACTGAGCAGGCACATGAGTATCTGTTGGCGACGAAAGGCGCTCCGGAGGCTGTGATCGGACTATGTAAACTGACATCCTCTGAACAGGAGGCAGAACATAAGAAAGTGGCTGAAATGGCCTCTTGTGGTTTGCGGGTGTTGGGGGTTGCGCGAGCATACTGGAGAGATTCAACAATTCATTCCGGTGAGTCAAAGGTGCTTTGGCCGGCGAGTCAGCGCGATTTCATTTTTGAATACGTTGGGTTGGTGGGTTTCGAGGATCCACCCCGACCCGAGGTGCCAGACGCGTTAGCCCAGTGTCAGCGGGCAGGTATCAGAGTCCTGATGATGACAGGTGACCATTTGGAAACAGCCGTGGCGATTGCACGTAAGATCGGGCTGTCAGAGCATCCCGACAGTTTGACGGGATCTGAGCTCGATGGTCTGAGCGATCAGGCCTTACAAATAAGATTAAAAACTTTGAGTTTGTGCGCACGACTCAAGCCCTCGCAGAAACTTAGGCTTGTTAAATTACTGCAAATGTCGGGTGAGGTGGTCGGGATGACAGGTGATGGTGTAAACGATGCACCTGCATTAAGAGCCGCCGATGTGGGTGTCGCAATGGGTGAACGTGGCACGGATGTTGCACGCGAATCCGCTGCACTGGTTTTATTGGATGATAGTTTCGTCAGCATTGTGAAAGCAATTGCCCAAGGTCGTAAGATTGATGAAAATATTCGAAAAGCGACAGGATTCATCTTTTCCGTTCACGTACCAATCATCGCACTCGCTCTTATTCCACCAATACTGCATTGGCCAATGCTCTTGATGCCCGCGCATATTGTTTTACTCGAACTGGTGATTGATCCCGCTTGTACGCTTGTGTTTGAATCAGAGCCTGAAGATAGCGATTTGATGGCGCGACCACCAAGAGCACTGGGTGACTCACCCTTTTCACTTCGCGCCATTTTCCCTTCTCTATGGCAGGGTTTTGGGATCGCGGTCACACTCGTAGTAACTTATGCGTGGCTTGACTTGACAGGTTGGTCACAAGACCTCACGCGTACCCTCGTGATGGTGGCGTTATTGATGAGCGTATTGTTGATCATCTTGGCTAATCGTAATCACGCTCGTTCATTGCTCTTGGGGTTTTCAGTACCTAATAGATGGATGAAGCGTTTGACTATTGCCGTGGTCATTGTGTTGATTGTCGTATTTGCCCTGCCATCATTGCGTGAAGTGCTCAAGCTTGCACCATTGTCCATGCAAGAAATTCTTGTTTTATGCATCGTCTTGGTCGTTTGTACATTGTGGCTTGAACTGGTGCGGTTCCTTTCACCCAGGAAACCGCACGCTCTCCGAGGATCAAACTGCACCTAAATCACTAAGACAGGCAGCTTCGTGTGTTTGATCACCGCGTTGGTATCGCTGCCCATGAACAGCCCCTTTAGCCCCGTTCGCTTGTGTGATGCCATCAAAATGACATCGACCTTTGAGAGTTTTGCAGCCTCTACGATGCCTTCAAAGACATTGACATTGTAGAGATGGCAGACATCGCATTTCACTGTGCTTCCTAACTCAACGGCTGCAAGATCGAACAGTTTCTTGGCATAGTTTTCGCAGTTATTTTTATGGTTTTCCTCTGCCGCTTGAAAGCCATACGCGCTACTTTCATACATGTAGAGTGGAATAGGTTCTGAAACATGAACCAAGGTCACCCGTGCCTGATCCTCTTTGACCAAACGAGAGACATGTTTAAAAGTTTTGTTGATCATTTCTTCACTTGCGATGGGTACCAATAGATGTTTAAACATGTTGATTCCTTCATTGTTGTTATGAAAAGGCTTTAGGAAAAATGGAAAATCAGTTCGCTTGACGCAGATAAGTGGCGTACGAATGCATCATGCCAAGTACTTCTTCCGTTGTGCTGTTGTCTGTGTCGCGGATCGGACAATTACATTGTGGATACATCAGATTGAGGATGAAGCTGTCCTTAACATGCATGGTCCATCCATCATAAATAAGTGTGGATATTTCATTTTGTTCAAACAGATGAATATTGTGATTTCGCTCATCATGTTGAATCATCGCCCATACTTTGTTGACGGCTGAATGATCTCCCTCAATCACGCCGCCCAGTTTTTCTCCGTCGCATATAAACATGCCTCGGAGTCCGTTTTGTATCGCACGCTGATACGAGTCGAAATACAGACTCATTAATTGTGCTGTTCGCAGACCGGCCGTGCATTCGCCAACATAGCCCAGTCGCGCGAGGGGGGGCGGTTCAGACTGACGCAAGATATCGCTAAACAAGTCGCTACTGATTCTCGGTAGTTGATTCATGGTCTGACTCCTTTGAACTGGCGCGATCGCGCGCTTGATTGATCTGGAGACCACAGTTTGACGTAGTCCTGTTCAACACAAATACCTAAAAATCCTTATTTCTATCTCCTGTAAATCAGTAGCGGCTGTTGCTAATGCGTATTTTGTTTACGCATTCGCACGTATTCGTCATCTCTACAAAAGTCCCTAATCTTTCTCCTCTCGGTGGATTGATCTAGTTCGATCGGTCGCTACCTAAAGAACGAATGATTGATTCAAAGGGGGTATGTCTATGTCTATCAGTTTGGTAATCGCAGATCCCCATCCCATGACGCTGTTGGGCATTTCAAAAATATTTCAAAACAATCCCGCTTTTGAAATCAAAGGACTTGCCCACGATGGTGATGAAGCGCTTGAAGCAGTCACAACCTGTCATCCAGATGTGTTGTTGACTGAGTTGTGCATGCCCAAGCGAAGCGGTTTGCAGTTGTTTCAAGATGTACAGCACTGTGGAAACGGCACCAAGACCGTGATTTTTACGAGCGCAGCCATCAGCGAGGTTATGAAGGCGATCGATCTCGGTGTTGCTGGGTTGGTTTCAAAAGACAAGGGCGAAGAGTATTTGACGCTTTGTTTGCAAAAGGTGTCTACCGGCCAGCAGTGGCTCGACCAAGATCTGGCGACTTCGGCGGTGAATCATATGGTGGCCCGACAAAAGCAAAACGGAAAAATCACAGCTGTTCTGACGCCTCGTGAGTTGAGCGTGGCCAAGATGGTGCTTGAGGGGTGGCCCAATAAACGAATCGCCACCAAGCTTTTTCTCAGCGAAGGCACTGTCAAGCTGCATCTCCATCACATCTACAAAAAACTAGATATCACAGGACGGATGGAGCTTGTCCTGTATATGCAAAAAAATGGGATGGCTTAAATGTCTAAATACAACTTCGATCCGCAAGAATTTGAATACGTTGAAAACGAGCGCCTCAGGGAGCGAAGGAAGCGCGAAATCATGCAGCAACGTTTGCGAAAAAAAAGTGTTGAATTTTCATTCAGGGAGAAAGGCCTTCAAAAGAACGGTTCCAAAAGTCGTCAGTTAGGAAAAAATGGTTTTAGTTCAATCGCAATGCTCGCGGTCTCGGCCGCCACACTGTTCGCGCTGAGCGATCAACAAGCGCATGCGCAGAGTTTGCATGAGGCTGTCTTGATATCGCTTGCACAATATCCCGCTATTTTGGCGGCACAGTCGCGCGTCACTGCGGCGGAATCAGACATCATCCGTGCGCAAAGTGCACACTGGCCGCAGCTTGCATGGACAGGCACATATAGTGCGTATGGCACGAGTGAGGTTTCGAACAACTGGATTCAGTCACCAACTGTCAGTATGAATCTCTGGTCAAACTGGAGGATACAGTCAGGCGTCGAGCGCTCTCGGGCTCTTGCGGACTCGGGTCGCCAGCAGCAGCGCATTACGCGCGATGATGTGGCGCTATTGGCGACTGAAGGGTATCTCAACTGGGCGCATCAACAAGACATGGTACGACTGGCAAAAGATAATTTGGCACAGCATCAACGCATACTGGGCAATATTGGTCAAATTGTTGCGGAGGATTCAGGTCGCAGAATTGATTACACCCAAGCTCAGGTTCGTTTGACGAACGCTGAGCTTGCTTTGAAACAGTCGACGGCGGACCTTGCGATTGCGCAGGAGAGATTGAATCGAATGCTGTTGGGGCGTTTGCCTGAAAAACCTTCCGGTCTGGATTTTGTTGTCGGGGTGAATCCGAAAAGTTCAGAGGAGGCGCTTCTTGCACTGAACGATACCCATCCCTCCATCAGTCGACAGATTGCGCTGGTGAATGCCGCGCAAGCGACGTTGAAAGGTGCCCGTGCTCAATATGGTCCTTCAGTTGATTTGACGTATGGGAAACAAACCACTCAAGGTTTGGGGCAGGGCAGTTATCTGACCCAGGTCGTGGTGTCTGTGCCGATCTTTCAAGGGGGGGCGACCTATGGCGCGGTGGGAACCGCTGCGGCTGAGTTGCAAGCGAGCGAGCATAGCTTGGCTGAAACTCGTCTGGTACTCAGAGAGCGTTTATTAGTCAGTTGGGCGGAGTGGCTGTCTGCACAAAGCCGAAGCACTCAGGGCCTGGCACAGGTCAACACAGCCAAAGGCTTGATTTGGGGATATTGGCAACAGTTTCAGGTGGGCCGCCGATCTTTACTTGATTTGCTCAATGTACAGAACGATCTCTATACCTATCAAGTCAACGCAGCGAATGCGAAATATGAAGCCACGGTCTCGCGTGCGCGGGTATTAGCGGCAATGGGCAAACTCGCGAACGACTACACCCTCGCAGCATCTTCGACTCAGGCCAGAACGTTCAACATCACCACCGTCACCAAAGACCACGTTTCAGTGACAGCAGTTCATCAACCTTCGAACAGTCAAGGCCAACAGACGGCAACTGCTTATCCCGTCTGGATGACTGAGGATGCGAGCGGAACGAAGTCAGATCGTCAGCCTCTCCGCAGTGCTGCGATCACAGGCAGTTTGCCACCCTTGAGCGGTCTCAATCTTGAGCAAAGGAATTAGTCATGCGTGAAAAAATTTCAGCCAACGTTACTGTGAATCCCGCTGAGGGACACCCGAGCGATCTTGATTTAGATCGAGATCGCGAAACCTATGAGCACGCTGATCCGATACTCGTGTGTTTTGCCTTGTTAGCGAAAATCATTGATCGACCGGCGCATCTCGCCGCGCTGCGTACGGGGTTTTCTCTGGATGACTCTGGTCGAATTCCTCCAGATTCGTACCCGGATTTAGCCCGTATGCATGGCATGTTAGCCACCTGGACGCGTTATGAGCTTGCCGAAATCCCGGGTTACGTCATGCCTGTCATCATCCCCTTGGTCGACGGTCGTGCCTGCGTGATGGTGGGAAAAAAAGGAAAAATGACCAAAGTGCTGATGGCCGAGTCCGGAATGAACGAAGTGTTAATGCCTATGGAACAGCTGGTTGCTTTGTCATCGGGCGATGTCCTGATGGTCAAAGCCAGTAGCCATCAGGGTGCGCAGCAGATGGTGCCCTTTCGAGGAAAGGCATTTGAATGGTTCTGGAGCAACCTTTGGCGTTTTAAACGCTTTTATGTTGAGTCCATGTTGGCGAGTGTCGTCGCCAATATTTTGACGCTCGCGGTGGTGTTTTTCGCGATGAATGTCTATGACCGTGTCGTGCCCACTCAGGCGTATACCTCGTTGTGGACCCTCGCCATTGGGACCTCTATCGCTATCGTGCTTGAGTTTTCGATGCGTTGGCTCAAGGCCTATTTAGTCGATCTAGGTGGAAAAAAAGCCGACTTGGCTATCAACTCGACGTTGCTGCGAGAAATCATGACGATCAGGTTAGAGCATCGTCCGCAATCGATTGGAATCTTTTCCAGTTCGATGCGGGACTTTGATGCGCTCAGGGATTTCTTTTCTTCGGCGTCACTGGTGCTCTTGGCCGATATGCCCTTCATTATTTTGTTTGTGGCCTTCATTGGGATTGTGGCGGGACCGCTGGCTTGGATTCCGGCGTTGGTTGTACCCGTCTTAATTGTGGTGGGCTTACTGGCGCAAAAGCCGCTGATGCGGGCGATGCGTCAAAGCATGAAGGAGTCTGGTGATAAGCAAAGTGTTTTAGTTGAGTCCATGCTCAATTTGGAATTGCTTAAAGCCCATAACGCCGAAAGTTATCTCCAGCGTCGCTGGGAACACTCTAATCTCGCGGCGGCAGATTCCTACAAAAAGATTCGCTCCATGACCAACATGATGTTGGGTCTGACCACCATGATGCAGCACCTCGTGACAGTCGCGATGGTAGTGTGGGGGGTGTATTTGATTGGGGCGAATCAACTGA
The DNA here is from genome assembly GCF_049655405.1 of Zwartia sp. Classification (GTDB taxonomy): domain Bacteria; phylum Pseudomonadota; class Gammaproteobacteria; order Burkholderiales; family Burkholderiaceae_B; genus Zwartia. Next base: position 36,119 of record NZ_JBASJR010000016.1, read on the forward strand.
CTCTTGGTGGGTTGATCGCTTCAGTGATTTTGGCAGGTCGCGCGATTGCGCCCTTGGGAAGTGTGATGTCCCTGGCCGCGCGCTATCAGCAAGCGGTTTCTTCGCTCGAGACGCTAGATGGTCTGATGAAGCGTCCGAGGGATCGCGAGCTAGATCGTCGCTACATTGTTCCTGATCAGTTTGAGGGCGGGATCGCTGCGAAAGACGTCGAATTTGCTTATCCCGGCGAACATAAGATTCCTGTGATCAATCGTGTGTCCTTCTCTCTGGAGGCCGGTGACCATTTGGGAATGTTAGGACGCGTGGGCAGTGGAAAAAGTACCTTGTTGCGTTTAATGGCGGGTCTCTACACCCCGACAGCCGGTAGTATTTTGATCAATGGCATCGATATGCACCAGATCGATCCAGCCGAGCTCCGCGCGCGGATTGGCTATGTCGGTCAAGATCCACAGCTATTTATGGGTACGCTGCGCGAAAACCTGACCTTGTCGGATAGTTGGCTGAGCGACTCCAAAGTGATCGATGTGCTCAATAAACTTGACCTCTACAGCATGGTCGCACGCCATCCCCGTGGGCTCGATATGCCGCTGACTGAGGCAGGCGGGGGACTGTCGGGTGGACAGCGTCAATTGCTGGCGGTTGCCCGCATGATGCTGCGTGATCCCGCTTACGTTTTTCTTGATGAGCCGACCTCGCATATGGATCAAAACTCCGAAGCCAAGGTCATTGAGGTTCTGGGGCAGTGGTTGGAAGGTCGCACATTAATTTTGGCGACACACAGAATGCCCTTGCTCAAATGGACCAATCGTCTGGCTGTGCTCGAACGCGGTGAACTCATGATCGAAGGTCCCAGCGAAGAGGTGATCAAGAAACTGTCGGTTGGCGTCAAGACCACGACGCGTCGCCGCAAAACGGCCACTATTGAGCAGGACCTGGCACAGAGCAATGGCGCGTTGAAGCCGACATTGAATGGTGGCCATGGTTCATTCCCAGGCGCTGCGTCCTGACTCTCAAACATTAAGGTGTAGAAAATGACAAAGAACACGCAAGTAATTGACAAGCATGACATGCACACCATGCATGGCTTTCACAACGCACTTGAGGAGCGTCACGCCGGCCGCTATCTAATTTGGCTGCTTGCCCTCGGATTTATTGGGGCTCTTGTTTGGGCGGCGAACTTTAGTCTGGATGAGATCACGCAGGGTAATGGCAAAGTGATCCCCTCGAGCCGCGAGCAAGTCATCCAGAGTCTTGATCCCGGCGTTTTGACCGAGCTCTATGTCAAAGAGGGTGATGCGGTGCAAAAAAATCAGATTTTGCTGCGTATCGATGACGCGCGTTCCGGTCCGCTTTATCGAGAAGCGCAGGAAAAGTTGTTGGCACTCGTTGCGCAAGCGGCACGGTTGAGAGCAGAGGCGTACAGCACCGCGTTGGAATTCCCGCCCGAGGTCAGTGCGCTTCCAATCTTGATCCGCCGCGAGGAGCAAGCCTATCTCGCGCGTAAGCAAGCCTTAGACGAGCAAATCGAGGCCATGAAGCAGTCACTTGAGGCGTTGAGCCGAGAGATTGCACTCATCAAGCCTTTGGTCGGTCAGGGCGTCATTTCTCAGGTTGAATTACTGAGACTCAATCGACAACAGTCAGATATGCATGCCTCGATTGCGGAGCGGAGAAACCGTTATTTCACGGAAGCCAATAATGAGTTGGTGCGTGTCGAGGCAGACTTGGCGCAGGTGCGGGAAAACGCCTTGGCTCGAAAGGATGCTTATACGCGTTCTGTGATTCGTTCACCGATGAATGGCATTGTCAAAAATGTGCAGGTCACTACGATGGGTGCCGTAATTCAGGCGGGTCAAAGCATCATGGAGATTGTTCCGATCAATGAGGAGTTACTCGTGGAGGGATATGTCAAACCCTCTGAGGTGTCTTATCTGCACCCTGGCTTGCTTGTCATGGTCAAGCTAACGGCTTTTGATTTCAATCGCTATGGTGGGCTTGAAGGGGTGCTTGAGCACATTAGTCCCGACACCATGAAAGACGAAAACAAAAATCGTAAACCTGGCACCAATCCTGTCGATCTCGAAGAAGGGTATTACAGGATTCTCGTGCGCATTACGGATGAAAATCGCGAACGCAATGGACGCACGTTGACCGTTGTGCCAGGGATGACGGCCTCAATTGAAATCAAGACGGGTCAAAAAACCATCTTGACCTATTTGTTCAGACCTCTTCAAGCTGTCTCAGAAGCACTCAGGGAACGCTGATTTGTTTTTTTTTATATAGATCAATTGGTTATCCCCATATGATTATTCAAATTATAACCTTTGTCATATATTGAAATTGTTCTACATATATTAAAAAGTGTATAAGCTTAGTACTAATAAGCTATATCAAAAACAATGCAGCAGAACAAAAAGGTTCTCGTATGCCGACCCAGATCTTGATTGTCAACGACCATCGCATTTTGTCCGAAAGTATCGGCTGTCTCCTCCAGAACGAGCCCGATATGCAGATCGTCGGTGTCGCTAAAGACTGGGGTGAGGCCGTGGAGTTCAATCAGCACCACGCCCCGGATGTGGCGCTCGTAGCGATGGATTTGCTGGCAAGTAATGGTTTGGCGTTGATCAAACGATTGATTAGCGCCTGTCCCAAGCTTCGCGTGATTGCGCTCTCGACCACAGTGCGACGGCATATGATCATCGAGACCATGAGTGCGGGTGCCAAGGGGTTTATCTCGACGACGAGTACGTTGGATGAGTTGCTCTTTGCGATTAAGAGCGTTTCGCATAATCAGTTTTATATGTGCCAAGCCGCATCGGCGACGTTGATGGATTTTGCGAAAAATAATAAGAAAGCGGATACCAATCTGGCGGAGTTCAATCTTTGCGATCGTGAAAAAGAAGTCTTGATTTTGATCGCGGATGGACTGTCTTCGAAAGAAATTGGGGTTAAGCTCCACATCGCGCCCAGCACAGTGGATGTGCATAGGCGTAACATCATGAATAAAATTGGCCTACACAAAGCTACGGACCTGACGCGTTACGCGATCCGCAATAATTTAATACAAGCATGATAAGTTGATAAAAACATGACAATGACTCTTAAAGCGATTCAAAACAAATTGGGCTTTCTAGAGGTCGAAATGGTTCATCTGCGCGAGAACTATGTCACTGTCAACAAAAGATACACCGAAGCCTTGTCAGGCCTTACAACAATGACGGTCAACGCTTCTGAGGCGGCTCAGCGCGCAGCCAAAGCGGCCAAGCTTGCCAGCAAGGCTGCGACAGACTCGGCCAGGGCGGCCAAACAAGCGGCGTCGGAGTTTGTGGTGGCTGCAGCTGAAAGTGCGGCCAAGGCGGCGGAGTATGCGGCAGAGTCCGCGTTGGCGTCGGCGTCTTCTGCCTCCGCAGCGGCGGCAGCAGCAGCAGAGGCTGTGGCGCATCAAGCCAATGACATTGCGCTCAAGGCGTCGGCTGCTGCTGCAAAAGCGACAAACGTCGCGGCAGCTGCAGCGTTTGAAGCCGTGCAAATGTCCAATGTGGCTGCAAGCGCGTCTGCGCGAGCAAAACTTTCAAGCGCCTCAGCAAAAAAAGCCGGTAAAACAAGTACCGTTTCTAAAGCTGTGAAAAAAACAGTCAAAAAAGTTGTGAAGTAAAGACGGGATGGCTAAAGTCTAATTGGAGCCTGCGAATCACCCCTCCAAGCTCTGGAAACGGCATTACGATCGTATCGGCTTTATATCGGTGTGACTATATTTTTTCGCGCAGCACACACCGGTCGCCACTGGCTTTTCTTTCCACCAGCACAGAGGACAACTGGGGCAGGGTGGGTTTCAGTTGGTTGCGAATAAACCCGCACAGGTTTTCCAGGGTCGCAGGACCGAGGTGTTCGATTTCGTCCAAAAACCGATGATCCAGCATTTCTCTGACGCGTGCGACTTGCTGGCGCAGGTAGCCCAGATCCACCAGCATACCGGTCTTGGCATCCGCATAGCCAGAGACAGTCACTTCGGCTTCGTAGGTGTGTCCGTGGATGCGCAGACTCCCTTCGGTTTCAATCGTCCGACGCAGTGTGTGGGCGGCTTCGAAATAAAACCGTTGCGAGAGCTCGCACCAGGGAGTGTCGCCTGTTTGGCTTGTGTCTTGGAGGTGGGGAGCGCGCATCAACGAATCTCTAATACTTTGTGTGTCTGTACCGATAATCGCCAGACGGGATTGTTCTGGCAATAGGCGATGGCTGCGCGCGTATTGGCGAGCCGGTCCGGACCATCCATGGCTTGAAGCAGATAATGCTCAAAGTGACTGGAGCCCAGTTGATCAGGCAAGAGCGTGGGTTGTGGGTAGACGAGCTTGAGCTCGTGACCTTGGCGCTGGACCCAGTCCGCGCCCGCTTTGGGACTGACGCAAATCCAGTCAATCCCAACGGGCGCTTCAATGGTGCCGTTTGTTTCGACCGCGATCTCAAAGCCTTTGGCATGGAGCGCTTCGATCAAGGCCTGATCGACTTGTAAGAGTGGCTCACCACCGGTTAACACCACGTATTGGTGGCCATGTCCGGCGGGCCAAAGCGTAGAGATTTGCTCGGCGAGCGCTTCGGCCGATTGAAACTTGCCTCCAAGGGTGCCGTCTGTGCCGACAAAATCGGTATCGCAAAACTTGCACACGGCGCTGGCACGGTCTTCTTCGCGGCCGGTCCAGAGATTGCAGCCGGTAAAACGACAAAAGACCGCTGGCCGTCCGGCGCGCAGTCCCTCGCCTTGCAGCGTGTAGAAAATTTCTTTGACGCTATAGGTCATTGATTTCAATACTTAAATAAAGTCTAGATCGCGCATTGTAAACGCAGCGCTTGCAGTCAAGCGCGACAAACCGTTTAGAGGTCATTATCAAGTAAGCTCTTGCGGCAGGTTGCGCAGGGCATCAAGGACTGGGGCCTGAATCAGTTTTTTGGATAAAGAGAGAACATTATGGGCTTATTTGAGCGCTTTTTGACTGTATGGGTGGGTCTCGGCATCTTGGCGGGCGTGGGGTTGGGGCTGTTGGCGCCTGGGATGTTCGGCGTGATCGCCGGCCTGGAGTTTGCACACGTCAATCTGGTCGTGGCGGTCTTGATTTGGATCATGATCTATCCCATGATGATTCAAATCGACTGGTCCTCGATCAAACAAGTCGGTCAAAAGCCGCGCGGGCTGTTCTTGACCTTGGTGGTCAATTGGCTGATCAAGCCCTTTACGATGGCCGCCCTTGGGGTTTTGTTTTTTGAGTATATTTTTGCCCCTTGGGTCGATCCTCAAACAGCGAGCGAGTACATCGCGGGGATGATTTTGCTGGGGGTCGCACCTTGTACGGCCATGGTGTTTGTCTGGAGCCAGCTAGTCAAAGGCGATGCAAGCTACACGCTCGTACAAGTATCGGTCAATGATCTCATTATGGTGTTTGCATTTGCGCCGATTGCGGCATTTTTGCTGGGCGTGACTTCGCTGACGGTGCCTTGGGAAACCTTGCTGATTTCAACGATTTTGTATGTGGTCTTGCCACTGATCGCGGGTGTCTTGACCCGCGAGGCCTTGTTGCGCCAGTCTTCCGCGGCAGTCAGCCGTTTTGTCGCGAGGCTCAAGCCTTGGTCGATTGTGGGGTTGATTGCCACTGTTGTGCTGCTGTTTGGCTTTCAAGCACGCACGATTGTGGCGCAACCGTTGGTGATCGGCATGATTGCGATCCCTCTGATTGTGCAGACCTACGGGATTTTTGCAGTGAGCTGGTTAGGCGCGCGCTGGCTCAAGCTGCCTCGAGACATCGCTGGACCCGCGTGTCTGATTGGTACGTCAAATTTTTTCGAGTTGGCCGTCGCGGTGGCGATTTCTTTGTTTGGACTGAACTCAGGTGCGGCGCTGGCCACGGTCGTGGGCGTGCTGGTCGAAGTGCCTGTCATGCTGTCGCTGGTGTGGCTGCTTAACCGTGGTCGGACTTGACGCGAGCGAGTTTGACTCGCTTAAACCCCACGCCGTTGGCCAGCGCCAGGCCCGTAAAGATCAGTAAAACGCCTAAAAGGGTGCGCAACGTAAAGTGCTCACCCATCAGCGTCCAGCCCCAGAAAAGTCCGACGACCGGGACGAGATAAGACACTGTCATGGCACGTGCCGGGCCAATGTGCTGAATCAAGCGGTAATACAAGACATAGGCGACGGCCGAACAAAGCACCGCCAAGACAAGGGCGGCGAGCCAAGCCACAGAGCTGACCGACTCGGTGGGCCACCAGTACCAGGCAAGTGGCAGCAGCAAGACGCCGCTCGTGAGCGAAGAGCCTGTCGCATTGACGAACGGACTAAATGAAGACAAGTACTTTTTGGCGTAACACGCTGAAAGTGCATAACAAATCGGGCCGAGCACGGCAGCGGTCAATGCCAGAGTCGAGTCGCTCAGCGCGAGCTCAAAGCGCTCCCAGACCAGAAATGTGATACCCAGCAGGCCAATCAACAGCCCCAAGGCACCCGTCACGGTTAAACGGATCCCCAGCCATAACCAGGCCACCAACGCACCCCAGAGCGGTGTGACGGCATTGATCACCGAGATCGTGCCCGAGGGAATGTGGAGCGCGGCATAGGCCGACAACATATAAGGCAGACTCGAGTCCAGCAGTCCGAGAGGAATAAAGTTTTTCCAATGTTTGAATAAGACCCAAACTTCGCGCCTAAAGGCCAACACCAGCAAGAGCACCAGTCCGGCGATCATCGTTCTCAAAAAGATAAGGGGTGCGGGACCAAATTCGGCGACACCGACTTGAATCAACAGAAATGAGCTTCCCCAAAAAAAGGAAAGCAGTAAAAGCTCGAAAACACTATGAGGACGCATGCGTCATAGTATCCGCTTAAAATGCTTTTAATCCTCGAAGCTCCAGTGTCAATTGTGGCTTCGACCCACCTGATGCTTTTCTAAACGTGTTTTCTAAGTGATGACATACCGAAATTTTCTCTGGTTCATCTTTGCCGCCGCTGCCGTGCGTCTATTGCTGCTTGGCTTTTCGCCGCTGATGGACACGACCGAAGCGCGTTACGGCGAAATCTCGCGCATTATGGTCGAGCTCAACGACTGGGTGACACCCTGGTTTACGTACGATGTGCCGTTTTGGGGTAAGCCCCCTCTGGCGTTCTGGATCACAGCCATTAGTTTCAAGATCTTTGGCATCAATGAGTTCGCCGCGCGTTTTCCGCATTGGCTGGCCGGCATGGTGGTGCTCTGGATTCTGTGGGGCATGCGCCCGCGGAGCGGCTCGACGGGGGCGACGTACGCGATTGCCTTGCTGCTCGGCTCTGTGATGTTTTTTGTCGCCTCAGGCATGGTCATGATGGACATGGCCTTAGTAATTGGCACGACCTTGTCGATGCGGGGGTTCTGGAATGGTTTGCACGGCGACGCGTCGCGGCGTGGTTCTGAACGTTGGCTGCTCTTTATTGGTTTAGGGATTTCTTTACTGGCCAAGGGTCCGGTGGGGGTCGTGTTAACAGGCTTGCCTTGCGGAATCTGGGCCTTGCTGTCTGGCAATCTTCGGGTGATCTGGCGTGACTTGCCTTGGATCCGAGGATTGTTGTTGACCGCCGCAATCGCGCTGCCCTGGTATGTGATTGCCGAGCTACGTTCGCCTGGTTTCATCAACTATTTCATCGTGGGTGAGCATTTCAATCGCTTTGTGACACCGGGTTGGAAAGGGGATCTGTACGGCACTGCGCACGACTATCCCTACGGCACCATCTGGTTGTTCATGATGGCGGATGTGTTGCCCTGGACGATTTTGTTCCCCATTCTTGCGTGGCAGACGCGTGGCGCACGTGCGGAGCTGGCAACGGCTCAGCCGAATACTTCCCAAAATATGCCGTCAACAGAAAGTGCCACACCGGCTGCTTGGCGCAATTACTTACTCCTCTGGGCCTTTATTCCAGCAGTATTTTTTACGATGGCAGGCAACATTATCTGGCCCTATGTCATGCCAGGCTTGCCTGCGCTGGCTTTATTGGTGGGGGGCTGGCTGACCACGCGCGCCAATCAAAATCTGGTGCGGATCAATCTCGCCCTGGGTCTGACCATTACGATGGTGCTCGCGGTCGGCTTTAACGTGAGCATGCCCTTTACGGGACGTAGCAATGATCTGGCAGCCAAGACCTTGATTGAGGACTACCGAACGCGCCAGCCTCAAGGTCTGCCCTTGATTTATTTGGGTCATCGGCCGTTTTCCGCGTCTTTTTATAGCCAGGGAAAGGCCTTACTTGAAAAGACACCGGAGAGTCTATCTAAAAAGCTGGAAACGACTCCTGCTTTTGTGGCAATCCGCACATCCGATTTGGGCTACATGCCGCCGTCTTTGCTCGCGGGCCTGGAGCCCTTGAGCAAGCACGGCTACTTTACGTTGTTTCGCCAGAAGGGCGTTGTAGGGGCAGCGCCAGGGTCACCAGCCAGCAAGTGATCAGCATCAGGGCGGAGCCTATCAGCGCGTAAAGAAGGCCTCCCCACTGATACAACAGGCCTGAAAGCAGGGTGCCGATAAAGCGGCCCAGAGCGTTGGCGGCGTAATAAAAGCCGACGTCTTCGGCTGCCTTTTCTGAGCCGGCATAGGCCAGGATCAAATAAGAGTGCACCGAAGAATTGACGGCAAAGGCAAAGCCAAATACTCCAAGGCCAGCCACGACGACCCATTCGAGGTGACTGACATCGAGCCAAACGAGCCCGCAGAGCACGACGGTGACGAAGGCCAGGATGGCAGACCAATGTCGGGCGGCGGGCACTTCGTTGCTCAGTCCATCCTCACTGCGTCGGACTAGGGAAGGCGCCATGGCCTGAACAAAACCATAGCCAATCGTCCACGCCGCGAGAAAGCCACCCACCATCGTAAAGGTCCAGCCTGAAGCGTACAGAAAGACGGGCACGCCGACGACAAACCAAACGTCGCGCGCACCAAACAGCACCACGCGTGCGGCTGCCAACAGGTTAATGCCGCGGTTTTTAGCAAAGAGTTCTTTGGCGGATTTGGAGGCTTTGCTTTTGCCCATCATGGGCGGCAGAGAAAAAACCACGCCCACCAAAATCAGCGCTAACAGTCCCGCCATGATCCAAAGCGAACCCTGAAAGCCGACCTGATCAAGCAGCAGGCCTCCCAGAAAAAATCCCACGCCTTTCATCGCGTTTTTGCTGCCAGTAAACCAGGCAACCCATTTGAACAATTGCCCCGAGGCTTGACCTGCGGTGATTTTGATGGCGGATTTGCTGGCGGTCTTGGTTAAGTCCTTGGCCACACCGCACACGCCTTGCGCCATGACCACCCAGGCAACCGACATTGCTGCGGTCCATTCAGGCGAGAGTGCGGAGAGCAGCAGAAAGCCAACAATCTGGGTCACCAAGCCCACCATCAGCATGCGCGAAATGCCAAAGCGTGTCGCAAGCCACCCTCCCAGCAGATTGGCCACCACACCAGCGGCCTCGTAGAGCAAAAATAGAAAGGCGAGGGCAAAGGGCGAATAACCCAAGCGGTAAAAATGAAGCAATACCAACATGCGCAGTGCGCCGTCAGTGAGTGTGAATCCCCAATAGGCGGACGTCACAATGGCGTAGTTGCGTGCGGCGTGTGTGGACATGGGCGTTAAATCCCTCTTGCTTGCATGTGGCAGGCAAGGTCGATCATGCGACAGGCGTAACCCATTTCGTTGTCGTACCACGCGTACACCTTGAGAAGCGTGCCATCGGTCACCATGGTGGAGAGCGCATCAATAATGGAACTACGCGTATCACCGGCATAATCGACACTCACGAGGGGGCGGGTTTCAACTCCCAAAATCCCCGCTAATTCGCCTTGGGCCGCCTGAGTGAACAAGGCATTGACTTCCTCGACCGTCGTCTCGCGTTTGAGCTCAAACACGCAGTCGGTCAACGAGGCATTGAGGACTGGGGCGCGGACAGCATGACCGTTGAGCTTGCCTTTGAGATCCGGGTAGATCAAGGTGATCGCGGTCGCGCTGCCTGTGGTCGTGGGCGCAAGGCTTTGCATGGCACTGCGGGCGCGTCGCAAATCTTTGTGGGGGGCATCGACCACGAGATTGGTGTTGGTCGGGTCATGGATCGTGGTGATTTGTCCGTGACGGATGCCAATGTTTTCATGGATCACCTTGACCACAGGTGCCAGGCAATTGGTCGTGCATGAGGCCGCTGTCACGATTTTATGTTGTGCAGGGTCATAGAGGTGTTCGTTAATCCCCACGACGATGTTCAGTACGTTGCCGACCTTGACGGGGGCGGCGACGATCACACGCTTGGCGCCGCGATCAAAATGGCCCTGGATGGATTCGGGGGTTAAAAATTTCCCTGTGCATTCCAGCACAAGCTCCACACCCAAGTCACCCCAAGGGATATCGCCTGGATTCGCATGCGAGGAAAAGGAAACGGAGCGTTTGCCGAGTCTGATCGAGGTGTCGCTTTCGACCTCGATTTCTTCTCTCCAGCGTCCCTGAACAGAGTCAAAGGTCAGCAGATGCGCGGTCGCAGCGATTCCGCCCTTGAGCTCGTTGAGATGGACAACCTCAAGCCGATTGCTTTGACGAGGGTCGCTTTCTGGACGGTGTGCGGCGCCAAAAGCGGCCCGTAGCGCCAAGCGTCCAATCCTGCCCATACCGTTGATGCCAACTTTCATCGTTTCTGCCCCAGCTATCTGTTCGTGTTCAGTGGATGCGTACATTTATAAAACATCTAGATTGCAAAATCATGACAGCGTGATGACAGAGCGCCCCTGACTCAGGCTATCATGCCCGATTGCTAACTGGAGCCCCACCCAATGAAGCCTTTCGCCTATCTGAATAACTGGCATATTGAACAACCCGCGACCCGCTTTGATCGCGCGATTCGTGACAGCGGTTTGCCGCTCGTGGAGTTCAGAACCAATTTTGGAGAGTTTCCGACCACCACGGAGTTCTCTGGTGTGTTTGTGGGGGCGAGCGTGGCGGGTGCCTATGACCAAGATCAGTGGGTTGCGCAAGCGCATGACTCCGTACGATTGCTCGCGCATGCACAAGTGCCGATGCTGGGTTTGTGTTTTGGCAGTCAACTGCTGGCCTCGGCGTTGATGGGGCATGACCAAGTATTTAAACGCGGCTCACGCAACACAGGATATTCAGAGGTCGAGTTTACGGAGGCCGCCAAGACGGATCCGCTAACGCAGGATTTCCCTAAGCTTGTGCGCACCTTTCATTGGCATGGCGATGAAATCAAAGCCGACCATCCGGATATGGTGATTTTGGCGCGCAATGGTGATTGCGGCAATCAGATCTGGAAATGGCGGCACGGTCCGGTTTGGGGGATTCAACCTCATCCGGAAATGGACCGTACACAAATCTGCCAATTTCTGGAAAAAAACCGTGACTGGTTTCTGGCCGAAGGTAAAGACGTCGATGCCTTGATCGCCGGCGCAGAAGAAAACGAACAACTTGGTGCGATTTTTGATCGCTTTATGTCACTTGTCCGAGCACGACAGACTCAGTGATCGAGTCTCAGGCCTTTGAGCTGGGGGCGGCGCAGGATTGCAGCCATTCGAGCGAAACAAAGTCCAAGGCGCGTTTGTGCGTGGAGTCGAGAAAAACCTGAGGGGCGACACCGGCCTCAAAGGCCTCTTTCCATCTCAACGCACACAAGCACCAACGATCGCCGGGCTTGAGTCCAGGAAAGCGGTAGTGCGGCATTGGCGTGGACAAGTCATTGCCGCGTTGCTTGGAAAACTCTAAAAACTCTTGGGTCATTTTGGCGCAAATCACATGCGATCCCAAGTCATCGGCTTGCGTGTTGCAACAGCCGTCTCTGAAGTAGCCCGTCAAGGGGTCGTAGGAGCAAGCGATCAATTCGGTGCCAAGAACATTCATAATTCGATTCCTTCGTGTTGGGCGACTTTTTCAAGCGCATGCTCAAACAAGGCTCTGGCCGAGCCTGAGACTGAGGTGAGATACGCATGCAAGTGTGCGTCTTCTGTGCTTTTGTTTAGACACTCCTGACTGTACTGCTCAAAACTCGCGAGCTGGGCAATAATTTCAGCGACATGTTTTGGGCATTCGCACAAGACGTTTGTAGAAATCCCTGCCACGCGCGCGAGGGTTTCATCAGAGTATTTGCGTGCGGGAATCATAGCGCTTGGTGTGACTTCGCGCAGAGTATGGTTGGCCTCGACCGTCAGGATAGAACGAATCAATTCTCCGAGCTCGTAATCAGATATTGGCTCGCGGCGCACCAGCATGCCAGCCGCGCGCATTGCGTGCGCCACTTGTTCGCGCCCATAGTTGTAAATCACGATAACTTGGGTCGCTTTATTTGTTGCTTTGACGACTTCGATTTCGTGCATCACGATTTCGTGCAGGGTATTGACCTTAATCAGCAGGATTTCTGCGGGTTTTTCAAACGTGCCCGCTTGTGCAGCCTCGAGGTCTGAAAAGATATCGGTGACTTCGATGCTGCTGGCCAGCAGATCGAGTGCAAACTTTTTTGCCTCAATGCGTCGAGCCAGTCCGAGTCCTATTACCGCCATCGTGACCTGTTGTGCGCGAGCCGGGCTCACCTCAATTGCCTTGCCGTTGCGATGTTTGTGATGGAGTTGACTGAGTGCTTGCACGTTGAGGTTGGCGATCGTGCTGATGCCATGCCCCTCATCGCACAGTTGTTTGATCAGCGTGGCACGCAGCAAGTCTTCCTCTCCATAGAGGCGATGCTGTCCCTCCGTTTTGATCGGGGTGAACGCAGCATAGCGAGACTCCCAAACTCTGAGGGTCGGCACAGGAATGCCAGCCAGTTTGGAAATCGTGCCGATCCGGTAGTTGTGGTTTTTTGATTCAACGGACATAAGCTTCTCAGTAAAATCAATAATTGAATAGATATTGAATAGATTACAGCATATTTTTAACAAGAATCTATCAATACATATAGATAATGAATGGAATTGAATAGAAATTACCGTATATTAGAGTCTTGAATCTACTCGTCACATGACTAAGGATTAAAAATGAGCGCCAATGAATCGAAACATGCTCTGAGCCTTGTCGTATTGCTCGCCGGATTGCCAAATGGCGAAGCGCTGACCACACAAGACCTCGCCAGACATTTGGACTTGTCAGTTTCTTACGTTGAGAATCTTTTAAAAGGCTTGCGGACACGTCAGCTGTTGAAATCTAATCGCGGGCCGCGCGGTGGCCACCGCTTTGACGGTGATCTGACAAGTTTGAGCGTTTGGGATGTGGTCTCGATTTTTGGTGGCGCAGAGTTGCCGCCGGCGGAGCCTAGTGAAAATGGTCATGTCACAGCCTGGCTCGAGGCTGAGTATGAACACATCAAAAACGAGTTTTTAAAAGCTGTCCCGTTGATTAAGCTGCTGGGTCGGCCAGGCGAGATTGATTTTTCGCTCGAGTTCGAAATGACGGCAGATGATTTCAAACCTGTGTTGAATTCACTTGCACTCAACACTCTGGAGCATGATGAAGACTACGCACACACCGAGCGAGATCTCAAGAATCATCGAGATGGCGTGGGAAGATCGTACGCCCTTTGAGGCGATTGAGCGTCAGTTCGGGCTGAGTGAGCCACAAGTGATTACACTGATGCGTACAGAGCTTAAAAACTCTTCTTTTCGCTTGTGGCGCGCCCGGGTGACTGGGCGCCGCACCAAACATCTCACGCGTCGTCCCGCCGAAATGAATGATGTCGGACGCCATGCCGCGTGCCTGGGGCAGCCCGCTCGCCCACGCTAAGCATCATCAAAAGGAACAACATGCAAGAAGACAAAAGATGTTGTGGGTCCGGAACCTGCATCATTAACGAGGAAGGGGTATGCTGGTGTGGTCAGCGCTGGGACGGAGAAAAGATGTGTTTCGACGTTCAGACGCCTGCGCCAGATGAACCAGACAACAACAAGTAGTTGTTGAACCTCGAGAGAGCAATGTCGATCCAAACTCTGCAGCCCCCACTGACCGCCGCCCTTGATTTGCGCGAAACCATTCGCAAGCAGGGCTTTGCTGTGCTGAGCGCTGAAAGCGTGGCGCAGTTGAGTGGGGCGTCTCTGGAGGCGCTCAAACAGCTCGAGTCGACGTGGGCCTCGCTGGCACCTGATCAGTATCTCAAGGATGGCGGTCGCTATCGTTACCGTCGCCATAGCAGTTATGAAATCAACGGCGATCAGGTGACCTCCGTCGCGCATCGGGCACACTGGCAGCCTCTTTCGTACAACGCGTTGCACGGTGGGATGCACCGATGGTTCGAACCCGTTGAAGCACATGTGTCACAGGATTCCGCATGGCAAGCGCTGCTGCGGTTTCTCGGTCGCGTCGCGTCAGAGATGCATGGCCCACAGACGTGGTTTACCGAGGCGCATCAGTTTCGTATCGATACGGCTGACGGCATTGGTCGTCCTACTCCAGAAGGCGCGCACCGAGACGGCGTGCATTTGGTGGCGGTTTTTATGGTGGGACGCCATCACATCAAAGGCGGAGAGACCAGGGTGTTCGAGATGACGACGCCTTTTGGTCAGCGTTTTACCCTGACACAACCTTGGTCTGTTTTATTGCTGGATGATGAACGTGTCATTCACGAAACCACACCGATCCAGCCTACAGAGGAAAACGGTTGTCGCGACACCTTGGTCGTGACGCTCAGGGCAAAGTCGTTTCTCGACGATCCCGCCATGATCAAAGCTTGAGATCGAGCTTATTTTTTTTGTATCTTCCCAACCGAGTATTGACCATTCACTTCAAAGGCCTCGAAGACGACCGCGTCTCCGGGCGCCAGCGATTTCAATAACTCAGGTTGTTTCGCAACAAACACCATGGTCATCGGCGGCATGTCGAGGGCTTTGACTTCGCCGTGACGAATCGTGATTTTGTTATTGTCCAAATCGATCCTGCGCACTACGCCTTCTGCCATGGCCTGTGCCAATGCGCTGCTACTCCAGCCAAGTGCACAGCCAACGGTGCTGAGCGTCAACGCGAATGCGAGTACATATTTTTTAAAACGCATTATTGTGCTCCCGAAGTCACATTAATTTTTCCGACCATGCCCGCGGAATAATGACCGGGCAACAGGCAGGCAAAATCAAACTGTCCAGCCCGATTGAAATTCCAAATCATGTCAGCGCTTTTCCCAGGAGCAACGTGCGCCATGTAGGGCTCATCGTGTTCCATGTTCGGATGTTTTTTCATCATCTCCGCATGCATATCCAGCTCCTGCTTGGTGCCGATGACCAGCTCATGCATGACTTTCCCTGAGTTTTTGACGGTCAGTCTGACTGTTTCACCTTGTTTGACGGTAATTTGATCGGGTACAAAACGCATCGTATCGAGCATGGTGATTTCGATGGTACGGGTGACGGCACTCGCGTCTCCGCCAATGCCCCAGTCCTTTTGTTCCTTTTCCATGGCGTGATGGGCGGAGTGATTGGCTTGATGCGCGAGGACAGGGATGGTTGCCGTCGCAATCGTCAGACCAAGCAGCATGGGAGTGATGAAATTTTTCATGATGGTTTAGTGTTTGTGTGAACTGTTGTTGGATGAATTCGGTTTGCGTACTTGGGCGTTACCGTTGTCAGTAGGCGTTCCCGTTGTCGCTCCAGAAGTCGCAGCGCTCTCTCGATTGACCGGTGGGAGGCTGCCACGGTATTCGTAGGCTTGCGAGCCGACTGGTTGCTTGTACCAACCCGGATCTGAGTAGTCGTCTGGTTTTACATCCTCGCGAACTTTGAGCGTGGTAAACATGCCGCCCATGCCAATCGGACCATAAGGCCCTGTGCCGGTCATCATGGGGATGGTGTTGGGGGGGAGTTCCATTTCCATTTCCTTCATGTCG
Organism: Zwartia sp.; assembly: GCF_049655405.1. Classification (GTDB taxonomy): domain Bacteria; phylum Pseudomonadota; class Gammaproteobacteria; order Burkholderiales; family Burkholderiaceae_B; genus Zwartia. The sequence continues at coordinate 51,961 of NZ_JBASJR010000016.1, forward strand.
TACATGCCACGCTCACCCATGACCATGTATTCAGGAACAACTTTTTGTATGCGACCCACTAGACCTTGATGGTTGATGCCAATCATGGTCGGGACGTCATGGCCCATCGCACCCATGGTGTGGTGACTCTTGTGGCAATGCACCGCCCAGTCGCCCGGCTCATCGGCGATGAACTCGATTTGACGCATCTGACCGACCGCGATGTCCTGCGTCACCTCCGGCCATCGGGCAGCGACTGGGACAGGGCCACCATCGGTACCGGTGACCTCGAACTCAATACCATGCACATGGAAAGGATGATTCGTCATCGTCAGATTACCGACCCGAATACGCACACGATCACCTAATTTAGCGACCATGGGCGATATCCCCGGATACACGCGACTGTTAAAGGCCCAAATATTGAAGTCCAGCATGGTATTGACCTTGGGGGTCTTGCTACCGGGCTCGACATCAAAGGCATTGAGCAGCAGGCAGTAATCGCGATCCACTACGCTGATGTTGGGATGCTGAGCTTTGGGATGCGTCACCCAAAAGCCCATCATGCCCATCGCCATCTGTGTCATCTCATCGGCATGGGGATGGTACATAAACGTGCCGGGTCGTTTTGCGACAAACTCATATACAAAAGTTTTGCCAACCGGGATAGGTGGTTGATTGAGTCCACTCACGCCGTCCATACCATTTGGAAGTCTCTGGCCGTGCCAGTGAATGGTTGTTTTTTCAGGGAGTCGATTCGTCACAAAAATACGGACGCGATCCCCCTCGACGACTTCGATTGTGGGTCCGGGACTCTGTCCGTTATAGCCCCACATGTTGACCTTGAAGCCAGGTGACATTTCACGCACAACCGGTTCGGCGACGAGATGAAATTCTTTCACGCCTTCATTCATGCGGTAAGGCAGTGTCCAGCCATTGAGTGTGACGACAGGGCGATAGCGAGCCTCTGGACCCTCAGTTTCGGGGCCACGCCATGGCGGCGCTGTGCCTGCGCTTGGCTGATAGATAGGCTCCGGCACGCTGGCAAACGCATGCTTGCTAACCGCAGTCGCAGTCACGGTGCCGGCCAGACCAATCAGTGCTTGGTGGATAAAGTCTCTGCGTTCCATAAAAATCAGTGGCCTTTGCTAGAAGAACTGTTGCTGTCAGGACTGCCAGCATTACTGCCAGGGCCAGCATAGGGTGCGCCTGCCAACAGGGCACGCATGTCCGCGAGTGCGAGCCAGAATGACCGTTTGGCCTGCGCGACTGCGAATTCGGCTTGCATCTTGGCTTGCGCTTTGGCGATTAATTCCCAAGTGCTGATGAACATGCCGTTGTAGCGCATGAGAGCTTCTTCCTCGGCGCTGCCGTACAGTTTTTGCAAAGTGCTCAAGATGTCCGAGGCCTGTGTGTGCGTCGCGCGTAAGTGTTCCCTCGCTTGAAGTAAGTCGCTTTTGCTCTGTATGCGCATGCGCAGCGCTTCGGCGCGTGTTTTGATAGCCTTGTCCAGATCGTGATTCCAGAGAATCTTGGTGCGATCCAGCGTGGGGATTGCGCTTGTCCAACTCGTACTGGCGTCGATTAACTGATCGAGTTGCTGTCGCCATTGATCCAGCATGACAGGTCCCACAATTTTTTCGTAGTATTGCGCTTCTTTTTCTATCAGGCTGTATTGGGGATGCCGAGCCAGGCGCTCGGCTTGTTGTTGGTCTAGGGGAATGAGCAATTCTGATAAACCACTTTGACTGATCGGTTTGGGCAGTGCGTCAGGCAGTCGCCATTGTTCGGAGCCCAATTGTTTTAAAAGTGTTTGTCGGCTGTTAAATGCGGCTTGATCCGCAAGAAGCAATTGGTTGCGCGCAGACTGATAACTGATTTCTACTTCGACCAGTCGATTGCGTCCCCAATTCCCCACTTTTTCCATCCGCTTGGCGAGTTCAAGCGAGACGCTGGCCGCCTCGGTTAAACGGAGCTGAATGTTCAATTGCTCCTTGGCGGAGACAGCCTCGATCCAGAGCTTCTGTGTGGTTTGAAGAAGGCTCAGTAATTGAGTATCTCGGGTGTAATTTTCCACGCTGCTAATAGCCTGTGTAGACAGCAAGTCAGCATGAAGTGTCAGGACGGCTTTGCGAGCAGCCTGTTCAGAAAGCTCAGGTGCCGCAGCATCTTCTTTGAACGCACCAAACGTGAGATTGGGATCGCGCTCGATCCGCCCGCGCTCGGCTTTGAGTAGGTCAATATGACCTCGAGCGTAGCGACCCACTTCGTTGTTGGCGTTGCGCCATGTTTGGCCGTCTGCCGCTTGAGTGGCTCGAACCGAGGCGTTGGCAGGTTGGGAATGCGCCATTGAAAACAGACCCGGCGCCAATAACGCTGAAATGGATAACAACAGAGGTCCCAGGGGAGTCCATGCGGAGCGAATTTTAATCAGTCGCATTCTGGTTTGAATCAATTTTAAAATTTAAGAGACTCTACTGTAGTATTGCAAGAGCAATAAAGACGTGACATCAAGATTACAAAATTGTTATGTAGCAAGCAGGGGGTTGCCTAGTTGAAAATACTGCTCATTGAAGACGAACCCAAAACCGGTGATTACTTGCGCCAAGGCCTCCGCGAGGCGGGGTTTACGGTGGATCTCGTCCAAGATGGTTTGGACGGCTTGCACCTGGGTGTAGAGGGTGATCAGGATTTGATTATTCTGGATGTCATGCTGCCACGCATGGACGGTTGGGGGGTATTGCAAGCACTGATGCAAGCAGGCGTCAGCACGCCCGTGATATTTCTCACCGCCCGCGATCAAGTGGAAGAGCGTGTGCGAGGGCTTGAGCTCGGCGCAGCAGACTACTTGGTTAAACCCTTTTCATTTGCGGAGTTGTTGGCGCGTGTCCGTAATGTGTTGCGCCGTGGTCGACCCCATACAGAAAGTTCGACGCTGCAAGTCGCAGACTTAGAGGTCGATCTGATACGTCGTCGCGTGACGCGGGCAGGACGCCGGATTGATTTGACACCTAAAGAGTTTGGTTTGCTAGAGTTGTTGATCCGTCGACAAGGCGAGGTATTGCCGCGCTCGCTGATTGCCTCGCTCGTATGGGATATGAATTTTGATAGTGACACCAACGTCATTGAAGTGGCGATGCGCAGATTGCGCGCCAAGGTAGATGAGGGTTTTGATGCTCGACTGATTCAGACCGTACGCGGCATGGGTTATGTCCTTGATAATGGAAAACCGAGTTGATGTTGCGACGACTGACATTAGTCACACGCTTGACGCTGCTCTATGCGCTGGTGTCGGCCCTTGTGCTGAGTGGTTTGGGTGTGATGGTGGCGCGTGCGACTCAGGCACACTTTGTGGATTTGGATCTGAGCTACTTGCAAGGCAAGGCGAACCTGATACAAAGTAGTTTGTCTCAGAATAAAAATCCCGTCGCGAGCGAAGCGTTATTGGCTCAACAGATGCTCAGTCACGAGGGACTTTACATTGCACTGGATTCCGCTCAAGCCCGGGAAGCTAAAAACGGAGAAATTGATTTTTCTGCCTTGCGTGACGCGCAGATTGGCATGGGCGAAACCTACGACTGGAAGAGTCAAGGTCTTGCTTTGCGTGGAATCAAAGTGCCACTCGCAAACGGTGAACAGTTGTTGTTAGCGATGGATACACATCACCACACACATTTCATGCGTCAGTTACGTCTCACGCTCACATTGTATTTGTTGTGTGCAACGATCTTGAGCGGCGTGTTGGGTTGGTGGGCGGCGCGGCGAGGCTTGGCTCCGCTGAGAGTGATGCACGACCATGCTCGAAAAATTGATGCACGTCAGTTGAGTGTGCGAATGCCCACGACAGAAAGCTCTCAAGAGTTGGCCGAACTCGCAAAAGGTCTCAACCTAATGCTCGAGCGTTTGGAAAGCGATTTCGAGCGGCTCTCGGAGTTTTCTGGCGATCTGGCGCACGAGTTGCGCACACCCATCACCAATCTATTGACTCAAACACAGGTCACGTTGGCGCGTGAGCGTGATGCAGAGGCGTATCGTGAAATTTTGGCGTCTAACGCTGAGGAGTTTCAGCGCCTTGCGCGGATGGTGTCAGATATGCTGTACCTCGCTAAAACGGAGCATGGACTGGAACTCCCTCATCGCGAATCGGTGATGCTAGAGCGAGAGACGCAGTCACTTTTTGATTTTTATGAAGCTGTAGCTGAGGAGGCTGGTCTTGGCTTAAGCCTGAAGGGAACGGCAACGATAGATGGCGATCGTGTCATGGTTCAGCGTGCGATCAGTAATCTACTCTCAAATGCGCTTCGTCATGCAAATAAGCATTCCGTCGTGAGCGTGACGATTGTGGCGTTGTCAGACACTGTGGAGTTGTGCGTGGCGAATGAGGGACAGCCGATTGACGCTGCTGTTATTCCACGATTATTTGATCGATTTTTTCGCGTTGAAAAATCGCGGCCTCATCCTCAACATAGTGGAACCGGGCTTGGACTGTCTATTACCCAGTCCGTCATGATCGCGCATGGCGGCATGATTCGCGTTGTATCAGATCAAAAAAATACCAGCTTTACGCTGGTATTTCCAAATCACTTGCGTCGGGCCACCATCAGTACATAGTTGCCGTCTTTGTAATACCCCACACGAAAATTTAAAGGCTGAACGTCCTGACGCTGCGCAAATGCGCGCGCGAGATCCCCGTGATAGTTTTGAAAGGCTTGATGGGCCACAACGAATTTTCCGAACAGCGTACTGTCGAATTTTTGGCTGAGTGCGGTGTAGTTCAGGCCGGTTTCGTCCTGCACCACCAGAGGAGCATGATCAAGGACTGCATTGGCAATCATATTGAAATTTGTATTTTGCGGCAGATGTGATGCTGCTTTGAAAAGCGTTGGATTAAAAGCCATCTGTTGAACAAATTTGAAATGGTCGGGCGCTGCCTGAAACCCTTGATTCGACAAGTCGATTCGGAGGTAATCCAGCACAATCGGGTTGCCATTTTTAGTCGCGTTAAAACGTACGGAGCTCCAGAGGGTCGTCTCAAGAGGGAGCTCTTCTACCTCGCCATTGAGGCCAATCTTGATCGGGGTGACGCGTTCAATGTCAAAACCCTGCAGTTTTAGAAAGATAGCGAGAAAGGTGCTGGCACCGATTTTTCCTTGGCTGGCGTAGTAATAACGCTCAAGATACTCGGTCACAAAAAAACCATGCGTCCCATAGAGTTGCCAGGCAGACGTGAGCTGGTCCAGACTCTGATCGGTGATGAGAGGGGTGTGCGCACTCAGATCCATCGGTCGACCGGCGTGCTGCATCGCGACCATCACATAGCGCTTGGCATTTGGAAATAGTTGGTAAACCGTGGTGAAGTCCGGTCCGGAAAAAGGGTAGAAAATCGTATCGGAGGTTTGTCCGATATGTTGTTTTGCCCAATTGACCATCGGAACACCAATTTTTTTGGTGTATTCAGCCCAGTTGTTTTGTACTTCTTTTGAGTAGAGCTTCCATTTCAGGTTGCCCTCAATATTGCTTGGTAGGCCTGTCGTTGGTTCCTTGCCAGTCAACAAAATCGCCATGTCTTTGAGATGGGGGGCGCTAAAGTCAGGCGAAGAGGGCGTTTGTGCTTGGATGCTGAATGATGTGGCGAGTGAAACAAAAAAGAGGCCGATTTGTCTGGTAATCGAGGTATTTATCATTATTTTTCTACTGGATATAGCGGTTTAAATTTTAAGAAACGAATTTTAATTCAAAAGAATATAACTATTTTCATAAAATATTGTTAGGTATAACTTAGTTACAATTACTTTAGTTATGCTTAGTGCTGCGGGGTTTTATGGGTTGATGTGTCGGTTTGCCACGATTTTTGTATTTAACAATTGCTTGATTTAAGGGTGGTCGTGCATGAAAATCGAATTTATTGGGCCGGCTGCACGTGCGGAAGATGAGGGCGTTTTGTTTCCGGCCAGGGTGGATGGTCAGGTGATTCAGTGTCACTTCACTTTTGAGGCGTTGGAAGATATCGAGCCTGACAGTTTGCAAGAAGACCCGATTCAGCAGTTTGAGGCACATAAGCTCAAGCTTTTATCGATTGCCGAGGCCAAGCTTTTGAAAGGTTTGAGCGTTGGAGGACGATTAAGTATTTACACAAGCGATTTAATACTGGATTAATGCCCCCAAGATAGAAACAATGAAAACTAATCAAAAATATTGGGGTGCCTTACTGTTGGTATTCGTGTCGTTGGCTAGCACCGCTCGTGCGGATGTTTTGTCAGAGATTCAAAAGTCTGGCGAGCTAAAAGTATGCATCTGGCCTGAATACTTTGGCATTAGCTATCAAAACCCTAAAACTCGCAGCTTGCAGGGCATTGATATTGATATGTCTCAAGCGCTGGCGTTGTCACTCAATGTCAAAATCAAGTATGTATTAACCAATTTTTCCAAGGTCTTGGGAGACATTGAGTCGGATGTCTGTCAGATCGCAATGATGGGTGTAGGCGTGACGCCTGAGCGCCAAAAACGGGTTGATTTCTCTGCGCCTTATTTGCGCAGCGACATTATGTTTGTGACGACACGTGCGAACAAAGCACTCAATAAGACTGAAGATCTTGATCAGCGCGGGATCGTGATTGCGGTTCAAAAAGGCACGCTGATGGAAGGTTATCTTGCTCAGCATCTTAAACAGGCGACCTTGAAAGTCACGACCGCGCCAGGAGAGCGCGAAAAAGAAGTTGAGCTTGGACGTGCAGATGCCTTTGCAACAGACTTTCCTTACAGCCAACGGATGTTGCTCAATACCGATTGGGCGCGTGTGATTGCCCCATCTAAAACAATGCAACTGACTGATTATGCCTATGCTGTTAAAAAAGATGAGCCAAGATGGCTGGCTGAAGTCAATGCTTTCCTAGCAAAAGCCAAGGCGGATGGTCGGCTTGAAGCCGCTGCAAAAAATAACAATCTTCTGCCTATTCTCGTCAGGGATTAAGCCTTGGAGCCTAATCAGACGCTGGCACTTCGGCCGCGAGTCGCCAGAAATTTATTTCTGCTGGGTTGGGTCACTCTGCTGATATTGATTTGGAGCTTTTATTTATACGCGAGCTTTAAGGCTGAGACGACATTTGAACGAAATCTCATACATGCTGCACAAACAGAAGCGATTGTTTTAGAAGACCACATTGATCGTTCTCTCGCGGGTGTGTTTAACAAGCTTGTCACTGTACAAAAATTATCTGAACTTTTGCCGAGCAGTCCAGCGCAAATCGACCCGGCAGAAATCACTAAATTGATCGATGACGATCGTTCGGTGAGGAGCCTTTCGCTGGTGGATGACAGCAGCATCGTTTTAACAAGCTCAAACCCTGAAAATATTGGTTTGAAGTTAAATGAAAACCTTTTCGAGATGAGTGTGACCGAAGCGGCTGCGACCGAGATGTCACTGCCACAATTGGGTGCGGTTCAGCCATACCGCGATTTATCGGATCTGGTGACACAACAAGCTTCAAAGACGCAAAAGCTCATGTTGGCATCGCTCGCGTTTAAAAAAAATAATGTTTCGTTGATGTGGGTAGCAACCATCAATCTCAGTTTGTTTGAAAATTTGTGGCAACGGATTAGCCATAATGATGACACCGAGATTGTTTTGTTTGACGATAGGGGCAAGGTCTTGCTGTCCTATCATCCGCAAGAGATTGATCACCGTCAATTAAGCGCTGAGTTGCTTAAACGCATAGAAAGCAGACAAATCGGTCATTTTTATTTTGGGAAAAATAATCAGTTTCTGGTGGTGTATCGAACTTCCAGTCAACAGCCCAAGATCTTTGTCACGATCTCGAATCGTGAAATACAGAGTGCCCCTTTAAAAGAAGAAAAAAATGAGATGCGCGAACTTGCGCTGGGTTTGATGCTGGTCTTTTCAATACTGTTTTGGTTGGTTTACGGCTGGTATGGACGTTATGAAAAGGCAGTGACTTATTCAAGTAATTTGCTCAGAGGTATCACTGCACATGTCATGATGACGCGTACGGATTTAGATGGGTTGATCGTTGAGGCCAACGTGCCATTCTTGGATATGACCGGTTATTCACTCAAAGAGGTGATCGGTCAAAATCATCGAATGTTCAACAGTGGTATGCAGTCTGCCGAGTTTTATCAGGTGCTCTGGGAAACGATTGTGCGCGGTGATATCTGGAAGGGGACCTTTCGCAATAAAACAAAAGGTGGTCACTTGATTTGGGTCAATGCGACCATTATTCCTTATCGCGATCAGTGGGGAAAAGTACTCCATTACACGGCGTTATTTAGTGATATCACCCGGGCCATTGAGATTTCCGAACGTTTTGAGCGTGAGCGTAAACAGCGAGAGTCTCTTGAACATATGAACAATGCGTTGCGCACGGATTTGAATCTGGATCACCTGACGCACGTTGCGAACCGACGTGCACTTGATCAGTTTCTCGAGGAACTGCAGCGACAGCATGATGTGCTTGACGCACCTATTTCTGTGCTAATGATGGATCTTGATCACTTTAAAGTTGTTAACGATACCTGGGGCCATGAGATTGGTGATGAGGTGCTTAAAAACTTGACGCGTCGTTGGTCTGCACAAATCCGTTCTTCGGATATGCTGGCGCGTCTCGGGGGTGAGGAGTTCACTGCAGTGTTAGTCAGAACACAAGCTAAAAATGCAAGTTTGGTTGCTGAGAAAATTCGTATCGCGACGGAAAGTGAACCTGTTGTGGTTGTCAGAGAGGGTAAAGTCTTGACCGTTCCGATCACCGTGAGTATTGGCATTGCGACAGTCAGGCAGTTGAAAGGGGCTGATCTTAAGCAGTTGTATCGCGCAGCGGACGAGGCGTTATACGAGGCCAAGCACTCAGGTCGCAACTGTATCCGTCAGCGCATCTTGTAAGCTTTTGCACGCATACATGTTGCACTGCCATGCACTTAATCCGGTTGGTGCGACGCAATGATGTGCTCGAGTTTTAAAATATCGACCAAAGGCAAGGCTTTTGAAAACAGATAGCCTTGTGCAAGACGACAGCCATTACTGATCAGCTCTTCGCGTTGCAATTCTGTCTCGACGCCCTCTGCGATAATTTCCAGGCCGAGCGAGGTTCCGAGCGCAATAATGCTTTTAACGATTTTTTGATTGGCTTGATCTTCGATATCCCGCACGAAATCACGATCGATTTTAAGCTTATGAAAGGGCAGGCTGCCTAGTCGCGAGAGGGAGGAGTAGCCTTTTCCAAAATCATCGATTGCAAGTTTTAATCCCATGCCAATCAGCATTTGCAGCTGCATATGCAGCTGAATGGATTGAGGGCTCTGTGAAAGCTCAGACTCTGTCAATTCCAACACAATACCATCTAGACAATCGACATCTCTCTCCAAATGGTTTGCAAAAAATGTCGTAATTTCTTGTTTGACAAAAAAGTGCGGAGAAATGTTGACCGCAATCGTTGCGTCTTTAAAGCGTGCGTTGATAAAGGGCTTGTCCGCCATCACTTTATTCAAAATTGTGACAGTCACTGCGTTGATCAGGTTTGTTTGTTCTGCAATGGCAATGAACTCTTCGGGTGACATTGCCCCGAGCTCTGCGTCCGTCCAGCGCGCCAAGGCTTCAAAACCAATAATTCGACCCGTGGCGAGCTCGACGCAGGGCTGATAGTAGGGAACAATCAGCCCGTGCTTAAGCGCATGCATGAGCTTTTCATGGATCGTATTCAGACGTTGTGCACGTGCCTGGATGTTCTTGCTATACCAAACCAGCTGTGAGCGCCCAGTTTCTTTGGCGACGCGCAACGCCATATCTGCCGCAGTGAGCAGACCGTTTAACTCTTGAGCATCGCCTGGATATGTCGCGGCACCCGCACTGAAGCTTGTATGAATCAAGCGTGGTTCGCTGATACCTGCATCCAAGGTAAAGGTATGGACAAGTTGACGCAAATTTCGCACCAGATTCGGTATGTGTTGTGTGTCTTGAATCAGCGCGATAAATTCATCGCCTGAGCGACGGCATAAAAAGGTACCTGCAGGCAAACATGCTGTCAGGTGTTCGCTCAGCTTGGTGATCGCCAGGTCACCTTCTTCGTGTCCGTACTTGTCGTTGATCATCTTGAGATTATCAAGGTCGATAAAAATCAACGCACAAGAAAAGTCCTTATCTGGATGTGTGAACAATGGGGTAATGTGATCGACAAATGCCCGGTAGTTCGGCAATCCGGTCAACTGATCGTTATAGCTCAGCTCTCGTAGTTGGATTTCTGCTTTTTTCAGTGGACTGATATCCGAAAACAGTGCGACATTTCCTAAGTTCTGACCATTTTCTGAACGTAACCTTGACGCCGACAGCATGACGGGTATGAGACGACCTTGTACGTCTTTAAAGTAAGTTTCGCCACGCCACTCGCCAACACGATCGACAGTTTGTGAAATGAGACTTTGAGAAATCGTTTCTCCCGCGGGCGATTGATGAATATCCCTGTACAACATGCCCGACTGCTGTCCAAGCAGGTGGGATTTCGTATGGCCCGTCATTTTGAGCAGGGCTGGATTGACATCAAGGATGTGTCCGTTCATGTCCGTGACCATGATGGCCTCGGCGGCATTGTCAAAAATTCTTGAAAAGGTCGACAGCTGCTTATTTAAAAGTTGTTGCGCACTCAAAATTTGTTGTAGCGAGAGGAAAAGCAAAGAAATTTCATCTTGTTGACTATCTTTGGCAATCGTGACTTCTTTGCCTGCTACGATATCTCTTGCCTGCTCAAGCAGTGCGTTTAGTCGAGCGGTGGTGGTGCGCGCAAAGGCAAGTGACCATTTTCTGAGCTTGTGTAGTAACACTCCGCCGGCTAACAACATCAGCACAAAACAAGAAGTAATTACGAAAAGAGAATACAGCGCAGATTGTCTGACCGAGATTTGTAGCGCCAGAGACTGGCTTCGGCCTGAGACTAGAAAGTCCGCTTTGGTTTGCTGGATCCAAAGGCCTTGCTTTGGGGAACTCGACAGCTTTTCTTGGGTGCTAAGATCAACGGTCACATCTTGCGGCAGGCCCATCGTCTCAATGAGTTTATTTAAATCAAAACTAATCAGAAGAAAGCCAAGCGGGGTGTCGACAAAAGGCGCATTCACAACGAGAGTTGTCAATAGTGTGCTTTGACCACTCTCAGTCGTTTCGATTGCGTATCTTGACTGGCTGGTCTGGACTGACTGAGTAATCAGTTGTTGCACCTTAGGGTTATTCATATCAACACTATGGCTATGGATGACAGGTCGTCCTCGGTAGTCCAACAATTCAATTTTATGAATGGTACTTTGATTGATTTTTTTCAATAACGGCTCGAGGTAGGCTTCGCGTCCGCTAGAGTCTGTGAGTGCTGTCCAGAGTAAAGAGGACTCTGCTAGCGCGGTCGTATCGCGAATCGTCCCCGAGACTTCAGTGCCCACTTTGGTGATCACGAGTTCTTGCACATGTTCGAGTTTGTTGACACGGTAGATATAGAGGCTCACTATGGCAATGATGAGTACGGCAAGCGCCATCAACGAGAGAGACCACCCGACGATTGAAATCAGTTTCTTTTCTATCTGATACTGAAGTGAGTTTGTCGATCGTGTCATTTCACTCTATCGGGACCAGTGCCCCGTCTGGGGTGATATTGACAAAAATCACGGAAGACGCATCGAGCGCGTCATGACGGGTGGGGGTAAAGGCTGGCGCATATTTTTTGATGACACCATCATAGGTGGGGAGTTTTTCAAGTGCCGCACGGACATCCTCGCCGCGCGTACTTTGGGCGAGATCAATCGCCATGGCGACGAGTCGCGCGGCATCGTAGGCTTGGGCCACGCCGACAGGACTCGGAATGTCAGCGACATTGCTCAAGCCATTTTCTTTGAGTGCTGCACGGGCGAGCCTGAGGGCGAGCGGGCGTTGATTGCCTACAAAAGTAAAGGTCTGGATGACTTCGAAGCGAACAGCTTTGAGGTCCTCGCGGACGAGTTCATGCAAAATGCCCCCGGCAGTCCCCCAATGGGCCACCACTGGAAGCCTTTCGGGCGCTGGTCTACGCGCAATTTCTTTAATCAGTATGGCGGCCTCTTGCTCGTTACCGACAAATAAAATGGCGCGACCCTCGTTGACTAAACATTTCGAATAGGCTGCTTCGAAACTGCGATCACCCCAGTTGTACCAGTGCGTCACTGGAACACTGAGCCCGAGATCGGAGGCCTGACTCTTGATTACAGCGTCCGAGGAGCGACCCCATGCCGTGTTGGGTAGCATGGCACAGGCTGTCTGCACCTTCAGTTGCGTGGTGATTCTTTTGAGCATCGCAGTCACACCCCAGCTGTCTTTAAGTGACACCCTGAAGGCATAAGAGCGGTGATCTCCACTTTCGGTAATTTGATCGGCTGAGCCCCAAACACTGATGAGGGGGACGCGCAGTCGCTGTGCTTCGGTTAATGACTCAACAATGATGGGGCTGTATTTTCCGCCAAATACTGTGACGAGATCTTTTTTTGCGCTAAGTCGATGAAGTTATCTTTGCCGCGCGCGGTGACGCCTTTATTATCAGTCGTCAACAGTTCAAGTGGGCGTCCACCAAGTACGCCACCTGCTGCATTGATATCCTCAATCGCGCTGCGGAGTCCAAATTCAATGGCGGCTGCGGCCGTACTGGTTTTTTGACCATAGGCTCCATCAAAGCCGAGATAGACGGGCGCGGCGTTTTTTTGAATGGTGTGCTGAGCCCAGAGCGCTTGGCTCCAGACAAGCGTACTCAGGGATCCCAGGACAATCAGCATCCAAAATGAAAATAACTGAAGCCTGTTTCTGATCCTTGATTTCATGTCATGCCTGATCCACGCGGATAGCGGTCGGAGAATTGTCTGCAAACGAGTCCAAAATAAACAGAGAACAAAAAAATCATGTTAACTTGAATTCAATCGCAACATAGGAGAAATGCTATATGTTTGAACGGTTTATCAAAGGTCGGTCGCTTGAGACGGCTAAAAAAACTGCCTTGAACTTACTCTCTGAAAAGGGCGAAACCAATGCCCAGAGCATGGCGTCCAAGCTCTTGGAAACCTTTCACGGTCTTGATCGGGCGGAACAACTCAGTTTTTTTGAGTTTATGGCGGTTAGTTTCAACCCTGATCCTACTGCGGTGCTCGCAGCGGCACAGCGTTACTCAGACCGCCCTGACCATGCAAGCTTGAGCAATCTGTTTCACACGGTTGAACCCGCACGCCAAGAATTACTGAGGCGCTTAAATCGCGCCATCGGTGGTACGCACTCTATCGTTCAAATGCGCGAAAGATTACTGGGGCACTTAAAAGCGCATCCAGGACTGAAATCGGTCGATACTGACATACAACATGTCTTTAGCTCTTGGTTTAATCCCGGGTTCTTAGAGCTTCATGAGATTACCTGGTCTTCACCAGCGATCTTGCTGGAAAAAATCATCAAGCACGAATCCGTGCATGCGATCGATGGTTGGGACGATTTACGCAGACGTTTACAGCCGGATCGCCGATGTTTTGCATTTTTCCATCCCCAGCTGCCTGGCGAGCCTCTTATTTTTGTCGAGGTGGCGCTGGTACCCACGATCGCACGTGAGGTCGGCACCTTGCTCGACAAAAAGGCCGAGACTCTTGAGGCCAAGAAATTTAAGACAGCCATCTTTTATTCGATTAGTAATTGCCAGCCCGGTCTCAAGGGTGTCTCGCTCGGCAACTTTTTGATTAAACGCGTCGCTGAAAGAATTCAGCAAGAAATTCCGTCGGTGAAAACTTTTTGTACTTTGTCGCCGATTCCTGGCTTTACAAAATGGTTGGACTCAGGTGTTCAAGCTGAGCAGTTTGATTTGACGCCAGCCAAACGTGCCAAGGTCGAGGAGGCCTTTAAACTTTTACGCGGCAAAGGTCAGCCATGGGCCAAGACCCTCGCGGCAGGTTGGACAAGCCTCAATGTTAGTGAAGAAGAAAAAGTGGCGTTGATGCGCTTGTGTTTTGTGTATCTGACGCAGGTGACTTGCACAAAAGAGGGAGATGCGGTCGCGAAATTCCATCTTTCAAATGGCGCGCAGCTCTTTAACATTAATTGGGCCGCTGACCTGTCTAAAAAGGGCGTCGCGCAATCCAGTAGCTTGATGGTGAATTATTTGTACGAGTTGGATGCAGTCGAAAATAATCACGAAGCGTTTGTGAACAAGACAGTGGTCTATGCAAAGAGTCTAGAAAAGTTGGTGTGAAACCTAGGGTTTATCGGGAGTCGTCATACTGTCTTATGGGTATAAACTAACAAATCAAGAAAGCTGATAGCGTTTTCAAATTAAATTAGCAAGGAATTAAAAATGTTAAACAAACTGATACGTCACGCAGGATTCGCTCTCGGAGTGCTGGCAGTCGCCGCGTCCCCCATCGCTTCCGCACAACAGTGGCCGACCAAGCCCGTTACTTTTGTTTCCCCATTTCCTCCAGGCGGTTCTGTTGATCCACTAGCCCGCATGTTTGCGGCCAAGCTCAGCGAAGCCCTGGGTCAGCAGTTCATCGTTGAAAACCGTACAGGCGCCTCGGGCTCAATCGGAACAGGGTACGTTGCGAAAGCGCCTGCTGATGGTTATACGTTTGTGTTTGTCTTTGATACGCATGCAACAAACCCTTATCTGTTGCCAAAGATGACCTATGACACCATCAAGGATTTGACGCCTGTGATGTTGGTGGGTACGGCACCGATGGCCTTTGCCACTTCGCCCAACAAACCATACAAAAACTTTACAGACTACGTAAAAGCGGCACAAGCTAAGCCCGACACATTGAGCTACGGTTCAGTGGGTAGCGGTAGCTTGGGTCACCTAGCGATGACATTGCTTGAGAAAGACGGCAAATTTAAAGTCGTGCACGTGCCCTACAAGGGTGGTGGTCCAATGTCCGTCGACATTATGGGCAGCCAGATTGATGGTGGTATTGGTTCAATCGCAGTGTTGGGCAATCACATCCGTAGCGGAAAAATGCGTGCCTTGGCTGTGACCAGCGAAACGCGTGCACCATCACTGCCAGATGTGCCAACGATGGCCGAGCAGGGCTTTAAGGGCTTTTCAGCCGAAGCCTGGTGGGCCGTCTATGCGCCAGCCGGTACACCTAAGGCGATCATTGACAAGCTGAATGCTGAAATGGTCAAAATTACCAAGCAGCCTGACGTCAATAAACAACTGACGGAAGTGCAAGGCATGAACCTCAAGGCCAGCACGCCTGAGGCACTCGCCAAGTTCACGCAATCCGAAATGGATCGCTGGTCCAAGGTCATCAAAGAAAACAACATCAAACCTGATTAATTGTCAGCGTTTGAGTTGGATGTAAAAACGCCCCTTCGGGGGCGTTTGTTTTGGTCACTAAAAAGACATTCAATTTGTTTCATTCAGCTGAAGCGTAATGAGATTTTAAGCGTAGCGCATCAATCTTGGTCAGGATATCGGGCAAGTCAGCGACGGTATCGATTAAAAAGTTAGGCTTGCCTGAAGCAAGCTTTTCAGAAACCTGCGAACGAATCAATTCTTTTTCCTTTTCGCACAGGCTCATCCACTCCTCATGTGTCATGCCAACTTCATTGCCGCTTGCGATCACGCCGACGGTCCAGCAGCCGCTGTGATAGCCCTCAAGCAAGCCGGGTACCGTATCATCGACTTTGATCACTGACGTTGCAGGCCAAACATTCAAATCAAGGAAACATTTATACATCCCCAACGGGCTTGGGCGGGACTCATGCAGATCGTCAGCGCATACGAGGTTGTCTGGCGTGAAGCCTTGTTTCTTGGCAAGCGGTAACACGACATTCATGATCTCGCGGTTATAGCCCGTCGTGCTGCCAACTTTGATTCCTTGGGCTCTCAGCAGGCTAAGGGTATCCAGGAATCCGGGGATGAGTTCTGAATGATGCGCGACAGAAGCTGCATTCATCGGTGTAAAAATGGCATAGAGTTCGTCTGTATCGGAATCAGAAAATGGACGATTGAATTTCTGTTCCCATTGACGGCTGATATGAGGTAAGTTGCCAAGCGTATGGATATGTTTCCATTTGGGTAAACCCATCGGACCGCGGGCATCTTCAATCGTGAGCTCAATTCCGTATTGTTCAAACAGACGAACGAAGGCTTGCATGGGCGCATGGCTGCCAAAATCAATAATCGTTCCGGCCCAGTCGAATACCACCGCACTGATGCTGGCATGTTTGTAGATATGATTGCTCATTTTAAAATCCCCATTGCTGCATAACTTCTTCGGCAAGACCAAAGGCGGTACTCGCACCCGTTCCGCTAATGACACTCACAACGCGGATGTTTGGATCCGGAGACAAAATGAGTGCATCTTGATCAGCATGTCCAACTGGGTATTTTCCTGTCCAGCGGTGCGTGATTTGATAATCGTCGAGTTTGAGTGTGCGGCGGAGCTGCTCAATAATGAGTGCATCGACAGCGTCTTGAGCAAAGGGTTCGACATCTCCTACTGGATGATGCGAGTCACCTACGACTAGGCTGCCATCTTCGCTTTGCACTACGATGAGATGAATGCCCGCCTCGAGACAGGGCAACTCTTCTTTTTTGAGCCTTGCTAAAAGAGCCTGATGACAATTTAGACCGGTATAGCCGGCATAGCGAACCAAGCTCAAATCTGACATGACCGCAGCTTGCAAAAGCAGGGGCTGAGTAGGTTGAATGCGCAGCATTTGGAGTTGAGTATGGGTGAGTTGATATTCAGCCAGATAGGGCTGAGCGACTCCGTTGAGTTCTGTGCCAGGACATAAAATCAGGCGTTCTGTATGAAAAACTTTGCTGGCTGTGCGTAGTTTCGGAAGATTGATCTCTAGCAACTCGTGATCGAAAAAGAACTCAACGCCCATTTCCTTGCTAAGCCATGTTGTCAGTTGGCCAATGGCGTCTTTGGACTCCACTCTTAGCTCGTGAGGGCTATACAGCCCGCCCTGTACATCTTCGCCTCTAATTTCTGGAAAGCGACCACGTATGGCGTCTGCACTGAGTAAGACGCAAGCCTCACCCATTTCGGTATGCTTAAAGGTGTCCAACAGGTCTAATGCTTCTAGTCGCTGTGCAACGACCAAAAGACCTTGATGGCAAATCGGAATGCCAGCTTTGGGAGCCACGTCTGCCCAGAATTCTTTCGATCTGAGCGCGCGTCGCCAAGTTTTTCCTTCGCGTTGACCCGTGATAGTAATAAAACCAAAGTTGCGAACAGAGGCCCCAGTGCAGCGGGAATTTTTTTCGAGTACGGCCACACGCAAGCCTTGCTTGGCACACATCCAAGCATGCGCTAAACCAACAATTCCAGCACCCGCAATCACGACATCGTATTTAATGGAAGGCATAGATGTGCTCCGCAGTCACAAAGTTCTTGCCACGACGTGAAAGGAGGGCTGCTTTAATGCGTGCGTCAATGCCTGGATCTTTATCCGTCAGTGAAACAGGTTTGTAGCCTAGATTGATCAGCCAATCTTGTAGCTCCCACTCATCACTAATGATGGGTTCCATTGCGGCGCGAAGATAAATGCTGAGTTCCTCGGATGATTCACGTGCGAGTTTATAGACACGCGGCAACCATCTCGCACATGCTTCGCCGTGTGACAGCCCCTCTGAAAGGGTGTCTTCGTAAGAAAGGGCATGCACTAAAGCTGTCTCAGTCAAGGCCATTGCTTGACCGGCCCAAAGTGCTGCCTGACTCATTTCCGCTCTCAGCGCAATATCGTGGGGGTGATCAATGAGTCCGGGAAGCGCACGTGTGATTTGTTGAGCGGCCGACATGGCAAATGCAAATGCCTTTGGGACGCGTTGTCGATTCCATATTGCTTCTAGCGCGTGTGCCAGCGCATCGACACCGCTGTCACGTGTGACGACCCAAGGTGCGGTGAGGCAAAGTTCAGGATCAATCACTGCCCAATCGGCAGTCGCGGCTGAACCATAAAAGGAATGCTTTGAACCGTGTTGAACATCCCAAAGCGTCGCGGTAGAGGAGACTTCGCTTCCAGTGCCGGCAGTCGTGGGCATCAGCAAAAGTGGACAGCTAATAAAGTGATCGATATCACAAGGACGATCTAGCACGCTCATGATTGAAGTGTTGGGCGCGAGCGCGATTCTCATTGACTTGGCGAGATCAAGCGTACTGCCGCCACCAATCGCGATGAGTGTCGGTATCGCTCGTCCTGCATGACGGGACCAAAAGTGAAGTCGCATCTGATCGGCCAGCTCTATAGTCATGAGGCCATCTGGACAATATAGAATTTCTTTTAAACGCGAGCCAAACATCACTCGCACCTCTTCGATGAGTGTTCGGCTGGCATTAGAGTGCATCAAAAGAACAACCGGTTGATCGCCTGTCAGGCGAGGTAAGTGGTGTCGTGCGCCGACACTAAAGGAGATCTCAGGTTTAAGCTCGCTCATGTCACACGACTCCTCAGAAAGGCTGAAACGACATCAATCAACGTGACTGTGCCCACCAAAATGATGAGGACTGCACATGTTTCTGCGTATTGAAAGCCTCGAATCACTTCGTACAAAATCACACCAATTCCACCTGCACCCACCATGCCGACAACAGAGGCGGAGCGAACATTGGATTCAAAGCGGTACAAACAAAAGGAAATCCACATGGGTAGAACTTGAGGCAAGACGCCAAAAACGATCTCTGCAAGTTTTGAGCCGCCAGCAGCGCGAATACCCTCTACCGGCCTGGGGTCAATTGCCTCCACGGCCTCGGAAAATAGTTTGGTGAGTGTTCCCGTCGTGTGCACAAAAAGGGCTAACACACCAGCAAAGGGACCTAATCCCACTGCGACGATAAACAGTAAGGCAAAGACCATTTCATTGACAGCGCGTAACGCATCCATGAGGCGGCGCATCGGTTGGTAGATCCAAGGTTTCACCACGTTGGAGGCACATAGAAATCCCAAAGGAATTGAAGCCAATACGGCTAGTAATGTTCCCCAAAGCGCGATGTGGATCGTGACAATCATTTCCTTGAAATAAATCCGCCAATCAAGAAAATTGGGAGGAAAAAAATCCTTTGCGAGTGTGACGATATTGCCGGAGTCACGCACAAGATCGACCGGACGAATCTCGGCGCCTTTCCAGGCCCAGGCGAGTATCAAAAACGCGACAAACCAGCCTAAGTAATAACTTAGGCCGGGTTTTCCAGCTAAGGCGCGGGCTTTCACCCGCTCCAGTGCACTCATATTTGTTGAATCTTGGTTCATTGAAGTTTGGCGAGAGCCTGATCAATTTCTTTAAGTTTTGCTGTCTTTTCAGCGTCGTTCAGTCCGGGTGAGGACATCACTTTCTGGCGATCTTTAAACAACTCAAGTTGACGAATAGGTTTGAGCTGGTCGTTGTTAGATGCTCTAAAGCCACCGTAGTTATAGATATTTTTTAGAATTGTTTTTTCCTGCTCATCGGTTTTGGCATAGCCCAACACAAAGGTGCGGATTTTTTCTTTGATGGCGGGATCTAAATCTTTGCGCCAAACAAAGGGATCACTTGGAATGAGCGGGCTGGTCCAGATCACACGGAGTTGTTCAAATAGCTCAGGCTTAGTCGCTTTGAGGCGGCCCATGTCCTCAGTGTTATTGGTGGCAACATCGAGTTGCTTGGCGAGGACGGCCTGGATGTTCGAGCCGTGGCTGCCGTTGCGGACTGTTTTGAAAATCGCGCGGGGTTCTACTTTGCGTTCTGAAAATACATAATAAGTAGGAACCAAGAATCCTGAGGTTGAGTTTGGATCACCAATGCCAAAGTTGACGTTCTTGGCATTTTTGAATACATCGTCGAGGTTCTTGTAAGGAGAGTCCTTATGTGTGATCAGTAAGGCTTCGTAACCGAAGCTGCCGTCTGCATACATCAGCTGGGCAAAAATTTCACCATTGGCACGATCAACAGCTTCCATGGCGGCTTTGTTGCCGTACCAAGCGACTTGCACTTTATTAAAACGCATCGCCTCGATCACGCCAGCATAGTCAGTCGCGTAGAAAGATTTCACGGTTAAGCCAGTCTTCTTTTCCATGTCTTTGAAAAAGGGTTCCCACTTTTCGCGCTGCGCAGAGGCGGAATCGGTTGCGATAATGCCAAAAGACACTTCTTGGGCAAGCGCCACAGTGCTGGACAAGGCCAGACACGCGGACACAATAAGGTTACGAAATTTCATACAAACTCCTAATTAAGCACCAATAAGGGTGGAAAACTGCTGGGTAGAAGACTGGGGACTATTAAAGGTGTCTGTCACAATTTCCTGCGCATCTGCGCCATAAAGGGCTTGCAGACGCTGGACACTGAGCTCAGAAGCCAAACCGTCATAAATCAGGCGACCTTTGCGCATACCGAGTGCACGGTGACAGTAGGTTTGGGCAATAGAGATTTGATGCAAGCTCACGATCAAGGTCATACCAAGGTCTTGTGTCAGCCCAAACAGTACATCCATGACTTTTTTTGCAGAGGTGGGATCCAGTGAGGCGACAGGTTCGTCGGCGAGTAACAATTCTGCACCGCGCAAAAGTGCCCGCGCCACGGCCACCCGTTGCTGCTGGCCTCCCGACAAGGTCGATGCGCGCTGATAGGCTTGTGGACCAAGACCAACTTTATCCAGACATTCGAGTGCCGCCACGCGTTCAGCTTCTGTAAAACGTCTCAGCAGCACATCGATTGCGGATTTGTTTGCAAGACAGCCAATCAACACATTTGTGATGACATCTAACTGTCCGACTAAATTAAACTGCTGAAACACGACGCCGATGGATTTGCGAGTTTCTCGTATATCCGGCGCAAAGCTTGTTCCTTGGTAAAAGGAGTGCGTGTCGACTGAAATGGAGCCATTTCCCGCATCAATTTTTTCAAGCCCACATAGCAAACGAATCAATGTTGACTTTCCAGATCCAGAGGCACCTAGCAACGCGACCGATTCGCCTCGATTGACAGAAAAACTGACCTCGTCGACGGCTTTAAAGCTTGCAGGCCGTCCAAAACTATGGCTTTTAAAAGTCTTTGAGACACTCTTCACATCAAGCAGGGGGGTGTTCATGCAATGAGCTCTTCTTCTAGGTGTTTGCTGACGGCTGCGCGATAGGGCCAGTGAACGATTTTTAATTCGCCAGAGTAGGTCTCAACGATGGCGGAAAGACTTTCAACCCAGTCGCCATCGTTGCAATACAACACGCCATTAATGAGTCTGATTTCAGGTCGATGAATATGTCCGCACAACACGCCATCAAAACCTCGACGTTTCGCTTCTTCGGTCAATATCGTTTCAAACTGCGTGATGAAGGAAACAGCATTTTTTACCCGATGCTTGAGATACTGTGATAGCGACCAATAGGACAGACCGAATTTGTGTCGCAAGTGATTAAAGGTGTTATTCAGTTTTAGGATAAAGGTGTAGAGCGAGTCGCCAAGGTAAGCGAGCCACTTGGCATGTTTGATGATTCCATCAAACAAATCACCGTGCGTGATCCAAATCTTTCGGCCGTCTATCAGTTCATGAACCGCTTCGTCCACGATTTCTATTTCACCAAATGCCATCCCCGCAAAAGGCCGTAGCGCTTCATCGTGGTTGCCAGCTATATAAACGACTTTTGTACCTTTTCTGGACTTACGCAATATTTTTTGAACAACATCATTGTGACTTTGTCGCCAATACCAGCCGCGTTTGAGTTGCCAGCCGTCAATGATGTCACCGACTAAATACAAATGTTCAGAATCATTAAACTTAAGAAAATCAACCAGGTACTCTGCTTTGCAACCTGGCGTACCTAGGTGAACATCCGAAATCCAGATCGCTCGGTATCGTTCATGACGTTGTTCAGGAATTGAAAATTCGGTTGAAATCATGACAAGTATTATGTCCAGGCAACATGACGGTTTTATGTCGGAATGATGAAGCTATCGTGACAGGGTTCTTTTTTGTTCCGTGCACGCATCAGGTCATGCAAAACATGTTCTGTTTTTCGGACAATGGCTTCCCAGGAATGTAGACGTGCGGTGTCGACTGCCGCTCGTCCCAGTCCATGAATCAGGGGTTGATTCATCGTTGTTTCCACGACGGCCTCTATAAAGGCTTGTTCGTCCCCAGGCGCGACAGTCATCCCGTTGACACCTGATTCGATTAAATCGCCTGCCGCAGCATGTCGATAAGCCACCACGGCCAAGCTGCTCGCCATCGCTTCAATCGTGACATTGCCGAATGTTTCCGTCAGACTAGGAAAGACAAAGACATCAGCACTTGCATAATATTGAGCAAGCTCAGTCCCTCGCTGCGTCCCGGCAAAGATGGCGTGAGGGCATTGTTTTTCTAAGCTCACTCTAAGCGGTCCATCTCCCACAATCACAAGTTTTGTTCTCGGGGAGATGGCTTGTACTGCTTCGTAGCTGCGAAGCAGTAGTTCCAGGTTTTTTTCAACGGCTAATCTGCCGACTGAAAGTAAAACGATATCGGAAGGATGGGCACCCCATGAAGCACGCAGGGATTCTGATCTTAAGTGTGATGAAAAGTGTGAAGTGTCGACACCACGCGGCATGACCTCTAGATTTATCAGGCCGAGTGTTTGAAGTTCATTTTTAAGTTTTGCCGTCGGAACCATGGTTTTGTCTGTCGCATTATGAAACCAGCGCAGATAAGCGATGATGAGTGGCTCTAAACAGCCAATTTTGTACATCGCACTGTATGCATGAAAATTAGTTCTAAAGTCTGAGGATATTGGAATGTTGAGTTCTTGCGCTGCTCGGACGGCAGACCATCCCAATGGTCCTTCAGTAGCGATATGGACGACATCTGGTCGTTTAGTCTTCCAGCGTTTCATCAGGATTTTTTTACTTGGCAGACCCATTCGCAATTCTCGATAGAAAGGAATTGGAAGTGATTTAACAAGAAAATCGCTTTGAGTCACATTGCGGCGCTCATCTTGTCGGTCTGCATCTTGTTCTGGTCTGATGACAAAGACATGATGTTGATTTTTCCTCAAACCATTCACCAGCATAGAGATGGTGTGGGCCACGCCATTGACTTCGGGAGGATAAGTTTCTGTGACAACATCGATATGAAGCTTTCTGCTATGTGCAATGTCATCAATCACTATTTGTTGAGTGTTCTCTGTCATGAGTGTCCTTATGCATACATGCACAATCACTCTAATGGAGCTCTATAACTGTTTGATGACAGTGGATTCAATTGAATTGGCCGTTTGTCATCACAAATTAATATCCCGCGTGCACGCTACGGCCTGAAGTCTGAGTATTAAGCTTTTTCATTCATGCCTTTATTGCCAATTGGCCTTACTTCGTGGAGCCGTATATGCGAGTACTTTTGGGACAACTCTCTGAGCAACGCTGGGACGATCATCGTTTGTATCACCACAGCCGAATCAATCAAAGCTTGCACTTAATCAGTGCCTTGTCGTTTATATTTTCGTATGTCATGTTGTTTATTAACCCAGTGGTCGCTTCGCTAGTCGCATGGATGGTTTCCATGACTACACGTCAGGCAGGCCATTTTTTCTTTGAGCCACGAGGCTATGATCATGTCAACAAGATGACAGACGCTCACAAAGAAGACATCAAAGTGGGTTACAACATTCAGCGCAAAATTGTGTTGATGAGTGTTTGGGCATCAGTTCCGTTCATTGCCCATTTTTATCCTCAAGCGCTTATTTGGGCAGTACCCACAGAGAAGTATCAGGATTTTGTTGGCTTGACAGCCATATGGTGGTTGTATTTAGGCGTGGGTGGGTTGTTGTTTCGTATGCTGCAATTGTGGATCCAGGACAACTATGTCAGCGCGCTGGCGTGGGGTCTTAAAATCATCACAGATCCCTTTCATGATGTGAAGTTGTATTACAAAGCGCCCTTGCGTTTGATGCAAGGGGAGTTGATCGATCCAATGCAGCACGTTCATTCAAAGTAAAGATGTTTAATTCAGTCGCGCATTGAAGATTGTTTTGATTAATTCACGCGCGACTGAACGCTTGATGTCTTTGTTGGTTTGTCCCTCAGGTGTCCACCACCATCCACCTCGTTGCATGTCCTGCGCCGCAGTGATCAAGCGGCGTGAGAATTCATCAAAATCTGCATCGGTAAAGCCCAGATTAAAAATAAGCCGTCCCGTACCGACCCAGCTGAGTGCGATGCCATGTTTTCTGAGGTAATACTGAAGCATCCAATTGAAGCGGCCAGGGACGTCGTACAGCACAGTCCACACCGTAGACATTGACTCCATACGCAGAGGAAGCTTGTGTTCTTTCAACTGTTTGTTGAGCTGATCACGTCTCGCGATCCAGGTCTCGTCAATTTTTTTATACTGAGTGATGATTTCTGGTCGATCAAGTTGATGCAAGAAGCTGTTCATTGCACCCATCACATACGGATGGGCATTAAAGGTACCTCTTGCGAAGCAGAGATCCGCTGGACGATCATTTTTAAAACGTTTCATCAATTCTGCGCTGCCACATAGAACTCCAATCGGAAATCCACCTCCGAGGGTCTTGCCATATGTCACCATGTCTGCACGGATACCGAAGTACTCTTGAGCACCACCGCGCGCGAGTCGAAATCCCATAAAGACTTCATCAAAAATCAGCACGATCCCGCGTTCAGTGCAGATCTCTCTGAGGGATTTGAGCCATGTCGTATAGGCCTCTCGGTCGAAATGTGCGTGGCGTGAGCCATCCACAAGCATGGAGTCAGTTGGGGCTGCACGGTTGGGGTGCATGGCTTGAATTGGATTGATTAATACACAAGCAATATCCCGTCGTCGACGCAGCACCCGTAAGGTGTTGACGTGCATGTCGCGCAGGGTAAGTGTGTCTGGTGAAGGCGGCATTGGGTTGCCTGGACCGGGCTGAACATCATCCCACCATCCATGGTACGCACTCGTAAACCTGACGATCTTCTTGAGGCCGGTTTGATAGCGTGCCACTCTGACGGCCTGCATGACGGCTTCTGTGCCTGACATGTGAAAAGTCACTTCATCCATTCCGGATATTTCAGTGATGCGTCGCGCATTATCCAACACACACGGATGATAGCCTCCGAGATATGGACCAAGAGCGTGTACGGCGGCGGTTCCTTCTTCGATGCATTTTTTATAAAAGTCTTGACCAAATAAGTTCACGCCGTAGGAACCACTCACATCTATATATGCGTGTCCATCAAGGTCTTTAATCCAGACACCCTCTGTTGCACTGTAGAAACTGCCAAGCGTGAGGTTTTTTTCTACGATTTCACGATACTGAAAGGGTACGCGATATCGACTGGTCAGTTGAAGGTCTGACAACATGGTTTTAGCTTGAGCGCTGTAGGAGAGTGTCTTGGGGCTTCTGTCCCGCAGTGTTTGACTTAATGTTTGAAAGGCAATCTTTCGCTGTGCGACGATTTGCGCAGGCGCACCATCTATTTCTAGCCAATTTTTATCGTCGTATGAATAACTGCGAATGACGCGTGCAAAGCGTTTAGCCCATCTTAAATGACCACCCAAGCCCGGTGATTTCGCGAGTGAAAGTTGAAGTCTTTGAAGTAATGCGGCACCTAAGTAAACAATACCGATTGTCACAATTATGTATTGCACAAGCTGCAGAATAGTCATGTTTGAAGTCCTGGCTGAGAGACTTCCTTTTTATACAAATAGAATGACTAAATGATGAAATTCACACAAAGTATTAGAAAGCTCTTTGCAAATGAGGATTTAAATTTTTTGTTGACCAACCGTATTCCAAGACATACGGCAACAGTATGGATGGGTTGGTTTAGTAAGATTGAAATTCCTTGGGTGAGAGATCTTTCTATTTATGTTTGGCGGATTTTTACGGATGTCGACCTTTCAGAGGCCAAAAAGCAGTCCTTTAAAAGTTTGCACGATTGTTTTGTGAGGGAGTTGCGCGAGGGAGTACGGTCGATTGATCCTCATGAATCTGTCGTCACGAGCCCCTCTGATGGCATTGTCGGCGAGTGCGGTTCCATTACCAATGGACAAGTGTTTCAGGCTAAAGGGTTCCCTTATAAGATCTCTGAGTTATTAGGTGCTTCTGTTGATCCGCAGTCCCTCGAAGGCGGGGTCTATGTCACATTGCGTCTGACTTCTGCGATGTATCATCGTTTTCATGCTCCCTATCAGGGCAAGATTGATCGCGTGGTGTATCACTCCGGCGATACTTGGAACGTCAATCCCATCGCATTGCGTCGTATAGAAAAATTGTTTTGTATGAATGAGCGGGCCATGATTTCGATGCGGATCGGTTCCGCGCAACATCAAATCTATCTGGTTCCGGTTGCGGCCATACTAGTGGCTAGTATTCGACTGCATGGGCTCAATATTTTGCTTAATAGCCGTTACAGAGGTGATCACAATATTGAGTGTGATTTAACGTGCACGAAGGGGCAGGAGTTGGGCTGGTTTGAGCATGGCTCAACCATCATTGTTTTTGCTCCCCGCGGTTTTGAACTTGCGCCAGGCATCAAGAGTGGTGAGCACATCAAAATGGGATGTTCTCTACTGACTCTGCCTGACTGAGCGCTTGTTCTTTAAGAGGTTGATCTTCAAAACCTAAACGTTGTTTGTAGCGAGCGTTCATTTCTGAGACCGTTAATAACATTGGAAAATCGACCGTATTAAAGTCGGGGTCCCAGGCGGGCTCTCCGCAGACTTTGACGCCCAGCTTGAGATAGCCGGCAATCAAAGCAGGAATGTTCGCAGGCAACTGAGGGTTGACATGATCGACAGGGTAGGGATGCAGAGGCGTGACTCGAAAGCCCTCCACTTGGTTGACGAGTCCGCGCACGCTGCGCCACACCTCGGCTGCAGTGACGCCATCATCTCTCAGGCTGACGCTAGCGCAACCGAGTACGTATTGATAGTTGTTCTGTCTGATGAGTGCGGATAGGCCTGACCACAGTAGCATCAATGTAGGACCACTGCGGTATTCAGGGTCGATACAGGCGCGGCCAAATTCGACGATTTCATGCCGAATTGAGCTTAAGCCAGAGAGGTCAAATTCGGATTCTGAATAAAATCCGCCCGCCTGGATGGCTTGCTCTGGCCTGAGAATTCTATATGTTCCAACGACACGCTTGGTAGATTGATCGTGGACGAGCAAGTGATCACACCACTGATCGAATTTGTCAGCATCGATACCTGGTGTCGCTGCATGAAAATTTGCTCCGTATTCTTGACTGAACACATCATGGCGCAGGCGTTGTGCGGCTTTGACTTCTTTGGGTTTCTTGGCGAGACTCACGCTCAGTTGCTGTTTTTTTTGTTTTTTCTTTTTAAAGCTGCAATATTCTGACTGTTCGGGGACTTGGATCAGCATTGTCTTGGATCTCCGTAGATTGCCGACATGATCAAAGACTGGGATGTCAGTTCTGTGACGATTCTATGAAGAATTGATGACGAAATCCTGTCACACGTGTGTCATGTTTCCTATGTGTACTGTCGCTATCTATGTCAAACGCGTTGCGGAACAGGGTTGGTATCAAAAGATGAAAAAAATGACGTCAAACGAAAGCTTTCAGTCGGTTGTTCAGCGTGCTTTAGCCAGTCCGTCGCGCCGTACAGTGTTGAGAGGTGGTCTTGGGTTAGGGTTGTTGGGTTTCGTGCCCGAGACTTTGCAATCCGCTTTCGCTACTTCTGTGACCTCGAGCGCATCGAGCGCCGGGGTGATGACGAATGCAGAGTCTCAACTAGGTTTTAAGGCCGTTGGGAAAAGTTTGCTGGATGATGTGCAGTTGCCACCAGGGTATCGCTACACAATTTTGCATGCAACAGGTGATCCGCTCAAGTCGGGCGTGTCAGCCTACTCCAATGAGGGTGCAGAAGTCGACGATTGGACGGGGCGCGTGGGAGACCATCATGATGGAATGGAGATTTTTTATTTAGATGCAAAAGGGCGCTATTCAGACGTGCCAACCGATCGGGCTGTGCTGTGTGTCAATCATGAAAGTTCTGCGGATGCGCATTTCCTGCATCCTCGGGGGCAAACTTCCTCAGGCATGCAAGGTAAAAAATTTACCCAATTCGGTGATTGGGATTTAGGTCATCGTCCAGAAACCGAAGTGGTCAAGGAAATGAATCTGCACGGGGTTTCTGTCGTTGAGCTTGTCCAAGATGGCCGAGGTTGGAAATATCTGGTGGATGCGCCCCTCAATCGACGCATCACACCAGAGACACCTATGCTCTTCGGCGGTTCTGCTGACCAATTGCCTCACATCAATACTTTGATGAAAACAGCGTTTGATCCAAGTGGCCGTTCAAGCCGCGGCACATTAAATAACTGTGGTCATGGAAAAACACCTTGGGGTACTTATCTGACGTGCGAGGAAAATTGGGCGAAGTATTTTCAGATCAGCGCAAACTCATCTCCCCTTGGCCCTAAACAGGTTGCGGGTTTAAAGCGTTATGGGGTGGCCTCACAGCCTCTCAATAAAGAGTTAAAAAAGGCGTTTAGTCAGGGATGGCATACGGTTTCGGCTCAGGACAACCGTTTTGCCCGCTGGAACCTGGCTTGGCTTGAGTCCGAGCCGGAAGGTGATTTCCGGCAAGAAGCCAACACTTTTGGTTTTAATGTCGAAATCGATCCCTTAGAACCTACGTCGGTAGCCGTTAAGCGAGTTTCAATGGGGCGATTTGCCCATGAAGCCGCTGTTTGCGGCACTCCAGTTGCTGGTGAACCCCTCGCTTTTTACATGGGCTGTGACTCCGTCAATGAATACATTTACAAGTATGTATCGGAGGCTAAATGGGACCCAAGTGATGTCGGTGGCGGCATTCGTGCGGGCGATAAATACCTGAATGAGGGTCGTTTGTATGCTGCACGATTTAATGCGGACGGAACAGGTGACTGGCTTGAGTTGAATATTCAAGATCCTAAGATACGCGGCTTTGAAGCGTTTCGCTTTGCGAATCAGGCCGATGTCTTGGTGCATGCGAGGTTTGCGGCCGATGCGGTAGGGGCGACTCGGATGGATCGGCCGGAATGGGGCGCGGTCAACCCTCGAAATGGGGATGTCTATTTCGCGCTGACAAATAATAGTGCTGCGAATCGGACGCCGGCAAAGGTCAATGCTTCGAATCCACGCGCTTACAACGACACAGACGGGAAAAAGAGATCCGGTAATCCGCATGGACATATTGTGCGTTTTCGCGATCAGGGCCTGCGTTCTGGCGCCCAGACGTTTAATTGGGACATTTTTTTGTTTGGTGCCGAAGAGGATGATCCTCGTTCAAATCTGTCTGGTTTGACGGCTGCCAATTCCTTTTCTTCGCCAGATGGCCTGTGGTTTAGTCGAGCGACCGGCATTTGCTGGATTCAGACGGATGATGGTGCAATGACTGACGAAACCAACTGCATGATGTTGGCCGCGATTCCTGGTGCCTTGGGCGATGGAGGCAAGATGACTGTTTCCAATGTCATGCAGGTTGGCGGCGAGATTCAGGAAGGGGTGCAAGAGACTTTTGTGGGAGCTGCGCTAGGCGAAGCACGCTTAAGGCGATTTTTGGTCGCTCCCAAGGGCGCTGAGGTAACGGGGGTCACTGAGTCGGCTGATGGAAAGATACTATTTGTCAATATTCAGCATCCGGGTGAAAAAACCCCAGCCCTCGGGACGTCGGAGCGGTATGCTTTAGAAAGCGCATGGCCAGGCAATCAGGGCTATGGACAGCCCGGCCGGCCTCGTTCCGCGACCATTATGATTCAGCGGGAGGATGGCGGGGTCATCGGACTATAGCCACCCTGCCGTCATCAAATTGAAATATTGAATGGTTACCGTGTCGTGTATATTGATTTAAGTGGGTTGATCGCCTGATACGGGCGGCTTTAGTTAACGGGAATTTTCATGGCTGACAAACACCTTTCGACGCAATTTGACACCGATCTCAAAGCTCTTTGCAGCAATTTGCTGGAGATGGGCGGGATGGTCGAGTCTCAGATCATGGACGCCACACGCGCGTTTTCAGAGATGAATATCGATTTGTGCAAAGAAGTGATTGATCGTGAAAAAACGATCAACACCAAAGAAATCGAGATTGACTTGGCGTGTACTGAGATCATCGCTCGCAGGCAACCAACCGCCAGAGACTTGCGTTTGGTGATGGCGATCTCCAAGGCGATCACCAACCTTGAGCGCGCAGGCGATGAGGCCGAAAAGGTTGCCAAACGTACACGCCGTATTATTCGCAGCGGTGCGGAGCACAAAATCAACGTTGCAGAGATCATTATTTCGGGTCAATTGGCGCTTAAACAGCTTCGCCAGAGCCTGGATGCCTTTGCGCGACTCGATCGTGAGGCCGCAGTTGAGATCGTGTTGGACGACCGTCAGATCGACGAAGAGTTCCGCGCGTTTGTGCGCAAACTGACCTCCTATATGACTGAAGATCCGCAAACGATCTCCACCGGGTTGGATATGCTGACGATCGCCAAGTCGATTGAGCGCATTGGTGATCATGCCAAAAATATCGCTGAATTTGTGATTTATGTGGTGGGTGGCGATGACATCCGACACTCCCCAAAAAGCGAGCTGCAAAAGCGCGCGTCTGAGGAATAAACAAGTTATGAGTCATCGAATTTTGATCGTGGAAGACGAACTCTCTATTTCAGAGCTGATTGCGATCAATCTGACCCATGCCGGTTATGAGGTTCAGCAAGCATTCCAGACAGAAGAAGCCAATCTAAAGATGCGGGAGTCGCTCCCCGACATGATGATCTTGGATTGGATGCTACCTGGTAAGTCTGGCGTGCATTACGCCAAAGAGTTGCGTGCCAATGAACGCACCGCAGGCATTCCAATTTTGATGTTGACGGCCAAAAGTGAAGAGGCTGACAAGGTTCAGGGTTTGGATGCCGGTGCGGACGACTATATGACCAAGCCTTTTTCCACCAAGGAATTGGTGGCTCGGGTCAATGCCTTATTGCGACGTCACAGCCGTGTGCCGACCAACGCTGACTTGATGGTGCTCGGTGCCTTGCGTTTGGATCCTGTCACCCATCGCGTTACCGCAGAGTGGCCTGGTTCAACTCGGCGCGAAATTATTGTTGGACCGACCGAGTTTCGCTTATTACAGTTTCTGATGGGTGCACCTGAGCGCGTTCACTCTCGCGCACAGTTGCTCGATCAGGTCTGGGGCAACGAAGTCTTTATCGAAGAGCGCACGGTCGATGTTCACATCCGAAGGCTGCGCGTCGCTCTGGCAGTCGCAAAGTGTGATGTGTATATTGAAACGGTGAGAGGCGTCGGTTATCGTTCTTCACGAAACCCAACCGCAGTGACTTCGGATCATGACCCTTCGTAGTTAATCATCACGTGACGGTATGCATGCATGAGGCTTTACCTTGGTCGGTTTTTAGCGCTAATCGCGCTTTCGTTCATACTGGGTTGGATCGTCAGTGAAATGGCTGCGCCAATTGCCGG
This sequence comes from Zwartia sp., assembly GCF_049655405.1. Taxonomy (GTDB): domain Bacteria; phylum Pseudomonadota; class Gammaproteobacteria; order Burkholderiales; family Burkholderiaceae_B; genus Zwartia. Next base: position 83,364 of record NZ_JBASJR010000016.1, read on the forward strand.
TGTGTTGGTCGCCATCCTTGTGCTGGCCATCCCACTTGCCAAGGGCTATTTCTATCTCGAGCGTATGCAGCAATTGACGTTGCTAGACGCTGGCAAGGTCGCATCCAAAGCCTCTGGTGCCTGGGGTGACGCTTTTTCAAAAGTAGATCGCATTGTGATGGATGCGCGTGCGCAAATCCATGTGTTAGAGGCACGTCACAACCGTTTTATCCAAGGCTTCCAAGCGTCCCCTAACGGTGTGGTCATGTTGGACGATGACCTGCATATCGAGTGGTGCAATGCAAGCGCGGAAAATTTCTTCGGCATCAGCTTTCGTAAAGACAATCTACAAAATATCAGCTTTCTGGTGCGTAATCCAGACTTCGTCAATTACCTGACTCTTCGTCGTTTTGAACACCCCATCGTGATTCAGCGGATGGGTTTTGCGCATGAGTTGACGATTGCCATTCAGGTCTTTCCCTTTGGAGAAGACCAGTTACTCTTGCTCGCACAAGACGTGACAGATTTGCAAAAAACTGAGGCAATGCGTCGAGATTTTGTGGCGAATGTTTCGCATGAAATCCGAACACCACTGACGGTATTGATCGGTTTCCTCGAAACCATGCAGTCCATCGATCTCGCGCCTGACCAGCGCAACCGCTACATCGGTTTGATGATGACACAATCCTACAGGATGAAAAGTCTTGTCGAGGATTTGTTGACGCTCGCGAACCTTGAGGCCAACACTTCATTTGCGCCCATGCAGGAATTTGATGTGGTGGCAGAAATGGCGGCGCTTAAAATTGATGCAGAAGCACTTTCTGCAGGCCGTCACCGGATTGTGTTTGAAGTCACGACGCAGACGGGTTTGTACGGCGATCGACGCGAACTGCATTCGGCATTTAGCAATCTGATCTCAAATGCGATCCGCTATACCCCAGAAGGTGGGCAGATTACGGTGAGTTGGGGATTGAGTCCAAGTCGACACGGATTATTTTCTGTGACAGATACGGGGCCGGGTATTGAGGCGGTTCATTTGCCTCGTTTGACTGAACGATTTTACCGAGTGGATGGTAGCCGTTCGCGTGATACGGGTGGGACAGGTCTTGGCTTGGCGATCGTCAAGCATATCGCGACACGCCACAACGCTCAATTATTGATTTCAAGTGTTGTGGGTGAGGGGAGTACGTTTAAGTTACGTTTTGCGCCCGAACGTATTCTCTAGGTCTAGAGAAATTGCACGCGTTTAGTCAGACTAGCCAGGTCGTTGCTGACCGACTGGAGTACACCATCTGGCGACTCTGTGCCGCAAATTAAACCCGAACCAGAGACGGGTGCCAGGTTGTCAACTTTAAATCGCGCATCGCCTGGTTTGGCCTTGATGAAACAGTCTTCATCAAAGTACAAACGGTCACCGCCATCATCAATCTCATCAAAATCCACGCTCTTTGCGTTGAGCAAGCTTGCGATTTGTTTTGTGCCTTCAGTGAGTTCAACGTTACGAATTTCGCGCGTGGCGGGATTAATCAGGTAGGCATTCATTTGTGTTGTCCAATCAGTAATTTTTGCTGCGATTCAGCCGTTTTTCCATTACTGTACGAATATTACTTCACTTGATTCTCGCAACGAGGGCTTACGCTTGAATATCGATATCGCGTCGCTTTATCTGATTTTGGCACTTTTTTTCTTTCTGTTGCCCGTTGCCGTATTTGTGGCGACATCGGAGTTTCGCGACCGACAAGTTTATTGGTGGTGTGTCGGAGGCCTGGGTACTTGCTTGGCTTTTTTGCTGATAGGACTCAGGGATATAGTGCCAAATGTATTTAGCTTTTACATTGCGCATATTTTTATAGCGATTGGATTTTGCTTTCGCTCTTTATCTCTTCGCCTAGAAATATCGTCCAACATTTATCGCACTTCGCTCATTTATGCCGCAGTTGGCTCAATATATTTCCTTGTCTTTTCAGTGCTGGTTTATACAAATGCGAGTGAGTTTTATCGACTGAATTGGGTGCACGGCTTTCTTGTATTGATGTCTTTGGATTTGTTGCTTATTAGTCAATCAATTCACAGAGATCATAAAAATAAAGGCGGAAAGCTCATCGCCTGGATGGCGATTTTTATTCTGATCGGTTTGTTAGTAAGGATGCTGGGTTACACCACGGAGTTGGGTGGTTTTGGGGTATTTGAACAGGGGACTGATCAGTACATCGGCATCTTTTTTATCATGATTGGTTACGTACTTGGCAACTTTGGATTTATTCAGCTTCGACTTGAAAAGTTTCTTGAAAATAAAAAAGCAGTTGATCTTCAGTTGGCTGATACGCGGAATAAAAATAAATCCCTAGAAGAAATGCTAGAAGAAAAGAATGCCTTGATGCGCACACTCTCCTTGTCAGCCAAGGCTAACAGCATGGGAACGATGCTCGGTGCGATCGCGCATGAGATTAATCAGCCGCTTGGTGCGATTCGACTCAATACTGAATTATTGATGGCCCTGAATCGTCGTGCCGGAGATCGTGAGGGCTTTCAGACGTCACTCGAACATATTTTGCAGGATAACGAGCGCGCAGCGGTGGTGGTATCGAGCTTGCGTAAGTTTTTTGTCAAAGGCTCCAATGAGTTCGTGCCAATCGATATGAGTGAAATGGTGAGTGATGCGCATCGTATCCTCATGCCTGAGGCACGCTTGCACGGTGTCAGTTTAATTGCGGATATCGAGCCTGATTTATGGATCATGGGTGATCAAAATCAGCTCCAAATGGTGGCCCTTAACCTGATGAACAATGCGATGGACGCAGTGGCAGGAGTGTCAGGCGAAAAAAATGTTTTTATTCACCTCTTCCAACAGGAAAAAAGAGTGATGTTGGAGGTCAGTGATAATGGACCTGGTATAGCGGACGGCCGAGTGTCAACCATCTTTGAGTTGTTTAACACGACCAAAGAAAAAGGCATGGGGATGGGGCTTTGGCTGAGTCGTGCGATCATGGATTCGCATGAGGGAACCATTAAGCTTTTGAGAGGTCAGGCAAACGAAACTTTGTTTCAAGTGTCGTTGCCGACCTATCTGAATCCCGACCACTAATCAGTGCGAATCTTGTCAGCGAGTGCCTCTAACAATAAAGCTGAATGGGTTTGAGACTGTTGCTCAATAGTCCGATAGAGTCTGATCACCTCTGTACCCGTCGCTGTAAGCGCGGTGCCTCCTCCCTGGGCGCCCCCGGTCGCGGCGTGTACAACAGGGTCTTTAAAGTATTGATTCATTTGGTCGACTAACAGCCAGGCGCGACGATAAGACATTCCCAGTTTTCTGCCTGCGGCTGAAATGGAGCCTGTTTCAGCGATGGCTTCCAGTATGGCGATTTTGCCTGGTCCGATAGCGATCTCTTCACTGTATTTGATCCGCAGTCGAAATTGAGCCACGACTTTGTTTGATTCTTTTTCTTTCAGCATGTTTCGTTTAACGCATTTCAAACAGTTCTTGATGAAAGCGGCGACTTGGCAGTCCTTCTTTTGATAACCCTCGTTTGATCGCGGTACCAAATCCTGAGGAACCACAGAACCAGACTGTGCGATCGATCAAATCAGGCACGTTTTCACGGATCGTTTGCGCTGTGAGTGCGGAATGTCTTCCACTGATGGACAGGTGCAGTGGCACGCCTGCTTGTTGCGTGAGGTTTTTAACAGACTCAATGAGCGCATGATCTGAGTCGCGTGCACTATAAAAGAGTGTGATCGGTTGCGATGCTTGCTTGGGTGACTGTGCGAGCGCCTCTAGACGCGACAAGAACGGAGTGATGCCGATACCACCCGCGATCCAGATTTGGGGACCTGCATCTGCCGCAAAATCAAATTTTCCATAGGGTCCCTCCACGGTCACAGGGTCTCCGACATGTAGTGCGTGGCTCAGCGTGCGTGTGTAGTCGCCCAATTGCTTGATATGAAACGTGAGTCTGGCGTCATCTTTCCAACTCGAAGACAACGTAAAAGGATGGTGCCCCTCACGACGATCAAAGGTGACAAATGCGAACTGACCTTCCTTGTGTCCCTCCCAAGGGGTGGTCAGTGTGACCTCAATTTCAGTGACTTTACCGTCCTCATGCAAGCGAATCAGGCTAATCACACCACTGGCGCGGTGGCTGGCACCAATTTGTTTAAACAGTGAAACCAAGGCTGCAGGTATTCCAACGACCAGAAGCGCGCTCACCAGAATCCCGATCGGCGTGAGCCAAGCGATTTTGCCAAAGAGCACCAAGGTGTGAAACGCTAGGATCAAGTAGATCAAGGCAAGGACGCGATGCGTTTTGAAAAAGTAGCGATAGGGAAACTTTTTCCAAAGTGCGAGAACGGCCAGCAACAGGAGCGCGTAAAGTGCCCACTCTCCTAAATCCTCTGCCAGGTTTTCCAGAGGCTTGAAAAAATTATTGTGCTGAAAAAAGCCGACGGTCCCTTTTGGTGTCGAAAAATCTTGGCGGTCAAACAGGCCTAGTTCGATCAGCCATTTATATTTTTTGCTGAGCCAGTGAGCCAGCGCGAATAAAGCCGCTGAAATGCCCAGCCACTTATGCAGACGGTAGTGCTTGTCCAGCCCCCCAACCCAATGCTCAACCGTGCGCAGTCGCATGGCGAGGATCACGCCGACTGTCATTGCGACAAAAGACATGATGCCCGTGTAGTACAGCACCGATTTTCGCAGCGCCCAAGGCGTGAGTGTGCGCTCGATCTCGGTCAGACTCACCCAGTACAGCGCCGTCACAAGCGCCAATAAAAGCACGAAGATCCATTTGATTCTTTTCATCTTACCAGTATATTAGGGTTGCATTTCCAGAACCACATAAAAAAGACAAAAGACCTAATGGAGACAACCATGATCCGTCGTAAGCTTTTGGCCACAATGCTGGCCGTGTTAGGCACCTCATTTGCAGGTGTATCCGTTGCACAGGGCAACGTCAACTTCACCAAACCCATCAAGCTCGTTGTACCGTTTGCCCCGGGTGGGACTTCGGATATTTTGGCGCGCATGATTGCGCCTAAGTTATCACTCACGCTTAAACAGACAGTTGTGGTTGAAAATCGCCCCGGCGCCGCAGGAAATTTGGGCGCCTCGCTGGTCGCAAAATCCGATCCTGATGGGCACACACTTTTATTGATGGATCTTTCCTCACTGGCGGTTGCTCCGCATTTGTACACATCGTTGACTTACAACCCTGTCAAAGATTTGGCACCGGTATCGATGATCAGTTTTTCGCCTTATTTACTGGCCGTGAATCCTAAGTTAGGGGTAAAAACTGTGGCCGAACTCTTAGCGTTTGGTAAGAAAAATCCTGACAAACTGGTGTTTGCGCACGCGGGAGTCGGCTCGGGTAATCAAATTGTCGGACTTGAGCTGGCTAAGCATTGGGGCATCCAGTGGGTGACGGTGCCTTACAAGGGGGGCTCGGCTGCCATTAATGCGGTGTTGGCGGGCGAAGCCAATGTGATTGTGAATGGCTCAACGGCGACCTTGCCTTATGTCAAAAACAATCAGTTGGTCGCTCTCGCGGTCACGGGGGATAAGCGCTTTGAGTCGCTACCGGATGTGCCGACCTATGCTGAGCTTAAATTGCCAGCAGCAGACAGCGGCAGCTGGCAAGGGGTGCTAGTGGCCTCTGGGACGCCCGCGCCGGTGGTCGCTAAGCTCAATACAGAGATCAATGCGATTCTGAAAGATCCAGAAGTTGTTGCAAGGATTGCTGCGCAAGGTGCCAAACCTGTTCCGATGACACCTCAAGCCCTAGCCACGTGGATGCAAGCCTCTTCGGTGAATTTTGGCAAAGTCATTCGCGAAAACAACTTGAAGATCGAATAAAACGGTACATAATTGAGGGTTTTCTAGGAGCCGTACATGATGTCGTTGGTAAAGCCGATACGAACTTGGTTGTTTGCACCCGGAATGGATGCCCGCAAGTGCGAAAAAGCCGTGCAGTCTGCGGCTGATGCCTTGATTCTTGATCTTGAAGATGCTGTGGCCTTGTCAGAAAAGCCCAAAGCACGTCTGATGCTCAATCAGCTGGTCAAATCCGTGTCACCAGACCGCCAAGTGTATGTGCGTGTCAACGACTTCATGACCGGCATGACTGCCGAGGATTTGCGCGCCGTCTGTACGGGCGGTCTCGCAGGTATTGTCTTGCCCAAGGCGGAATCCGCCGAAATGGTACGCATAGCTAGCGCCATGATTGATGAGTTATCTCGCGCCGAAGGTTTGCCTCACGGCCAAATTACGATGTGCGGGATTTTAGAAACTGCACGCGGTGTCCTGCGCGCCGAAGAAATCGCAGCGGCGGGCGGGCGACTTTCCACGCTGATGTTTGGTGCGGGAGACTTTACAGGCGATTTGGGGATCCCAACGTCTAACGTTGGCCCGCATTTGGTGAACGGCAAAATTCAAACTGCCTTGGCTTGTCGCGCAGCGGGGATTCGTCCACCAGTGGACACGGTATTTTTTGACGTCACGGATGCCGAGGGTTTTGAGGCGGATTGTCGTCAGGCAAAGGGCTTGGGTTTTCAGGGTAAGGCCGTTATTCATCCTAATCAAATCGCAATGGCCAATGGCGTGTTTTCTCCTTCGTCCGACGAGATTGCCTATGCGCGACTGGTCGTGGAGAGCTTTGCCAAGGCCGAGTCTGAGGGGGTGGGTGCGATTCGCGTCGAGGGCAAGCTGATCGACTATGCGATGGTTAAAAACTCCCAGAAGCTGCTGGACCTTGCGCGCACCTTAAAAATTTCTGAATAAATGATGACGATGTCTGCTGCTGATCAACCTTCACAAACCACCCAAGCACCTTCCACTCCTGGTTCGCAACCTTTGCCCCTCGAGGGTATCCGGGTACTCGACTTAGCCAGACTCGTGGCGGGTGGCTGCATCGGAACTTTGCTTGGCGACTTCGGTGCCGAGGTCGTCAAGATCGAGGCGCCTGGCAAGGGCGATCCACTGCGCGGCTGGGCGGTTGAGAAAAAAGAGTTTTGGTGGAAGGTTTACGCACGCAATAAAAAGAGCATGACGCTGAACCTCGCGGTACAGGAGGGACGAGACATTTTGCTTGAGATGATCCCGCATTTCGATGTGATGATCGAGGGTTTTGTGCCCGGCAAGCTCGAAAGCTGGGGGCTATCACCTGAGGTCTTGCTCAAGATCAATCCTGGTCTAGTGTTGGTGCGAGCCTCGGGTTGGGGGCAAACAGGTCCTTATAGTTCGCGTCCAGGGTTTGGCACGCTGATTGAGTCGATGAGCGGTTTTGCCCATATGACGGGTATGCCTGACGGTCCACCGACCTTGCCGCCGCTTCCGCTTGCGGACATGACAACTGCGCTGTATGGCACGTCCGCGACGATGTTTGCGCTGTTTCATCGCGAGCGTCACGGTGGCCGAGGGCAGGTGATTGATCTATCGATTTATGAATCGATGATTGCTATTCTCGGACCCGCTGCGGCCGAGTATCAGCATTGTGGTGTGATTCAACAGCGACGGGGCAATCGTGCGCCGACCAATGCACCTCGTAACACCTATCAGAGCGCGGATGGCAAGTGGATTGCGATGTCGGCTGCGACGCAGTCGATGACGGAAAAAACCATGCGGGCGATTGGGCGTCCTGACATGATTGAGGATCCACGGTTTAAAACGAATGAACAGCGCATCATCAACGTTGAGGCGTTAGATGAGGCGATTCAAGGTGAAATCAGTAAGTTTAGCCAAGCTGATATGTTGGCGCGTTTTCATCAGGCGGGTGTCACTGCTGCACCTGTCTATGACATCGAGCAACTCCTTGCCGACGAGCATGTGCAAAAGCGTGAGGTGATCGTGGAAGTTCCGGATCAGGAGATGGGGACAATCAAAATGCATAACGTCATTCCCCGCTTATCCGGCACACCCGGGCAAATCCGTTCGACTGGGCCAACACTCAACCAGCATGGCGACGAAGTGTTGCGTTCAATCGGATTTACCGAGGAGCGGATTGCAGCAGCCAAAGCCAAAGGTTTGTTTTAGCGCGTGCGGACAAAGCTGCTGGCAAGTAGAGCAATACTGATTAGGGCGGCTGATAGCCAGCAGATCCAATGAAAGCCGCTTAAAAAGGCTGCGCTGGCCGAGAGTCCTTGTTCAAGCGCAGCCAAGCGAAATTGCTCGAGTAGCCAGAGCCACGCTAGTGCCGCGCTGACTACGCCGATGGTGCGCGTCAAGACGGTGAGGCCACCCGCCACGCCACGTGCCTGGACAGGCAAGGTTCTCACCACCCAGTCCGAGTAAGCCACTTGGAACAGTCCTAAGCCAGCGCCGTGAACAAAAACCGCCATAAAGGTGAGCGGTAGGGACATATCGAGTGACCACAAGCCTGTCAGGCACAAGCCTGCCACACATAGCCAGCCTGCGCAGAAGGCGCTGTATCGCGTCCCAAGGCGACCTGCCACCTGAGCGGTGAGGGCAGAGCCTGTCAGCATACCTAAAGCCCAAACCGCTAACACCAGTCCTGATTGAGCAGGCCCCCACTGCGCCACCTGAGAGAGGTAGTAGGGCGCGAGCAGCGGGATTGTAAAGCTCCCCATCTGCACGAGGATACTCAGCACATTGATCGCAACGAATTGCGGCGAGGATTTAAAGACATCGACAAGCAAAAATACCGTAGAGGCTTTTTGATGGGTGATGCCACGGTCTGAGTGATGGATTTGATTTGTCTGACCTGTCACACTCGCATGTAAAGTCGGACGATGACGCAGACGTCTTTGAATGAGGGGCAGTGCCGCGAGTGCGAGTAACGCGAGCGGCACACGAAACCAATACACGCCTGGCCATCCCATCAGCGCGATACTCAGTCCACCTGCAAGCGGGGCAATCAGGCTAGCGATCGAGGTCATCGTGCCATACGCTGACAAGGCACGCGTACGCGCGTGCTCAGCGTATAAAAAAGTCACGAGTGCCGGAGCGCATGACAGAGTGAGGGCCATGCTGATCCCTTGCAAAACCCGTGCCGCGATCAGCCACAAATAGCTCGGCGCGAGGGCGCAAAGCGACAAGGCCACGACGCCCATCATCAGGCCTAGTCTAAAGACACGCAGATGTCCAATACGGTCTCCCAGCGCGCCAAAGCCGATGACAAGCACCCCATACGTCAGCACATAGCTCAGCGGTATCCATCGAATCGCTTGCGTGTCGAGCGCAAACGCCTGTGTAATGGCAGGGAACGCAACATTGACTGAAAAATCGAGTGGCGCAATCGAAGCGCCAAGTCCGATAATCAAAAGTGCGAGAATATTCAAATCAATTTATTCCTAGGGTGGATACATGAGGATAATCGATCGACGCCATGAACAAGCGCAAGCGCTGTTTGATGCGCTGCGAACAGGTAGTCTAGATCATGTCCGAGGCGGCGTCACACGGGATACCTACGGAGCCGGTGAGGCCTATGCGCACGCGCTACTAGCCAAGTACGCAACCGAGATCGGCCTAGAGGTCAAGCAAGACTTTATGTGCAACACCTATATGGTGCTGCCCGGTCTGGACCGTAGTTTGCCGGCCATTGTGATCGGTTCGCACCTTGATTCGGTGGCGGGTGGTGGAAATTTTGATGGAGCCGCGGGCGTCGTGTCTGGGTTAATCGCCGTTCAGGCACTCAAAGAAGCCGGTATCCAGCTTCCTTGTGATGTCGTGGTCATGGGCGTGCGTGCCGAGGAAAGTATTTGGTTTCAAGTCTCCTACATTGGGAGTCGTGGCGCCTTAGGCCGTCTGCAGCCGGAAGCCTTGGATGCGCGCAGGATTGATACGCAGCGCAGCTTAGCGGACCATCTGGCTGAGGCCGGCGGCGATCCCGAGGCCGTCAAGCGGGGCGATGCATACTTATCGACTAAAAATGTTCGGGCCTTTATGGAGGTGCATATCGAACAAGCACCTAGCCTCGCGCTGACGGGTTTTCCGATTGCCATCGGTACAGGTGTGCCGGGTAATTTTCGCTATCCAAAAATCAGGATTAAAGGTGAGTATGGCCATGTCGGCCTAGGTCGTCGCTTTCGTCATGATGCCTCGCTTGCAGGTGCGGATCTGACACTTGGCCTCGATGCGATGTGGGCTGAATGGGAGCGACAGGGGCGTTTGATGGCTTGTACAGTCGGGGAGTTTCATACCAATGCAGAACGCCATGGGCTGACAGTAGTGCCGGGTGAGTTCAGCATGAGCCTGGACGTGCGCGCATATGTGCAGCCTGACCTGATGGAGTTGGAGTCAGCCTTTCTCGCGCTTGTCAAAGAGGTGGAGAAAAAGCGGGGGGTGACGATTGACTTAGGGCCCCGCGCCAGTGCAGAGGTGGCTCAGGCCGATCCAGAGTTAACGCAACAACTAAGAGATTGCGCGCGGGCGTTGTCCCTACCGCATTGTGATTTACCCAGTCCTGCATCGCACGATGCGGCTGCGTTTTGCGCCGCAGGTATTCCGTTTGGCTTTCTCTTTATTCGAAATCCAAACGGTAGCCATCACCCCGAAGAAGCAATGGCCACCGAAGACTTCATGTTAGCGACAGAAGTACTCACGCAATGGTTGGTGAATCAGTGCCAAAACTAGCGTCCCAAGCGGCCACCTGCGCGCGCTAAATAGAACCATTCCTGACCGGGCTGGGATTTGATGTTGGGAAACACGATGAAGCAGTCTTGCTCCGCACGCAATACTGTGCCGTCGGCACGCGTCCCGATAACTTCGCCTTGCGTGATGGGATCAAAGCTTTTCCAGGTTTTTGCAAAAGTATCGTTCATGTCAAAGCGATCGTACACATCGTAGAGTCCCAACACCTGAAAATCCTGGGCAGGTGTTGGCGCGGGTCCCTCAAGGAGCCCAAGAAAAATCAAGGTGTTGAGAATGGCTTGATACGCGACCTCGCGGCCACCGGCGTCGTCATGCTGACTACATTCGAGGGTGATGGACCAACCACCGGTTGAACGCATGTATTCGGTTGTGCCGATGCCATACCGGGTATCGATATCGACATCTTTTGCATTGAAGCGTCCTGCTTTCACTTCGGTAGCACGTCTGCCGATGCCCTTGGCGTAGGTATCTAACCAGCCATACACGAAGCGAGAGCAGCCGAGTCTTTGTACCAATGCTTCTTCGATCTCAGCGTGTGCAAAAGGCTCGAGACTTTCTTGATTGTTTTTAGGACCAAATAGCGCAAAAGGCTGTGAGCCACTTTGAAAGGAATGCAGATCGAGCAGGCCATCATGCTCGGCCAAAAGTGGGCAAAGCCAGTTGGCAATATGGTCTTCGTATTGCGCTGGGGTATCGGTCGGAATGAGTCGACGATTCAGGTTGCGATCGCCGTTACGGCGTTGCAAGCGATATGCTTTTGGATTGGTCACGGGGACAAAGGTGACGGCGCCGCATTTAAGCTTGAGCTCGCCCAGTTCAAATTGTTTGACGAGTCTTTCGATGGCAAAGGTGCCACAGGTTTCGTTGCCATGCACTGCCGCAGTGACGATCAGACGCGGTCCTTTGAGAGGGCTCTGTAGACGGATCGCTTGAAAAGGACGCTCTTGGTCGAGCGAAAGTTGTTCGGGCAGATTTGTCAGCAAAGAGGAGGGCAGAGACATCGTCGAGACCTTAAGGAACGAAAGTGAGCGGATTAAATACTAAAGCTTTTATGATTTTAGAGGCATAATGAAAATGTTAAAAAAGAGCGGTGTCATGTCTCTTTTTGCATATTGTTGTCCAAAGGATTCTCTCAATGAAGCAATTTTCAGTTTCTAAAATTTCTCGTGCGATCGCAGGCCTCTGTTTGGTCGCCTTTGCGCATCATGCGAGTGCTTGCACTGCGGTCAATTTCTCCGCCAAGGACGGGGCAGTCATCGCCGGACGCACCATGGAGTGGGCCTACGATATGCAATGGACGCTCAAGTCTGTGCCTGCTGGTTCGGCCGTGCCCTTGACCGCACCTGCCAAGATGAAACTAGCTGGGACTGAGTTGAAATCAAAATACGCGTTTATCGCGGTGATGCCAGCTATTCTCAAGGGCGCCGAGGCCTATTTAGAGGGTCAAAACAGCGCCGGTTTAGGTATGAGTGGTAATTTCTTGCCCGGTTTTACTGAGTACCAGACGGTTGCGACTGGCGACAAAGACTACGTGTCTATCTTGAACCTCGGTCGCTTTGCCCTGGGAATGTTTGACAGCGTCAAAGCACTCCGCGCCGAGCTGCCCAAGTACAAGGTCTGGTTTGATCCTTCAGAGGTCAGTGGCTTGCCCACTCCTCCGTGGCTGCATTTTGTCTTTACCGATCGCACGGGCGACAGCATTGTTATCGAGTTTGTCAAAGGTCAGATGGTGATCAGCGATAACGTTGCCCAGGTGTTGACCAATTCACCCACTTACGACTGGCATGTTCTCAATTTGCGAAACTACCTGTCACTCACCAACGATGGCAAAGCTTCAGTGCCTTATCGGGGTGGTAGTGTGACTGCGCTCGGTCAGGGTGGGGCATTGCTTGGCTTGCCAGGCGACTATCAACCTTCCTCACGTTTCGTGCGCGCAGCTTACCTGCGTCATTTAGCCACGACACCTGCCAATGCGAGTGAGGCGAGTCAGTTGGCCGTGCATGTATTGAATAACGTTGATATTCCTGTCGGTGTCGTGTCAAGCACCGAAGGTGGTCAGACGGTCTCGGATTACACACAGTGGGTGATGATCAAGGATCTCACCAACAACCGTGTCATGATCGCGAACGACAAAAATCGTGCGAACTATGTCACATTGGATTTAAAGCAGATTTTCAGTGCCAAGGACTCTTTCTCGTCGCTGATCGATGCGTTGCCTTATCAACCCAACGATGCCACAGCGAAATTTAAAGCTGCGACAAAGTAATAAAACAGACGCATTAAGCGTCTGCCTTTAAGTTTTGTGATGAACCGCTCTCAACTGAGAGCGGTTTTTTTATTATTCAGCCTTGATGTTCGCGTCTTTGACGGTCTTGCCCCATTTGGAAAAGTCAGACTTGATGCGGTCAGCGGACTGTTGTGGCGTAAAGTCCATCGGCTCGTAACCCTCGCGTTTGATCGCAGCAATCACAGCTGGATCTTTCATGATCTTGTTGAGGGCTGGGACGAGAGTATCCATGACGTTTTTTGGCAGACCTGCAGGTCCGACAATGCCAAACCAGATCGTGGCGTCAAAGCCTGGAAAGCCTGATTCAGCCATGGTGGGGACATTGGGGAACATTGAGCTGCGCTTACTCGCGGTATCGGCGAGCGCCACAATCTTGCCAGATTGAATTTGTGATGCTGCGGCGCCAAGCGATGAGAACAAGAAGGGCACGTGGCCACCCAAGAGTTCTGTCATGGCAGGATTGCCACCTTTGTAAGGAATGTGCGAGATATCAAGTTTGGCGGCAGCCTTGAATTGTTCGCCAGCCAAATGACCGACACCCCCTACGCCTGACGTGCCGTAGCTCCAGTTTTTAGGATCTTTTTTGGCGAGTGCGACCAGTGACTTGATGTCTTTGGCTGGAGAAGTTGGCAAGACGACGACTACAACGCCACCTTCACCCACCATGGAGATAGGAGTGAAGTTTTTGAGTGGGTCGTAACCCATTTTTTTCATGTGCGGCAGGATCGTCATTGGACCGGAGTCAGTGATGTGCAAGGTGTAGCCATCGGGTGCTGCTTTGGAGGTGTAGTCAGCGGCAACCGATGCGCCTGCGCCCGGCTTGTATTCGATGATGAACGGCTGCTTAAGCGTCTTTGATAGTTGATCTGTGATGGGACGGATCAGCTTGTCAGCGGCGCCGCCTGGTGCATAGCCCACCACCATGCGAATAGGTTTATCGGGGTATTGGGCCATTGCCATCGGGCTAAATACCGACAGGGCAATCGCACCCGCCAATACTGATTTGATTAAACGCATATTGTTCTCCTAATTGTTATAAAAATTCCAGGTGGATGGCTAGGCTATTTCCCTGGTTGCTGCTGGGGGTGTCAATATAAAAAATGAATGAAATTACTTTGTATTAAAAAGCGCATCTGGAATCAAGACAATCGCACCCTGAGTAGTTCGACTTTCAAGCAAGCGATGTGATTCGCTCGCCTGGCTCAAGGGCAGCACAGTGTCGATATCTAGGCGAATCGAAGGGTCACCCAAGATCTCAAACGCCTCTTTGCTCATCGCCAACATTTCGGCGCGATCGGCCACGTAAGTTTTCAAAGTCGGACGGCAGACCCACAAAGACTTGCTGTGCAGGTCTTGTAATTTAAAACCTTCGACTTGACCTGAGGCGGTGCCGTAGTTCACGACTAGACCACGTGACTCGAGGCATTTGACTGAGCCGTCAAAGGTGTCTTTGCCGACCGAGTCAAACACCACGCTGACGCCTTTCCCGTCGGTGATGCGGCTGACTTCGGCGACGAAGTCTTGAGTACGATAGTTGATTGCAAAATCTGCCCCAAGCGCCAGCGCGGTCTTGATTTTGGCCTCGCTGCCCGCAGTGGCGATCACCACCAAACCCAGGCGCTTGGCCCACTGCACCAAAATCTGACCCACGCCACCGGCTGCCGCATGCACCAAAATGCGGGTGCCGGGCTTGAGTGGTCGCATTTTCTTGAGCAAGTATTGCGAGGTGAGTGTACGCACCAGTCCCGCAGCGACGCGGACGTCGTCGAGCGACTCTGGCACAGGGATGACCCGCTCTGCCGGAAGCGCCACGTGCGTGCAGTAGCTGCCGACGCCGGCATTGGTATAGGTGGCTTTATCGCCCACTTTTAGGTCGCGCACATTGCTACCAATCGCTTGGATACGTCCGATGCCACTCACGCCAGGAATGAAGGGTGGGGTGGGATTATGTGAGTGTGGCTGTCCGGCACGCAGGTAAATATCAACAAAATTGACCGCGACAGCCGTTTGTTCGATGACGACTTCGTCTGCACCAGGAATGGGCATGGGAATCGGTTGGGCTTTTAAAACCTCGGGGCCGCCGATGGCGGTCACAAACACTGCGAAGGGTGCTGACATAAAAACTGTTCCTGAATGGATGTTGATGCAAGATCCACTCACTTTACAGACACTGCGCCCATCGCGTCAAAAAGTGTTAGTCCCTAGGTATTTACCCTCAATTGGGTGATACCATGATTGTGACAATTCGTTGTCACGCATACACTCGCTGTGCTTTGACGGAGTTAGGCTGCGTCAAATATAAACCGTGGTCGATTTTCGACTGATTCATTCGCTCAAGGATATCCTCATGCGTAAAACTGTATCTTGGCTCGCTGGCGCACTGATTGCGACAGCTGGTTTTTCGGCTCAAGCCCAAACTAAGTGGGATCTGCCTTCGGCTTATTCGCCTTCCAACTTCCACGTTGAAAACTTGGTTGAGTTTTCCAAAGACGTGTCACAAGCTTCCAAGGGCAAACTGAACATCACTGTTCATGCCAACGCCTCGCTTTACAAAGCGCCTGAAATCAAGCGTGCGGTGCAGGGCAATCAAGCTCAGCTCGGCGAAGTATTGCTGGTCAACTTTGCAAACGAAGACTCAATTTATGAGCTCGACGGTGTGCCTTTCTTGGTGTCAAGCTACGCTGGCGCCCGCAAATTGGCCAACATTCAAAAAGCCTACCTCGAAAAGAAACTCGCCTCACAAGGCATGATGCTGTTGTTTACAGTGCCATGGCCACCACAGGGCATTTTCACCAATCGTGATTTGAAGTCTGTCGCAGACATGAAGGGTCTGAAGTGGCGCGCCTATAGCCCAGCGACTTCCAAGATCGCTGAGTTAGTCGGTGCTCAACCTGTGACGATTCAGGCCGCTGAGTTGTCACAAGCCATGGCGACTGGCGTGATCGATTCGTACATGTCTTCTAGCGCGACTGGTGTCGACACCAAGACGTACGAGTACATCAAAAAGTTTTATGACACACAAGCTTGGATTCCCAAGAACGCCATCTTGATGAACAAGAAAGCTTTTGATGCCCTCGATGCAGACACTAAAAAAGCTGTGCTTGAAGCCGGTGCCCGTGCTGAAGATCGTGGCTGGAAAATTTCCGAAGCCAAAACCAAAGAATACTTGGCAGCTTGGACAAAGAACGGTGGACAGATCATTGCTCCTAGCCCAGAGTTGACCAAGGGTTTGAACGAGCTTGGTCAAAAAATGTTGGCTGACTACTTGAAAAAGTCAGGCAAAGATGGCCAAGCTATTGTTGACGCTTTGAAAAAGTAATCGATGCGACGCCTTCTTGATAGGTTGTACGCCGCCGCCGAATTTCTGGCGGCGGTTTCGTTGATCGGTGTTCTGTTGACGGTGCTCTTGAGCATTGTCAGCAGGCAGCTTTCGTTTCATGTTTCAGGCTTGGATGCCTATGCTGGCTATCTCATGGCCTCAGCAGGCTTTTTCGCGCTTGCTTCAACTTTGCGTCATGGTGAACATATCCGCGTGACGTTGGTGCTCAATGCCTTATCGCCCAACGCTCAGCGAAAGCTCGACATCGGTGCGATGACTGTCGGTTTAGCTGTTGCACTATCACTTGCAATTTTTAGCTCCAAGCTGGTGATGGATTCTTGGATGTTTAACGACATTTCCACCAGCAATGATGCAACCCCTCTTTGGATTCCGCAGCTCACGATGGCTGCTGGAAATATTTTGTTTGTGGTCGCCTTTATTGATTTGCTAGTGGCACGTATTCGTGGACAAGCGATGATGGTTGATTCACAGGAGCCACAGCGTAATGAATGATATTTTGATTGTCGCGCTGTTAATTGTGTCGCTCTTTGGCTTTTTGGCCGGCGGCGTATGGGTGGGTTTGACGCTCGCGGGGACTGCCTGGATTGGGATGGAGTTGTTTTCTACCCGACCCGCTGGCGATGCCATGGCGATTACCATTTGGGGCGCATCGTCGAGTTGGACGCTCACTGCCTTGCCTTTGTTTTTGTGGATGGGCGAAATCCTCTTTCGCACCCGACTGTCACAAGACTTGTTTACGGGTCTTGCCCCTTGGCTCAACAAGCTGCCCGGTCGCTTGCTCCACACCAACGTGATTGGTTGTGCGATCTTCGCAGCAGTCTCTGGTTCGTCTGCGGCTACGTGCGCCACAATTGGCAAGATGACTTTGCCTGAGCTCAAAAAGCGCGGCTATCCCGATGACATGGTGATCGGTACGCTGGCTGGTGCCGGGACACTTGGACTGCTGATTCCTCCTTCGATCATTATGATTGTGTATGGGGTGGCGGCTGAAGTCTCGATTGCCAAGCTCTTTATTGCAGGCATTCTCCCCGGCATCTTCCTTGCGGTGTTGTTCATGGGCTACATCATGGTCTGGGCTTGGCGCAATCCTTCCCAAGTACCCAAGGCCGACGAGGAAATGTCTTTTCGGCAAAAGGTCTATCAGTCACGAAGCCTGATTCCGGTTCTGCTGTTGATTGCCAGCGTATTGGGTTCGATCTACAGCGGTATCGCAACGGCAACGGAAGCGGCTGCGATCGGTGTGCTGGGTTCCTTGGTTATCTCTGCATTTCAGGGTTCCTTGAATTGGACCACCTTTAAAGGTTCTCTCTCGGGCGCGACCAGACTCTACTGCATGATCGCGTTGATTCTTGCCGGTGCGCAGTTCCTGACGCTCTCAATGGGCTATATCGGCTTGCCACGTGCATTGGCCGAATGGATTGGCAGTTTGGGCCTGTCGCAGTTTTGGCTTGTGATCGTGTTGATGGTGTTCTTCGTGATCTTGGGCTGTTTCCTAGATGGCATTTCGATGGTTGTGCTGACCATGGGCGTGCTCTTGCCAACCGTGCAAGCTGCAGGGATCGATCTGATCTGGTTTGGCATTTTTATCGTGTTTGTCGTTGAAATGGCACAGCTCACTCCGCCAGTGGGTTTCAACTTATTCGTGCTAGCGGGTATGACAAAACGCGATTTGCCTTATATTGCACGTGTGTCTTCACCATTATTTTTCTTAATGGTCTTTGCAGTGCTGGTACTTTATTTTGTACCCGAACTCGCAACCTTGCTACCGCAACACATGAAGTTGTAAGATGTTTTAAACGCCGTCAGTCCTCCTTCGAGGCTGACGGCCCAGTGCTTTGGACGCTATAGACTTCAACGGAGGTTTGTGATGAGTTCACCTAGCCTGGTTCAAAATCTTCGCCAACAATTAATGCAACGTCTGCCATTTTCTGAAATGGCAATCGAAGACGTTGATTTTTTTCTGACATCCTCTGGCGAGGCCTATTTCGCTCCGAGCGAAGTCATCTTGGCGCCAGCGGACGGTCCCCCCAGTTTTCTCTATCTGATTCGCCAAGGTCGTGTCTCCGGCAAACGTGTCAACCCTGGTTTGGTCGAAACAGTCTTTGAGATGGAGGCGGGTGATCTTTTTTCTGTCAGTGCGAGTTTGGCCGCGCGTCCGGTCGCGGCCACCTACACTGCGGTGACGGATTGCTTTTGTTTAATGCTACCGGCGGCGGCACTTCAAACACTCTCCGCGCGCTCTCAGGCGTTTCGAGATTTTGCCAACAATCGAGTCTGGATGCTGCTCGAACAATCCAGGCAGGCGATGCGGAACAGTGTGGCCTCCAAGGCCTTGCACGAGCAATCTCTCGAGAGCCGTTTAGGCGATTTGATTCGACGCGTCCCGATTGTGACGGCTCCACAGACCTCTCTGCGTGAGGCCCTCACACTGGTTCATGAAAAAAAAGTGGGTTCGGTACTGATCACTGAGGACGGATGCGAGATTTTAGGTATCTTGACTCGCGATGATGTGCTGAGTCGTGTCACGCTAGCTGGCATTAGTTTGGACACCCCGATCAGCGAGGTGATGTCTAAAAACGTCAAAACCCTGACGGTCGACGACACGGCCGAAGAAGCGGCTGTCATGATGTCTCAGTTCCGTATTCGTCACGTACCCGTGCTGGAGCAGGGACGGATTGTGGGATGTATCTCTGAGCGCGATCTTTTTTCCCTGCAGCGTTTATCTTTTGACACGATTAGCTCAGCCGTGCGCATGGCTGAAGATGTCTCGGCCTTGCAAGAGTGTGCCGCCAACATCCGAAAATTTGCTCGTAGCCTGCTGGGACAAGGGGTCAAAGCGCGTCAACTGACTTTTTTAATCAGTCATCTTAACGATGTGCTAACTGCACGACTGGTGGTGTTGCTGGCGCATCAGCACGGGCTGGATCTGGATGATTTTGCCTGGATCGCGTTAGGGTCTGAAGGTCGAAGCGAACAGACGATTGCAACGGATCAAGATAATGCTTTGATTTATGTTGAGCGCGGCGACGCCACCCTCAAGGATCGTTATATCGCTTTTGCGCGAGAGGTCAATGAGGCGCTGGATGCTTGCGGCTACCCGCTGTGTAAAGGCAACATTATGGCCAGTAATCCCTCGCTGTGCCTGACCCAGCAAGAGTGGCGCAATCGTTTTGCCCACTGGGTAGAACATGGTCATCCGGAAGACTTGTTGAATGCTGGTATCTTTTTTGATTTTAGATCGCTGGTCGGCAACGATCAGCTTTTAAAAGAGTTGCGCACTGAGGTGACTGATATGACGGCGGCCACGCCACGGTTTCTTAAGCTGATGGCCGAAGCATCGTTACGAAATACTGTGCCGTTAAACTGGTTAGGTAGTCTGGATACTAAGAAAATCAATAATAAACAGGTGATTGACCTGAAGCTTCAGGGCACGGCGATTGTGGTGGAGATCGCGCGCATTTATGCACTGGCACACCGCATCGAGGCGCTCAATACGCAAGAGCGCCTGGCGGCACTTGGCAGAGTCGCGGGTGTGCCGAAAAAAGAAAGCTCTGCCTGGATTGCGGCGTTTCAATATCTACAGACCTTGAGACTGGCGATTCAGCTGGATGGCGGCATGATTGGAGACAATCCGAATGCGTTGGACGTGGAGTCGCTCAATGCCGTTGATCGGACAATTTTAAAAGGATCGTTGTCGCGGATTCGTTCCTTGCAACAACGTCTTGAGCTTGATTATGTTCGCTGAGCTGAGTCGTTGGTTAAGAGGGTTTGGCGGCCGAAGCGTTGACGCGCGCACTCAGGTCCAGCGCTGGATCATGCTCGATGTTGAAACAACCGGTCTTGATCCCCGAGCCGATCAGCTGCTGGCGATCGCAGCGGTGGCGTTACGCTTTACGCCTGCAACGGGCCGGTTAGAGGTAGCAGTCGGCGATAGTTTTGAAATCGTACTGCGACAGGATAAACCGTCTGGCAAGGACAATATTCTGATCCATCATATCGGTGTGCAGGCACAGTCCGATGGTCATGCACCGGAAAAGGCACTTGAACAGTTCAGGGTTTGGGCGGGTAACGCGCCTCTGTTGGCGTTTCACGCTGCGTTTGATCAAGCCATGATTGAGCGTGCCTTTAGACGTTTTCATTTAGCACCGCTCAGCAATGAGTGGCTCGATATCGAGCCCATCGCGCGTTTGGTGGGTGGTAATACCAAAGCGCGCGCACTCGATGATTGGCTGGAGCACTTCGGCATCGAATGTGCCGTGCGTCACCAGGCCGCCTCGGATGCCTTTGCGACCGCGGAGTTATTACTGCGGTTGTGGCCGGCGACACGTAAAGAAGCGAACTCATGGCCGCAACTACGTAAGCTTGCTCGCAACGCCGCGTGGATTCCTCACTGAGACCCATACATGATGAAGTTTTTTTCTTCAGTTCTATTGTTGAGTACAAGTACGTTCTTGTGCGCGTTGGCGCCTACAGGCGCGGCGCAGGCTCAAACGACCTTTGATGTCACGATTCTGGCAGGTGCCTGTGCAAACTGTCATGGCACGGACGGTCGTTCGCCGGGAGGGATTCCTTCGTTGGCTGGTCGGCCTGCCAGTGTGCTTCAGGCGCAAATGCTAGCCTACAAGTCCGAGTCGCCTCCACCGGGAACAACCATCATGAATCGATTGGCAAAAGGCTATAGCGATACTGAAATCGAGGCCCTTGCACAGCATTTTTCCAAGCTCAGTTCTGTTGTGACGCCGCTTAAGCTGGAGAGACGATGATGAGTGGAATACCGATCCTAACGCGTCGCCAAATGCTCAAGACGATCGGGCATCTTGCAGGTGCCTGCGCACTCGGTGTGTCGACACCTCTTTTGGCCTCAGGCAACGCGGGGCGTGTCGTGGTGGTGGGAGGTGGCTTCGGTGGCGCGACGGCGGCCAAGTACCTCAAACGCCGCAACCCCTTAATCGAAGTCACGCTGATCGAACCTTCCCCGCAGTTTTACACGTGTCCTTTCAGCAATTTATATCTTGGTGGCTTGCGTGATTTTGATGCACAGACGCATGGTTTTGACGAGTTGCGTCGCCTCGGCGTGAGGGTGATTCAAGACTATGCTCAGGATGTCGATGCCGTGGGAAAAAAACTCAAGCTCGCGACTGGAGCTCAGATTGGTTATGACAAGCTGGTGTTGTCGCCCGGGATTGATATCCGATGGAATGCCTTGTCTGGCTACGATGAGGCCGCAGCGCAGCTGGCGCCGCATGCTTGGAAGGCGGGCCAACAAACGCTCATACTCAAGCGTCAGCTCGATGCGATGCCTGATGGTGGGGTGTTTTTAATGGTCGCACCGGCCAATCCCTTTCGATGCCCACCCGGACCGTATGAACGTGCCAGCATGGTGGCTCATTACCTCAAGACACACAAGCCAAAATCTAAAATTTTGATCTTGGATGCGAAGAACAACTTTTCCAAGCAAACTTTGTTCATGGATGGCTGGAAGCGTTTGTATGGCGACATGATCGAATGGGTGCCTGCCAATAAAGATGGCAATGTGATTCGCGTGGATGCTGAAAATCTGATAGTTGAGACCGAATTTAACGTCAAACATAAGGCCTCAGTGCTAAACGTGATTCCGCCGCAATCTGCAGGCGTGATTGCCCAGCGCGCAGGGGTGACCAATAAAAGCGGCTGGGTGCCCGTTCAAGCCCAGTCCTTTGAATCAAGCCAAGTGCCGGATATTTATGTTGTGGGGGATGCCACGATTGCCGCTCCAATGCCAAAGTCTGGCTTTTGTGCCAATGCCCAGGCCAAGGTCGCCGCGGCTGCAATTGTCAGTGCGCTAGCGGGTAAAGAGGCAGCGACAGCCTCTTGGGCGAATACGTGCTACAGCCTGATCGGACCGGATTACGGCATTTCTGTTGCCGGTGTGTACGGGGTGTCTGAAGGTAAAATTGTGGAAATCAAAGGCTCTGGCGGTGTAAGCCCCAGGGATGCAAGCGATGACATCCGCAAACGCGAGGCCGATTACGGTGTGGCGTGGTACAACGCAATCGCTCAAGACACCTGGGGAACAAAAGTTTCATGAATGTACAAGACACACTGGTTTGGTCAGGCCTCGTGATCGGGCTGCTGTTTGGCGCGACGGGACAATTATCTGGCTTTTGTTTGAATCGTGCTCTCAAAGAGTACTGGCAGTCGGGCGCGCTTCATAAAGCGCAATCTTTCGTTCTGGCTTTAGCTGTCGCGGTGATCGGGACACAAGCCTTAGCGCAATTTGAATGGATTGATCTGAGCAAATCCATTTACCGGGGACCGACCTTTTCCTGGTTGTTAGTACCTGTCGGTGGCATGTTGTTTGGCTTTGGCATGATGCTCGCCAACGGCTGCGGCGCGCGTACTTTGGTGCTGTGCGCACAGGGCAATCTACGCTCCTTCGTGGTCTTGTTGTGTCTGGGCATTTCCGCTTATATGACGCTGACGGGTGTGCTGGGTCCCTTGCGTCAAACACTCAATCAAATGACCGCAGTCTCTGGAGGCAGCATCGCAGACCTGCCTGTCGTGGCGCAAGGTTGGGTTGTCAGCCTCATCTTGCTCTGTTTGTTTGTATTTAGTTTCTGGAAACTTAACCTGTTCAAACATAAAAAGGATTTGTTTGCCGGTTTCATGGTGGGGCTATTGATTGTGGCGGGTTGGTTTTCCACGGGCTGGTTGGCATTTGACGAGTTTGAGCCAGTGAATCTCGTTTCTTTGACTTTTATTGCGCCTATTGGCGAGACGATTCAGTATTCAATGATCGCGACGGGTGCCAAGCTGAGTTTTGGTGTGACAGCGGTGTTGGGTGTGTTGCTAGGCTCTTTTTTAATGGCCTGGTTGCGTAAAGGCCTGCATCTGCAGGGTTTTAGTTCGCCCAAGGAAATGCTGCGCTACATCGCGGGCGGAATTGCGATGGGTGTGGGCGGTTCTTTGGCATTGGGATGTTCGATTGGTCAAGGACTGACTGGACTGTCTACACTGGCCTTGAGCGCAGTGGTCGCCGTGGCGGGCATCCTGGTGGGCGCCCGCCTGGGCTTTCATCGCAACTGATTTTTAAAGCACTTTTTTAAAGCGCTTTTTTAAAGCGCTGTTATTAATGCGCTGCGAGTTTCTTTTCTTGATTCTGTTTGTGCCGCAGCCAGAGCAGGGCGACTCCCATGAGGACAACGGGAAAGAGTGAGGCGAAGTTCAAAATGTCCCAGCCTGAGGTTGTGACCAACGCGCCCGAGCTGAACGAGGTGATGGCCATTGTCGCGAACACAAAGAAGTTAATAATGCCTTGTGCTTTGTCTTTTTCCTCGGGACGATAGGCTGTCATCGCCAAGCTTGTCGCGCCCGTAAAGAGGAAGTTCCAGCCTACGCCTAGGATAAACGACGAGAGCAAGAAGTGGTGAACCTCTATTCCACCAAGGGCGATCAAAATACACACGAAATTCAGGACAATACCCAAAATCATAATGCGATATGTACCAAACTTTTTAATCAGAGAACCTGTAAAAAAGCCGGGCGCAAACATGCCGATGACGTGCCACTGGAGGACGAGTGCCGCATCTGAAAAGGGTAGACCACAGACTTTCATGGCCAGCGGTGTGGCTGCCATGAGCAAGTTCATGACGCCATAGCCAAGCGCAGAGCTGATGGCCGCTACCATAAACACAGGTTGACGTAGCAGTTGCATTGCACTGCGTCCTGGCGGTAAAACTTTTTTAACCGCCACTTCGTCAGGAAAGTGAATGAAGTTCATCACGATCAGACCTAGGATGCCTGCGACGGTAAGCGTTAAATAGGCCCCAAGAAAGGGGGTATCAAAGGTGTCTTTTGTCAGCGCAGCGAGGTTGGGACCCGCAACAGCTCCCAGAATGCCGCCAGCCAAGACCCAGGAGATCGCTTTGTCACGCAAACTGACATGTGTCAGTTCAGCAGCGGCAAAACGATAGAGCTGACCGTTTGCGCTGTAGTAACCGGCGACAAAGGTGCCAAAGGTCAATAACCAGAAGTTCTTGGAATAGGCGGCATATCCACAAATAAGCGAGGAGATAATCGCGACAAGCAGTCCAAGCTGGAATGATTTTTGACGACCGTATTTTTTTTGTGTGCGCGCCACCAGACCAGTAGAAAGTGCACCGCCGACGACATAGCCCATGATCGGCAATGTGGCCATCCAGGTGATATTGGTGAGGCTTAAGCCGACTAGACCATTGATGGCAACGAACGTAATGTTGTTGGTGAGAAAGATGCCCTGACACAAAATCAGCAACACCAGATTCTTATTAAATAAACGCGGCGAATTTTCCATGAAGCTGATTAAAGCACAGACTGAGTGTGGATAATGGAAGGAGAAAGTTGCTGCACTGCACGATAATTTGTCAAGAAGACTTGACCACTGAGGTGCTTGAGAAAGTCTGATTTTTCCAGACGATCCATGACGGGACCTTTGACCTCTGAGAGGTGCAAACAAATACCCGATTCACGTAAGCGCTTCTCGATGGCCTCCAGACTGTCAAGCGCGCTGGCATCGATGTCGTTGATCGCGGAGCACTGGAGCACTACATGTTTGAGCAGCGGGTTGTCCGCGACTTCGGCATTCAGACGGTCTTCGATGTTACGGGCATTGGCAAAATAAAGGCTTTCGTCAATGCGCAAGCACAAGACCTCAGGACAGGTGAGCACCTCGTGCCGTAAGACGTTACGAAAATGTTCTGTTCCTGGTACGAGACCAATCGTCGCGATGTGGGGTTGACTGCTGCGGTACAAGTGCATGGCGAGGGATACAGCGACGCCTGCCACCAAGCCTATTTCTACGCCAAGACTCAAGGTGGCAAGCAGCGTGACGGAGACTGCTGCGAAATCGGTTTTGGAAAAACGCCAAGTATGTTTAAAGATACTGAAATCCACCAGAGACAAGACCGCCACGATGATCGTTGCGGCCAATGTGGCTTGAGGCAAGAAAAATAGAGCAGGCGTGAGAAGTAGCGATGCCAGTGTGATGCCGACCGCGGTATATAGTCCCGCAGCAGGTGTGCGGGCACCGCTATCCGCATTGACGACTGAGCGCGCAAAGCCACCGGTGACGGGAAAACCACCCGTCAGCGAGGCGGAAACGTTACAGGCGCCAAGAGCCACCAACTCTTGGTTGGGTTCAATGCGTTCCCGACGTCTGGCCGCAAGCGTTTGGCCGACTGAGACGGACTCGACGAAGCCGACAATACTAATGAGCAGGGCAGGGACGAAGAGGTCTTTCCACAAGGCCAAGTCCCACAAGGGGGCGGTCAGTGGCGGGAGCCCTTGAGGCACGGTACCCACGACTTTTAGGCCTGCCTCAGGCCAAGATAGTTGCCAGGCCAGTGTGGTGGTCACAATAATTGCCAGCACGGGACCGGCCTTGGTGACAATGTCGGCTGCGAGCTTGTTGAAACCAAGCTTCATGAGGAGGGGTTTGAGTTGCCGCCTCACCCAGAACAAAAATGCTGTGGCGATCAGGCCGACAGCGAGGGTCAGGAGATGGGTGTTTGGTATTTGCTGAATCAGCGACCAGACAAGCGCAAAGAAGTTGTCGCCTGAGGCTTGAACACCCATCAGTGTTTTGAGTTGACTCGCGGCAATCAACAAGCCAGAGGCAGAGATAAAGCCGGATACCACTGAGTGACTGAGAAAGTTGGCCAGAAAGCCGAGCCGCAGAAAACCCATGAGCAAAAGCAAACCGCCAGAGATAAAGGCAAGCGTCAGTGCGATCTGCCAGTAACTATGGACGCCCAGCGCAGCTTGTTCAGCCACTGCCGCCGCAGTCATGAGTGACACGACAGCAACAGGTCCGACTGCCAACACTCTGCTCGTGCCGAGCAAGGTGTACATCACTAAGGGCGCTACACTGGCGTAGAGGCCGACCTCGGGTGGCAAGCCCGCGAGCATCGCATAGGCGAGACTCTGCGGGATGAGCATAATGGTCACAATCAGTGCCGCGACCAGGTCACTGACGAGCAGTTCGCGGCTGTACTGTGCGCCCCATTGCAATACTGGCAAGGTCGGCAATTTCATGGCGGTTCTCTTAAGCTTTTTTCTTGAGCGTGGCGCGCTCGGCCATTTCAAAGCCAATCATGCCGATGAGCATCGCGATGACAAAAATCAAGGCTTTTTCGTGGCCTGCTGCCATCGATACCAAGACTGGACCTGGACAGAAACCAGCGAGTCCCCAGCCCACGCCAAACATCAGGCTACCGATGACGAGACGTTTATCGATGTGGCTGGCTTTTGGAAGGTGCAAGGCCCCGCCAAAAAAGTTGGTCGTACGTTTTTTCGCCAGTGCAAAGGCAAAGATGCCGACCAGGATTGCGCCACCCATCACAAATGCCAAGGATGGATCCCATTGACCAAAGAGGTCAAGAAAACCGAGGACTTTCGCGGGGTTGGTCATGCCTGACAGAATCAGACCCAAACCAAAAAGGAGACCTGCAAGAAATTCGAAAAAACGAAGCATGTTGTGTGCTCCTTTAAAAGAGGTGACGTGCGAGGTACACGGTCAGAAAGCCTGCCGCCATAAAGGAAACTGTCGCGACGAGCGAGCGTGGTGACATGCGGGAGAGCCCACAGACTCCGTGGCCTGACGTGCAGCCCGAACCATAGCGTGTGCCGACGCCGACCAACAGTCCGGCGATGACCAGCAGGATCGTATCCGCATCAATCTGCGGTGTCGTGATGAACTCGGAGGGAGCCAAGGCCTTAAATACCCAGGGCGCCGCAAACATACCTGCCAAAAAAGCGATGCGCCAAAAAGTGTCGCCGGCCTTGGGTGGCAGAAGCCCTCCCAAAATGCCGCTGATACCTAGTACACGGCCGTTGATCAAAATAAAGAGCGCTGAGGCAACGCCCAAAATAATGCCGCCAGACAGAGAGCTCCAAGGCGTAAAGTGTGTCCAGTCTATGTTCATATGTTGACCTCTTCATTGATACAAAATTGTGAATAGAGCACTTCCATCACAGCAAGCGCTTGTGGGCTTGAAAATTGGTAATAGATATTTTTTCCTTCGCGCCGGGTCTTGACCAATTGTTCGTTACGTAGGACAGTCAGTTGTTGCGAGAGCGTCGGTTGCAGGATCCCAAGCGACGTTTCGAGTTCGCTCACGCAACGCTCCCCTTGGGCGAGTTGACAGAGGATCATCAGTCGGTCGGGATTCGTGAGTACCTTCATGAGTCGGCAGGCGTTCGCAGCGGACGCCTTCATGGTGTCGAGTTCAAACGGGGCAATGTCTTCAGTGATCATGTTCGCGGACGAAGTGTGAATTTAAGATAACGAATTATAATATATTTACAAACAAATTGTTTATATATATAATATTTATAAGTTATTTAAATATTTCACTTGGAGTCCGTATGCGTACCACTTCCAGTCAGCCGATGGTCCATGGCATTTTCGATCCTGCAACATGGACGGTGACATATATCGTCTACGAAAAGCCCGGTTCAGCGTGTGCCATTATCGACTCAGTGTTGGACTATGACCCTAAATCGGGTCGGACCAGGCATACCTCCGCGGATAAAGTCATTGACTTCGTTCGAGGCCAAAACTTGACCGTTGAGTGGATTCTTGAAACGCATGCCCATGCGGATCACTTATCGGCAGCCCCTTACCTCAAACAACATCTAGGTGGCAAGATTGCGATTGGTGATCACATCACCACGGTGCAAAAGGTGTTTGCGGGTGTGTTTAATCTCGAACCCGAATTCCGTCAGGACGGTTCTCAGTTTGATGTCTTGATCAAAGAAGGCGAGTCCTTCATGGTGGGTGCGCTTGAGGGCAATGCGCTTTATGTCCCAGGTCATACTCCTGCGTGTATGGCCTATCAGTTTGGTGATGCGGTCTTTGTCGGCGACACCTTATTTATGCCCGATGTTGGCACTGCGCGTTGCGACTTTCCTGGAGGGGACGCCAAAACTTTGTATGCCTCGACGCGTCGTTTGTTGAGTCTGCCTTCCGATACACGTCTGTTCATGTGCCACGATTATCCGCCGGCAGGCCGTGAGGTTTCCTTTGAAACAACGGTGGCTGAGCAGCGAGCAAAAAATATTCACGTTCATGATGGCATTACGGAGGCTCAGTTTGTAGAAATGCGAACCAAGCGTGATGCCACGCTTGAAATGCCGGTGCTGATCCTGCCAGCAGTCCAGATCAATATTCGTGCAGGGGAGTTACCACCTAAGGAATCAAACGGGATTTCATATGTGAAGATTCCTTTGAACGCTTTGTAGTTTTTTAAGAAGTTCAACGATTTAAAGGATATCAATCATGAAATGCAATGTTGGCACTATTGACCGTACACTGCGCATCGCCGCAGGCTTGATTTTGATTGCGTTGGCCGCAACGGGTACCGTAGGTATCTGGGGTTGGATCGGCGTAGTTCCTCTGTTGACGGGAATCTTCCGCTTTTGTCCTGCTTACCCATTGTTGGGGATTAATTCTTGCTCTAAAGAAAGCGCAGGCGCGAGCTGTTGCAAAAAATAAGTATGAGCCAGAAAGGGGCTGCGACGGGTAGTTTAGCTTTGTCGCGGCGTCTCACCCTCACTGATGTTTAAACTCGATAGGTACCAGTACCGTCGAGGCAACAGGCTGTTGTCCTCTTGAGGCCGGAATAAAGCGCCATTGGCGGACGGCTTGGACAGCAGCTTGATCGAGTCTTTGATAGGTGCTCGTGGTTTGCACCGCGACATCGAGAACTGCGCCAGTGGTGTCGAGGCTGACACGCAATAAAACCGTTCCTTCTTCGCGGAGTCGTTTTGAGACGGCTGGATAGGCTGGGTTGGGGCGATGCAGATAGTTGGGGTCGACTTGCGCTGGGATGGTGGGTAGTGAGTCGTCGACGGTATTCGTCAGTGCAGAATTGTTTGAACCACTGTTTGATCTACTGTTTGAACCACTGTTTGAACCACTGTTTGAATGGCTGCGCGATCCGCTTCTCAATGTCTCGTTTGTGATGGGCTTCGCCGGTGGCGCAACGGTTGGTTTTGCCTCAGCCTCAGCCTCAGCCTCAGCCTCAGCCTCAGCTGCGAGTGGAATCTCTTTGTTGATTTCAGACGTTGACTGGGACGGTGTTTCCGCAGGCTGCTCAACTGATGGGGATGTTTCAGGTAATGGGGATGTTTCAGGTAATGGGGATGTTTCAGGTAATGGGGGGGCTTGTTCCGGCGTTGACTCTTCGCTTGGCTCGACTTTTTCCTCGGGACGATTCTCTTTATCCCCCGCAGTTTCAAGGGTCACGGGAATCACAATGCCGGATTGACCAACATTGTCATCTGTCTCTGTGCCGACGCCATTGAGCCACCCAAAATGCGCCAGGATCAAAACAATCACCAATACATGCGCCAATGCGACGAGCATCAACAGCGTGACGAATCTCATGCCTGGCTTGGGTTGAAAGGCTGGCACTGTGGAGCTTGTCATGATGTGGGTCTGGCGCTTGAGGTCATGGGTGGAGCAAAGCGAGTAGGGGCAGCGTAGTGGCGAGTCGCCGGAGTCTGATCAGTCCTGCAGTGTAGAGGTTTTCAGCTAAAATTTACGATTCATATTTAACAACTGCGTACTCAATGAACAATATGACCAAAAAACACCTTTCAGCCTTGGCCTTTACCTTAGTGACGGGCCTCACGTCTTTTGGCATGTCCTCGGTCGCGATGGCCACCGAGCTGGTCGCGGGTGATTTAAAGCTGTCCGCACCTTGGATTCGTGCCTCCGTACCGGGTCAGGTGAATGGTGCCGGCTACGTCCAGATTAATAATCAGGCTGCTCAGGCTGATCGGCTCATTTCTGCCACGACTAATGGCGTCAATCGCGTCGAGTTGCACACGATTATTAATGAAAACGGCGTGGCAAAAATGCGCGAAGTTCCTGGAATTGACGTGCCTGCCAGTGGCATGGTCAAACTGATGCCAGGCGGCTTTCACATCATGTTTCTTGGCTTAAGTGCCCCTTTTAAGGCAGACACGACAGTACCGGTGACCCTCAAGTTTGAAAAGGCGGGCGAGGTTAAAGTTGATTTTGAAATCAAACCTCCGACCTACAATCCTGGTGCCATGTCAGGTCATGACAGCCACAAACACTGATCGCTAGGGTCGCCGATGCTTGGTGTGACAGACTATCCCGCCTTTGTGGTGGCCTTTATCATATTTTTGTTGATACCGGGGCCGGGTAATCTCGTCATCATCACTTCAACGACCAAGGGCGGCATGCGCGGCGGTTTTGCTGCGGCTCTGGGAGTGATTCTTGGAGATCAAGTTCTCTCGTGGATGGCGGTGGCTGGTTTGGCGGCCGTACTCGCTGCTTCACCGGTCGCGTTCGAGGCTGTGCAATGGGTGGGGGCGGTCTACCTTGTTTGGTTAGGCGCAAAAATGGTCTTGGCCAAACCGGGCTCCGCGCCCGTGCTCAACATCAAACCCTACCATTATTTGCGACAAGCGATGGTGATTACACTCTTGAACCCCAAAGCCATTGTCTTTTATATGGCGTTCTTC
Source organism: Zwartia sp. (assembly GCF_049655405.1). GTDB lineage: Bacteria > Pseudomonadota > Gammaproteobacteria > Burkholderiales > Burkholderiaceae_B > Zwartia. Next base: position 114,084 of record NZ_JBASJR010000016.1, read on the forward strand.
CCGCTGTTTGTAGACCCTGTGCAGCACAGAGGGTTGGTGACGTTTGGCTTTCTCGCCGTCACGATCGCGGTGCTGACCTTTTTATATTGCTTCGTCGCGATTTTATTGACGCATTTTTTGACAGAGCGACTGCGCAGCAATCGCCTGATCTCCATCGCGCTGGAAAAAATAGCGGGTCTCTGTCTGATTGGATTTGGACTCAGACTCGCATTTTCACGCTGAGTCGGTCGTCCAAACGCATTTTCACGATTGACCCGCAAGCTGTTTTGCTGACTCAGCCTTTGTTTTGCTCCACTACCATATGCGTATGAGCAGCCTTAAGCAGCGGGCAGGCGACTGCCTTTTGTACTCCGGCCTCAATCATTGCGCCCAAAATATGCTCGTGCTCAGTCTGATTGCCTTGGGTCAAGTCCCTGAGCATGGAGGCTGCAAAGCTCGAACCTGACTTGGTCAGCATCGCCAAGGCTTTTTGTTGAGCGCTTTCTTTTGTGGGATAACCATTCGCCAGCGCAATCGCACAGCTTTCTGCATAGAAACTGGTCATCGTTTCTTTGCCCCAGGGTGCATCGGCAATTTTTCCAACATGTCCACGACAAAGCGTCGTCATACCGGCCAGGGTCGCAAGAAAGACCCATTTATCCCAGAGTGATTGTTCAATGTTTTCACTGTAGGTATTGTCAAACGCGGCTTGTTCGCACAATGCTGAAAACTCGCGTGCGAGTGCTTCGTGAGCGGGATCTCTGTGTCCGACCGTCAACGCGTGGAGGTCTGTGAGTTGTTTGACAGAGCCGCTGCCTGTCACGGTTGCGGCGATGTGTGCCACGCCACCCATCACGCGGCTACGCCCAAATTTCTCATCGAGTGTGGCGATATGGCTCAGGCCATTGAGCACAGGCAAAATCACGCCACGGCTACTTGCTGCGCTGACTGACTCGAGTGCGTCGTCTAGGTCATATGCTTTGGGCGCTAAGACGATGAGGTCGTACTCGGGCTTGAGCTGATCGCGCGTCACCGTCTTTGGGCGAAGAGTGAAGGTTTCCTTCGGTGTCTCAACCACGAGTCCCTCTGCTTGGATTTTTTGATGTCTTTTGTCCCGCAGCAAATATGTCACATCCGCACCCGCCTGAATGAGTCGAGCACCAAAATAGCCACCCACGCCGCCTGCACCCAATATTAGAATTTTCATGCTTTCTCCTTGTAAGCATCAATCTTATCGTTTTGACGCGCCTTGTGCCATGACAAGCTCAACGGGTGGAATCTTGGCTCGGAAATCATGGACAACGACAGATTTTTCAAGGAACATACCTGTCATGCTTTTCGTGCTACTTTTAAAAAAAGCACAATAAAAATCCTGGAGATTGTTTTGAAAATATTTCGCTTAGCCTCTGTGCTCCCTGCTGTCTGTCGTCTGTCGCTGGCCTTGGGTGCGCTCGGCACTGCTGCGTTCGTATCCGCCCAAGAGTTTCCAAAAGGTCAGACCATCACGATCGTGGTGGGTTTTGTGCCCGGTGGCGGGACCGATACCGCCACTCGCATTGTGGCTAAAAGCTTGTCGGCCAACTTAGGCCAACCCGTCGTCGTTGAAAACCGTGCCGGAGCGGGAGGGGTGATTGCAACCCAGGCGGTGGCCAATGCCAAGCCCGACGGCACAACACTGTTGCTGGGTACGATTGGTCCAATGACGGTTTCACCCCATCTGATGAAGATGACAATTGATCCGCTCAAGGACCTTGCACCGATCACCATGGGTGTGAACTTCCCCAACGTCTTGGTTGTGCCGCCAGAGTTAAAGGTGAACACTTTGGCCGAGTTAGTGGCCGCGGCTAAAAAAAATCCTGGCAAGTTGACCTATGCTTCAACTGGAGTGGGTTCGGCGGCGCATTTAGCGGGTGAGTTGTTTGCCCAGCGTGCCGGTGTGGAAATGATTCACGTACCCTACAAGGGCGGCAGCGCAGCCATGCTTGATTTGCTAAGCGGTCGCATTGATGCGTATTACGCGACGCCTACGACAAGTATTCAACATGTTCAGGCCAATAAACTCAAGGCCTTAGCGACAACAGGTTTAAAGCGTACCAACGCGATGCCTGATGTGCCTACGATGGCTGAATCTGGCTACCCAGGCTTTAATGCGACCAACTGGTATGCATTCGTGGCGCCAGGTAAAACACCAGCGCCGATCCTGGATCGTTGGAATACTGAGATCGTCAAAGTGCTCAATGATCCCGAAGTTCGCATGCAGCTCAACAAGCATGGTTTGACGCCTGACCCCACCACACGACAGGAATTGGCTGATTTTATGGCCAAGGAGTCTGCAACCTGGAAAAAAGTCGTCACTGAGCGCAACATCAAGCTTGAATAAACGCTCGTATGCCTGGTTCTTTTCGCAGCATGGTGGAGTCCACTCGCGCACCTTTTAAGGTGCGCAGTTTTCGTTATCAGTGGACAGCCGACATGGCGACTTCCTGGGCGTTCGAAATGGAATTGCTCGTGCTGGGCTGGTATGTCTTGGTCGAGTCGGGCTCTGTGCTTTTGCTGGTGATTTACGGTGCTTTGCAATACACAGGTGCCTTGATTTCACCTTTTTTGGGCATCGCAGGTGACCGGGTCGGTTATCGCGTGCTCTTTATGGTCACACGGGGACTCTATGCGCTGGCAGCGATGACGATTGCTTCGCTCGCATTTTTTGGTGGTTTAACACCCCTGACGGTGATTGCGGTGGCGACCTTTGTCGGCATGATTCGCCCTTCTGATTTGATGATGCGCTATGCCTTGATCGGGCAGACGCAACCCAGCGATCAGCTGACCTCTGCCTTGGGTATTTCACGCATGACCTCTGACTCGGCCCGTATTGCGGGTGCCTTAGCGGGGGCGGGCATCTTTGCTCAGTTCGGAATGGTGCCGGTTTACATCAGCATCACCGTGTTGTATGTGACGAGTTTTTATTTTTCCATGGGGGTGGCGGGCAAGCCTGACATCGAGCGTGTGCACACCGCACGGCCTTCGCCTTTTACGGATTTGCAGCATGCGTTTTCCTACGTGTGGGCCAAGCCGGTCTTGCTTGGGACAATGAGTATTGCATTTCTCGTCAACTTTTTAGCCTTTCCGTTCTCGCTCGGACTGCTGCCCTATATTGCCCGATCAGTCTACGACGTGGGTCAGTCTGGACTAGGTGCGTTGAGCGCGAGTTTCGCCTTTGGTGCCTTGGTCGGTTCGATTGTCTTGGGCACTAACCGGTTTTCGCTGGGAACGGGGCGAGCTCTTCTGGTCGCGACAGGGCTTTGGTTTGGGCTGCTCTTGATGTTCGGAGCCACGACGCATTTCACTTTGGGCGTGACACTTCTCATGACCGCGGGATTTGTGCAAAGTATCAGCATGATTCCGCTCGCGGCTGTGATGTTGCGGGCGACTGAACCACAGTATCGTGGTCGCATTATGGGTATGCGGATTTTGGCAATCTGGGGCCTGCCGGCTGGGCTGTTGATTGCTGGTCCGATGATCGATGTGCTGGGTTTTGCGTGGACGACAGCTTTATATTCATGTCTCGGTATTGCCGCCACAGTGGCGATTGCACTCAAGTGGCGCAATGCCTTGTGGATCAGATCAGCGCCTGCCAATCAACATGGCTAGCAGGCGCTTTTACGCTTAGACGCCTTCGACGATTCGGATATCACGCTCTGCAGCGCCCGTGCCAAGTGCACGAATCGCCTCTTGGTAGGCGGGGCTGTTGTAGGCGGCCAAGGCTGCATCCACACTTTCAAACTCAATCAGGACAGTGCGCTGCTTGACGCCATCTTCTTTGACGGCGGCGGCTTCATTGCGTGCTAAAAATTTTCCGCCAGCAGCCGTCAGGGCCGGGCCAGCAAGCTTGGCATAGGCTGCCAGCGCTTCGGGGTTAGAAATAGAACGGTAGGCACTGATCCAATATGCTTTTGCCATGATGGTCTCTAAAAAGTATGTGGGTGTTTTAAATTCAGATGAAAAGACACTGTAGCCGTCTCTGCAAAAGAATGCTCTTTATGTTAGGGTTGATACCAATACGAATAATATAAAAAAATCTGGCGTTCAGTCCGGATCCTAACTGTACACAAATGTAATCGCCCGGAGACAAACGGTGTTTGGCAAGAAGATTTTTTACGGCTGGAAAATGGTGTTTGCTGCAGCCTCGCTGCAGTTTATTCAGTCGATGATGCTGCATCAGGCTTTCGGGGCTTATGTTGCCGTCCTCATACAAGACAAAGGTTGGAGCAAAACCTCTGTTTCAGGTGCTTCGGCCATGATGTCAATGGAGGCGGCTGTCATTGGTCCAATCTTGGGCTGGTTTCTTGACCGTTTTGGTTCACGCGGGGTGATCAAGGTTGGTGTCATTATGTTTGGCATCGGTTTTATGCTGCTGAGCCAGATTGACAGTTTGTTGGGTTTTTATGGCGCGGTGATTGTCATTGCGATTGGGTCCTCAATGGCCGGTTATTTCCCCCTCAACGTGGGTGTGATTCAGTGGTTTGAGAAAAAGCGCGCACGGGCTCTATCGATGGTGGGGCTTGGGCTGGCGCTAGGCGGCATGTTTGTCCCTATCGTCGCCTGGAGTATTGAAAGTATTGGCTGGCGAGAGACCGCTTTTGGTTGCGGTGTGGTGGCAATCGTGATTGGCTACCCGTTGGCCTGTATTTTTCGTCGTCGTCCCGAGGATTTTGGGGAAACGGTCGATGGTCTGGGCGCAAAGCGCGGCACTGTCGACGTATCGGGTGTTGAGCCAGAGAGCAAGGTTGAACCTGAGTTCACGGCCAAACAAGCCCTCAGAACCAAGGCGTTTTGGCTGCTATCTGCCGGTCATGGCGTGGCGTTGATCATTGTGACGGCCGTCAATACGCATGCCATTAATCATATGCGGATTTCTTTAGGCTACACCATCGCCCAGGCGTCTTTTTACATCACATTGATGACTGGGTTTCAAGTCATTGGCGTTTTGCTCGGGGGAGTGCTCGGCGACAAATTGCAAAAAAATCGGGTAGCGGCCGTTTGTATGACGATGCACATGGTCGGCATGCTGATGCTCACTTATGCCTTGGGACCCGTTATGTTGGTGCTTTTTGCTGTCTTTCATGGTTTGGCGTGGGGCATCCGGGGGCCATTTATGCAGGCGATTCGAGCAGACTATTTTGGCCGGAAGTCCATCGGTATGATTCTTGGTTTGTCGGCGATGCTCACGGCGGTGGGGCAGGTCTCCGGGCCCTTGCTGGCGGGTATTATGGGTGACGCAACGGGCAATTACGACCTAGGCTTTACGGTACTCGCCCTGATCGCGGGCGCGGGCACCTTTTTATTCTGGTTTGCCAAGCCACCACCTATGCCAGGAATGCCTGTGAGTGCTCAGGCAGTATGAGGCTTTAAGGGTTTTTCCCCCCTAGGCTCTGTTAATCTTTGCCTATGACTTATTTAAGAATTTTAGTGGCACCTTTGGCGCTGCTGCTCTCGGCTTGCATCACGCTTGGTCCGGATTACGACCGCCAACAATCGACTCAGTGGGAAACTGAACCCAAGGTTTGGCAAGAGCCTTTGCCCCACGAGGGCGAACAGGTCACGCTTGTCTCGTGGTGGGCGCAGTTTAACGATCCAGTTTTGATTGAGCTCGTTGAGCAGTCGCAAAAGCAAAGCAACAGCATGGCTCAGGCGGCTTTGCGGATTGCGCAATCACGTGCACTGTTGATCACAGCCGACGGCGCCGCCTTACCTGTTTTAAATGCTACCGGTGGCATTTCTCGAGGCACCTATCAACTAGGTGGGCCTGTGATCGTGGCGACGACTGCCCAAGCACAGCTTCAGGCAGGCTGGGAAATCGACTTATTTGGAGGCTTGGCACGTGGCAGTGAAGCGGCGCGCGCACGCTTAGCGGCTCAAGTCGCAAACTGGCACGAAGCCCGGATTTCCGTCGCAGCCGATACGGCGAGTCTGTATACGAACTTCCGCGGTTGCGAGCAGCTCTCCCAACTCGCCCGCGCCGACGCGCAGTCACGGGCACAGACTGCTCGCCTGACTCAGGAATTGGCACAAACAGGCTTTCAGTCACCGGCAGTCGCGGCATTGGCGCGTGCCAGTGCCGCCGAGGGACAAAGTCGTGCCGTCGCGCAACGCGCAGAGTGTGATCTGCTCATCAAGGCACTGGTCGCGCTGACCGCTATCCCGGAGCCTGAGCTCAGAAGTCAATTAGTCAAAGGCACTCGGGTATTACCCAAGCCAGCAATGCCTATCGTGAATCGCATTCCTGCTCAAGTCCTGGTGCAGCGTCCAGATGTCGCAGCAGCGGAGCGCGAGTTGGCTGCCGCCAGCGCAGATATTGGTGTGCGCGAAGCAGAACGTTTCCCGCGCTTGTCATTGTTAGGCAACATCGGACCGCTGAGTTTTGAAAGCGCAGCGGGATCGATCTCCGCGACCTCTTGGTCGATTGGTCCTTCGCTCAGTCTGCCTATTTTTGATGGCGGTCGCCGGGCGGCCAATGTTGAGACTGCCAAAATCGCCTACGAAGTCGCGGCGACGCATTACAGAACCCAGGCGCGTCGCGCAGTCAAAGAAGTGGAGGAGGCGCTGGTCCGACTAGATAGTCTCAACCAGCGAGAGTCGGAAAGTTTGAAAGCCTCCCAGGGCTACCGCGAGTCACTCCAGGCCGCTCAAGATCGTTACAAATTTGGTCTCTCCAGCATTCTGGATCTCGAAGAAACAAGACGATTGTCTGTGAACGCAGACAATATTTTGGCGATTGTTCGACGTGAGCGTGTTAGTGCGTACATTGCACTCTACCGCGCAGTGGGGGGGGGCTGGGAGGCCCGAGACCTCGCTTCGGTTACGCGCGCGGTGCAACAAAACCCAAGTGATATTTTGACAGGCAAGCTCCAATAATGAAACCAATGATGAATTCAATGCGTGTCTCTTTGCTGAGCCTGACGATCCTGCTGACAGGTGCCGCTGCGGTGATGCCAATGTCGGCGATATCGGCGCAAACTGGTCCTGCGCGTCCCGCATTAACTGTCTCTGTGACCCAACCCTTAATGACGGCGTTGCCCGCTACGATTCGCGCCAATGGCAATATTGCCGCCTGGCAGGACGCGTCTGTGGGCGCTCAGGTTGGGGGGCTGCGCATTGCAGAAGTTCGGGTCAATGTCGGGGATCATGTCAAAAAAGGACAAGTCTTGGCCGTGTTTGCTCGAGATACTGTGTTGGCGGATTTAGCTGTACAAAAAGCGCTTGAGTCCGAGGCGGTAGCCGCCCTTGCAGATGCCGAAGCGAATGCCTCGCGCGCGCGCAGTCTGAAAACGTCAGGTGCGTTGTCTGCCCAGCAGATCAGTCAATATTTGACTGCCCAACAGACGGCTGCTGCGCGAGTGGAGGCGGCGCGTGCGCACCGTCAGTCCCAAGAGCTGCGTTTGACCTTCACTGAAGTGTTGGCGCCTGATGATGGGGTGATTTCAGCCCGTATGGCCAGTGTTGGCGCGGTCGTGCCGGTTGGCGCTGAGCTATTCAAAATGTTGCGACAAAATCGTCTGGAGTGGCGCGCGGAAGTCGTGTCCGAAGAGCTGAGTCGCATCAAAGCAGGCATGCCGGTGGACGTGTTTCCTGCCAGTCTGCCAAAAGGGCAACCCCCCATTCTTGGCAAGGTTCGCGTGATTGGGCCGACTGTCGATGCCCAAGCACGTACGGCGATGGTGTACGTAGACTTGCCGATTGCGTTGAATGATGAGCCACCTGTTCGAGCAGGGATGTTCGCAACCGGAGTGTTTAACCTTGGGGACAGTCAGGGCTTGACGGTGCCGCAAGAGTGCGTGGTGATGAGAGATGGTTTTAGTTATGTGTTCAAACTCGATGCTAATCAGCGCGCCGAACAGGTGCGCGTTCAGATTGGGCGTCGCGTAGGTGCTCGCATTGAGGTACTGGCGGGACTGACTGCTTCGGATACGATTGTTGAGTCGGGCGCGGGCTTTTTGACGAATGGCGATCTGGTTTCGGTTGAGCGACCATGAACTTTTCAGCCTTTTCTATTCGGCATCCGATCCCGGCGATTTTGTTATTTGTTTTGCTGTCGATCGCAGGCGTACTGTCTTTCCGTGCGATCGGGGTACAGGACTTTCCTGACATTGAATTACCGATGGTCACGGTCGAGGCAAGCTTGCCTGGGGCTGCGCCCGCGACACTTGAGACCGAGGTGGCACGCAAACTCGAAAACTCGATTGCGACCTTGCAGGGCATCAAGAATATGTACACCAAAATTCTTGAAGGCACGGTGGTCATCAACGTCGAATTCGTGTTGGAAAAGAATGCGATGGAAGCGGTCAACGATGTCAGGGATGCGGTGACGCGCGTGCGGGCGGATTTACCTGCGGATGTGCGTGATCCCACCATTTTGCGGGCGACCACGGCAGGCCGCCCATTGATGACCTACGCGATTACTTCGACGCGTCTAGACCAAGAATCCTTATCTTGGTTGGTCGACAACACTATTGCCAAACAGCTCCTCACGGTCAATGGTGTGGGCCGCGTCAAGCGCATGGGGGGGTTAAACCGGGAGATCCGCGTCGAACTTGATCCTGCACGGATGACTGCTCTGGGTGTCACGGCTGCGGACGTTTCGCGTCGTCTAAGGTTGATTCAGCAAGAAGCCCCGGGAGGTCGAGGTGATATCGGTGGCGCAGAGCAAGCCGTTCGAACGATTGCGACAGCTGAGTCCGCTCAAGATCTTGGCAAGATCGATCTGTCTCTCCAAGATGGCCGTCGTGTCCGGCTAGACCAGATCGCGACCATTACCGATACGACAGCGGAACGTCGCTCGTTAGCACTGGTCAATGGTCAACCCGTTGTGGCATTTGAAATTATGCGTAGCAAAGGGGCCAATGAGGTGACGGTTGCCCGTGACGTCCGTCAAATCATTGATGGTTTACGGGCAACGAATCAGGATGTCGCCTTTTCAGAGCAGATCGACAACGTCGCGATGACCGAGGAAAACTTTGATGCCTCAATGAAGTTGTTATACGAAGGCGCGATTTTGGCGGTGTTGGTCGTGTGGTATTTCTTGCGGGATTGGCGCGCCACGATCGTATCTGCTGCGGCCTTGCCGTTATCGATTCTGCCGGCGTTTCTTGGTATCTACTTGTTTGGCTTTACGCTCAACATGGTGACCTTGACCTCTTTGGCGCTGGTGGTGGGGATTTTGGTGGATGATGCGATCGTCGAGGTAGAAAACATCGCGCGTCACCTGCAAATGGGCAAGACGCCTTTTCAGGCCGCCATGGATGCCGCTGATGAAATTGGTATGGCGGTGATCGCGACGACCTTCGCGCTGATTGCCGTTTTTTTACCGACAGCGTTTATGGACGGCGTACCTGGTAAGTTTTTTAAACAGTTTGGCTGGACCGCCGTACTCGCGATTATGGCGTCTCTAGTGGTGGCGCGGCTTTTAACACCGATGATGTCCGCCTATTTGATGAAGCCTTTGGGCGGCAAGCACGCAGAGCCCAAGCCGGATGGCTGGGTCATGCAGCGATATATCAAGCTCATGACATGGTGTTTGAGCCATCGTCTCGTCACGATTATCTTTGCCTTGATATTTTTTGTCGGCTCACTTGCCCTGGTGCCTTTGTTACCCAAAGGTTTCGTGCCCCCAGCAGATCGTGGTCAAACCATGGTCAATATTGAGCGCGCGCCGGGCAGTACGCTCGAAGACACTTTGCGCGCGGCTGAGCTTGCTAAACAAAAGCTCTCTCAGGTTCCAGAGGTTCGGCGCGTGTTTAGCTCGGTCGGTGGCGGCGTGTCGGGCGATGTCTTTGCGCGCGGTTCGGCGGCTGAGGTGCGCAAGGCTACGCTGACCGTGACACTCAACCATCGTTCTGAGCGCAGCAAGACACAGCAAGAAGTCGAGTCAGATATTCGACGCGTGTTGGCACTTGAACCAGGCGTGCGGATCACCGTTGGTGCCCAGGATGTGGGCGTCAAAATGCAAATTGTGCTGCAGAGCGAAGATCCGGTTGCCTTGGGTAAAGCTGCGCAAGCTGCTGAGCGTGATTTGCGGACCTTGAAAGGTGTGGGTGGTGTGACCTCGTCGGCGAGTCTCGTTCGACCAGAATTGATTGTCCGCCCCAATTTTGCGCGCGCGGCCGATCTGGGTGTGACGGCACAAAGCATCGCGGAAACTTTACGAGTGGCGACCAGTGGTGACTACGACGTTGGTTTAGCTAAGCTCAATCTCGCCGAGCGACAGATCCCGATTCGCGTCAAGCTTCCTGATGCCACACGTACTGATATTGCGTCGCTTGAAAGGCTGATGGTGCCTGGGCGCTACGGTCCCACGATGCTCGGTAATGTCGTGACCTTTACGATGGATAGCGGCCCGGCTCAGATTGACCGACTGAACCGCAGTCGAAATGTGATTTTGGATGTGGAATTGGGCGGACGGCCGCTCGGTGAGGTGTTTGCCGAGGCGATGGCGTTGCCGAGCTTGAGTGCTTTGCCTCCCGGTGTCACGTTGGCCGAGTTGGGTGACACCAAGGAAATGCAGGCACTGTTCGCAAGCTTTGGCTTGGCGATGCTAATTGGACTCTTGTGTATCTACATGATCCTGGTGCTGTTATTTCATGACTTTTTACAACCCATCACGATTCTGGGGGCGTTGCCACTTTCAATCGGCGGCGCGTTCGTTGGATTGCTGCTGACGGGTAAAAGTTTTTCAATGCCGTCGTTGATTGGACTGTTGATGTTGATGGGCGTCGTCACTAAAAACTCGATCTTGCTCGTCGAATACGCTATCACGGCCAGGCGTCACGGGATGTTGCGTACCGAGGCATTGATTGATGCTTGCCACAAGCGTGCACGGCCCATTGTGATGACCACGATTGCGATGACGGCGGGCATGATACCGATTGCGATTGGTTGGGGCTCGGATCCGAGCTTTCGTTCACCGATGGCGATTGCCGTGATTGGTGGTTTGATGACCTCCACACTATTGAGTTTGCTGGTGATTCCTGCGGTGTTTACCTATGTCGATGATCTGGATCAGTGGTTTGGTCGACTTAGAGTTCGATTCTTTGCCAGCAAACCCGCAGCGACCGCTACGGGTGCAGAATCCGTAACGCCTCAGGTGGACCGTACGGTGTAAAAAACAGGTCCCTGAGACTGAAAGTGTTGCCAGTTTTTTCTGATCGCACTGAGGTTGTAGTTTGCACCGAGCGGAATATAAGGGACTTGATTCAGTACCTCGACTTGTATGGCCTGGCAGATTTTTTGTCTGGCTTGCAGGCTGTCCGCAAAAAACCAATCCATCCTCAAGGCTTCCAGCGTGGGGTTGGTTGGCCAGCCAAACCAACCCTGTTTGCCGGTTCCACGCATACCAAGATTTGAAGCGGGATCCAGATTGCTTGTGCCTGTGAGTGCAGTAAAGGCCACATTCCAGCCGCCAGCTTGTGGGGGTTCTTGATTGTTGCGACGCTGTAAATAGGTGCCCCAATTCATCGGTCGCAATTCAGTCTTGAGACCCAGCTGCTTGAATAAATCTTCAGTAACCAACGCGCAGGCGTGATAAGGCGCGGCATCGACCGGGTCTAGAATCACGATCGTCTCGCCCTTGTATCCCGCTTCTTTAATCAGTTTGCGCGCGCGTCCCATGTCGCGCTTGCCATTGAGCTTTTCCATGCCAGCCTCAGAGGCCATCGGCGTACCTGGTGCAAAGACGCCGCATTGCGCATTCCAGTATTCGGGAAAGTCCGCGCCATTGGCTGCCATCATGAAGTCGGACTGACTGATGACGGACAGAATAGCGCGACGCATTTCTACGTTGTCAAAAGGCGCGTGCAGATGATTGAACCGCATGATGAAAATCGAAGGTAGCGCGCTTTTGATCAATTCGATGCGTGGGTTTTTGCGCAGCATCGGAATAAAGTCATTGTCGACTAGCTCGATACCATCGACTTCGTTGTTTTGAAGCGCCGCCACGGCGGTGGCTCGATCGGGGATGATGAGCCATTTGAGCGCATCGATATGCGCGACCTTCGGCCCCGCAGTGTTGCTGGCAATCCCTTCGGCACGCGGGACATAATGAGTGGCTTTGGCGTATTCAACTTTAGAGCCAGAGACCCATTGCTCGGGTAAAAATCGGAATGGACCACTCCCGACCATTTCTTTGATCGCGACATTGTCGGGTGTGTTGGCCAAACGCTCAGGCATGATGGAAGCAGATGCTGAGGCGAGTGTGTAAGGCAGCAGGGAAAACGGTCTGCTAAGAGAGAGGGTGAGTGTGGTGGTGTCGTTCGCGACAATCTCAGTCACCAGGCTAAAGAGTGTCTGACCCAGCAAATTACGTTTGCCAAACCGTTTTAGGCTGGCCACAGCATCCTGAGCCACGACGGGACTGCCATCATGAAAGCGCAACTCTGGGCGTAAGGTGAGTGTCCACTGAAGCAGATTCTCACTGACGACAACCTCCTTCACCATTTGTGGCTGAGGCTGGTATTGGGCATCCAGTCCAAACAGCGTGTCGAACACCTGCATCGCATGACAGGCAGTAATCGCTGCTGTTGTAAAAACTGGGTCCAGCACCGAGAGGTCCGTCGAAGGCACCCAGCGAAAGCTCAGGTTCGGTGTTTGTGCGGACAGCTTGAATGGCGTACTCAACAGGCCAACTGTAGTCCCTGTTGTCGTGAGAAAAGTGCGGCGATCCATAAGGGCTCTAAAAAGATGTGCGGCGATGTCGGGTCGAATTAGGGCGCGAGGCTCCAAAGACTATCGTTCAGAACGGCTCGTGCTTCCGTGCGTAGTTTTTCCAAATGCGCCAACAAGGACTTTTGTGCAACAGCGTGCAGGCGCTCGGGGGTATCCGCATAAGCGAGTGTGACCAGCTCTTCAATCGAGGCAGGTTGTCCCGCGCGCTTGAGTGCAGCCATCACTTTATTTTCACGTTCTTGCCTGTGAATCAAAATACGGTCAACGTTTTCGGCCGGCTTGTCCATCAGGAAACCATGACCCGGTGCCAAGTAGTCTATTTTGTAATCAAGTAGCAATCGCAAAGAGGCCAGGTATTCAATCATGTTTCCATCCGGAGGGCTGATGACCACCGTAGACCCTTGCATGATGTGATCGCCAGTAAACAAGAGGTTTTGGGACTCGAGTAAAAAACAAACTTGATTGGAGGCGTGGCCAGGCGTATGAATGACGCGAAGGGCTTGACCCGCAATGTCAAGCCGCTCGTTGTGCGTCAAGACGTGATCGGGTTTGAAGTCCTGATCCTGATTGGGAAAAGCGGGTGCTGGCATGCCATAGACTGTTGCCCCCGTGCGTTGCTTGAGCAAGGCCGCCGCGGGCGAGTGATCTAGGTGCGTATGCGTACATAAAATCCAGCGAATCGGACCGGGTGCCGCTGCGATCAGGGCATCAATGTGCGCGTCGAGCAATGGACCGGGATCGATGACAGCGACGCCTTGTGCCGCATTGCCGATCAGATAACTGTTGGTGCCGGGCCCCGTCATCATGCCGGGGTTGGCCGCAGTCAGGCGCAAGACATCCTGTCCGATCTGGACGGGATGGCCCGGCTGGATATAAGAACAGCACGCACCCTGATTGTCAGGGTCGAGTTTTTTAATTTCAGCGTAGGCAAAGTCGCCCGGAATCAAAGGGTGCGAGGCGCCTGAGCGGTCGACCCCTGTCACGGGTGCCATCACCTGTTTGGGACGAGGTTTGCGCGCGTACTCCAGCAGCTCTTCAACACATTTAAATGGGGCCAGACTCTCAAGGGTTTTAATCGTAGGAAACATCAGGTTAAGAGTACCCGCGCGATGCAAGTCAATGGCTTGATCGGGACGAACCCAGAGCTGCCCAACTGTTTCATGATTGTCTTGTAGCGCTGTTTGCCCCTCAGGGGCTTGGGCCACAAAAAAGCGCGTGTCGTAGCGTCTAGGGCGTCCCGCCTGGGTGACCCAATGGCTGTAATAGGCGATACGGTCAGTGGCCGCTTTCACCTGTTCTTGTCGCAAAATGTCCATAAAGGACATTTTGCTCTGCGCCATGTCCACCCGCAGCGCTGCCAAGCGTTCCGCCTCATCCGCCGCCAATTGCAGGAGCTGATCGCTACCGCGGTAGCCAAGCAGCAAGCCCGACTCTTCAAAACATTCTCTGATCGCGGCAATCCAGTAGGCGAGACCGCCTTGCTCAATCCCGAGCGTCTCGCTGGCCGCTCTGTCGTCCAGGCCGATACAAAGAGAGGCGATCTCAGGATGGTGGTCAGCGCGATCCAGCGCGCCACCTGGGAAAACATGCATGCCCTTGGCAAACTCTACGGCCGTGGTCCGCTCCATCATGAACACTTCGATGCCATCACTGACATTGCGCGCGAGAATAACGGTGGCGGCGGGGCGGGGAACGGCTGGGGTAGGATTCATGGTCATAAAGGAAAACGAGCAGTTACAAAGGGTAGCTTTGGAGTATATATTCCAGTCACACTTTATCATTGCGCGTCGATTCAGCGCGTATTGGAGACTCATTATGAAATTATCCCTGCTTGTTTCTGCGGGACTCGCCTCTCTGACGATGGGCTTGACCAGTGTCAGCCTGGCTCAGGCATGCCCAAATCGGGGAGATTTGGACGCGTTGTATTGCGATGCAAACAAAGACATGGTGGCAGACACCCCGACCGACAAAGCAAAGCTCAAGACGCCTTCCACCTTAGTGTTTACCTATACGCCAGTCGAAGATCCTGCGGTCTACGAGGAGATTTTCACTCCCTTTACCAAGCATCTGGCGCAGTGCACAGGCAAACGTGTGGTGTTTTATCAAGTCCAGAGCAATGCCGCTGAAATCGAAGCCATGCGCTCCGGCCGATTGCACGTGGGTGGCTTTTCTACCGGCCCAACTGCGTTTGCAGTGAACATCGCGGGTGCCGTACCCTTTGCTGTCAAAGGCACTGCAGACGGTTTCCAGGGCTACAACTTGATTTTTATCGTCAAGAAAGACAGCCCCTTTCAGTCAATGGCGGATATGAAAGGCAAGAAAGTCGCGCACACTTCACCTTCTTCAAATTCCGGACATATGGCACCCATGGCGCTGTTTCCCAAGCAAGGACTTGCCCCTGAAAAAGATTACAAAATCTTGTTTTCAGGTAAGCATGATCAGTCCGTGATGGGCGTGAAATCTGGCGACTACGATGGCGCTGCGGTGGCCTCGGACGTGTTTTACCGGATGGCGGCGCGCGGTCAGATCAACAAAGACGATTTCCGTATTTTGTACACGAGCCCAAAATTCCCAACGTCATCCTTTGCTTACGCGCATGATCTTGAGCCAGGCTTCCGGGACAAAATGTTGGCGTGTTTTTATGACTACCGCTACCCAGCCGCGATGCAAAAAGCCTTTGATGGCGCTGACCGTTTCTATCCGGTGACCTACGAAAAGGATTGGGCGATTGTGCGTGAAGTCGCCGAGGCCGGTGGTGAAAAATTCAACCGTGCCGCCTACGACCGTGAGGCCGAGAAAGCAAAAGCAAAAGCAAAAGGTAAGTAGGTTTTATGGCTGCAGCATTGAGCATTAAAGGGTTGGTCAAGTCTTATCGGGCGGGCCACCCTGTTTTAAAAGGCATTGATCTGGAAATTTCAGGTCAAGAGGTGACGGCGATCATCGGTCCCTCGGGGACCGGTAAAAGCACGTTGTTGCGCTGCATCAATCGGTTGGTTGAGCCCTCTGCCGGAAACATCATCCTCAATACCGCTCAGGGCAGTATCGATCTGACGAGGGTGCGGGGGGCGTCGCTACGTCACGCCCGACGTCACATCGGTATGGTTTTCCAAGAGTACAACCTGGTCGAGCGTTTGACTGTGATGGAAAACCTGTTGACCGGTAGGCTTGGTTATTTGTCTGCTTGGAAAGCGTGGTTTCGCAGTTTCAGTGCTGAGGATATCGAGCAGGCCTATCGCTATCTCGATACGGTCGGTTTGGGAGATTTTGCCAGTCAACGCGCCGATGCTTTATCGGGTGGACAGCGACAACGTGTGGGTATTGCCCGCGCACTGATGCAAGCTCCGGCTATTTTATTGGCCGATGAGCCAACGTCCTCCTTGGATCCCAAAACATCGGTCGAGATTATGGAGTTGCTGACCGCTCAAGCGCAGGCTCAGCAAATCCCGGTGATCATTAATATGCACGATGTGGAGCTCGCAAAGCGTTATGCCACGCGCTTGATCGGAATGTCTGGCGGTGAGGTGGTCTATGATGGCCCCGCAGCTGGGCTAGATCATGGGATGCTCAAAAGAATTTACGGCGGCGAGTCCTGGATCGTATGACCACCGCGACCTCTTCCGGCGCACAGCGTGCGCACCCCAAACCTTTTTCCATGTCCCTCAAGGCAAAGCTTGGCTTGCTGGTTGGTGTGTTGTATGTCATCTATGCAAGCTTGCAATTAGATGTGACACTGGCGCGGTTTATTGCGGGTTTAGGTCATGCGGGCACATTTCTCAACCGAATGTTCCCTCCCAATTTCGAGCGTTACAACCTGCTGATCAAAGGCTTGTCAGAGAGTCTTGAAATCGCGGTGCTAGCCTCTACGCTTGGTATTTTTCTCGCCTTACCCCTTGGCTTGCTTGGCGCGCGTAATCTGATGCCCGGTTGGGCTTCTTGGCCGGCGCGCACGATCGTGGCGTTTTGTCGTGCCTTGCATCCGGTGATCGTCGCAATCCTGTTCGTCAAAGCCGTCGGGTTCGGTGCGTTGGCCGGTATTTTGGCTCTGACCGTAGCGTCGATTGGTTTTATCGGCAAACTATTTACTGAGTCGATTGAGGAGATTTCTCTCAAGCAAGTCGAGGCAGTGCGCGCAACGGGTGCCTCGTTTGCCAATGTCATTATCTTTTCGGTCTTGCCTCAAGTGTTTCCGCGATTTATCGGTTTTTGTACCTATCAGTTCGATTCCAACCTTCGAAATTCGACCATGGTGGGGATCGTTGGCGCAGGTGGTATTGGTGGAACGCTGTTTTCGGCCTTCCAGCGCTTTGACTACGACTACGTTTGTGCGATTTTGATCAGCATCATTACGCTCATTATGTTGGGTGAGTTACTCGCCAATGTGATTCGACGGGTATTTTTGGATAACCTGACGATTGCCGAGTTGTTCAAAGGTAAGCCTTCTACCACTTTACCGGGTTCGAAGGGGACGCCATGAACAGGGTCTGGGAACGCTATTCGCTGAGTCAACGCTTGGTGCGGTTTGGTTTTTATTTTTTATTTGTTGCGGCAGTGGTCCAGTCGATTCGTCAGGTAGAGGTGATTCCTGAGTTCTTGCTGGATGCCCCGGAACAAATGGCCGACTTGTTTGGACGGATGTGGCCGGTGGATTGGGCACATTACTCAGGTTCGGTGCATGACGCGCTCATTGAAACCATCCATATCGCCTCACTCGGCACAATCATTTCTGTTCTTTTAGCTGTCCCTATCGGGCTGCTGGCGGCCAATAACCTGACTCCTAACCGTCTAATCAATACCCTCGCGCGTCTGGTGTTGGTGTCGAGTCGCTCGGTCAACTCTTTGGTCTGGGCACTCTTGTTCATTGCGATTTTTGGTCCTGGACCGCTTGCGGGCACGATGGCGATTGCTTTTCGTTCTATTGGTTTTGTCGGTAAGTTGGTGGGTGAGTCCGTTGAAGAGGCGCAACGCGGTTCGATTGAGGCGCTCACGTCAGTCGGTGCTAGCACAGGGGCCTTGATTCAGTATGGCTACTGGCCGCAGATCAAGCCGGCTTTTTGGTCTATTGTGTTGTTGCGTTGGGATATCAATGTCAGAGAATCTGCTGTCCTCGGTTTGGTGGGAGCAGGAGGTATTGGCATGGCGCTCGATACGGCGCTCAATCTTTTTCAATGGGATCGCGTGGCGGTGATCTTGATTTCTATTTTTGTGATTGTGATTTTGGCCGAAATCGTGATCACACGGATTCGTCAAAAAATCCTATAAAAAAAGAGCGACAACCCAGTTGTCGCTCTTTGCTCATTGCATACTCAACGCAGCTTTTGATGGCTGAGCAGCACTAAGCCTTTGTGCTGAGAGGCAGGGACGTCCCGATCATCGAGTCGCGCGTCACCAACTCTGCCAGCTCAGCCTCACTGAGACCTTCGGTGCCTGCAGGCTGATAAGGCAACACTAAAAATCTCAAGTCCGCGGTGCTGTCCGAG
The DNA here is from genome assembly GCF_049655405.1 of Zwartia sp. Classification (GTDB taxonomy): domain Bacteria; phylum Pseudomonadota; class Gammaproteobacteria; order Burkholderiales; family Burkholderiaceae_B; genus Zwartia. Next base: position 132,254 of record NZ_JBASJR010000016.1, read on the forward strand.
ACGCGTACTTCGACATCCTCCGGTAAGTGCGTGCCAAACTCAGCGAGCACCTTACGGGGTTCGACGACAATGCGTGAGCGATAGTCGATCGACTTGTACCAAGCCGGTGGAATGCCAAGCAACATACGCGGGTAACAAGAGCACAGCGTGCAGACCACGACGTTGTGAACCGTTGGCGTATTTTCCAAGACGACGAGATCCAGCGGTGTGGTGATGTCGAGCTCAAAAGACTCATTAATCGTCTTGAGAGGATCCGCCAGCAGTTTCTTTTTAAAGACAGGGTCTAGCCAGGCTTTGGCGACAATTTTTCCACCAATGGCGGGCGTCAAGCTGTCCTGATAGTCAATCTGTCTGTGCAATTCATCCGCAGTGATAATGCCTTTTTCATCTAGCAGTTCACGAATGGCAGTTTGCAGCAAGACCTCGTAACGATCGTACTGGTCATCGTCATCGGGAGCGGGTGGAGAATGAGGGTGTGCGTGCGCATGATCGTGGTCGTGATCATGGTCATGATCGTGATGGTCATGGTGATGGCCGTGTGACGTACTCATACTTTTTTTACTCCAGCGATTGGGTCAATCCAGTGCTCGAAAATGTCTGCGACAACGGTGTCGTTCGGGCCGCCTGTGTATTCGGGCCAGACGTCCTTTTGTTTAAAGCGGACGCGATATAGCACGCGCATCGGCAGTCCAGGCTTGTGGAAAGCGAGCAAAGAGGGATCTCGAAAGCATCCGCGTACCTCCGCGATCTCACCGACCGCACCCCGCAAGTAAAAAGGAGTGCGGCAATGTGTTTCTGGTGGCTGCTTGCGGATCACAACGGGTGTGCCAGCGGGCAGGGCACGTCCGGGACGTGGCTCAATCGCGTTCATAGCGTCCCCTTTTGTTTAAAACGCTCGCGCAAGACTTCGATACGGTCATCGATTTCTTTGGCCGTCAATAACTGTTGTTCGATGACGAGAGCGCGCACGGCGCGGATCCATTTGTCGTAATACAGCATGCTTTTGTAGTCTTCTTCGGTGTTGGACTCAATGGCACGGCGCATCGCGTCGGAGGTAAAGGCCTGAAGCTTTCCGCCTGTCAGGAGCTTTTGCAGCGCATCCACACGCTTTTCGTGCAGCGTGCTGGGATGCTCGTCGAGACAGACCGGTCCAGCCGGCTGCCCACCTAGGTCATTTACCTTTCTTTCAGTCATTCTGGACTCTCATGTCAACTTGATCAGGATAGAGTCTATTTTTACACCTATTTTGTCTGCACTGTCTTGTCGTTTGACGCTAATTGAGCAAAATATTTGTGCTAAAAGATCACAGCATTCACCCCATATCTGCACTGATTCTTTTAAGGATGTCTCCGTGAGCGATTATTTCTACGAACCCAGCAAAGGCCATGGCCTGCCACACAACCCTTTTAAAGCCATCGTGGCGCCGCGGCCCATCGGCTGGATCTCCAGTATCGATCTGCAGGGACGTGTTAACCTCGCGCCTTACAGCTTCTTTAACGCCTTTGCTGAAACACCACCCGTGATCGGTTTTTGTACCAGCCACGTGCGCAAAGACAGTGTCAACAACATCGATGCGACGGGCGAGTTTGTCGCGAATTTCTGTGGTGCGGAGCTCGCGCAAGAAATGAACATCAGCTCAGCCTCTGTAGAGCCAGGTGTGGATGAGATGAAACTGGCCGGCCTCGAAGCCGCTGCCTCGACCTTGGTCAAGCCACCGCGTATTGCCCGTGCGATTGCTGCGCTTGAGTGCAAGCTCATCAGCACCACTCAGCTCAAAAATGCCAAAGGCGAGCTGATCGACACATGGCTCACGCTGGGTGAGGTAGTGGGTGTGCATATCAATGACGAGTTCCTCAAAGACGGTATCTTTGACACAGCAGCGGCACGTCCTCTCGGTCGTTGCGGCTACAAGGGCGACTATGTTGAGGTCAATACCTTGTTTGAGATGATTCGCCCCAAAGAGTACACACCTGCTAAATAAGTCGGTGATTGGCTTTTAGTTCGATCAGCCTGAAATCAGGCTGATCGCTCTAAAAGCCGTCGCTGCACCCAGAAGAATCAAGCTAAAAAAGAAGTAGCGACGAAACTGTTCCTGTGGAATTTTCTTTCTCAGGAATTGCCCCACAAATACCCCCACAAAGGCAGGTGCTAAGGCCAGTAACGAGGCAGTGGCGATCTCAACTTCATATTCTCCTGTGATGAGCAGGCCGATTGCTAAGGCGAGCGAGGCGACAGTAAATCCCAAGCCCAAGGCTTGAATCAACTCATCGCGTTTCAGTTCAAGCGCGGTGAAGTATGGCGCAAGAGGCAGGGCGGCAATTCCCGTCGCGCCAGATAAGATTCCCGTGAGGAAACCAATCAAAGGTGATGTCCACAACTCAGCGCGTGCGGAGACCTTGATGCGTGCTGCGGATAAGCCATAGAGACCATACGCCATCAGCACAACGCCTAAACCTGCAGTCACGATCGCAGTTTGGCCACTCACAATGAAACTCACACCAAAAGGTGTACCGCAGCAAATGCCGAGCAAAAGAAACTTAAATCTTTTCAGCAAGGCAATAAAACTCGGGCCGGAGATCAATTGCCAAATATTGGTAATGAGAGAGGGGAGCACCAGCATCGCGGCGGCCTCGACGGGGGCAACAATCAGGCCAAGCAGACCGATCGCAATCGTGGGGAGCCCCATGCCGATGACGCCTTTAACCAGTCCGGCAAGGATGAAAACGAAGGCGACGAGGGTGAGTGAGAGAATCGAGTCAGTCATTATAATTGGCGTCAGTCAACGCTTACGATAGCACCATTTCAGACCGCATTACTTTTTAGGATACTTATGCAGATCGATGCTTTGCCTCCAGAAATTATGGGTCCAAGCGCTTGGTTAGGCCCTGAGGCTTGCGCGTCTGACCGTTGGATTCACTATCTCAAGGATGAGGAGCTCAGAGAGCTCGAACAGGCCGCCCAACGTGCTTTGGCGACCCATCCAGATATCGCGGCGATCCGGCGTGAAAATTTTATGTTGCCGACGCTCGGCCCTCGGTTGGCAAGATTGCATGATGAGCTGATCCATGGGGGCGGTTTTGCGTTGGTGCGCGCCTTGCCCGTGCGTGAATGGTCGCGCGAGATCACTGCGGCTGCATTCTTTGGCTTGGGCTGTCATCTCGGTCATCCGCGTCCGCAAAATGCCAAAGGACATGTGCTGGGACATGTGATGGATCTGGGGCTCAATGCCGATGATCCCAAAGTCAGGATTTATCAGACCCATGAGCGTCAAACTTTTCACACGGATTCGAGCGACATCGTGGGGCTAGTATGCTTGCATCAAGCTAAATCCGGAGGCGACTCGGCGCTCGTCTCTTCGAATACGATTTATAACGTCATGCGCCGCGATTATCCCTCGCTCGCAGCCGCTCTGTTTGACCCGATTGCGACCGATCGGCGCGGCGATGTCGCGCCCGGTCAAAAACCTTATTTTGAAATTCCTGTCTTTTCTTGGCATGCGCAACTCATGTCGACGATTTATCAGCGCCAATACATCGACTCTGCGCAGCGTTTCGATGATGCGATGCGTCTGACACCTTTGCATGTCGAAGCCTTGGATTGTTTTGATGCGCTGTCCAACGATACGCGCTTGAATTTTCTGATGCGACTCGAAGCGGGGGATATGCAGTTTGTCCATAACCACACCTTGCTTCACGATCGGACGGCGTTCGAGGATTGGCAAGAACCCGCTCGCAAGCGTCATCTGTTGCGGTTGTGGTTGTCTTCACCTCAGGCCCGGCCGCTTGCTCCAGTATGGGCAGAGCGCTATGGGACGGTTGAGCCAGGTGTGAGAGGCGGGGTGATGGTGCCCGCCGCCTCTTGGATCGCACCTCTTGAGCCAAACTAAAACGTTGATTTAGTCCGCGTAGCCGGGCAACTCGCGGTCCAACACGCGCATCATCGCCTCAAAGTAAAGATTGTCGCGACCGGCACGTGTGTGGCGATCATCAACAGGCGGTTTTTGAACGGCTGCGACCACTTCGTCTGACAAAATCTGGATAGGTTTTCCGGTGCTCATCGCCAAGACTTGCGCGCGACACACGCGTTCGAGTTTGTAGAGACGCTTGTAAGCCTGAGCCACAGTATCGCCGACCACGAGCACTCCATGATTTTTCATGAACAAGATTTTTTTGTCCCCAATCGCATGGGCGAGTCGTTCGCCTTCGGAAATAAAGTCTGCTGTACCTGTATAGGTATCGTCATAGGCGATCAAACCATGAAAAAAGGCTGCGGTCTGGCTGGCGGGCAACAGACGATTGTCTTGCAGCATGTTGAGCGTGACGGCCCAGTTTTGATGGGTATGCAAGACGACATTCGCACCCGTGATGCGATGCACAGGTGCATGAATGCACTGAGCGGAGAGCTCAACGATCCCTTCGCCCTCGAGCGTCTCACCTTTTTCATTAAAGACAACTAGATTGCTGGCAGACGCTTCGGACCAGTGCAGACCGAAGGGCAAAATCAGGTAACGATCTTTGGCGCCCGGTACCGCCATCGTAAAGTGGTTGTCAATGCCTTCGTGCAAATCATCCAGCACGGCGAGTCGGTTGGCGGCAGCGAGATGGATTTTTGCCTGTTGAATCGCATCGACCTGGGGCTTGGTTTTAAGATTGTGCACGGACATGACGAACCTTTTAAAATAGATGTTATTCGAGGTATTCTGATGAAGATTACTCTGCTTCATCTGACCCTGCAACATGTGAACAAGGCCTTTTCGTGGTTCTTCAACGCTTATTTAAAAGTGCTCGGCTGCACTTGATCGCGACTTCGATTGTGTGTCTCGGAGTATTCAGTTCAGGCGCTGCAGCGCAGCAAAATGGCGTGACCTTATACGGAATCATTGACCTGGGTCTCGAATACGATCACGTGCGTCAATATGCGTTCTCGGGTGGCCTGCCTCAAACGCCCCTCAATCAGTCATTTTTTGGCATGACCAATGGTGTGCAGTCAGGATCCCGCTTTGGACTGCGTGGTAACGAAGATCTTGGCGGTGGGTTTGGGGTCAATTTCGTTCTTGAAAACGGTTTTAATTCTGCGCAAGGGACGCTTGCCCAAGGCGGGCGCATATTTGGTCGTCAGTCGACGGTGGGGATGACCTTGCGTCAAACAGGAAGTATCGATTTTGGGCGTCAGCTCAATCTTGCCTCCAATTACTTTCTATCGATTGATCCTTTCCAAGAGGGGTTTGGTCAGGCCAATATTGGTTCATCCTTTGGTTCAGCAAACACCTCACGCCTTGGCAATATGCTCTTGTTACAGGCGACGCCTGTCACAGGTTTGACGGTGGGTGCAGGGTATTCGTTTGCCACTGAACTATCAGCAATCTATGCAGGCGAGCTGAGTTGTATTAATACCCTGTCCTGTCCTGTGAATTCAGGTGGATATAACTTTAACTCCAGCCAAAATATGCGCGCTCTGACTCTCGGGGTGCAATACCAGCGCGGACCGCTTAATATGGTCGCGGCTTATGACAAGTTGTATGGGGATCCCTCGCTACAAGAGAGCGGGCCCAATCCCAGCATTTGGGTCCTTGGTGGCGCCTACGATTTCAAGGCGGTTAAGTTGTCCCTTGCGTATGGAGTCGCTCAAGATGGTTTTGCGAACGGACAGACTCAGGGTACGGGGGCAACAGCCTCTTCGGGGTTGATATCCACTTCTTGGACGCCCGGCGCCGTGTTGTTTTTACCCGGTGCACGCGCGAGTTCATATCTCGTCGGGGTAACGGCGCCACTGACCTCACAGCTGACTCTTTTAGCTTCTTGGCAGATGATGCAGCCGCAGGGGTTATTGGAAGGTGACGCTCAGTTTAAAACGCAGCAAATCTACAGCGCTGCGCTCACGCAACAACTCTCTGCGCGCACGAATCTGTATACCTATATATCCTACGGACAAAATTTCGCGATGATCAATACGGCTGAGAGTTTTGTGTTCGGTGTGGGGATGCGTCACCAGTTTTGAGCGCATCAATCGATGCGCAGGTGTCAAGCGATCATTCAGGCCGCTGCCGAGCGGTAGCGTTCTTTTTCTTTGGTCATGTCCGGTAAAAACCAGGCGACGACACCCAAGATTGGCAGGAACGAGCAAATCTTGTAGACCACGGCAATGCCATATACATCCGCGAGTCCCCCCATTACCGCGGCACCCAGACCACCGAGTCCAAAGGCGAAACCAAAGAACATCCCTGAGACCAAGCCCACGCGGCCCGGCATGACTTCATGCGCATACACGAGCACGGCAGGAAACGCTGAGGCGGTCAGCATGCCAATGATGATGGTCAGTACACCTGTCCAAAACAGGTCTGCATAGGGCATCGCCATCGTAAAGGGCAATACACCAAGAATCGAAATCCAGATCATGGGTCTGCGCCCAATGCGATCGGTAAGCGCACCACCTACCAGTGTCCCGACTGCAATCGCAGCCATGAAAATGAAAAGCTGAATTTGTGCGGCTTGCACGGGCAAATCAAAGCGTTCAATCAGATAAAAAGTAAAAAACGAGGTGAGGCTAGAGGTGTAAACATTTTTGGAAAAGAGCAACACCATCAAGACCGTAATCAGAAACAATACGCGCATGCGCGGCAGACCTGAGTCTTTTGATTCTGTCGAAGCATGAACATTTTTTTTGGCAGGACGCAGGTTTGCGCCGTACCACATCCCGACATGCGTCAGAAAAGCCATGGCCACTAAGGCTGCCATGGACACCCAGGCGATCGCACCTTGGCCATGGGGGAGCACAATAAAGGCGGCCAGCAAGGGACCAATGGCTTGCCCCGCATTGCCGCCAACTTGAAACAAAGCCTGGGCTGTTCCGTAACGGCCGCCCGAAGCCATCCGCGCGACGCGAGAAGCTTCAGGGTGAAAAATCGCAGAGCCTGTACCAACCAACGCGGCTGCGATCAAGACAACGGTGTAGCTGCTCGCGACTGACAGCAGCAACAGACCGATCAGCGTTGAGCCCATCCCGATTGCCAAAGAATAGGGCTGTGGTTTTTTGTCCGTGTAAAACCCGACAGTTGGCTGCAGGAGCGAGGCGGTTAATTGAAACGCCAGCGTAATCAGCCCAATTTGTGCGAAATCGAGATTGAACTCTGTTTTTAAAAGAGGGTAGAGCGCAGGAATCAGAGATTGGATGAGGTCGTTGAGCAAATGACAAAAACTCAGCGACAGCAAAATCGGCATAGTCGCCGCCTGCGCACTCACTGTGCCTGAACCGGTGAGTGGAGGTTGTGCGTGGGCGGCGGTTTTATTCATGACGAGTCAGGCGATTAATTTATTGAACAGTGACCTTGGCTGTTTTAATGACGTTGCCCCATTTGTCGACTTCCGCCGCAAGAAACTTAGCTGTTTCGGCTGGATTTAAACCCATTGGTACGATGCCAAGTTCGGTAAAGCGGGCAGTGATCTCAGGCGACTTGACGGCTTCGTGAACGGCTTTGGCAAGCTTGTCGACGATCGCTGCTGGTGTGCCAGGTGGGGCAAAAAACATGACCCAGCTTGAAGATTCAATGAGCGGACCACCAGACTCTTTGATGGTAGGGACGTCCGGGGCGCTCGGTAAACGCTGATTTGAAAACATGGCGAGCGCATTGACTTTGCCGCCTTTGACATGGGGCATCATCGAGCTTGGAACATCCACCAGCATTTGGATGTTGTTTGCCATCAGGTCGGCAAGCGCGGGTGCCGTGCCTTTATAAGGCACGTGAATCATATTGACGCCCGCCGTGGTTTGAAGCAACTCTGAAGTCAGATGGGCCGCCGAGCCAACGCCCGAAGAACCATACGCGAGCTTGCCTGGGTTTGCTTTGGCATAGGCAATCAGTTCACTGACATTTTTGACAGGAAACTGCTTGCTTGTTGTCAAAATCAATGGGGAAACCGCTACTAAAGAAACGGGGGCAAGCGCTTTGTGGTCAAACGGCAGTTTGCCTTCATAGAGGGTCGCATTCGCCGCGTGTGCCGTGATGACTGTCAGGATGGTGTAGCCATCGGGGGCAGCTTTGGCGACAAAGTCTGCACCGATGATGGAGTTGGCACCTGGTTTGTTTTCAATGATGATGGGTTGGCCCAAAATCGTCTGGACTTTCGCAGTCACCATGCGCGTCACATTATCCGTATAGCCGCCCGGTGTGTAGGGGACGACCCAGCGAATCGGCTTGGTGGGATAGTTCTGGGCAATTGCGCTGACGGATAGCGTTGCCAATGCTGCAGCCAGTAAACCTGCTTTCAATATTTTCATGTCTCCACCTATTGGTTGGTGCAAAATTTTTGTTGATTGTGTTTTTGACGATACTACTATTTAGCGTCGGCTGGATCACCCAGAATGACAGATTCGTAGGCATGCAGCGAGGTGGCACCCCCTGTATGCAGGAACAGAACGTTATCGGTTGGTTTAAAGTAGCCTTGACGACTCAAACCGATCAAGCCGGCCATGATTTTTCCTGTGTAAACAGGGTCAAGCAAAATGGCTTCTGTTCGAGCGAGCAACTGAACCGCTTCAACCATTGCAGGATTAGGGATCGAGTATTTTGGACGCCACCAGTCGCCAAACGAGACCACTGCCTCGGCGGGTACTTGAATGCCTGTGCCGAGCAAATCCATAATGGCTTGCGCTTCTTTATGCACCAAAGGGTTTTGGTCTTGAGGGTCGCGGCTCACACCGATTCCCACCAGTGGGATCTTAATGTTATTGCCTAAAAAGCCCGCCACCAAGCCACCGTGCGTGCCAGAGCTTCCCGAACCCACGACGATATGGTCCATGGGTTGACCCATTTCAAACAGCTGCTGTTGAATTTCTTGTGCACAAGCGACGTAGCCTAAGCCGCCGATTGCATTTGAGCCACCGCCAGGAATGATGTAGGGTTTACGCCCTTGTGCGCGCGCCTCTTGTGCGACCGCTTCCATCGCTTGCGCCATGTTGGAGCCACCGGGCACCACAGTGATGCTTTCGACGCCGAGTAATCGAAACATGAAATTGTTGCCGCTGGCTTCAGGGTCGTAGCTTCCTGGCACGCGCTCCTCAATCACAAAGCGACATTTCAGGCCTTCTTTGACGGCGGCAGCCAGGGTGATTCGACAATGGTTGGATTGTGGTGCACCGCATGTGATCAGCGTATCTGCACCTTTTGCGAGCGCATCGCCCATCAGAAATTCAAGCTTGCGGGTTTTGTTACCGCCAGGCGCCAAGCCAAGCATATCGTCGCGCTTGATCCAGACTTTAGGGCCTCCCAGGGCCTTGGTGAAGTTTGGCAAAAACTCAATAGGTGAAGCACCCACTGTGTATTGACGGCGTGCGAAGCGGCTCAAATCCATGCTTGTCTCCTGATCGTTTGAATGATTTCAATATTTGGACTGTGTGTGCCGCACAATGTACGCCTGCGCTTGCGTGTTGCCAAGTCAAAAATAATCTGTTGACGGACTGAGCATCAGTCGATAGCATCGGATCACATTGAGGCTTTTCAGGACGTGTGATCTAGATGTTTGCTTACACTATTCGCCGTTTGTTGTTGACATTGCCTGTCATGCTGGTGGTCGCGCTGTTTGTTTATGGACTGCTCGATTTGGCACCAGGCGATCCGGCTGTCTTTCTCGCAGGCGAAGAGGCTTCCCTCGAAGACATCGCTCGTATCAGACAGACCCTTGGTCTGGATCAGCCTTTCTATCATCGCTTTACCTTGTGGTTATTGAATGTTCTGCAAGGTGACCTGGGCAACTCTCTTTTTACGGGCGTGCCTGTTTCACAGATGATTGTCCAACGGATGCCCCCCACGTTTACCCTAATGATCATGACCTTGTGTGTCTCGGTCTTGATCGCGATTCCCTTGGGAGCGTTAGCGGCCTGGCGACACAACAGCACGTACGATCGCGGTGTCATGATGGTGGCTGTCTTTAGTTTTTCCATTCCGACTTTTGTCGTGGGCTACATGCTGGCATGGGCGCTAGGCATCGAAATGCGCTGGTTGCCTGTTCAGGGCTATGTTCCTTTTTCGCAGGGTTTTTGGAACTCAATCAGGACGCTCATCCTCCCGACACTTGCTTTGAGCAGTGTGTACGTGGCGCTCATCACCCGTATTACGCGTGCAACACTATTAGAGACGCTTTCTCAGGACTACATCAGGACGGCTCGCTCAAAAGGGGTGGGTAATCAAAATATTCTTTTTAAGCATGCACTCAAAAATGCGGCGATTCCTGTGATCACAGTCATTGGCAGTGGTGTGGCTTTACTCATCAGTGGGGCGGTCGTGACTGAGACTGTGTTTTCAATTCCAGGTTTGGGGCGCCTCACCGTTGATGCGATTTTGCGCCGCGACTACCCCATCATTCAAGGCGTCATTCTGCTCTTCAGTTTTTTATACGTGATGGTCAATCTCTTGATCGATCTGCTGTACCGTGTTTTTGATCCAAGGATTAAATACTGATGACGCAAGCATTTAAATTCCTGAAGCGTTATCCAACGATTGCGGTAGGCGGGACGTTATTGTTTTTGCTGATCCTCATGGCGATTTTTGCGCCATGGATTGCCGATAAAGATCCGATGGCGCTGTCGCCCATTCATCGCGCGCGAGTGCCCAGTGAAAGATTTTGGTTCGGCACAGATTTGCTTGGGCGCGACGTGTTTGCACGTGTGGTGTATGGGGCGCGGGTCTCTCTTGTGGTGGGTTTCACCGTCGCCTTTTTATCGGCCGTGATCGGCACTATCATTGGCTTGACCTCGGGCTTTGTGCGTTGGGTCGACGCGATTGTGATGCGAGTGATGGACGGCTTGATGTCCATCCCCACGATTTTGCTTGCCATTGCCCTGATTGCTTTGACGCGTGCTTCTCTAGAAAATGTGATCATCGCCATCACCATTGCCGAAGTGCCCCGCGTTGTGCGTCTGGTGAGGGGGCTGGCACTCTCCCTTCGTGAACAGCCCTATGTCGAAGCTGCCATTGCTGCGGGTGCCTCACCAGTTCGGGTGGTGTTCAAACATATCTTTCCAAATACCGTTGCCGCGTTGACAGTCCAGACCACTTATATTTGTGGCTTGGCTATTTTGGCCGAAGCGAGTTTGTCTTTTATCGGAGCGGGTGTGCCCCCCTCAATTCCCTCATGGGGCAACATCATGGCAGAAGGACGCGCGCTGTGGCAGATCAAGCCGCACATGATTGCGTTTCCCGCTTTGTTTTTGTCGATCACAATCCTGGCAATCAATATGTTGGGTGATGGCTTGCGTGATGCAATCGATCCACGCATGGCCAAGAGAATTTGACATGATCCATACACATTCACACACAGGCATCAACGATCGACGGGTATTAGACGTCAAAGAGTTGTCCGTTGTTTTTGGATCTGGCCCCAATCAAGTGCAGGCAGTCAAAGCGCTGAATTTGCATGTCGACCGTGGCGAGACATTAGCCATTGTCGGCGAATCGGGCTCGGGAAAGTCGGTGACTTCGCTCGCACTGATGCGACTGATCGAGTTTGGTGGTGGCACGATCACGAACGGTGAAATACTGTTTCACCGTGCCCAAGGAGAGACGGTAGACATACGGCGCGCGCCAGAGGCCGAAATGAGAAGCATGCGCGGCGAAGACCTCAGCATGATTTTTCAGGAGCCGATGACCTCTTTAAATCCTGTCTTTACAGTTGGCTCGCAGATTACTGAGGCCATCGTCTTGCATCAGCGTTGTGAGCAGGCACAGGCCAATGCCGCAGCCATCCGCATCCTTGATCAAGTGCGTATTCCCGATGCGGCTGCGATGATGAAGCGCTATCCGCATGAGTTATCTGGTGGTATGCGTCAGCGCGTGATGATCGCGATGGCACTTTCTTGTCAGCCCTCTGTGTTGATTGCGGATGAGCCGACCACGGCCTTGGATGTCACCATTCAGGCGCAGATTTTGCAGCTGATTGCTGAGCTACAAAAAGAAATGGATATGGGCGTGATTTTTATCACGCACGACATGGGTGTCGTGGCCGAAATTGCCGATCGTGTGATGGTGATGCGACGCGGCGAAGTAGTCGAAGAAAACGATGTGTTCAATTTGTTTGCGGCGCCTCAGCATATTTACACCAAGACCCTTTTGGCTGCGGTGCCCAAGCTGGGTTCGATGCGAGGTATTTCGCAACCGACGCGCTTTGATCTGCCTATGCAAGAAGATCAAGCGCATGCGCGCCGTGCCGAAGATCGCGCCATCAAGCATTCAACGCATTCCTCAGATGGCACGCTTGATAGTCCTGTGATTTTGGGCGTACGTGATCTGGTCACGCGCTTCGATATTCGTGGCGGCGTCTTCTCTCGTGTTCAGCGGCGTGTTCATGCGGTTGAACAAGTCTCTTTTGACTTGCATGAAGGTGAGACACTTTCCTTGGTTGGTGAATCTGGCTGCGGTAAAACAACGACGGGTCGTTCCTTGATGGGGCTGACCAAAGTGACAAGCGGGCAGGTGATTTTTGAAGGGTCGCCTGTCAACTTGGCTCACGCACACTCCTTGAAAAGCTTGCGTCGCAATATGCAGTTTGTTTTTCAAGATCCTTTTGCTTCCTTGAATCCTCGTATGCGGGTGGGCGAATGTATAGCAGAGCCCATGGTGATTCAGGGACTGGCGAGTGGCGCAGAGGCTTCGCGACGTGTCGCAGCGTTGATGGAGCGTGTCGGCCTAGATCCTGCGACTGTCCATCGTTGGCCCCATGAGTTTTCTGGCGGACAAAGACAACGTATTTGTATCGCACGTGCCTTGTCCGTGAATCCCAAGGTCTTGATTGCGGACGAAGCCGTCTCTGCCTTGGATGTCTCGATTCGTGCGCAGATTGTCAATTTATTGATTGATTTACAAGATGATCTTGGGATTTCATATCTCTTTATCTCGCACGATATGGCGGTTGTTGAGCGAGTGAGTCACCGTGTGGCGGTGATGTATCTTGGACAGATTGTGGAAATTGGTCCAAGACGCGCGATCTTTGAAAATCCTCAGCATCCCTATACAAAAAAATTGATGGCTGCGGTCCCGATCGCGGATCCTCTCGTTCGACGTCAACACAAACTCGAAATTTCAGAAATCCCCAGTCCCGTAAGAGGCGTGGGTGAACAGCCCCTTGTCGCACCGCTAGTCAGGGTGGGTGAGGGTCATTTTGTCGCAACCCATCAGGTGGGTGGCATGTATTGATTTGAGTTCTTGGGAGAGTAAAGATGGATCGCAGAAAGTTCTTGGTGACGTCTTCCGCTACTGCAGCAGCGTTAAGCTTGCCTGCAGCCTTTAAAGTCCATGCTGCCGCACCTGCAAAATTGTTTCGTTGGGTGCCGCACGCGGATCTGACGATTCTGGATCCGATGTTCAGTACGGTGTTCATCACCAATATCCACTCCCAGCTCATTTTCGACACCCTCTACGGCTTGGATAATGAGTATCAGCCCCATCCTCAGATGGCTTCGGGTCACGAGGTCGACAGTACGGGACTCATTTGGACGATTAAGTTGCGCGATGGACTGAAGTTTCACGATGGTTCGCCTGTGCGTGCACAAGATGCTGTGGCGAGTCTGAATCGTTGGTCTAAAAAAGACTTGATGGGACGCTCATTGTTTGATTCGACCGAGTCCTTGACCGCCCTCGATGACAAGACGCTCCAGTTCAAGCTCAAAAAGCCTTTTCCGCTGATACTGCACGCCATTGCGCGTCCGACAGGCAGTATGGCCTGCATCATGCCGGAAAAACTGGCGCTGACACCCGATAACGTTCAGGTCAAAGTCATGAACGGCTCAGGCCCCTTTAAGTTTGTGCACGACCAGTGGGTATCGGGTTCTCAGGCGGTCTACCAAAAATTTAATGAATATGTCCCCAGCAGTAACAAACTCAAACCTGAATTCACGTCTGGGCCCAAGATTGTGCATATCGAACAGGTGAAATGGCAAATCATCCCTGATAGTGCGACTGCCGTCGCAGCGCTTCGTAATCATGAGGTTGATGGCGTTGAGCACATTGACGCTGACTTTTTGCCCGTTTTGAAAAAAGATCGCAACATCACACTCATCAAACGGACACTGCCGTCGATTTCTTTGATGCGTTTTAATCATCTGCATGCGCCTTTTAATAACAAGCTCATGCGGCAAGCTATTTTGTCTGTCGTCAGTCAGACTGAATACATGATGGCGATGAATGGCCCTGATTTTCCGGAGTTCTGGAACGATAAGTGTGGCGTGTTTGTCCCTGATTCACCGATGAGTAGCGATGGTGGAATGGAAAAGCTGTTGGGTAAACGCGATCTCAACAAAGCTCGCGCGATGATTAAAGAAGCCGGCTACAAAGGAGAAACGGTGGTAATCCTTGATCCTGTGGACTACCCAGCGTTTCACACTGCAGCACTTGTCACAGCGGATTTGTTTAAACAGCTGGGAATCAAAACAGATGTTCAGGCGATGAATTGGGGCACGCTGATGCAGCGGCGCAATAGTCAAGAGCCGCCCTCATCCGGGGGATGGAATATTGCGTTTACTGCGACCACGGGCCCTAACAATCTGGATCCCGCCGGTCATCTCGCGATTCGAGGCCTTGGCCTCAAGAGCTGGTTTGGCTGGCCAACTAGTGAACGTATTGAGCAGTTGCGCACGGATTGGTTCAATGCCAAATCGCTTGATGAACAAAAACGGATTTGTCGAGAGCTACAAATTCAAGTGTTTGAGGATGTGCCTTACATTCCTTTGGGTGCCACCTATCCTGTTTCGGCGATCCGCAAGGAATGGGTAGATTTCCAGCCTCAGATGCCGTTGTTTTATACCTTGCGTAAAGTTTAATTTCCGGAGTGTTGCTAAAGATGAAAAAGAACCCCAAGGTTGCCATTACTGGCTTTGCACTGGAGGCGAATAGCTTTTCGCCAGTTTCTACGAGAGAGGACTTTGAAAAGTCTTGTTGGCATGAGGGCGCCATCATTACCGAACTCGCTCGTCAGACCAGTAATTTGCCCGCAGAGGTGACAGGGTTTTATGCGCGCATGGATGAAAAAGGCGCTTGGACACCGGTGCCCACCATTGTCATTGGTGCCCCGCCCGGGGGGCCTGTCGTCCAAGCAGTATGGACCGAGTTCATGGAAAAACTCGAGAAAAGTCTGCGTGCTGCAATGCCAGTGGATGCCGTATACGTATCGAATCATGGTGCCTCGAGTGCCGAGCATCTCGACGACACTGAGGGCGACATGATGAGCTTGATTCGCCGGATCGTTGGTCCTGACGTGCCTGTGATCGCGACACATGATTTGCATTGCAATGTCTCTGAGCGCACCGTCGATGCCCTGGACGCGCTGATCAGCTACCGCACCAACCCACACGTGGATCAACGCGAACGCGCAGCAGAAGCGGCGGATCTATTAGTGGAAATGTTGAGTGGGATGAAAACACAAAAGGCATTTATCCGGATGCCGATCACGCCACCTTCTGTGACCTTGCTGACTGCGCGCGGTCCCTATGCGGATCTTGTCAAGATGGGCACAGCGATGATGCAAACGCCCACCGAAGGGCCGATTGCCAATGTGTCTGTGTCGGCTGGCTTTGTTTTTTCTGACTTGCCAAAATGTGGCATTACGATCTGTGTGACCTCGCGCGGCGATTTGGCCGCGGCGCAACGTTGCGCGCTCAAGCTCGCCCGCGCCGCGTGGGCAGATCGTGCGCGTTATGTGCCGGACATGCTGGAGATTCCCGAAGCAATAGAAAAAGCTCAACAGACCACCGTACCGCTTTTGTTTGCGGATGTCGCAGACAATCCAGGCGGTGGGGGCCGCGGCAATACATCTTGGCTGCTGGCAGCCTTTAATGCCGCCAAGATTCCCGGTGTGTTATTGGGTGTTTTTATTGATCCTGCGCTTGCGCAACAGGCCCATCAGGCGGGCGAAGGGCGTGAGTTTGATGCGGTGTTCAATGCAACGGAGAGTCAGTTTTCCAAGCGGTTTACGGGTCGCGCACGCGTGCTCAAGCTCACTGACGGAGAGGGCTTGGGTCGCCGTGGCATTTTGCGCGGGAAAAAGTTTTCGTTGGGACCTTCTGCACTGATTGAATTGGTCGACACAGGGACGCGCGTAGTGGTGGGAAGCTTGCGCCGACAACTCTGCGATCCCGCCATGCTTGAAATGCACGGGATTGATATCGCAACGGTCAGGATACTCATCGTCAAGAGTCGAGGTCATTACAGAGCCGGCTTTGACGAGTTTTTTCCTGAGTCACAGATTTTTGACGTCGACAGTCCCGGATTGACAACGCCGAATCTTAAAAACGTGGACTTCAAACGCTTGCCCAGGCCGGTATTTCCGATTGATCAGGACGCCACGTGGACGGAGCCTGCCTGGGCTTGATTGACTAGCGCATGGCAGTGATTGACGGGTAGGGACCATCTGCGAGCGTATGGGTCTCGAGCACCATTCGACTGACTTGGCGGCGACTGATCTTACCTTGTGGATTACGCGGGAGCGTCGAGACGGCCACATAGAGGCGAGGGCGTTTATGTTTTGACATGCCTGCCACGAGTTGCTCGCATGCCTCCTGCCAACCTGCTTGTGTGCCTTCTCCAACGGCGATGATGATCTCTCCCCAGTAGTCCGACGCCAGCGAGGTGACACAAATCTGTCCACACAGAGGATTCGAGGCGAGGTCAGCCTCAATCTCGTCCGGATTGACACGATAGCCACCCGTCTTTATCACATCGGCGACGCGTCCAGTCAAAATCACTCTGCCTGCAGCATCTACGTAACCGAGATCCCCTGTGTTGTGCCAACCCTCAGGCAGGTGCGGTCTGAATCCATTCGCATCAATGAGGCCAGCCGACATGTGCGGAGAGCGCAACCAGACCTCGCCGTGTGGCTCATCCTCTGAAGTCGGCGCTTCGATTTTGATTTCAACGCCAGTCGCCGGCCAGCCCACACAGGCGCCCGGTGGCACATCAGGTTGGTTGAAGTAGGCATGCGTGTCATCACGATCCAGAATCGTAATGGGATTGACACATTCTGACTTGCCGAACGTAATCCGTACTTTTGCGCCGAACATCGCATGGGCGCGCTGATAGAGAGCAGGCGTTAGGGGTTGCGTGCCAGTGAAAACACATCGGACAGAAGGAAATTGTTTGGGTGCCAAGGCACCAGTGATTTTTGCCAAGACAGTGGGTGGTGCAAAAATCGCGGCGAGTGACTGGCTCTCAAGCAAAGGCTCGATTCGATCTATTTGGACCCCATCGTGCAGCACGATCGTGCCACCATGATCCAGCCAAGCAAAGGTCAAAAGTGAAGAGCCATGCACAAAGGGCGTCATCAGCAAGATGCGCGCACCACGCTCGGGCACAAAGGGCAGGGAGGCTTTGAGTAACTGTTCGCCTTGCCAGCGCGCACCATGTGTATAGAGCACGCCCTTGGGCTTGCCTGTCGTGCCGGAGGTAAAGAGAATTCTTCCGGAGGTGTCGCTCTTCACGGCAGGAAGCTGGCTTGGCAGGGAAGCTGTCGCTGTCTGAGAGGTTGTCGCTGCATCGATAAAAGATAACCCCAGCGCAGAGATGCCTTCTTTACGGCTCTGTAGAGAGATGACCTGTTTGAATTGAGCGATTTGCGCACACCACTCGATTTCGTCTTGGGTATAGCTCCAGCTTAAGGGTGTTTCACAGGCTCCCGCCAACCGCACACCATAAGACACCCAGACAGCATCCACGCTATTGGGCATGAGTGTGGCAACAGGGTCGCCGGGTTGAAGGCCTTGCGCGAGCAAGTCTTTAGCCAAAGCGTGCGCGCGGATATTCAGTGCGTTATACGAGAGGGTTTGGTGCTGTCCGTCAATCGCAGCGAGATCGTCGCCAAATCTTTTGGCAAGTGTTTGTAAGCTGTTAGACCACGAAATGGGCATGCTGGCGTGACTGTTCATGGATGTCTGTGTTGTCAGTGATGTTTTGATTGTGTTCACAATATACCCAAGGTTACTATCCGAAATTGTTAATCTATTTGTCTAAAGGGGTTGGTATGAAAAATAACGAACATAACCGCACACGCCGCTCGCTGTTGGGCGTTGCAGGTGTCTCATTGGTGGGCGGTGCCTTAGGCTGGTCTCCTGCCGCCTTGTCGCAAGCAGCTTATCCAAATAAGCCGATCAAGATCGTGATTCCATGGCCTCCTGGACAGGCAACTGATTTAGCGGGCCGTGCAATTGCAGTGGGCATGACCAAGTTACTAGGTCAAACCGTGATCGCCGATAACAAAGCCGGTGCAGGTGGCATGATCGGTACAGATAGTGTGGCGAAGTCGGCACCTGATGGCTACACCTTGCTAGCAGGCTCGAGCGGCCCGCTTTCCGTTGCACCGCTTCTTCAAAAAACAGCCTATGACGCGCAAAAAGATTTCACACCGATCGCAATGGCCGGTTTGTCGCCTTATGTTCTAGTGGTTAACCCCAAGTTCCCTGTTAAGGACATCAAAGAATTCATCGCTTTGGTCAAGGCAAATCCTGGCAAATATACGTTTGCTTCCTCTGGAACTGGTGCAACTGCGCATTTGGTTGCTGAAGCCTTTAACGCAGCATTAGGTCTCAACGCTGTCCACGTCCCATATAAGGGTTCTTCCCCCGCATTGTCTGATGTGTTGGCGGGTCGTGTCGATTACTGCCTTGAGACAGCGGCTGCAACAATGCCATTTGTGCGCGATGGTCGTCTGAAAGCGCTGGGTGTTTCTCTTGAGAAAGGCAGCATCGTGGCGCCTGGCGTGCCCGCGATTGCGACCGCTGCCAATATACCCGGCTTCAATTTGGGTGCGTGGATTGGTTTGATGGGTCCGGCAGGGATGCCAAAAAATGTAGTGGTCACTCTGGAAAAAGCAATGCGCGAGATTATGGCAACGAAAGAATCGCGCGATGTGTTTGAGCGAAGCGGATTAGAGCCCCAGTTCAGAGAGGGTTCTGACTTCTTGGCCTATCTTGAAAGCACACGTGTCCAGTTCACCGATGTGATTAAGAAAAACAACATTAAAATCGATCCGACCTGATAATTAATATCCGGATTGATTTATTTTGGGTAAATGCCCCGCCTTGGTTTTAAGGTGGGGTTTTTTTTAGTGCCCGCATGCAGTGTTTGGATAAGAATTATCAAGTCTGTTCTCAGGGTAAGTGCTTTGACAAAAGTCACCTTGAATAGAATAGAATGGACCACCAAATGATTGAAAAAAAGGTTCAGACAAATGACCGGGGAAGCGAGATGAGTGAAATGCGTTTTGAACAGCCCAAAACAGCCGAGGCGGCGGCCGCGTTGCTAGCAGGCACCCAAGGTTTGGCCAAGGTGTTATCCGGCGGAACCGACCTGATGATTCACATGCGTAATGGCAACGTGAAACCAGAGTTGGTCCTCGACGTCAAAGGGATTGCCGAGATGAATACGATCGCCGTTGAAGACGGCGGTTATCGTTTTGGAGCTGCTGTTTCCTGCATGCAGCTTCTTGAAAACAAGGCGTTCGCAGCGACATGGCCTGGTGTGATTGATGGCGCCAACCTTGTGGGCTCTGTGCAAGTGCGTGGCCGTGCAACGGTTGCTGGTAACTTGTGCAATGCCTCTCCCGCCGCCGACACTGTGCCTGCGATGATTGCAGCTGGTGCCATCGCCCGCGTGGTCGGCCCGAATGGACGTCGTGAAGTTCCCGTCGAGGAGATTCCTGTTTCTCCTGGAAAAACGTCCCTCACCAAGGGCGAGTTTATTGTTTCGTTTTTCCTGCCCAAGCGTGCGCCTCGTTCGGGTGATGCGTATTTGCGCTTTACGCCACGCTCAGAAATGGATATTGCGGTAGTGGGTGTTGGATTGAATTTAACCCTCGACGCAAGTGGTACTTGTACAGACGCGCGTGTCAGCCTCGGTGCTGTGGCAGAGCGCGCTTTATTGGTACCAGAGGCTGCAGCAGCCTTGATCGGTACCAAGGTCGATGAAGCGGCACTCACGAAATTAGCTGCAGCAGCAAGCGCTGCAGCCCGTCCAATTGACGACAAGCGTGGCACCAAGGTGTTCCGTATCAAATTAGCAGGTGTACTGGCTCGCCGTGCGGCAGAGAAAGCACTGAGCAGAGCGAAGGGGAATTAAGCAATGTCAAAGCAACACGTAACAACCGTCATTAACGGTGATCCAGTTGAGTTTTTGTGCGCCACCAATCAATCGCTGCTCGATGTGCTGCGCAATGACCTGAATATGACAGGTACCAAAGAAGGTTGTGGCACAGGTGACTGTGGCGCTTGCAGCGTGACACTAGATGGTCGCCTGGTCTGCTCCTGTTTAGTCCTGGGTGTCGAGGCGCAAGGCAAGTCCATTCAGACGATCGAAGGCATGGCCAACGGTGAGCATCTGCATGTCTTGCAGCAAAAGTTTTTGGAGCATGCTGCCTTGCAATGCGGCATTTGTACACCTGGATTTTTGGTCGCAGCACGCTCCTTGCTCGAGCGCAATCCCGATCCAACTGAAGAAGAAGTCCGCTTCTGGCTCGCCGGTAATCTGTGCCGTTGCACGGGCTACAACAAAATCATCGAAGCGGTGCTGGATGCCGCGCGCGAATTGCGGGGAGCCTAATCATGCTGACAAACACTAAAAAAACCGAACAGACATTTAAATCCGTGGGTACGAGCCCCATCCGTCCCGATGGTGTGCCAAAAGTCACCGGAATGGCTCAGTACGGCGCGGACTATTCCTTGCCAGGCATGTTGTGGGCCAAGATCCTACGCTCACCGCACGCCCATGCACGCATCCGTTCGATCAACACTTCAAAGGCCGAGGCACTGCCTGGCGTCAAGGCCGTTCTGACTTCAGCGGATCTGCCTAATCAGCCCTTCGATTACATCGGACCCGAGCGCGTTGCAGTGAACTACTGGCACATGACGCGTAACATTTTGGCGCGTGAGAAAGCTTTATATGAAGGTCATGCGATTGCCGCTGTTGCGGCAACCACTGCAGCGATTGCCGCTGAAGCGATCGCCCTGATCGAAGTTGACTATGAAGTCTTGCCTCACGTCATCGATGTGGATGAGGCCATGCAGCCTGATGCGCCTGTGCTGTTCGAAGACATGATCACACGTGGTGTCGAACCCGCACCGACCAAACCCTCGAACATCACTAAGCGTCTTGAGTTCAAAGTGGGTGATTTGGACGCAGGCTTTGCCGCTGCCGATGAAATCGTTGAGATGAGCTTCAAAACGGCCGCCGTGCACCAAGGCTACATTGAGCCGCACTCATGCTTGGCCCGCTACGGAGCCGATGGTCAATGTGAGTTGTGGTCGGCCAGCCAAGGTCACTTTGTGGTGCGTGCTTACACAGCCAAGCTGTTGGGCATGGAGATCGGTAACTTGGTGGTTCACCCTGCCGAGATTGGTGGCGGTTTCGGTGGCAAGACTGTGGTCTATGTCGAGCCTATCGCTGTGGCCCTATCACGCAAGACCGGTCACCCAGTCAAGATCATGATGAGCCGCGAAGATGTCTTCAAAGCGACAGGTCCGACCTCTGGTGGATCGATGACTGTCAAGATTGGCGTCAAAAAAGACGGCACGATCGTCGCAGCCGATGGCGTGTTCAAGCTCCAGGCGGGTGCCTTCCCCGGCTCTCCTGTGATGAATGCGGCGATGTGCGCTTTTGCGCCCTACATCATTCCTAACGTTCGTACCGTCGGCTTTGATGTTGTCAGCAATCGTCCAAAATCTGCCGCCTATCGTGCGCCAGGTTCACCGATTTCTGCATTTGGCGTGGAAAGCGTGCTGGATATCTTGGCTCAAAAAATTGGTATGGATCCTTTAAAGCTGCGACTGAAAAATGCAGTCAAAGCAGGTTCGCCTACACCTTATGGTCCTAAGCATTCGCATGATGGCTATGCTGAAACGATCCAGGCTTTGCTCGATCACCCCGAATACAACAAACCCCTTGGCAAAAACCAGGGGCGCGGTGTGGCCTCTGGTTTCTGGTTCAACGGTGGTGGCGAGTCGACCGCGTCGATCCACATCAACGAAGATGGCACCGTCGTGTTAGCCACAGGCAGTATGGACGTAGGTGGTTCGCGTGCCTCGATGGCGTTGATGGCTGCTGAGACGCTTGGCGTGCCTTATGCGTCTGTGCGCTCAACCGTAGCCGATACCGCTTCGATTGGGTATAACCATGTCACAGGTGGTTCCCGCGTGACTTACGCAACGGGTCTGGCTGTCGTCGAAGCCTGCAACAAGATTATTGAGCAACTGCGTTTGCGTGCCTCGATCATGTGGGATGTCGATGTTAAAGGCGTTGTCTGGGAGGACGGTTTTGCCAAGCCTGCTGACAAGAGCGTGGGCGAGTTTGAGCCTCTGTCACTCAAGGCCATCGCAGCCAAGCGTGCCGTGACAGGTGGACCAATCGTGACCGAAGCGGCTGTCAACGCGGGCGGTCAGGCGCCAGGCTTTTCGACACAGTTTTGCGATGTCGAAGTCGATCCCGAAACAGGTGCAGTCAAGATCCTGCGCTTTGTTGCCGCACAAGACGTCGGTCGCGCCATTCATCCCAAGTATTGCGAAGGTCAGATTCATGGTGGCGTGGTGCAGGGTATTGGTTGGGCGCTCAACGAAGAATACATTTACGACAAGCAGGGCCGTCTGTCGAATGCAGGCTTCCTTGACTACCGTATTCCCGTTGCGTCAGACCTGCCGATGATCGAGGCGATTTTGGTTGAAGTGCCTAATCCGAACCACCCCTATGGAGTGAAAGGTGTGGGCGAGGCCAATATCGTGCCCCCCATGGCGGCAATCGCGAATGCGATTCAGCGTGCAACGGGCAAGCGTTTGACTGAGTTGCCGATGTCGCCGCCGAAAGTATTGGCTGCAATTGATGCAGGCTAAGTCAAAGACTCACGCGTAGGCTCACGTGCAAACCGACATGCAAGCAGTAGCGCCTCAAACCGTCCGGGTCATGTTGACCGGCGGTTTTAGTCGGCGCTATACCGACGGCATACGCGAGTTTGAGATCGAAGCACGAACGGTCCGTGGTGTGATTAGCGCCATGGATCGTTTATATCCTGGGCTGGGTGAGCACCTTGAAGAGGAAACTTCCCTGGCCGTCAATGGCGTCATCCACGAAGTGGTTTACACGCAGATTATTCCTGCGGATGCCGAAGTGTTTTTCATACCTCGTATCGAGGGCGGTTAATTCCCCATGAATGTAGAAAAAATCAATCAGGCTGTGGCCCAACTGCTACCTGCCTGGAAAGCGCACGCGCGTCTCGATGGCTTGGCGCCTCAGTGTCGTCCGACGAGCCGCACAGAGGGCTATCAGATTCAATACGCCTTATTTGAGGCAACAGGTGAGCCCGCGCTGGGCTGGAAAATCGCAGCGACCAGTGTTGCTGGTCAGCAGCATATTGGCGTAAGTGGACCGTTGGCTGGACGCTTGTCCGCGAGCCGATGTTTGGCCGATAACAGCGAGTTATCTCTCGAGCGAAATTATATGTGCGTGATCGAGGCTGAATTCGCCTTTCTGATGGGACGGGATGTGGGTCGTGAGCTTGCTGCGGGAGTAGATCGCCAAGATGCGTCACTCACGATGGCGCAAG
The DNA here is from genome assembly GCF_049655405.1 of Zwartia sp. GTDB lineage: Bacteria > Pseudomonadota > Gammaproteobacteria > Burkholderiales > Burkholderiaceae_B > Zwartia. The sequence continues at coordinate 155,812 of NZ_JBASJR010000016.1, forward strand.
TGATGGACTGTGTTGCTGGCTTGCACATTGCGATCGAGGTTCCTAATTCTCGTTATGTTGATTTTGTGGGTGCAGGAGAAGCACAACTTATTGCTGATTTTGCCTGTGCTTGCAACGTGGTGTTAGGTCCTCGCGCACCTGATGAGTGGCGTAATACGGACTTGAGCCAACATGCCGTGACTGTCCGTCGAAACAACGAAATTGTCGCGACAGGATCCGGTGCTAATGTTTTAGGTGACCCAAGGATAGGGCTGACGTGGCTTGCCAATGAGTTGTTGTCGCAGGGACAACAACTCAAGGCCGGCGAGGTGGTGATGACGGGTACTTGCGTAGTGCCAGTTCCCGTTGCGGCAGGTGATGCGATGACCGCGGATTTTGGCGCGTTTGGTCAAGTTCACGCACGCTTCAGAGCCTAGGGCCGATAAGAGGTTCGGCTCGATAAAGACCTCAAGCTGAATGCTCGAGGTCTTTTTTATTTAAGCCGCAACAGGCGCTTTTTGTGCGCCTCTGATCAGCTTGCCTGGAAGTTTGCCTGTGTGTGTGCCATTCTGATAGGTCACGACGCCTGAGACGATGGTGGCGCGATAGCCCTCAGCGGCTTGACCCAAGCGTCTGCCACCAGCGGGTAAGTCATAAACGATTTTGGGTGCATGGAGTTTCAGCCCCTCAAAGTCAATAATATTGACGTCCGCTTTGTAACCGGGCCGCAAGACACCACGATCATTGAGTCCAACCGTTGCAGCCGTGTCCTGCGTCTGCCATTTGACCAAGAGCTCAAGCGGAATTCTCTCGCCGCGGCTGCGATCACGTGCCCAATGTGTCAGCAGATAGGTCGGGAAGCTCGCGTCGCAGATAAAACCATAGTGTGCGCCGCCATCACTCAGACCGGGCACGGTGTCGCGATCCATCAGCATTTCACGTAACACTTCGTGGTCGCGATCCGCGTAGTTATAGAGCGGGCGATAAAGCATTGCCGTGCCATCGTTTTCCAGCAAATAGTCATACGCGAAGGCGGTGGGATCTACACCAGCACGTTCCGCACGCGCTGCGATGCTGTCCTCAGGCTTGGGCTCGTAGTCTGGTGGGTCACCGAGTGGGTAGAGGTTGTCAAAGTTCGCTACGCGGCGCTTGTACATCGCTTCGCCGTGTTCTTCGGACAAAATCTTGGCGCGGATTTCTGGATCGCGTAGTTTTTTCAGGCGCTCCTCTGGGCTCAGACTGCGCAAGGCTTCAAAGCTCGGGAGTTGCGTAAAAGGGCAAAGTGATAACGCAAAGCTCAGAATCAAAGCGACCGGACGTGCGCCGACTTGTGCTTTCATTTTCAAGCCCGCATCGGTGGCCGCATGCATATGCTCCATCACGCGACGCCAGCGATCTGGCAAGTGTTCGTGTTGCAGCAGCGTGAGTGAAAGGGGACGACCCGAGGTCTCGACAATTCGGCGCAACATGGCGAACTCTTCGTCGACATCATCAAAGTCAGTCACAAGTTGAAGCACGCCAAGACCTGCCTCGCCGAGACCTTTTGCGATGGCAGTCAGTTCACCTTCGGCCGCGCCCAAGGAGGGTGTCGGACTACCATCACTACTGCGATGCAAAATGGTGCGTGAGGTGGAGAAACCCAGGGCCCCGGCTTTGATGGCTTCGACTGCGAGAGCAGCCATCTTGGATCGATCTTCTTCAGTCGAGGGTTCGCGCTTGGCGCCTCGATCTCCCATGACGTTGATGCGCAGCGGCGCATGGCCGATTTGTGTCGCCACATCAATATCAAATTCGCGTGCTTCTAATGCATCAAGATATTCTGGAAACGTACTCCAGTTCCAAGGCAGGCCTTCATCCAGCACCACGCCAGGAATGTCCTCAACGCCTTCCATGAGTTTCATGGTGATGTCGCGATGTTCTTGTTTACAGGGCGCGAAGCCCACGCCACAGTTTCCCATCACAACAGTCGTCACACCAAGCTGCGAAGAGGAGGCAACGTTGTTGCTCCAAGTCACCTGTCCATCATAATGGGTGTGAATATCGACAAAACCAGGCGTCACTAGCATGCCCTTGGCATCAATTTCTCGGTCGGCGCTGCCCGTGACCTGACCGACCTCTGCGATCAGACCATCCACGATTTTGATGTCACCGACGAACGGCTTGCCGCCAGTGCCATCGACGATGGTGCCGTGACGAATAATGAGAGAGCCTGTGTGTGCCATGAGAAGATGTAAGAAGTGTGATGAGACAAGTCTCAGTTGTACTCACCACACGCAGGCATGTCAAGCCAGCCGTTTATATACTGATTTGGCAACAGAGTTTTAGGTCACAGCCTCTCATGACTGCTCAGGCACTTGGGCGATGACTTGTGCCACGGCTGCAGTCAGTTTCTTGGCATAGGGAACATGCAGAAACTCATTGGGACCATGAGCATTGGACTGAGGTCCCAGCACCCCACAGACCATCATTTGTGCTTTGGGAAAGCCCGTGCTGAGCAATTTCATCAACGGAATCGTGCCGCCTTGGCCGATAAAGCCGACTGGGGCTTTAAAGTGAGCCAAGCTGGCATCGTTAAGCGCCTGCTCAAACCAGGGCGCCGTGCTCGGTGCATTCCAGCCGCTTGAGGTACTTTCAGAATGGAAGGTGACCTTGGCTTGATAGGGGGCATTATCCTCAAGCAATGTTTTCAGTTCTGCTACGGCGGCCGCCGCATCGATCAGTGGGGGCAGTCTCAGGCTAAGCTTAAAGGCCGTATAGGGACGCAGCACGTTGCCAGCATCTTTGAGAGCAGGAAAGCCTTCAGCACCCGTAACGCTTAAGGTCGGTTTCCAAGTGCGTCTGATCAAGGCTTCAACAGGGTCGAGTGTCGTTGGGAGTGCGACCAAACTTGAACCACCACAATCGTGATGTGCCCAAGGAAAGCGCTTGTAGATGGCATCGCCTAAGATGCCTGCCGTTGCTCGCGCTTGAGCCAGACGCTCGGGCGGGATCTCGCAGTGAAAGCTCTTGGGTAGCAACCGACCCGTTTCACTGTCCTCAAGACGATCCAGCACATGGCGCATGATTCGAAAGCTCGAAGGCACGAGTCCAGAGGCGTCGCCCGAGTGGATGCCTTCCGTCAAAATTTCGACCTTTAGCACACCGGCCGCCATACCGCGCAAACTCGTCGTCAGCCAGAGTTGATCGTAATTGCCGGCACCACTGTCCAAACAAATCACTAGTCCGACATCGCCCAAGCGTGTCTTGAGCACATCGATGTAGGGCAGCAAATCCGGCGAGCCACTTTCTTCGCAGGTTTCAATCAAACCCACGATCCGCGGGTGGGCGATCTTTTGCTCTTTGAGTGCCTGGATTGCTGTAATGGCAGCATAGGCTGCGTAGCCATCATCCGCACCACCACGGCCATATAACTTGCCGTCGAGATACTTTGGTGTCCAAGGGCCGAGGCCATTGCGCCAGCCATCAAACTCAGGTTGTTTGTCCAGATGACCATACATCAAGACCGTCTGACTATTCGCGCTTTGCGAGCGCGTAGACGCCACCTCAAAAAACAGGACAGGTGTGCGACCAGGCAGTCGAATGATCTCCAGCTTGAGACCCGCGACTTTTTGCGCTTCGATCCAGGCGGACGTGCGCTCAATGACCTTGTCCAAATAACCTGCCTGTGCCCAGTTGGCATCAAAGGCGGGTGATTTGGCGGGAATCTCGATGTAGTCACTGATTTGACCCACCAGATCGTCATCCCACGCTTGACTCACCGAGGTCAGGACTTGTGCGGTATCGAGCATCGGGACGGGAGCATTCATTGTTTTTCCTTAACCTTGAGGCGCCATGCATGCAGCAGAGGTTCTGTGTAGCCGCTCGGTTGCTCGAGACCCTTGAGGACCAAGTCACGGGCGGCGCGATAGGCATAAGAGTCTTCAAAGTTCGGCGCCATCGGCTGATAGAGCGGATCTCCGGCATTTTGGCCATCAACGACTTTGGCCATACGCTGCAAGGTCTCGTGCACTTGGGCTTCGGTCACAATGCCGTGCAGCAACCAGTTGGCGATGTGCTGACTGGAAATACGCAGCGTCGCGCGGTCTTCCATTAGACCTACGTTATGGATGTCGGGGACTTTTGAACAACCCACACCTTGATCAATCCAGCGAACGACGTAACCCAAAATGCCTTGAGCATTGTTGTCCAGCTCCTGTTGAATCTCGGTCGCACTCCAGTTTGGTTTGACAGCCACGGGAACCTGAAGGATTTCACCCAGCAGTCGATCAATCTCTGCTGGGGCATCAACTTTTTCAAGGGCAGTCTGTACGTCTGCGACACTGACTTGATGGTAGTGCAGGGCATGCAGAGTCGCGGCAGTTGGGGAGGGAACCCACGCAGTATTTGCACCTGCTTTGGGATGGGCGATCTTCTGTTCAAGCATCGCTGCCATCAGATCTGGCATGGCCCACATCCCTTTACCGATCTGCGCACGTCCACGCAGTCCGCAGGCTAAGCCCGTCAACACGTTGCTGCGTTCGTAAGCCGACAGCCAGGCACTGGATTTCATGTCGCCTTTGCGGATCATCGGACCGGCATGCATTGCGGTATGCATTTCATCGCCTGTGCGGTCCAAAAAGCCTGTGTTGATAAAAGCTACGCGCGCGGGAGCTTCAGAGATACACGCTTTAAGGTTGACACTAGTGCGACGTTCCTCGTCCATGATGCCAAGCTTGACTGTGTTGGGCGCCAGACCGAGCATGCCCTCTACGCGACCGAAGAGTTGGTTGGCGAAGGCAACTTCGGCAGGACCATGCATTTTTGGTTTAACGATGTAGACCGAACCTGTGCGTGAGTTGCCATATTTATGCGCTTGATTGCGCTTGAGATCATGCAGCGCAATCGTGACGGTCACTACGGCATCCAGGATGCCTTCAAAAATTTCCTGACCCTTGCCATCGAGAATGGCGGGATTGGTCATCAAGTGTCCCACGTTGCGCAGAAACAGCAAGGAGCGGCCGTGCAAAGTCACTACGCCATCTTTCGCCTGCTTGGCACCTGCAGCCGCCGTGTAATGACGATCCTGATTGAGAGTTCGCTCAAACGTCTGACCACCTTTGGTGACGCTCTCCACGAGCGTGCCTTTCAGGATACCGAGCCAGTTGCGATAGGCAAGCACCTTGTCGTCAGCATCGACGACGGCGACGGAGTCTTCGAGATCGAGAATGGTGGAGAGTGCCGCCTCAAGCACGATGTCGTTGACGCCAGCGGGATCGTCTTTGCCAATACCTTTGCTGGCATCGATTTGAATGTCGATATGCAAGCCGTTGTTCATCAGCAAAATAGAGGAGGGTGCGGTCTCAGCGCCTTGGTAACCGACAAATTTTTCCGGTGCTGCCAATGCAGTCACCGAGCCGTCCTTGAGCGTGACAACAAGCTGTCCGTTTTTAACGCGATAGGATTGAACGTCTGCATGCGAGCCTTTGGCAAGCTGGGCAGATTGATCGAGAAACTGCCTGCCGAAAGCGATCACTTTGGCGCCACGAATCGGGTTGTAACCACCCGCTCTAGTGGCACCCTCCGTCTCAGCGATCGCGTCTGTGCCGTACAGTGCGTCGTAGAGTGAACCCCAGCGGGCGTTTGCGGCATTCAAGGCGTAACGGGCATTCAGCACGGGCACGACAAGTTGCGGTCCGGCCTGAAGCGCCAACTCTGCATCAACATTTGTCGTGGTAGCTCGGGCGTTAACCGGTACGGGAGCTAGATAACCGATTTTTGTCAGAAAGGCACGATAGGCCTGCATGTCTTGAATCGGTCCGGGGTGTTTGCGGTGCCAGCTGTCCATCTCTGTTTGCAGACGATCACGCTCTGCCAACAGTGCTGTGTTCACAGGTGTCAGGTCATGCACCAGTGCATCAAAGCCCTTCCAAAAACTCGCACTGTCGATCCCAGAGTCAGGTAACACCTCTGTTTCGATAAATTGATACAAAGGTGTCGCGACGTTGAGACGATGGCAAACTGTACGAGCAGTCATATTGGCTAGACCTCAGAGAAATTCGGTTTGTGAAAAACTGATCACATAGTTTACCGATTTCTCACACAAAAGATCGTATAGCGCCCTTGATGACGTCTTTTGAAATGCCCAGCCCCCAAGCAGCCGCAATGGCTGCCAATACTTCGCCTGTCGCAGGCGCTTGAAGACGATGATCCGTGTGGTTCAGCTCATTCATTGTCATGAACGCTTGCTGCGATGCACCATCGGCGAGCATGATGGTGTTTTGCTCAAGGAAGACCGCTCGCTTACCCTCGGCACGATGTGCCGCGATGACGGGCGAATCAGGCAACATGCTGTAAAAGGTGATGGAGCCATCACAATATTGCGTCATGGTCGCGACATTGGCATCGTCTGCATTGAGGACGCCAACGCCATGGGGCCAGACCACATCGACTTGGCAGCGGTAGACCTTAACCAGATCTTCAGCTGTCTCAAAGGCGTGATAGGCCACCTCGGGTTGTTTAAACGCCTCCGAGTAAACAATATTCGTGACGACTCCGACTGTGCAGCGGTCGTAGGCAAGACCTTTTGTCAGGATTTCCATTCCGTCATTTTCAATCACAGCGGCTTCGACTTCGCGGTTCAGTAGCAAGCGTCTGGCCTGATCCCAGTTTGCTGCATTGCCTGCGAAAAGTTGACGCGAGCCGACAGACAGTCCGTTCGTGTTCGCCAAGCCTGTGCGCCAGCCATGCGCATTAAGAATATGATTGATCAAACGTGCAATTTGAGTGGTACCGTGACTACCGGTGACCCCAACGAGAGGAATGCTGCCGTTTTCGTCTTCGGGGAAAATATGATTGATGATCGCGTGACCGACAGGCCGTGATAAACCCTCGGCTGGCTTGAGGTGCATGAGCAGACCAGGGCCTGCATTGACCTCAACAATCGCACCACCTTGAGAATGCAAGGGCTTGGAGATGTCCTCTGCGACCAAGTCAATACCCGCGACATCCAGTCCGACTGCTTTTGCCGCCAACGCAGCCATCGCGACCACTTCAGGATGGACATCATCCGTGCAATCGAAAGCCACGTTGCCATTGCGCTGAATCAGCACTTCGCGCCCGGCCGGGATGACACTTTCAGAGTCAAAGCCTTGTCGGGTGAGTTCGAGGCGGGCGGCAGAGTCGATCCGCACAGGGTTTAAAGGTTGATCTTCACCTCGACCTCTGCGCGGATCAGAATTAATCTGGCTCGCAATGAGTTCCAATACGGTTTGTTGACCATCACCCACCACGCTGGCGGTTTGCCCTTTTGCCGCTGCGGCGAGTTTACCGCCGACGATTAACAGGCGGTGCTCATTACCGCGAATAAAACGTTCGACCAGCACGCCCGATCCTTCATCGACAGCTACGTCGTAGGCGGCTTCGATCTCTGCGCGGGTCTCAAGGTTGATAAACACTCCGCGACCATGATTGCCATCAACAGGTTTGACTACGACGGGTAAACCGAGGTCTTGTGCGGCCTCCCAAGCATCTGCGGCGCTGTCGACGGCTCTGCCATTTGGAATCGGTACGCCGCAGGTTTCGAGGATCTCTTTGGTGAGACTCTTGTCGCGCGAAATGGTCTCAGCGATTGCACTTGTCTGATCCGTTTCAGCGGTCCAGATGCGTCGCTGTTTGGCACCGTAGCCAAACTGAACGAGGTTGCCTTGGCTGAGCCGAATGGCTGGGATTGTGCGTTCGTCTGCGGCGAGCACCATTGAGGCGGTACTGGGTCCTAAGCAAAGGTCTTGAGCGATATCTCTGAGTTTTTCAAGTTCGCCCTCTAAGTCATAGGGCAGATCATCAATCGCGGCCATCACTAGATCTCGACCCATATAGAGTGCTGCAAGTGTGACTTTCTCTTCCCAGCCGCTGACCATGACTTTGTAGACGCCACGTGTTTCCGTCTCGCGGGCTCGACCAAAGCCATAACCCGGCACACCCGCCAAGTCTTGAAGCGCGAGTGTCACGTGCTCCAAAATGTGGCAAGGCCACGTGCCTTCTTTGAGTCGCATCAAAAAACCGCCGCGCACGCCTGGGCTGCAGCGGTGCTCGATCAAACTTGGGAGCCAGTCTGTCAGGCGCTCGTAAAGGCCTGGAACCGTATCGGAGGGGCTGTCTTCAAGGTCACCAATATCGATGACGGCCTCAATAATGGCGCAGTAAGTCCAGATATTTGGACCACGCAAGTAGGTGGTACTTTTGATAACGATGTCGCGCGTGTTCATGAGCAGAAAACCTTGATGACCAAGCGCTTATTATCACCGCAAAACAGGTCCTCGGGAGGCCTGAGCACCTGTCTTGCGGACTGACATAAACTGGTTTAACGCGCTTTGCGACCTTTAATTGGATACTGAGGATCCACAAAACCATGCGTGGATGCATAGCCAGGAGGAACGAGTTGATCAACCAGGGTCTCGTCCTCTGGCAGGAGCTCGACACTCAGCGCAGCAACGTAGTCTTTCCATTGATCGAGTGTGCGCGGTCCGCCAATCACTCCACTTAATAAACGATTATTCAAGGCCCAGGCGATGGCGAACTGAGTGGGGCTTAAACCACGGCTCTGCGCGTGCGCTTTGAGTGCGTTAGCGATTTCGAGCGATTCTGGACGAAATTCAGTCTGGTGCATACGGCGATCACCTCGTCCAGCTCGGCTTGCGGGATCGGGCTGAATGCTTGGGTCGTACTTGCCTGTCAAGACGCCGCGCGCAAGCGGACTGTAGGCCACAACGCCGACACCATAGTGTTCACAAGCAGGTATCACTTCTGTTTCAATCAAGCGCGTGACAGCACTGTATGGTGGCTGGCAGACAATGGGTTGAGGAATGCCCATGCGACGCGCGGTTTCGACCATGCGCGCGACACGCCACCCTCTGAAATTAGAAATGCCGTAATAACGGATTTTTCCCATCTCGATCAAGCGGGCAAAACTCGATAGTGTTTCTTCAATAGGGGTCGTTTCATCGTCTTTGTGCATGTAATACACATCAATCCAATCCGTATTGAGTCGTTTCAGGCTGTTGTCGACCTCTTGCATAATCCAGCGGCGTGATAAACCCTTGTCGTTGGGCTCCTTGCCAATAGGATTGGCGACCTTGGTTGCCAGCACCCAGCGTGAGCGATCTTGAGCAATCAGTTTTCCAACAATGCGTTCGGATTCGCCACCCGCATAGTTGTCTGCACTGTCAATGGCATTCAGATCCGCATCACGGGTGACGGCGACCATTTCCCGCGCAACTGTTTCGTCAGTCTGATCGCCAAACATCATTGAACCGAGCCAAAGGCGTGGAACCATTAAGCCACTATTGCCCAGTGGGCTGTATTGCGGTGTGTTGAGAGCCATTTGTATTGTTACCGTTTAAATTTTAAGAATAATAAGAGAGTGGGTGTCTCATGCAAAACAAGAAACTCAGACAGGGCGCATGCTTGAGGTGATCTGACGGATATCCTTGACGTTTTCAAGCGCCTCAAGCGCATCGAAAAGGGGGCGGATCTGCGCGAGGCCTAGCGAACGTTGCGCGCAGTCAGAAAACTTTTCCCATAACTCATCAGTCGAGAGTGGGTTGTCTCCCCCGCGACCAATCAGACTATTGATTCTTCGAGAGAGCTGGGTGCCTGACTTGAGTGTGATGATGACTTCAGCACCAAACTGCTCAGGTGAGTCATCTGGCATATCGGGATGTTCGCGGGCAGTGGTTTTTGCCATGAGCTTGCGTACTGCGGGATCAAAGTGCGCGGTTCCTTCAAAATCGTTGAGCTTAGGCGCGCCTTTTAGTAATGCTAAACAGACTGCATATTGAACAGAAAACTTTGCAGCAAGAGGACTTTGCGGATCAGGATTATTAGTGTGAGGCAGTCGCCGTTTGTGTGGGAGGATTTCGATTTTTTCAATTTCGGTTATTTCAAGTGGCTCTTCATGACGCAGCTGCAAGGCCATGGCGACCGCAGGAATAGCACTGCCGCAGCAAGGAAATTGTTTTAGACCCATACTTGGGCTCAGAACTTCGAGCGGGTGAGCCCAGTCTTTAAAAATCAAGTCAGCATTAAAGTTTCCCGGACCGTTAAAGGCGTTAAAAAACCCCTGCTGATGCTCAAGGGCAGCAGGGTTGGCGTCGTAGCCGACTTGTGCCATCAAGGTGGCCAACAAACCATTGCGCGCGCATTGGCCGACATGCAAAGGTTTAACCATCGTGCCAAAGTTTGCTTTTAATCCTGAGGCGAACGAAGCCGCAATCGCCATCGCTGTGGTGACTTGCTGAGGTTTTAAGCCAAGCAGGTGTGCACTCGCCGCAGCGGCACCAAACACTCCCAAGGTCGCGGTGGGATGCCAGCCTTTATCGTAGTGATAAAAATTGACCGCACGCGCCAAACGAATCTCAGTTTCGATGCCGACGATGTAAGACTGAAGCAGTTGTCGCCCTGACAAGCTGTGCTCTTCTGCGAGCGCCATGAGCGGAGCGACTAAAGGCGCCGACTGATGCCCTCCCATCGGCTGGCTGAAGTCGTCATAATCTAATGCGTGGGACGCTGTGCCATTGATGAATGTGGCGTCAAGGGCAGAGGTTTGACGGCGCGTACCTAAGATAGAGCAAGTCCCAGGTGCCGTGGCAACGCCTGGGGTTTCCAAAAGCAGGGTGGTGCAAGGTTCAGAGGCGCCTGCGATCGTGACACCCAAGGTATCGATGATCGCTGTTTTTGCCAAGCGGTAGGCCTCTGGCGAAATAGCGGACAAATCAAAGCCGCATATTTTTGCGGCCATTTGCTCAAGAATCGTGTTTTGAGAGGGTGCTGCTGTCATACCAAATTCCTTAGTTTGCGGGTTGCCCGGAGACCCTGATGCAAAAACGCCTCAGACCTTGCAATAAGTGTCTGAGGCGCAGTCAAGAAAGTGTTGCAGCTTACAAAGGTGAGTGCAAGAGATTAAAGCTCAATCTTTGCAGTTTTGGCAACAACGCTCCACTTTTCGATCTCTGAGCGGACGTACTTTTTGAACTCATCAGGCGTGCTGCCAACGGGAATGGCACCCATCCCTTCGAGTTGTTTACGGACATCTGGAGAGCTGAAAATCTCAGTGATTGCCTTGGAAATTGTATTGATAATTTCTGGTGGAGTGCCTTTAGGGGCGAACAAGCCACTCCATGAGCTCACCTCAAAGTCCTTAAAGCCGAGCTCTTCCAGCGTCGGTACATTGGGAAGTTGTGGCAGGCGTGTGCTGCTGGCGATCGCAATCGGTCTGAGACGTCCCGCTTGGATGGTGCTTGTCACGCCCGAGGCTGTTTTGAAACCCATCGAGACGGTGCCGCCCATGACATCGTTCATGGCGGGGGCAGCGCCTTTGTAGGGGATATGCAGTGCATCGATTCCCGCGCGCTGTTTCAGCATTTCGCCGGCCAAATGTGGTGAGCCACCAGCACCTGAGGACGCATAGGACAGTTTGCCTGGGTTAGCTTTTGCGTAGGCAATCAGCTCGGCCAAGTTTTTAACGGGCAGGTCGTTGTTGACGACGAGCACGCTTGGCGATGAAACGAGTTGGCTAATTGGAATGAAATCCCGCTCGGTGTCGTAACTCAGGTTTTTGTAAACCGACATATTGGTTGCGTTGGCGATTGTGCCCAAGAACAGCGTGTAGCCGTCGGGCTTGGCACGAGCTGCTTCCGCCGAAGCGATATTTGAGCCTCCACCAGGTTTGTTTTCGACAATCACCGGTTGGCCGAGGGCTTTTTCCAAGCGTGCGCCAACAAATCTTGCCACGATGTCTGTCGGACCGCCTGCAGCGAAGCCAACGATGAGTTTGATAGGTTTGTCAGGATATTTGGCTTGGGCGAATGCAGTCATTCCAAACCCTGTCGTTAAAACGAGGGCGCCTAATAATGCGCGTCGGGTGCGTTTCATTGCGTTAGTCATGTCAAGATCTCCTGATTTTTTTGCACGATACCATGGCAGCATACCCCTGTGGAAATTTTGACTCAAGCGCGCGGTCTCTGATGCAAAGATTCAAAGGAGGAGGGGGGCGTCATCCCTGCAACGGGCGCCTTGGGTTATATTTATTCGGCTATGCGTGGACCCGCCTGATGCATCCCGCCAGACATCTACTTTTCCTGGAGTTAACCATGAGTGCAGCTTTTCTTTCGCCCCGAATGTCTTTGGTCAAACCTTCGCCCACGTTGGCGATTACTGATAATGCAAAGGCGATGAAGGCTCGCGGCATGGACGTGATTGCGCTGGCACAGGGTGAGCCCGATATGGATACCCCTGCCAATATTTGCGAGGCGGCCATTCAGGCAATCAAAGGAGGCCAGACGCGTTATACCGCAGTCAATGGCACGGCTGAGCTCAAGCGGGCAATCGCCCGAAAGTTTCTGCGTGATCACGCAATGACCATCAATCCAGACGACGTCATTGTTTGCACAGGTGGTAAACAGGTGTTGTTTAACGCATTGGTCGCCACGATTGGTGAGGGCGACGAGGTTCTCATTCCAGCCCCTTATTGGGTGAGCTATCCCGACATGGTGGTGTTGGCGGGTGGAAAATCTGTATCCGTGGAATGCGATGCTTCTGTTGGTTTCAAACTGACGCCCGAGCTGCTTGAAAAAGCCATCACACCCCGCACCAAGTGGTTGATTCTCAACTCCCCTTCAAATCCTACGGGTTCGGTCTACACCGCAGCAGATTTAAAAGCCCTCGGACAGGTCCTCAAAGCACACCCTCACGTTCTGGTGATGGTGGACGATATGTACGAAAAGCTCTTGTTTGACGGCGCTAAGTTTGCGACCCTCGCACAGGTTGCTCCTGAAATTGCCGATCGAGTCTTGACAGTCAATGGCGTGTCAAAAGCCTATTGCATGACAGGATGGCGGATTGGCTATGGCCACGGACCGAGCTGGTTGATTGGTGCCATGTCCGCCATTCAGTCACAGTCGACCTCCAATCCTTCTTCGATCAGCCAAGCCGCTGCACTTGAAGCACTCGACGGTCCTCAGGATTTCATCGCCGACCACAATGTTATTTTCCAGCGTCGCAGAGATATGGTTGTACGCTTGCTCAATGAATGCGAGGGCGTCACCTGCATGAAACCACAGGGTGCCTTTTATGTGTATCCAAGCTGCGAGGGTACCCTTGGCAAGACCACACCCAAAGGTGTCAAAATCAACAGTGACTTTGATTTCGCCAATGCGCTGCTAGATGAAAAGATGGTTGCGGTGGTGCCAGGTTCTGCTTTTGGCTTAGCACCTTATTTCCGTATTTCCTACGCAACCTCGGACGACATTTTGAAAGATGCCTGTCAGCGTATCAAAGAGTTCTGCGCCTCACTCAAAGCGTGATCCTGCGCAGAGCTTGACTGAATCGTTGCGTTAACGTGGGGGTTTAAATGCCCCCATTTCTTCGAGCATCTCTTGAACTAAATCCAGCCTCAGGCGCGGGTTTTCCATCGACAAGAGATGCTGTTTCTGAGAGGGAGGAATGTTGAGCAACTCCGCCCATCTATTTGCAACCCACCCACAGTCATTGAGGCGAAACGGCTCAAAAAAAGGTCTCTCTGAGGGATCGACTTCCTGTTCTTCAAAAGACGCAATCAGACGTGCGAGCGCTTGAGACGTTGGTGTGAGTTCGGGTGGGATGTCAATTTCAGGATCATCATCCATCAGTTCAATCTCAGCTGACCATGCTCCATTCGCACCGAGGTGACGTTCTAAAATTTTGAAGCGCCTCGCACCCCGACAACGCAGCATAAACAAGCTGGGTTGAACCGCATCAAACTCCGTGATGTGCGCGAGCGTACCGATATCTGAAAATTCGATGTCTTGCCCCGGTACACGTACCTCAGGCCCCTCAGTCAGGGTCACCACACCAAAAGGGCTTTGCTGTTTAAAGCAGGTTTTCGTCATGTCCAGGTAGCGCACTTCAAAGATTTTGAGTGCGAGCAAACCATCTGGAAACAGCGTTGAACCGAGCGGAAATAGGGGGATTTTCATATACATTGCCTGTCGAGTGATTCGACCATTGTGACTTCAATGGTTATAGCGCGGATTTGCCGCGAAGCGCCTTAGTTTCTGAATGCTTACGTTTCGTATCAAGACGTCTTTGCCGGGAACCAAACGTTGGCTTGGTGGCGTGTCGCGTTTTTGGGGGCCGTGCCACGCTGTTGACCAGTTCGTGAAGTCGGGCAAAAGCATCGACACGATTGAGCTCCTGACTGCGGTGGGTCTGTGCTTTGATGACGATCGCCCCATCTCTGTTGATGCGAGAGTCTCTGAGTGCGAGTAACCGAACTTTGACATCTGCTGGCAGGCTTGAGTTGGGAATGTGAAATCGTAAATGAATTGCGCTAGACACTTTGTTGACGTTTTGCCCACCCGCGCCCTGCGAGCGCATGGCGGAGACCTCAACTTCTGATTCGGGAATGTGCAATATGGGGAGCATTGGGTTTTTTGCCGATAGACCTGTACACTAGTTTATCGTTAATTTATCGGAGAAGGATCATGGCCAAAGGTCAGCAAAAAACCAACAAAGAAACTAAAAAACCTAAAAAAGACACCTCCACACCTAAACCCGCGTCTGGTCTGAGTGAGCCTGTGCGTGCGACGGTTGTGAATACTGTTTACACAAAGATCAAACAAAAAGATCGTTAATCTGATGGCTTCAATTGGTCGCGAAGTATCCGCTGTCGATGCACTGAAAGCGCACAGCAGGTTTCAAGAGGCGTTTGCCTTGCATCAACAGGGTGATCTGAAGGAGGCGCGAGTGCTTTATGAACGCGCGCTCAAATGGCAACCTAACCATTTTGATGCATGTCATATGCTTGCTACGCTCCTGTATCAAATGGGGCAACTCGATCGTGCCGAAACGCTGTTCATCAAGGCACTCAAAATTGATCCTGAGGCTACACATGCCCTGAACAATTTCGGCAATTTGCTTAAAGATATTAAAAAATATAAGTCTGCACTCGCATGCTTTGATAAAGCATTGGCGATTGATACGCATTATGTCGAGGCTCACAATAATCGCGGGGATCTCCTTCAGCATTTGGGTCGATGGTTTGATGCCCTTGAAAGTTATGAGCGCGCAATCACTTTATCGCCGAAATTTGCGGCTGCTCATTACAACCGTGGCAATGCTTTAGGAATGATGGGTCGGTTTGAAGAGGCTGTTGCCAGTCATACTGCAGCGATCGAGATTGATCCCCAATACGCTCAAGCCTACATGAATCGTGGCAATGCTCAAAATGAGCTTGGGCAGCTTGCCCAAGCTGTCGAGAGTTTTGATCGTGCCATTCAATTGGCCCCAGATATTCCCTATCTGCTCGGTACGCGCCTGCATGTCAACATGCAGATGTGCGATTGGCGTCATTATCAAGAACGTCTCGCGACTGTATTGGCGGCTGTTAAAAACGACCAGCCTGCAAGCTTGCCCTTTCCGCTCCTTGCTTTAACCTCTGGTTCCGACTTGCAACAGCGTGCTGCGCAGCATTGGATACGTACCGTTCATCCCTCACCTAAACAAACCTTACCCTTTTCTAAACGCTCACCCAAAGACCGTCTGCGTATCGGGTATTTTTCAGCTGACTTTAGGCAGCATCCTGTTGCACAACTGATTGCGGGTTTGTTCGAGGCTCACGATCGCGCTAAATTTGAAGTCTATGCCTTTTCCTCTGGCCCGGATACGGGTGATGCAATGCGGCTGCGTCTTGAGCAAGGTTTTGAGCATTTTATAGATGTCAAAGCTGAAACCGACGCTCAGGTCATCGCCCGTGCTAGAGCACTGGAGCTCGATATCGCCATTGACTTAAGTGGGCTGACGACAGGATGTCGACCAAGCGTTTTTGCCGCAAGAGTTGCCCCCCTCCAGATCAATTATCTCGGCCATCCCGGCACAATGGGCGCGCCTTACATGGATTACATCGTTGCGGATACGACCATTATCACGCCAGAGACCGAGCCGTATTTTTCTGAAAAAGTGATTTATTTACCTCATAGCTATCAGCCGAACGATCGTCGTCGCGCAGTTTCTTCTCACGTTTTTACACGTGCTGAACTCGGCCTACCAACAGACGCCTTCGTCTTTTGTTGCTTTAACAACAACTTCAAAATCACACCCGAAACATTCGATCATTGGATGTCAATCTTGCGGGGGGTTCCGAACAGTGTGTTGTGGCTGTTAAAGGCGAGCGCACACACTGAGGATAATCTTCGCCGTGAAGCGACAAACCGAGGTGTGAGCGCGGAGCGTCTGTTCTTTGCGCCCAAGTTACCGATGGATCAACATCTTGCTCGTCAAAAATGTGCGGATTTGTTTCTGGATACGCTGCCTTACAACGCACACACGACCACTAGCGATGCGTTGTGGGTGGGTCTTCCCGTCCTCACCTGCATGGGCGAGGCGTTTGCCAGTCGCGTTGCAGCCAGTTTGTTGCGCGCGATTGACCTACCAGAGCTGATTACAGCAGACGGTCAGGCATTCGAAGCGCGTGCGATTGAGTTAGCTTCCGATCCGACTCAACTCAATGCCTTGCGCGACCGTCTGGCTGTCAATCGTATGCAGGCACCTCTGTTTGATATTGAGCGTTTGGCGCGTTCAATCGAAAGTGCTTACGAGCAAGTTCATGCGCGTCGGCAAGCGGGGCAGCCACCCGTGGCGCTTCGCATCGCCGACACGCATTGAACGAACGTTAGATGGCTTCTGGAAAGGGCAGGGTTTTGCCCTCTGGAATAGGCTCTTCGCCCAAGCTCAGCAGCATGGCAATCGTCACATAGGTGCCGCTGACAGCGATGAGATCGACAAGTTGCTGTTCGCCTAGCACTTTCTTGGCATGTTGAAAGAGCTCTTCGCTGATTTTGTGATTTTTGCTCATATTCATGCACACGTCATAGACAGCGTCTTCGTCAGGCTGCATATTGCGTGGACGAATGTTTTGCTTGAGATCATCTGCAACATGTGCGGGCAAATCGTGGCGTAAGGCGATTGGATAGTGCGCCACCCATTCCACTTGCGAACTCCAGAGGCGGGCCTGAATCAAAATGGCAAACTCGCTCAGGCGCATGGGCAGAGAGTTGTTAAATCTCAGGTAGTCGAGCAAACGCTTCATACGATCTGCAAAGACGGGGCTGCGCAGCATCACGTTGTAAGGACCCGCAAGACCCAGGCTGGAAATGTCCAAAATTTCTTGAGCAAGACCGCGCGACTCTTGTGGCAAAGTCTCAAGCGTCACTTGTGGGAATCTTTTTTGTTTTGCGTTTGACATAGGACATCCGAAGTTATGTGGAATTGAAATGTAGTGGTGCTCTTGAGAGCAAATGCAGTCCGACGCTCAAGAGCACAACAGGTTTTATAGCCTAGATTTAACGAATAGATGTTTGCGTGCGCTGCAGCAATTCTTTGTACTTAGCCGCATCAGTTTCGAGACGCGCTTTGAACTCTGCCGGCGTGGACGTCTGAACCTCCATCCCTTGCGCGGCTAACTTCTCGTAAAACTTAGGGCTCAAGGCTACTTTTTTGATCGCATCATTCAGCTTGTTCACGACTGCAGGTGGCGTATTGGCGGGTGCGATTACACCTTGCCATGTATAGGCCTCGTAACCTGGAAGCGTTTGTGCAACGGTAGGCACTTCTGGCGTGGAGGTGCCGCGCTTAGCACCTGTTGTGGCCGCGAGCGTCAGGCGTCCCTCTTTAATGTGATCCGTATTACCGACAAGTGAGGTGAACATCATGTCCACACGACCTGCCAATAAGTCAACGAGGGCAGGGCCTGCGCCTTTGTAAGGTACATGGACCAGATCAATGCCGGCAGCGACACGAAACGACTCACCCGCCAAATGTTGGGCGGAACCATTTCCTGAGGAGGCAAAATTCAATTTACCCGGATTCTTTTTGGCATAGTCGATTAACTGTTCGACTGTTTTAATGTTGAGTCCCGGTGTGACAAGCAAGCCAAGTGGTTGAATGGTTGTGAGTGAAACCGGAGCAAAGTCTTTGACCGCATCATAGGTTGGTGTGGTGTGGAGCAAAGGCGTGATCACAAAGGCATTGGTGCCAAACAAAAGGCTGTAACCATCAGGATTCGCACGCTTGATGGAATCGGTACCAACCAGTGTTCCGCCACCAGCCCTGTTCTCCACAATCACGGATTGCCCCATGAGTGCCGTCAGCTCTTGGGAGAGCATGCGTGCCACGATGTCTGTTGCACCACCTGGAGCGTAGGCCACAATTAGTCGGATTGGTTTGTCAGGGAATGTGTTGTTGCTTTGAGCGGAAACTGCACCGCTCATTAAGCACATAAGTGCGAATAGTCCGTTTAGAAAAAGTCTCTTATTCATTTTCTTATATCCTGGCTTTAAAAACTAAAGGTTCACTTGTGCCTCTTGGTCCAAACAGGCGATCTGCCATGACCTGACAACGTTGCATGTAGCGGTGCTCGTCAGGTCCATAGTCTGCAACCGCATTGTGTGTTGTCCCGATGTTGTCCCACATCAGGACAGAGTCTTTGCTCCATTGATGCGTATAGAGATACTGAGCTTCGAGCTGACGCGCAAATAACTCCTCTAGTACCTCGTCGCTTTGCGTCTGAGACAAACCGTTGATGGAGATCGCGTAACCTGGGTTCGCGTACAACACCTTTTTACCCGTCAGGGGATGAGTCAGAAAAGCAGGGTGGCTGGCAGGGGGTCTTGCATTTCTTTCTTTTTCGCTCAGGGGCGGGCGCGTACTACCTGGACGTGCCCGCATCATGTCCCAAAATTTATTGAAATCGTGAGTGATCGTTTTATCGGCCAACAGCGTTTTGAGGGTCTCTGGAAGATCCTCATACACGGCATGCATATTTCTGAATTGCGTGGCGCCCAGAGGTTTTCCATCACGATGGGGAATCTGAGTGCCATACAGAATGTTGGCCAGGGCGATCACGGGTGCATAAGACATGTCAGTATGCCAAGACTGACCAGCGTCTTTTAGACCAAGCGCTTGACCATTTTCGACGATGTTTGACAGGACCATCACCTCAGGAAATCCGGGCACTTGCGCACGACCGCCGGGGCTGATGTAGAGCCCACCAAAACCTTGGCTAAACGACTTGAGCTCAGCGGTGGTTAAAGATTGCTTCGGAAACTCTAATACGCCATAACGACCAAGCGCTAATAACAGCGCATCTGTTTGCGCCGAACTCAAAGGTTGAGATAAATCCAGATCCTCAACGCGAGCACCGAGTGTTTCAGGCATCGGAGTAATGTTCAATCTGTTGTCTCCTAATGTTTTTATGTCAGACGATTAAACAGGGGGACGCGCCTGATGCCAGGTCGTGTCGCGCTGATACGCATCTGCAACTTTTAAAATAGTACTTTCTCCAAATGGTTTACCAACCAGCTGAAAGGCTAAAGGCATTCGGCGGCTGGAAAATCCTGCGGGTACGCTCATTGCGGGTAGCCCCAAGTAATTGATCGCCCGGTTAGTGGAGGTCAGCTGGCTGATAGACTGAAGAACATTGTCGAGATCGCCGGAGGTGGTGGCTGCTATCGTGGGCGTATGCGTGCGCGCCACCGGAATATGCAACGCGTCACAGTCTCCGAGACATAATTGCAAATACTCCCTCAGGAATTCATCTCTAGCGCGTAGCGCTTCGACATAAGCAATCCCGGATTGCTGAAAACCTGGCGCAATGCGCGCGCGCACCTGATCGCTATAGTCTTGGGGCCGCTGTTCAAACCATTTTTTATGAATGTGTCCGGCTTCGGCTGTCAAGACAATCGCTAGCATTTCGTGCATTCGCAACATGTCTGGAACTTTGACTTCAGCCAGTGTCGCCCCACGACCTTTCAACACTTCCAAGCTTGCCTCAAGACAAGCGGCCATCTCAGGATCCAGATTTTCACGATAAAAATCTTGTGGAACGCCAATTCTTACGCCCCTCAAATCTCCCGTTAATCCCTGTTCATAATCCTCATTGGGATGCAAGGTACACCAGGGGTCATTTGGGTTCGGACGGCTGATGTGCGTCAATAGACGTGCACAGTCACGGGCAGATTGAGCAAGTGGTCCAACGCAGTCCAAGGTGTGTGACAGAGGAAACACCCCGTCGATGCTGACCCGTTTTGAGGTGGGTTTGATGCCAGTGACACCACACATGAATGCGGGTTGTCGAATCGAGCCTCCGGTATCGCTTCCTAAGGAGCCAAAGACGAGCCTGGCCGCAACAGCAATACCTGAGCCACTCGACGAGCCGCCACAGGGGTATTCTGGGTTCCATGGATTGAGGCCATGACCGTAATGACCATTAAAGCCAGTTGGACTCATAGCAAATTCTGCCATGTGCAGGCTACCCACATTCACTTGTCCAGCGGCATCCATCTCATCAATGACCCACGCATTTTTCTTGGCGATATTGCCTTTTAAAATTTTGGAGCCAACATGCATTTCTTTGTCAGCGACTTCAATCAGGTCTTTGTGCGCCAAGGGAACGCCATGCAGAGGGCCGAGTGACAGGCCACTGGCTTGAAGGGCATCGAGCGCTTTCGCGCGTTTAAGCGCTTCCTCATGATCAATCCGAAAAACAGCGTTGTATTGACGGCCAACAGTTTCTAGTCTGTTGAGCGACCAAGCGGTGAGTTCATGTGAGGAGAATTCTTTTTTTGCAATACCTTCTGCCGCGCGAACAAGGTCTAAATTCTCAAACTGACTCATGAATACGTTCCTGTTGGATGTGTCTATGTGAAGTTTTAACTTTATCTAAAAAATCACCTTCAGTGTCCAGCATAACGCCGAAAATGTGGCTTGAGCAGAGTGGTTTCTCTATGTGGGCGCTTATTCAAAAGGTAAATCAGGCTGATGGAATGGGGCGAGGTGATCCAGAGAAGATAAGGGTAATAAACTGCCCGCCCGTACGCCAAGCAAACGAATTCTTTGCTCAAGCGGTACGCGGCGCAAACATTCCGTTGCAGCATTTCTGATGGATGCTCCGTCATGTATCGCTGCAGGTATCGTTAAATCTCGGGTAATCACTTGAAAATCAGCATATTTAACTTTGATGCCAATAGTTTTTGCAGCGTAGCCCTTGCGCGCCAGATCATCTGCCAGGCGATGGCAGAGATCTGTAAAAACCTTCGATAAACGGGTGCGGTCTTGCTTGACGTGTAAATCTCGTTCAAACGTGGTTTCACGACTCAGAGATTTGGGTTCAGAAGACGTGACAACAGGTCGATCGTCAACGCCATGCGCGGCTTGATGCAGCCATTGTCCTGTGGACCGACCAAAATGTTCGATCAGTATTTCAGGCGCGGCTTTGGCGAGTTCGCCAATTGAGTGGATACCTAATTGAGCGAGCTTCTCGTTGGCTTTGGGGCCAATGCCATTGATTTTTTTTGCAGCCAAGGGCCAGATTCTTGTGGAAATCTCCGCTGGCTTCAAAATAGTGACGCCATTTGGTTTGTCTAAGTCAGAACAAATTTTTGACAGTAATTTATTTGGACTCACCCCAATCGAGCAGCTAAGACCTGTTGCTTGACTCACCGCCTCTTTGATCCGGATTGCCAGTGGTTCTGTCTCTTCCTCAATGTCAGTGAGGTCGATGTAAATTTCATCGATACCGCGATCTTCAATTAAAGGCGCAATACTGGCGACGGTTGCTTTGAACAGCCTAGAGTAGTGACGATAAGCTTCAAAGTTGGCGGGTAAAAGAATTGCCTCAGGTGCGAGGGCCGCAGATTTCATCAAGCCCATACCGGAAAATACCCCCATTGCCCTCGCTTCATACGTGGAGGTAGTAATGACTCCCCGGCCGACATAATCTCTGAGACGCGCGTAAGTTCTGACGCCTTGCGCATTGACGGTGGGTGCCTCCGTGCTTCTGCCGCCTACAACAACAGGGTGCCCCTTGAGTTCTGGGTAACTCAATAATTCGACTGATGCAAAAAATGCATCCATATCCAGGTGGGCGATTCGGCGGCTAGACGGCATTTTTCAAGTGTATTTGAAACTTACAGGCTTTTGAGAGGAGTCCTCAGATCAAATGTCTTAAACTAGGAAACTTACATCGTGCACGTCTCATTACTGTCACATAACCCGACTCTGAACATCATGAACTCTGCTTCTTCTGACTCTTCAACTGAAAACCTGCACGTTGCTGCTTTTCTTGCGATGCCTACACCGCAGCAGCTTCATGAACAGCTGCCGCTGACCAAGCAGGCGGCCAATACTATTGAGGTAGGACGCGAATCGCTGAATAAAATTTTGCGCGGCGAAGATAAACGTCGGTTTGTGGTGGTGGGGCCGTGTTCAATCCATGATCCGATCGCAGGCATGGAGTACGCCCGTCGTTTAAAAGCCTTGGCAGACGAGGTTTCGGATGTCTTACTGATCGTCATGCGGGTGTACTTTGAAAAGCCTCGCACGACTGTCGGTTGGAAAGGCTACATCAACGATCCGCATATGGACGACTCCTTCCGAATCGACGAGGGTATGTCTTTGGCCCGCAAGTTTTTGCTCGAAGTCAACGAATTGGGCTTGCCTGCAGGTTCAGAGGCGCTTGATCCAATTTCTCCACAGTATTTGGGTGATTTGATCGCATGGAATGCCATTGGTGCCCGAACGACGGAGTCGCAAACCCATCGTGAAATGTCTTCAGGCTTATCTACTCCGGTTGGCTTTAAAAATGCGACGAATGGTGACACGACGGTTGCCGTCAATGCTATTTTGTCCGCCGCCAGACCCCATCGCTTTCTAGGTATCAGCGCCCAAGGGCAAGTCTCGATTGTGCACACGACAGGTAACCCTTATGGTCATTTAGTCCTGCGCGGTGGTGATGGTCGTCCCAACTATGACACCGTATCCATTTCTTTGGCTGAGCAGTCAATGGTCAAGGCAAAAATCCAGCCCAATATTGTGGTGGATTGTTCGCATGCGAATAGTTTTAAAAAGCCTGAGTTACAGCCCCTCGTGATGTCAGACGTTGTGAGTCAAATCGTTGCAGGCAATCGTTCGATTGTCGGCGTGATGATCGAGTCAAACCTAGTGGCGGGCAATCAATCCATTCAGGCGGATCACAGCAAAATGACGTATGGCTGTTCTGTCACGGATGGCTGTGTGGATTGGGCCACCACAGAAAACATGATCAAAGAAGCTGCGCAACGCTTGCGCCCCGTTTTAGCCTAACGCTCAAACCCGTACAGTTGTGCGGGATTGTGCACTAATATTTTTTCGATAATGTCTTGATGCTGGGTCCAACGCATTAAACGATCCAGCATTTTTGCATCGTCAGGCTTGTGTGTTTCGGTAGGGTGTGGCCAATCGCTACCCCAAACGAGACGATCAGGTGCCTGAGCGATCCAGTGGCGCGCCACTGCGTCGACATCACTAAAGCCATTCACCTCTCCGACCTGACTGTCTAGATACGCACCAGAAAGCTTAATCCAAGTGTTTCCATTGCTGAGCAGTTGTTCAATCAGTTTCACCGCAGGGTGACTGAGCCCAAGGGGTTGGGGCAGTCTGCCCATATGATCAAGCACCAGTGGGCAGGGAAGTCGCTTCAGCATTTCAGCGTGCTCCACAAATTGATCTGCAGTCCAGTGCAGTTGCAGATGCCAACCAAGACGATGAATGCGGTTGGCAAGGGGTTCGACCATATCAAAACTTGCTGCTGCATTTTTAGGCGTATAAAGCGAAAATCGGAGCCCTCGAATACCCGCACGATCAAGCTCATCCATGGACTGGTCCGTGGCATCGCTTCGCAGCACGGCTACGCCGCGCGCATTGTTTAGGCCTAGCTGAGCAATCGCATCCACAGTCACTCGGTTATCCGTGCCATAGCTTCGAGGCGTCACAATGACTGCACGACTTGTGCCCAAGCGTTTTTGTAAAAGTCGATATTGATGCACTGTCGCGAGTTCAAGCCCAGCTGCCGCAGCGACGGCTTGTGGAAAACGATCATCATAAATATGAAGGTGCGCGTCGCAGGCATTGTTTGGTACGAGAACACTCGGGCTGTCGGTGCCCGCACTATTGGGCACGGGCGTGCGAGTCGCCGCTGCATTGGTATGTGTCATGCCATCAGTCTTTATAGTTGCTTCTTAAGCAGACGAAGCCTGTTCGCCTCTGCCTGAACGAGTTCAGTATGTTGACCAAGCGTCGGGGCGGCAAAAGGTTCTGGACCCGGCGTGCGCTCGAAACGCACTCCGCGCTTGAGGCCCCGATACTGACCGACCACAGGATGTTGGTAGGTCGCAATCATGCCTTGGCTCTGCACTTGTGGATGATCAAACATATCCTCCACCGAACGCGCCGCCGCACAAGGCACTTCCTCTCCAAATAAGACCTCCCATTCAAGGGCAGTCTTTGTGGACAGAGCTTGATGAAGGGTGGGGACAATCTCAGGCTGGTGTAACGCGCGCTTACGAACCGTATCGTAACGCTCGTTGCCTAAAAACTCTGTCATCCCTGTTTTTTCACACAACGCATTCCAGAAGTGTGGCGTGTTGGCGGAAATGTACAGATAACCCTCTTTGGTTGGATGAATACCTGTAATGCCACCGGACCGCATGTCACGACCGACCTCTCGACCCTCGTTTTCCGCCCAAACCAGACGACCCGTTTGAAGTGTCATCGCGGCCGCCAATAGTGACACGCCTACAAATTGACCCATGCCAGAGCGTTCTCTTTCGAACAACGCCGAAGAAACTGCACCTGCCACAAGCGCCGAGGCATAGTAGTCAACAATTGATCCGTACAAAATCTCAGGAGGCCCTTCTTTTTTTCCTTGCAGAGTCGCCATCCCAGTCATGGTTTGTAAAACTTGATCAAACCCTGCCTTATCTTTTAAAGGACCGGACTCCCCATAACCACTCACGGCACAATAAATGAGACGTGGATTGCGTGCTTGTAATTGTTCGTATCCAATTCCAATGCGCGGAGCAACCGTTGGTCGAAAGTTGTGCACGAGCACATCGGCACTCTCAATCAGAGTCAGCAGCGTTTCGAGATCTTCTGGCTGCTTAATATCCAGCACAGCCGCTAATTTGCTGCGGTTCACGCCTAAAAATGCACGACTTTCAGTTTCCAGGGTTGAAGGATATTTTCGGAGATTGTCACCGGACGGAGGCTCAACCTTGATAATTTCCGCACCTTGATCCGCAAGCAAAGAGCAGCCATATGGACCCGCAATGTAGGCCGACATGTCGATCACGCGTATCCCGGAGAGGGGGCCAGGCGCGCCGGTCCTCCTCGGTAGACATGATGCGAGTTGAGTTTGCTCGGCCGGTTTGCCTGATTGCGTTGTCATTGCTTTGTTATTCCGCTTGAATGTTTGCAGCCGCGGCAACGCGTTTCCAGCGGGCGAGCTCATTTGAAATGTACTGACTAAATTCGGTGGGTGACATCGCGACGGGGCTTGCGCCTTGCTTGAGGAAAAAGGCTTTCATATCATCAGAACCAATAATTTTATTGATCGTGGTGTTGAGTTTTTGGACAACATTCTCAGGCGTTCCGGCAGGAGCTAGTACACCCCACCACAAGTCAACGGCACCCGCGCTGTAGCCATACTCACCTAAAGCAGGAATCTTAGGCGCAATTTCAGAGCGCTTGGCTGTTGTCACAGCGAGGCCGCGAATCTTTTCGTTATTGACGTGATTTAACAGCGAGGGAGCGCTTGCGATAATCATATCAATCTGACCGCTCATCAGATCGTTGACAGCAGGACCCATACCTTTGTAGGGTACATGTGTCATTTTGATTTTTGCGACATCTGAAAAGATTTCGCTCGCAAATTGATTAATACTGCCGACGCCCGAAGTGCCAAAGTTTAGTTTGCCTGGATTGGCTTTCGCAAAAGTGACGAGTTCAGGCAGTGTTTTAAAGGGTGTGTTGTTACCCACCGTAATCAATAACGGTCCTTTTGCCAGCATGGAAACAGGTGCGAAGCTTTTGACCGCATCGTATTGCAAATTATTTCTAACTGCTGCGCCAGTTGTAAAGGTCGAGGACAACACCACAAGGGTATAGCCGTCAGCGGGTGCTTTCGCGACCAGTGTGTTGGCAAGTACACCGCCCGAGGCAGGTTTGTTTTCAACTACTACTGAAACACCTAAAACATCCTGCATATGTTTGCCGATTGTGCGAGCAAAGATATCGTTTGATCCGCCAGGTGCACTTCCTACCAAAAGAGTGATCGGTTTGCTTGGAAAACTTGGCTGAGCCATAAGTGTTGCAGGAAGAAGGCTGGCGAGACAAAGCAGTTTGATTATTTTTTTCATGATGTTTCCGTAAATAAAATTTAGATTAAGCCAAGTCGTTTTGCGTGTTCAACCAATTTGACAGCACTTTTGTAGAAAGGCGGATCGATCATCTTTCCATCTACAACGTAAGCGCCTATGCCTTGAGCGTCCGCATCTTTCGCTGCTTCCAAGATACGCAAGGCATGCGCAATGGCCGCATCACTTGGACGAAATGCCTCGTTGGCCATGGCCACTTGGCTTGGATGAATACAGCTTTTTCCCGTAAAGCCCAGTCTGGCAGCGAAGCCTGCTTCTTCCTGAAACCCTTCGGTATTTTTAATGTCTGCGAATGCTGCATCGTAGGCCTCAACACCCGCTTCAGCCGCGGCTAATTTCATCTGCATCATGGCGTATTGGACAGCAAAGATCTCTTTGCGTGACACACTGATCGGTTCAAACAAATCAGCCAAACCAAGTTGAAGTCCTGCCACGCGAGGGTGTGCGCTGGCTAAATCAAACGCCGTTCTCAAGGCTTTCGCTGTTTCGATATTCAACAGGATTCGGATGGGCTTCTTGCCATCCATGTTGACACCATTTTTTCGCTCGGCCTGTTCAATTGCCGCGACGGCTTGCCGCACTGCCTCAGGGCTTTCTGGCTTTGGAAGGTTGATCATATCCAGACCCGCACGCACGCACTGTGCAATATCTTGCTCAAAGTGGGGTGTGTCCATGCCATTGACACGAACAATGATCATTTTTTTGCTTGCGCGAACGCTCTCTGCGTCCATCCACGCGCTTAAAATTTCTCGCGCTTCGGATTTTTTTGACTCTGCCACGGCATCTTCAAGATCGAAGGACAGGCCGTCTGCCGGACTGCTAAGTGCTTTATCAAATAGCTCTGGGCGCGAGCCAGGTACGAAGAGTTTGCTTCTCATATGATTGATTGCCGAAAAAGGAAAGTTCCTACTCCCTTATAGAATAGTTTCTGGCTGACAGCTACATGTTCTTTTTGCGTGTTCCTGTTGCGCTGCAGCATATGAATCTCTATACCTGACCTTTGAACTTGTATAGATTGCTTGCTTATCTGCGTAGTATTCTTCAGACATCGATTTTTGAGGATCCCTCATGTTTGCGACTCAAGTAAAAAAACTATTTGTTTACTCTGCACTAGTGGGCATGGCTGCAAGCATGTCCTCCAACGCTCTGGCTCAAACAAGTGCGGCGGCCACCTATCCCAACAAACCAATTAAGTTGTTGGTGGGTTTCGCGCCAGGAGGAGGTACGGACGCAGCCGCGAGAACAATCGCGATCAAACTGACTGAAATTCTGGGTCAAACGGTGGTGGTGGACAACAAACCCGGTGCTGGTGGAAATATCGCAGCAGACCTGGTGGCGAAAGCGCCTGGTGACGGATACACCATTGGCTTAGCAAATATTGGCTCTTTGGCTGTCAATCCCCACATGCCTAATGGTACGCCCTACAACACGTTGAAAGACTTCGCCATGTTGGGAAATGGTGTGTCCTTCGGTAACGTTTTGGTTGTCAAAACAGACTCAGATATCAAAACTTTTGCTCACTATCTGGTGGCAGCAAAAAATGCAGATAAGCCATTGTTTTATGGCTCATCGGGCTTTGGCAGCGCGGGTCATATGTCAGGTGAGCTGCTCAAACAGCGCGCCAACACAACCGCACAGCACATCAATTACAAGGGGGGTGGTCCAGCGATGAACGGACTGCTCGGCGGTGAAATTCAAGCGATTTTCGCAAGCGCTCCCACCGCGATCCCTTTAATCAAGGCGGGTAAACTTCGGGCGCTTGCCGTGACAGGCGCCAAGCGTGCTGCAGACTTACCCGATGTGCCCACCATCGCCGAACTTGGTTTTCCAGGGTATCTGGCGACAAACTGGTACAGCTTCATTGCACCGGCCAGTACGCCGCCCGCGATTGTGAAAAAGCTCAACGCAGCGATCGTGTCTGCAATCAATGACCAAGCAACGCTGACACGCTTAAGCGCGCAAGGCATGGAACCAGATCCCTCGACTTCTGAAGAAATGCGTGCGTTTGTGACCAAAGAGTACGACACCTGGGGCAAAGTAGCCCGAACCCTCAAATTTTAATTTTGTCAGGAAGCATCTTGGGCTCAACCATTGTTGAAAAAATTCTGGCTAAACACGCTGGACGAGACCGCGTGCAGGCGGGTGAAGTGGTGGTCGCTGAGGTTGACTATGCCATGGTCACGGATACGCGCGCAGTCAACACCATCAAAATGATCGATCGCTTTGGTGATCAACCGCTACAGTTCGCCAAAAAGACCTCGCTGGTGCTGGATCATTATTCACCTCCACCCAATCAAGAGGCTGCGGATATTCATTCGGAAATGCGTGCGTTTGCGGCTAAGCGTGGCACAGGTCTCTATGATATTGGTGATGGTATTTGTCACCAGGTACTGCCCGAAGGTGGCCATCTGACATGTGGTGATTTGGTTGTGGGTACAGATACGCACTCGGTGACCTATGGTGCGTTCAATGCTTTCGGAACAGGCATAGAGGGCACAGATGTCTCTGCGGTCATGATGAGTAGCAAGCTGTGGTTTCGAGTGCCTCAAACAGTGCGGATTGACCTACAGGGTGTGCTCGCGCCGGGAGTCTGGGCCAAGGACATCACCCTTGCCATGTTGGGAAAATTTGGCGCCGAGGGTTTGAATTATCGGGCCATCGAGTATGTGGGCGATGCCGTGCGTGCGATGGAAATTGATGATCGCATGACGCTTTGCAATCATGCCGCCGAGCTAGGTGCCAAGGCTGCCATCCTTGAAGCGGATGAAAAAACGTTTGCTTGGCTTGCCGCCCATGGCGCGAAAAAACCAGAGCCAGTTTTCGCAGATGCAGATGCCAAGTATTTCGAACATTTCAGCATTGATGTTGCAAATCTCGCGCCTCAGTTAGCGCGCAAACACGAAGTGGACGACATTGTGGGTGTGGATCAGATCGAGCGACAAAAAATTCAGTTCGCGCTGATTGGCACTTGTACAAACGGTCGTCTGGACGACATCCGTCAAGCTGCCTCAATCCTCAAGGGACGTAAGCTCGCCGCGGGTGTCCGCATGATTGTGACGCCTGCCTCCAGACAGATATACCTGGCTGCTCTTAGAGAGGGACTGATTGAGATTTTGACAACAGCAGGGGCTTCGTTTGAGTCTGCGGGTTGTGGAACCTGCGTGGGAATCACCAATCGTTTGGTCCCCGGCGATGGTGACACCGTCATTTCAACGGCCAATCGTAACTTTAAAGGCCGTTTGACCAATAAGAATGCGGATATCTGGCTAGGTTCGGCGGCAACAGTGGCAGCCTCTGCGCTGACTGGCTTTATCACCGACCCGCGTTCGGTTGAGGGCGGGACATGGAGGTCTGCAGCATGAGCGATAGTTTATTGATTACCGGTTCAGCATTCATGCTCGGAGATGATGTCAACACGGACATCAATTGTTCAAATAAATACTTGCCAGGTAAAGATGTCGCTTATGTTGCGCAACATGCCTTTGAACAGTTATCACCAGATCTGGCTAGTCAGATTGCCAGCCAAGGCGGCGGGATCTTAGTGGCGGGTGAGCACTTTGGCATCAACTCTTCCCGCGAGCAAGCCACGCATGTCCTGCATCAAATGAAGGTACGCGCAATTGTCGCCAAGTCATTCGGCCGACAGTTTTTTCGCAACGCCATCAACAACGGCTTACCCGTATTCGAATGTGACACCTCTTCGCTTGTTCAGGGCCAGTCTCTAGCGCTGGATTTAGCCAAGGGCGTGTTGTGCTCACAAGGACGCGTGCTGCAAGAGACGCATCCATTACCACCAGAGATCCTCGCGATTCTGTCGATGGGCGGACTGATACCTTTTTTACAAAAATATCCTGATTGGAATTTCGCATGAGCATGATTTCCGCATCACAAAAACGTCGGGTGTTACGACAACTGTTGCAAGGCGCACAGGCCGTTCAAGCACCTGGTATCTATGATGGTTATGGTGCTCGTTTGGTCGAGCAGGCGGGTTTTGCCGCGGCATACATGACTGGAAATGGTGTCTCCGCAACGTTGTTGGGACGCCCGGATGTGGGCTTGGTCGATCTCACAATGATGACGGATCATGCGCGTCGCGTGGCAGCGAGTGTCAATATTCCTTTGATTTGCGACGCAGATACTGGCTACGGAAATGTGGTCAATGTACGCCGCGCGATCATGGAATTTGAAGCCGCAGGTGTAGCGGCGATCCACATGGAAGATCAAGTCTCCCCAAAGCGGTGTGCCCAGATGCCTGGAGACCGAACCGTTCTTGATTTTGATGAGGCTGTTGCAAAAGTCGCAGCGGCGAGTGCGGCACGTTCAGACCCTGATTTCGTCTTGATCGCACGGACGGATTCGGCGGGAGCGCTTGGCTTGCAAGAAGCGATTCGACGTACGCAGGCGTTTGCAAAAGCAGGCGCTGACGCAGTATTTGTCGAGCTCAAATCAAACCCAAATATCCTTCAAGACATCTTGGCGATCAAAGCAGGTGTCGCAGTCCCAGTTGTGGTCAATGTAGATAGCGCTAAAGATTTGCGCAATCTGCAAGCCTCAGCGCTCAAGCAAGCAGGTGTGGACTTGGCGATTTATCCGGCTATGGCACGAGGAGTGTTTGGTTATGCCATGAGCGCCGCTTTGTCTCACTTGCAGCAGGCCGGTAACATGGCAGGATACGAGGGCAACATGTTTAGCTCCGCGCAATACAACGAAGCGCTGGGCTTAAGTGAAGTCGAAGCCTGGGAAAAGCGCTTCGACTAATCACTGAGCGGGTTTCAGCTGTTTACAGAAATTTTGTAAACACTGAGACCGGTTCGCGGTCACTAATGAGTGAGTTCTCGATCTTAGACATGTCGGCATAGCCAAGTGCCAGACCGCACATCAGGACTTCGCTTTCAGGAATGCCGGTCACTGCGCGTATCGTGTTGTGAAAGCGATTAAAGGCAGCCTGCGCGCAGGTATCCAGTCCCCGTCCTCGTGCCGCAATCATGAAACTTTGAAGAAAACACCCAAAGTCCAGCCATGAGCCTGTATTCATTGTTCTGTCTACAGTAAAAAATAGACCGACCGGGGCATCAAAGAAGGTGTAGTTTCGACTGTGCTGTGCACTCATACCTTCTTTGTCATCGCGCCCCAGTCCCAACAGTTTGTAGAGATCGAGCCCGACTTTACGGCGACGTTCAATGTAGGGAGATTCCCATTGTGTAGGGTAGTATTTGTAGTCTTCCTGAAGTGCTTCAAATTGAGCTTTGTCGTTGTAAATCTCAATCAGCGCATCAGAAACTTTCTGTTTGATTTCACCCGTCACGACATACACTTTCCACGGCTGCGTATTCGACCCTGAAGGCGCGCGCGCAGCGACCTCTAGCATTTGTTCGATGTCCTCACGTGGTACGGGTGTCTGAAGAAACGCACGCATGGAGTGTCTCGAGGTGATCGCGTGATCGACAATTTTTTGTTCGTTGCTCTGAATCATTATTCTGGTTCTCTTGGAGAAAATTGGCTCCCGTTACTGTAGTACATTTTTAGATTCAGACAAGCCGCCTGTTTCAGGATTTTTTAGGTTGGCGTTGTGATCGCACTTTCTAGGAGACAAAGCTGTGGAAACCATTCAGTTTGAAATACAAGAGGGCGTTGGCACACTGATCTTAAATCGCCCCACGCGAAAAAATGCGATTGATGCGGTGATGCGCGAAGAGCTCAAAGAGGTCGTGTTTTCACTTCCGCAACAGCGGGACTTGCGCGCATTGATCATTACAGGTGCCGGCGGCACGTTCTGCGCTGGAGGTGATATCAGCGTCATGGGAGCCGGGACACTTGCACCAGAGGATGGTCGCCACCGCATGCGTCACGATTACCTGTCATGGATCGAAACCTTGCTGCGTTTGGAAATTCCTGTGATTTCAGCAGTGGAGGGGGCTGCGTATGGTGCTGGTTTTAGTCTTGCGTTAACCGCGGATATCGTTCTTGCAGATCCTACAAGCCGATTTTGTATGTCTTTTATGCGTTTAGGGCTTGTGCCAGATTGTGCGGCCTTTTACACATTGCCACGCATCGTTGGTACCCAGCGAGCCAAGGAGCTCGCATTTTCCGCACGTGAGCTCAATGCCGACCAAGCCCATGCCCTTGGGATCGTGCTTGAGGTGCTGCCTCAAGGTCGTGTATTGGAGCGGGCTCAGCAAATGGCGCGCTGTTTTGCAATGGCCGCACCCGCTGCCCTGGCGATGACCAAGCGGGCGATGAACGTATCCATGAATAGTTCTCTAGATGCGATGATGGACATTGAGGCGGACGCGCAAGCCGTAGCGCGGACCAGTCAATGGCACACGGATGCGGTACAGAGATTCCTCAACAAAAAACCCTCAGCCTTTCAATGGCCTGGAAGCCTGGATTGAATCTGTTTCAGACCTCCCGACAAATCGGGCGGATTCCTCTTGTTTTGGTGCTGGGTGAGTGCGTCGAGGCCACGCGCGCGTTCTTGAAGCTTCTTTTAGTTCATCAAGCCTTTGATGACTCTGTTGTCATCAGTACAAAGAAGCCTCATGTTGCGCCGTTGGCGCATACGCACCTGATTGAATTGGAGCGTATGGAGGCGAACGCTCAGGACAGTTGCCTGTGTTGTGGGCTACACGGCGCGCTAGGAGACACGCTGCGGACACTTTTTTTTGGTGCGCTCAATGATCGTACTAAGCGACTGGACCGTATTCTGATCGAGTCTGATTCGATCAGTTCCCATCAGCTTGCTCACACCTTGAAACACACACCCTTTTTGGGTCAGCGTTATGTGCATCAGTTGACCTTCAGAGTGGTCGATGCCGCGCAGTTCTTTTTGGCTGGAGTAGATTCGCATAAAGGACTGGATCCTGTTCAGCATCGCTCGCACCAGTTTCTTGTGTTGGTGGATCAAGGCATGTCATTGCCCCCAGCATCCATGCCCGTTCCATTGTCTTGCCTTGAGCGTAAAGATTGGTCAAATCTGATTAAGGAGAAGCTGCCCTATCAAAAAGTGTTGTTTGTGAGCGCTCAAGCGTTGACAGAGTCAGGGGGTGGAGAGGGAGCTTTATTAGCGCTGGCGCAGCTATCAGAAGACTTCGATGAAAAAATCGAGACAAAATAGTTTTTGTAAAAGCTTGAAGATTAAGTAACGGATGCGGTAGAATGAGTTCATTGATTGGGTTACACCCAACTTAAATACAAGACAAGTTAAACAACGAGTCCATTAAAGCGCTTTGAGTACGGCGTTTTGCGTTCCGATCATGTGAAATCATGAATGACATCTAAGACCTTGATATTTAAGGCTTTGTTTGCACGAAATCCACGACTACACATTCAAGTTTTGTGCCGTAATCGGTGGTCATAGACTCCGTCTATGAGTTGAGCATGATCAAACAGCAACGGTTTTAGTCACGACTGAGCACTCTGGGCGCTATTCGCTTACGTTCGACAATGTTGTGTGATGGTTGATGTGGATCTTGGATGATGAGATCCATCAAGACATCGTTTTGTTATTTTGGTGAGTGAATTTGTTTTGATGCGAGGTCTGCACAAAATAAAACTGGCCGAGCGCTAGAAGCGATCGACCAGTTGTATTTGGTTGCGGGGGCAGGATTTGAACCTACGACCTTCGGGTTATGAGCCCGACGAGCTGCCAGACTGCTCCACCCCGCGTCTGAAGAATGAAGTATAGCGTATATCCCGATTCGGGACAAGTTGCCATTAGGCGAGCACAGGAAAAAGAACTTTCATGAATGATCGGTTAGACAAAAATAATGAAGCGCCAGAGGGGCGCAGCGATGCGCAGCCATCAGATGAGCGACTGGATGGCGGCTTGCAAACGCATTTAGATACGCAGGAAAACGAACAGCCGACTGAGCAGATAAGTGTTCATGCTGATTCAACGCAAACCGATGAAGCGGTAGAGATTGAGTTAGCAAAGTGTGTCATTGAGACCGCGCTTTTGTGTGCGACAAGTCCGATGCCTATTGCCGAGCTTCGTAAGTTGTTCGAAGAGGAGTCGCAATCTTCAAAGCGTTTAATCGATGTCTTAGAGTCGATTCAGCAGGACTGGCTGGATCGTGGCATGGAGTTAGTTGAACTCGCCTCAGGTTGGCGTTTTCAAAGCCGCGCTTCGATGCAGCGTTATCTCGAGCGGCTCAGTCCGGAGCGCGTGCCAAAGTATTCTCGCGCTGTGATGGAAACGCTTGCCATTATCGCGTGGCGCCAGCCTGTGACACGCGGTGACATCGAAGACATTCGGGGCGTGACGGTTTCCTCGCAGATCGTTAAGACCCTAGAAGATCGAGGCTGGGTAGAGGTCATTGGTCATCGAGATGGTCCAGGTCGACCAGGCTTGCTGGGTACAACCAAGCAATTTTTGGATGATCTTGGCTTGCGTGCATTGGATGAGTTGCCCGCACTTGGCGCGAATGAAATGACAGAAGCGATGCAATCACTCACTTTGGAAGCTGCTGCGCTCGCGGCCCAGAGCGCGCTACTGTCTCAAGAATCTCAAGAGGATGTTGCATTGACCGTCACTTTAGATCCAAACACGGCTGAGCTCGATTTTGCCGAGCCTCACAATCAAGAACAAACAGAACAAACAGAACAAACGGAACAAACAGAACAAACAGAACAAACAGAACAAACAGAACAAACAGAACAAACAGAACAAACAGAACAAACAGAACAAACAGAACAAACAGAACAAACAGAACAAAAGCAGACAGGCGAAGAAACATCGGCATCCGCTGAATCGCCAGAGTCTAACGAAGAACAAAGTACACATTATCCAAATCTGGAGTCCAAGTGACTAAACCGAATACCGAAGACGCAGTATTGAGTTCACAAGAAGCGGGGGCCGTGGCGGTTAAAAAAGCCGTGCGTAAAACGCCTGCGCGCAAAAGTGCAGCAAAAACGACGTCCGTCTCCGAGACATCTTCCCCTGAGCTCATTGCAGAACCAACAGCAGCGCCTCGCAAAACGACTGCGCGTAAAACACCTGTTCGTAAAACTGCAACAAAAACAGCCAGCATTGCAGCAGAGCCAATTGTTCAGGAGTCTGCGCCTATCTCTTCAGAGGCAGCAGGCGCGCCTGCTGAAAAGACTGTCCGCGCGCCTAGAAAGCCGCGTGCTCCTAAGCCCGTCGAGGCGGCGCAGGCAGAGCCTGCCCACTCGCGTGAATCTGTGAGTCGGGATGCCGTCGAGGTCCGCATGGATGTCGCTCCCGAGGCACCTGCAGCCGCATTTGTACCGAACGAAGTCAGCGATTCAGGATCTTTTACTGATGCGGCATCTTCCGCACCTAAATCACGTGGTCGAAAATTACGCACACCGTTTCGTCGTCGTCGCAGTGATGCGCCCGAGGCAGGTCGTTCATTCGAAGAAGGTAGCGCCCCAGCTCGCGCAGACTTTGTGTCGTTTGACGAAGATGCACGAGACACTGTGGACTTTGGTGATCCGGTTGAGGCTGAAAAAGAAGCTGAACAGGCTTTGTCATATTTGAGTCAAGCAGACCGAATTGAACAACGCCTGAACAAGTACTTGAATAGTGATGTTTTGATGCCAAAACTTCACAAGGTGCTTGCGGATGCTGGTATTGGCTCACGTCGCGAGATGGAAGAGTTGATCATCGCAGGTCGAGTGTCTGTCAATGGTGAACCGGCTCACATCGGTCAACGCGTAGGCGCCAATGATGCGGTGCGCGTCAATGGCCGACCCATTACACGGACCAATACAAAAAAACCGCCACGCGTGATTCTCTATCACAAGCCCGCTGGCGAGATCGTCAGTCATGATGATCCAAATGGTCGTGCAAATGTGTTTTCACGTTTGCCAAAAATGAAAGTTGGCAAGTGGCTGTCCATTGGGCGTTTAGACCTCAATACCGAAGGATTGCTAATTTTCACCACGTCTGGTGATCTTTCTAATCGTTTGCTGCATCCTCGTTACGGTAATGAGCGTGAATATGCTGTTCGTGTGCTCGGCGAGCTTGGTCCAGAGCAAAGACAGTCCTTGCTTGATGGCGTAGCACTAGACGATGGTCCTGCAAGTTTTGGAATGATCGAGTTTATTGGCGGTGAGGGAAGTAACCGTTGGTATCGTGTGACGCTGAACGAAGGAAGAAACCGCGAAGTGCGTCGCATGTTTGAGTCTGTTGGTTTAACGGTGAGTCGTCTGATTCGTACACGCTTCGGTGACATCGTTTTGCCAACCACGTTGCGACGTGGGCGCTGGGAAGAACTGGACTCAAAACTTGTGTCTGCTCTGATGGTTCAAGTTGGTCTGATTCGCGACGATGACTCTACGGATGGGCGGTCACGCTCGCCCAAACAACCCGTTTCGCACGATAGCGCCTTACCCCCTGGGTTTGGTACGCTCGAGCGAAACGGTACACACGGTGCCAAAATGGGCCGTCGCGGAAAAGTGCAAGGTGGTCGTTCTGGTAAGCCAGGGCCTTTTGTCCATCCATCTGAAAATGCTGCAGCTGTTCTGACGGTCGGAGGCGGTTATGCCAACGGTCACCCCCAAGGTGGTCAGGGGCAGGGAGCTGGGCGCGGTGGCCGAGGCAAACCTCCTGGTGCAGCGAGTGCAGGTCCTCGTGGCCCAGGGCAGCATGGCGGTGCCAATAAATTTGGTCCCAAGGGTGCTGCCCGGCCAGGGCGTCCCGCTCGTCCAGGTGGTCGAGGTCCGCAAGGTGCCGGCGCGCAAGCCGGTCAGGGTAGCTCGGCAGGTCGGGAGTTCGTTCCAGGCGCGGGTGCCGAGCAAGGTCGCGAACACAATCAATTTCGTGAACCCGGTCAAGGTAGACCAAGGGGGCCGGGTGGTCCTGGCGGGCAGGGGCGTCCACCCAAGCAAGGCGGCTCTCGCGGGCCGGGCACAGGCTCGGGCAAGCCGGGAGGTCGTGCCAAGTCCGGACCGGGCAATCCATCTGCCCGATCGGCACCCAAGGGTGATGATTGGCAGCCACGTGGTGCCTCTGCGCACGAGTCGCGTTTAGGATTTACCAAGTCTTCGCGTGGCGATCGATAGGTTGTTTCTCATGGCTTAGGGGTGAAAAGTTACTTTGTTGCACATCAATCTGTCGTAAATCGTTGCTGCAACAAGACTTTTTCCCCTGAACATGCTAAAATTTAGGGCTAATGAGTATTGACTAATGAGTATTGTCTAACCGAGATTGACTCACTTTTTAGCAGTCTTGATGTTTATTTGTTGCAAACGGGCTGTTTTCAGCCCTTTTTTTTTGGACGTATGGCAGATCTTTTTACAATTTCGCAGCAGGCACTAGCCTCCATGGATATCGAGTTTATCGATATTGAGCGCGCAGCGCTTGGTCTTTTGCGCGTCACGATTGATCGACCCGAGGGTATTCGAATCGAAGACTGCGAACAGGTATCCAAGCATTTGTCACGTGTGTTTGAGGTCGAAAATATTGATTACCGCAGGCTTGAGGTTGGCTCGCCCGGTGTCGATCGACCACTTAAAACCGAAGCGGATTTCAAGCGCTTCATCGGTGAGCGGATCGAAGTCAAGCTTCGCGAAGCCGTCGATAACCAAAAGATTTTTTCTGGCGAGTTAGTGGATCTGAGTGGATCTGTTAGCGCTACGGGTACCGAGGCGGTTTTGCCTTTCGGTATTGAGTTTGAGGCAAAAAAGGGCGAGGTCAAGCAGGTCGCATTTGCGTTTTCCGACGTAGAGCGCGCCAAGCTGAATCCCGTTCTGGATTTCAAGGGCAAAAAGCGATGAGTCGCGAAATTCTTCTGTTAGTTGACGCGTTGGCGCGTGAGAAAAACGTCACAAGAGACGTCGTATTTGATGCACTCGAAGGTGCTTTGGCTTCGGCCATGAAAAAGCGCTTTAAAGAGGACGCTGACATCCGCGTGTCTGTCAATCGCACGACTGGAGATCACGATGGTTTTCGTCGCTGGTTAGTCGTCCCCGACGAGTTGGGGCTCCAAGAGCCAGACCAGCAGGAAATGCTTTCAGATGCCCGCGAGATTGTGGCTGACATCGAGGTCGGTGAGTACATCGAAGAAGCCCTCGAGCCAATCGAGTTTGGGCGCATTGGTGCTCAGGCTGCCAAGCAAGCTATTTTGCAGCGTATTCGTGACGCAGAACGTGAACAGATTCTGAATGACTTCTTGGATCGCGGTGAGATGATCGTCTCAGGCTCGATCAAGCGTATGGACAAGGGCGACGTGATTGTCGAGACTGGCAAAATCGAAGCGCGTCTGCCACGTAGCGAGATGATTCCGAAAGAAAACTTGCGCGTGGGTGATCGCGTACGTGCCTGGGTGCTCAAGGTTGATCGTACTGCTCGTGGACAGCAGGTCATCTTGTCGCGTACTGCCCCCGATTTCATTCGTCAACTGTTTGAAAACGAAGTGCCCGAAATTGAACAAGGTTTGTTAGAGATCAAAGGCGCTGCCCGCGATCCAGGTATTCGCGCCAAGATTGCTGTCGTAGCCTATGACAAGCGCATCGATCCGATTGGCACCTGCGTGGGTATGCGCGGTTCGCGCGTGACCGCGGTGCGTAATGAGTTAGGTGGTGAGCAGGTTGATATCGTTCTCTGGTCCGAAGACCCAGCCGAATTTGTAATCGGAGCACTCGCACCGGCCAACGTTGAGTCGATTGTGGTGGACGAAGACCGTCATGCAATGGATGTTGTGGTTGACGAGGAAAACCTTCCCAAGGCTATTGGTTCAAAAGGCCAAAACGTTCGTCTGGCCTCTGAGCTCACGGGTTGGCAGATCAATATCATGACTCCCGAAGAAAGTCAGAACAGACAAGAAGTTGAACGCGCCCAGTTGCGCAGCACGTTTATGTCTCGTTTGGATGTCGATGAAGAAGTTGCCGACATCCTGATTGATGAAGGCTTCACTGGACTTGAGGAAATTGCCTACGTTCCGATGCAGGAACTCTTGGAAATTGAGTCTTTTGACGAAGACACGATCAACGAACTGCGTACGCGTGCCCGCAATGCTTTGCTGACAGAAGCGATCGCTCAAGAAGAGCGCGTTGAAACTGCACAAGACTTGTTGTCACTTGAGGGCATGACGCCTGAGTTGGTCGCCAAGCTTGCCGCAGGCGGTGTTACAACCCGCGATGAGCTCGCTGAACTCGCAACCGATGAGCTGGCTGAAATGACGGGTCTGGACGAGGCGGCATCAAGTGATTTCATTATGGCTGCGCGTGCACATTGGTTTGAAGATCAGTAAAAAATATCAGTTAGTAGGGCAACATGCGTTGCCCCGCACTTGAAGTTGTCACGCTGTAAAAAGGTAAGAGAGAGTCTAATGTCGAGTAACACAGTCGCCCAGTTCGCTATCGAGCTGAAAATGCCTGCCAATGTGCTGTTAGAACAGCTGCGCGCTGCAGGCGTCGAACTCACTTCAGTCGAAGATAACGTCACTGATGGCGATAAGGCTCGCTTGCTTGAGTCGCTGCGTCGCTCGCACGGAGCGACTGAGGGCAAGAAAATCACCTTGACCCGCCGTCAGACCTCGGAAATCCGTCAAGCCGACGGTTCTGGTCGTTCGCGTACGATTCAGGTCGAAGTACGTAAAAAGCGCGTCTTCGTCAAACGTGATACTCCTGAGCTTGGTGATGCTGCTCAAGCGCTTGACACGGATTCAGAAAAGGCTACTCAGCCCGAGACGCTTGAGGTTTCAGCTCCCGTGCAAGCGGTTGAGATGACTCCAGAGTTGGCCGCTCCAACAGCGCCAATAGTGCCTGCTGAGACCGCTCCTGCAAAAGCTGAGCCTGTGGCCCAAGAGCAGACTGCCGAGCCTGTTGTGGCGCCTTTGGCTACGGAAGCTGTGGATCGCGTGACTGAACAAGCCGCCGCGCAGGCTGCTGCAAAAGCCGCTGCGAAAGCATTGAACCAAGCTCTGAATCCCTCGCCAGCATCGCCAGTCGCCGAAGCTGCGGTTTCAGCTCCCGCTTCATCCTCATCCGTCGCTGCAAATGTAGAAGTCACCCCAGCGCAAGAGACTACATCTACTGCCTCGAGCGATAAGGTTTTAGCGACTGAGTCTTTGCCTCAGGCAGATGCCTCAATTGAGGCGCCTGCTGCTGAAACGAAAGTTTCTGCCGAGGCGGTCGCTTCAGCCCCAATCGACGCAACGCCTGAGCAGGCCTCCGCAGCTCCTGACGCATCAAAGTCTTCAGATGTTGCTGCGCCTGTCGACTCAGCCAAGCCTGCCAAGTCAGCGCGTGGACGTGCCATTCCTCCCGTGCATGCAGCACCGATCGAGGGCGAGGCGCGTGATGAAGCTCGTCGCGCCTCCGAGGCCGAGGCAGCAGCCTTACGAAACATGCTCAATCGTCCCCGCAAGGTGTTACGACCTGAGCCCGAAGCCGCCGCTCTTTCCGGCACGCTTCACAAACCGGCTGCCACGACTGCACCCGCCAAAGGTGCCAAGAAAGAAGGCGCTGTCGATACTGCTGGTAAAAAAGTGCTCAAGTCAGGCGAAATGGCCTCGACATGGACGGATGACGCTTCACGTAAAAAACCTGCTGAAAAGCGGGATGCTCCTGCGGCACCTGGTCGTGATGGCTGGCGTGCGGGTGGCAAAAGCAAAACAAGTGGCAAGAAGGGCGCACGTGGACAAAATAATGTCACCCAAGATCGCCGTGAGCCCGCTCCAGTTGAATTCATCGCGCGTGAAATTCACGTGCCTGAAACCATCAGTGTGGCTGATCTCGCCCACAAGATGTCCGTCAAAGCAGGTGAGGTGATTAAGCATCTGATGAAGTTAGGTCAGATGGTCACTATCAACCAAGTACTTGATCAAGAAACTGCGATGATTGTGGTCGAAGAGCTCGGACACAAAGCCATTGCGGCGAAGTTGGATGATCCTGAGGCTTTCCTCGACGAATCCGTACCGCACGAGGACGTTCAGCTGTTTGCGCGTGCTCCTGTGGTCACTGTCATGGGACACGTTGACCACGGTAAGACTTCGCTGTTGGATTACATCCGCCGTGCCAAGGTCGCCTCTGGCGAAGCTGGTGGAATTACCCAGCACATTGGTGCCTATCACGTACAAACAGAACGTGGCATGGTGACGTTCTTGGATACTCCTGGACACGAAGCCTTTACGGCAATGCGTGCACGTGGTGCCAAGGCGACTGATATTGTGATTTTGGTGGTCGCAGCTGATGACGGCGTGATGCCACAGACCAAAGAAGCGATTCACCATGCAAAAGCAGCAGGCGTGCCTTTAGTTGTAGCGGTCAACAAGATTGATAAGCCCGATGCCAATCCTGAGCGCGTCAAGCAGGAGTTGGTCGTTGAGGAGGTGGTGCCTGAGGAATACGGTGGCGATGTGCCCTTTATTTCTGTATCCGCCAAAACGGGTCAAGGCATTGATGAGTTGCTCGAAAACGTTTTGTTGCAAGCTGAAGTGCTTGAATTGAAAGCAGCGATCGAAGCTCCAGCCAAAGGCATCGTGATTGAAGCGCGACTCGATAAGGGGCGTGGTCCGGTCGCTACCATTTTGGTTCAGAGCGGTACTCTGCATCGCGGTGATGTGGTTCTTGCAGGCGCCAGTTATGGTCGTGTGCGTGCCATGCTGGATGAGAACGGCAAGCCTATTCAATCGGCAGGGCCTTCTATTCCAGTCGAAATTCAAGGCTTGACCGAAGTGCCTTCAGCGGGTGACGAGTTGATGTCGCTGGCAGATGAGCGTCGGGCCCGTGAGATTGCGCTATTCCGTCAGGGTAAGTTCCGTGACGTGAAGCTTGCGCGTCAACAGGCCGCCAAGCTCGAGTCAATGTTTGAAAACATTGTTGAAGGTTCACAGACCTTGTCCTTGATTGTCAAAACAGACGTTCAGGGTTCGCAAGAAGCTCTGGTCGCCTCTTTGCTCAAGCTGTCCACCGAAGAAGTGCGTGTTCAGGTGGTGCATGCGGCAGTCGGTGGTGTGTCCGAGAGTGATGTCAACCTGGCAATCGCCTCTGGTGCTGTGATTATCGGCTTTAACGTCCGTGCGGATGCGAGCTCTAAAAAGCTGGCGGAAAACAACGGCGTGGATATCCGCTACTACAACATCATTTATGACGCAGTCGATGAGATCAAGCTTGCCATGTCTGGCATGCTGGCACCTGAGAAACGTGAAGAGATCATCGGCATGGTCGAGATTCGTGAGGTGTACACAATTTCACGTATCGGTACTGTGGCGGGTTGTATGGTGACCGATGGTGTGGTGCGACGCGACTCACAGATCCGCTTGCTACGTAACAACGTGGTGCATTGGACTGGCTGGCTCGAATCATTGCGCCGTTTCAAGGACGATGCCAAAGAAGTTAAATCAGGCTTTGATTGCGGTATCACCTTGCGTGGTAACAACGACTTACAAGTTGGCGATCAACTCGAAATTTTTGAAATCAGGGAAGTGGCTCGTACGCTTTAATGCCCATTAATGAGTCGTCATAAACAAAAAACCTCGCCCGGCCGCAATTTAAGGCTCGCTGACCAGATCCAAAAGGATCTGGCCATCATCATTCAGCGCGAAATCGATATGAGTCGTGCTGGACTGATCACGCTTTCTGGGATTGAGTTGACCACTGATTATGCACACGCCAAGGTTTATTTCACAGTGCTTGGGGCTGAAGCCGAACTCGCCCAAGCATTGTTGAATGAAAAAGCGGGCTGGTTTCATTCTCAGTTATACAAGTTACTGCATATCCACACTGTGCCTACCTTGCACTTCTTTCATGATCCGCGCCTCAAGCACGGTATCGCGATGTCCGCATTGATTGATCAGGCGAATTTGCCTGGCCAATACGCTGGCGTCCCTGACGAGCCTGATGACAAGCCTTAAGGCTGTCGTTTTGGAAAACTGACGATGGCTAAAAAACGCGGGCGCGTGCTCGATGGTGTGTTGTTGCTGGACAAGCCTGTGGGTTTGTCGAGTAATCACGCGCTTCAGCGCGCCAAACACGCCATGGATGCCCAGAAAGCAGGTCATACCGGCACGCTTGACCCCTTTGCAACCGGATTGTTAGTGTGTTGTATGGGACGTGCCACCAAGATTTCTGGTGCAATGTTGAGTGCAGACAAGGGCTATCGAGCCACGA
This sequence comes from Zwartia sp., assembly GCF_049655405.1. Taxonomy (GTDB): domain Bacteria; phylum Pseudomonadota; class Gammaproteobacteria; order Burkholderiales; family Burkholderiaceae_B; genus Zwartia. The sequence goes on from NZ_JBASJR010000016.1 coordinate 199,125, forward strand.
TCGCGTTTGGTCGTGAAACGGACTCTGGCGACTTGACTGGAATTGTAGTGAGTGAAGCCTCAGCGGATTTTTCTGGAATGACTGAAGCGACATTGCGTCCTGTGCTTGAGCGCTTTATGGGAACCCAATTGCAGATTCCCCCAATGGTGTCTGCGTTAAAGCGAGATGGTAAGCCGTTATATGAATATGCGCGTCAAGGGATCGTTCTTGAGCGCGAGCCCAGAGAGATCACGATTCGGCAGCTTGAATTGCTCAGCATGACCCCGATGTCGGCTGAGGTGCAAGTGTTGTGTACAAAAGGCACTTACATCAGGACGCTCGCACAAGATATTGGTCGTGCACTCGGTTGTTTCGCACACTTGTCCGCATTGCGTCGCACTCAAGTCGGTCCTTTTTCGCTTGAGGGTGCGATTGAATTAGAAACATTACAGACGATGGAGTCACCAGAGAGTGTCTTAATCGCGATGGAAGATTTACCCGCTGAGCTTGTGCCAGCGAAAAAAAGCACAGCTTCGCCAGGCGTTGTTTCGCCTGGTTCCATTCATGTATCACCCGCGGACGATTTGTCCGCTCAGACTCACTAAAGGATTTGTATGTCACGCGCATTGCGTAACGTTGCGATTATTGCCCACGTCGACCACGGCAAAACGACACTCGTCGACCAACTTTTGCGTCAGTCCGGTACCTTCCGGACAAACGAACGCATGACTGAGCGCGTGATGGACTCCAACGATCTTGAAAAAGAGCGTGGCATTACGATTCTGTCCAAGAACTGTGCTGTTGAGTACGAGGGGACTCACATCAACATCGTTGACACCCCCGGACACGCTGACTTCGGTGGTGAGGTCGAGCGTGTGTTGTCGATGGTGGATGGTGTCTTGTTGCTGGTCGATGCTGTCGAAGGCCCAATGCCACAGACTCGCTTTGTGACTAAAAAAGCGCTGGCGCTTGGACTCAAGCCTATTGTCGTGATCAACAAAGTGGATCGCCCGGGCGCACGTTGCGACTTTGTGATCAATGCGACGTTTGAACTGTTCGACAAGCTCGGTGCAACGGAAGAGCAGTTGGACTTTCCAGTCATTTACGCGTCAGGTTTGAACGGCTATGCCGGTCCTTCCGAAGACGTCCGTGAAGGCGACATGCGCCCACTGTTCAATGCCATTCTTGAGCATGTGCCGATGCGTGAAGATGATCCTGATGCGCCTTTGCAGCTTCAGATCACCTCGATCGATTACAGCACCTATGTGGGCAAAATCGGTATTGGCCGGATTCGTCGTGGCCGTGTGAAAACCGGCATGGACGTGGTGTGCTTGAACGGCCCAGATGGTGCAACCTTTAAAGGACGCGTCAATCAGGTCCTGAAATTCAAAGGCCTTGAGCGCGAAATCGTGGACAGTGCGATTGCAGGCGATATCGTGTTGGTCAACGGCATCGAAGATATCGCAATCGGTACCACCTTGTGTGCGCCTGAAAAAGTTGAAGGTCTGCCGATGCTCAAGATTGACGAGCCGACATTGACCATGAACTTCATGGTGAACACCAGCCCGTTGGCAGGTCGCGAAGGTAAGTTTGTGACGAGTCGTCAGTTGCGTGAGCGTCTGGATCGCGAACTCAAGTCCAACATGGCCTTGCGTGTGCGTGACACGGACGACGATACTGTTTTCGAGGTGTCAGGTCGTGGTGAATTGCATCTGACGATTTTGATCGAAACGATGCGTCGCGAAGGCTATGAAATGGCTGTATCGCGTCCACGTGTAGTGTTCAAGGAAGAAAATGGTGTCAAACTTGAGCCATACGAAAACTTGAGCATTGACCTTGAGGACAATACTCAAGGTGGCGTGATGGAAGAGCTCGGCAAACGCAAAGCCGAATTGCTCGACATGGTCAGCGATGGTCGTGGACGTACCCGTCTCGAATATCGTGTGCCAGCGCGCGGTTTGATCGGCTTTCAGGGCGATTTCATGACGATGACGCGTGGCAACGGTTTGATGAGCCATACGTTTGATGCCTATGGTCCTGTCAAGGACGGCATGCTCGGAGAGCGTCATAACGGCGTGCTGATTAGCCAAGACGATGGCGCAGCTGTGGCGTATGCACTCTGGAAACTTCAGGATCGCGGTCGTATGTTTGTTGTTCACAACGATCCCGTGTACGAGGGCATGATCATCGGTATTCACAGCCGTGACAATGACTTGGTCGTGAACCCCATCAAGGGCAAGCAACTGACAAACGTGCGTGCTTCAGGTACGGATGAAGCCGTTCGCTTGGTTCCTCCTGTCGACATGAGTCTTGAGTATGCAGTCGAATTCATCAGTGATGATGAGTTGGTCGAGGTCACACCCAAGAGTATTCGTTTGCGTAAGCGTTATCTCAAAGAGCACGAGCGTCGCAAGATGTCGCGTGATGGCGCCTAATCACCGCCTGAGTCAATAAAAAACGCAGCCTAGGCTGCGTTTTTTTATCCGGCTACGATATTAAACCGTAGCCCCCCGAAAGGCTTAGATACCGCGGCTTAGATGCCGCCTAAGCACACGTATTTCATTTCCATGAAGTCGTCCATGCCATAGACAGAACCTTCGCGTCCTAGGCCGGATTGTTTGACACCGCCGAAAGGTGCCATTTCATTAGAAATCAGACCGGTATTGACACCGACCATTCCGTACTCAAGCGCTTCGGCGACGCGGAAAATACGGCCGATATCGCGACTGTAAAAATAGGAGGCCAAGCCGTAGTCGGTATTGTTCGCCAGACGAATGACTTCGGCCTCATCGGTAAACTTGACGATGGGTGCCAGAGGACCAAACGTCTCTTCACGCATGCAAAGCATATCTTCGCTGACTTGCGTGATAACAGTAGGTTGGTAAAAACGCCCACCGCGCGCATGCTTTGAGCCACCGCACAAGATCTTGGCGCCTTTGGCGACGGCGTCTTGAACGTGCTCTTCGACTTTGGCAACAGCCGCATCATCGATCAACGGGCCGGTTGTGACCTTGTCCTCAAAACCTTCGCCCACGGACAATGAGCCTGACACGCGCGCGGCAAGTTTTTCTGCGAAGCTATCGTAGACCTTGGCGTGGACATAAAAGCGGTTCGTACAGACACAGGTTTGACCTGCATTGCGGTACTTGGACACCATGGCGCCTTCGATGGCTGCATCGATATCGGCATCTTCGAAAACGATAAAAGGGGCATGACCGCCAAGCTCGAGTGACATTTTCTTGAGGGTCTGTGCAGACTGCTGCATCAAAATGCGACCAACGGGTGTTGAGCCTGTAAAGGTCAGCTTGCGAACAATCGGGCTATTGCACAACACTTTACCGATGGCGATCGATTGGTCGCTATCGGCGGTAATGATGTTGAGTACGCCTGCAGGGATGCCTGCTTGCTCGGCCAATACAGCCAGAGCCAACGCTGAAAGAGGCGTTTGCTCAGCAGGTTTGAGTACGATTGTGCAGCCAGCTGCCAAAGCAGGTGCGACTTTACGCGTAATCATTGCAGTCGGGAAATTCCAGGGCGTAATTGCTGCGCAGACACCAATCGGCTCTCGCAGCACCAGCATGCGGTTCGTGGCAATCGGTGCCGAGATCGTATCGCCCATGACGCGCTTGGCCTGTTCGGCAAACCACTCAACAAACGATGCACCGTAGGCGATTTCACCCTTTGCTTCTGCAAATGGCTTGCCTTGTTCGACGGTCATAATCCGTGCCAAGTCATCTGTATTGGCGATGATTAAATCAAACCACTTGCGAAGAATTGTGGAGCGCTCTTTGGCTGTGCGTGCACGCCAGGCTGGAAAGGCCGCATTGGCGGCTTCGATCGCGACTTGCGCGTGATCCGCCCCAAGGTTTGCAACGTGTGCAATGTGTCCACCGGTTGCGGGGTTGTCGACTGCGAATACGCCACCGTCTTTGGCATCGACCCACTTACCGTTTAAATAGGACTGCGAGCGCAGCAAGTCAGGGTTGTTAAGTTTGATTGGAAATACGGCGCGATCCATGTTGTCTCCGACAATAATCAATAAACGAACGTCAATAGATAAATATAAATCATTCTAGTGCAGTCGCAGGTTTTAGACGGGCGCATTGGGCTGGCGACTGACGATCCCGGGGTGATCACGGTAAAAATCCACTAAATGTTGCACGACGCGTGCTGGGTCGTCTTCAATGAGCAGCGTGTGACGATCCAAAGGGTTAATCAGGGCTGTTTGCTCGAGCTGCGTCCGGATCCAGTTCATGAGTCCCCCCCAAAAGGCCGAGCCAACCAAAATCACCGGTCCAGGTGGAATTTTTCCTGTTTGAATCAGTGTGACAGCCTCGAAAAGCTCGTCGAGCGTCCCAAAGCCCCCGGGCAATACAACATAGGCCAAGCTATGCATGAAAAAGGTGGCCTTGCGCGATACAAAGTGTTGAAAAGGCAGGGTAATCGTCTGAAAATCGTTATGTTTGGCTTCTTTTGCTAATTTGATATGCAAACCAATGCTCGCGCCACCCGCCTCAAACGCCCCTTTATTCGCGGCCTCCATAATGCCGGGCCCGCCCCCTGCAATGATCGTGAAGCCAGCCTTTGCCAATCCGCGCGCAATCTGCTCACTTGTTTCGTAATGCGGGGAGTCTTTTTTGATCCTCGCGCTGCCAAATATACTGATAGCAGGCCCTATCTTGGCCAGAGTCTCGGCTGCATGCAGCATCTCTGACATAATTTGGGTTGTTTGCTGGAGTGCCGGCGAAACTACTTCTTCTTTGTGGCCCATGAAAAAAACCTTGTTGCTAGTCGATGGATCGAGTTATTTGTATCGTGCCTTTCACGCGATGCCAGATTTGCGCAATGCGCAGGGCGAGCCGACGGGAGCCATCTACGGCGTCGTCAATATGATGCGCAAAATGTTACATGATTACCAGGCGCAGTATGCCGCATGTGTGTTCGATGTGCGCGGTAAGACCTTTCGCGAGGACCTCTACCCAGAATACAAGTCGCATCGTCCTCCCATGCCCGAGGATCTGGCTGCTCAGATTGAACCGATCCATGAGGCGATTCGCGCAATGGGTTGGGCGGTCATCGGTGTCGAAGGGGTGGAAGCGGATGATGTGATCGGAACCCTCGCACACTGGGCAACCGACCACGACGTTCATACGGTGATTTCAACTGGCGACAAAGACTTGGCGCAGCTCGTCACGCCTCATGTCACCTTGGTCAACACCATGTCCAACGAAAAACTTGATCCAACTGGCGTGGTGCGCAAGTTTGGTGTGGGCCCGGAGCGAATCGTTGACTACCTGATGTTAGTGGGGGATACCGTCGATAACGTTCCAGGCGTTCAAAAAGTCGGTCCTAAAACAGCCGCCAAATGGATTGATGAGTATGGCTCGGTGGATGCCTTGGTGGAGCGGGCAGCTGAGATCAAAGGTGTGGCAGGCGAAAATTTGCGTGCCGCGATTGCTCAGTTTCCTCTCACGCGAGAGTTGTTAACGGTCAAAATTGATTGCGATCTCACGCAGCAAGTCCCAAACATCGAGACCTTGGCACCCAAGAGTCCAGACCGCGAGGCTTTAATTAAGCTTTACGAACGGTATGGTTTTCGTTCTTGGTTACGCGAACTGACTGGTGAGCAAGAGCGCGTGCCAACAGGCGATGCGCGCGTGCCCGTCGAGGCTGTCAAACCGGTCGCACCTACCCATCAGCAGTATGAAATGGTGACGGACATGGCACAGCTTGATGCCTGGTTAATCAAGCTTGCTGGCGCCGACTGCGTGGCGCTCGATACAGAGACAACCTCTCTAGAGCCCATGCAAGCGCGGTTAGTCGGCATTTCCCTATCTGTCAAAGCGGGAAGTGCCTGCTACATTCCCGTCGGTCATCGGAGCACGGACTCGCAAGGCCAGCTTTCCAAGGAGGAGGTGCTTGCGCGGATGAAGTCATGGCTTGAGGATACTCGTGCCACTAAGTTGTTACATCACGCTAAGTACGATACACATGTGTTTGCCAATGAAGGCATAGACTTACGCGGTGTCGCCAACGACACAATGCTGCAGGCTTATGTTTTAGAGTCGCACCGTGGCGTTGGGCTCGAAGAGTTGTGCCAGCGGTACTTGGGCATCAAGGGCGTGTCCTACGAGGAGATTTGTGGCCGTGGCGCGCATCAGATCGGGTTTGACCAGGTTGATCTCGAGCGTGCGACCCAGTACGCCTGCGAGGATGCTGACTTTACGATGCGTTTGCATGCAGTTCTGCGCCCACAGATACGCCAAGAGCCAAAGCTTGAGTACATTTACGCACTTGAAATGCAAGCTTCACGGGTACTGTTTGAAATTGAGCGAACAGGAGTGGGGATTGACTCAGCGGAGTTAGGCCGACAAAGCCATGTACTCGGACAGGAGCTACTTGAGCTTGAGAAGCGCGCCTACGAACTGGCGGGTCAACCTTTCAACCTCAACTCGCCTAAGCAATTGGGAGAAATACTGTTCGGCAAAATGCAGTTGCCCGTGGTGCGCAAAACTGCAGGCGGAGCGCCTTCAACCGACGAAGAGGTGCTAACCAAGCTCGCCGAGGACTATCCTTTGCCCAAAGTTTTGCTGGAGTATCGTGGACTCGCCAAGCTCAAGTCCACCTACACCGACAAGCTCCCCAAAATGGTCAATCCGGCGACGGGCAGGGTACATACCCATTACTCTCAGGCCTCTGTGATCACTGGTCGCCTTGCGTCTTCTGAGCCTAATTTGCAAAACATCCCCGTTCGGTCAGAAGCGGGGCGTAGAGTGAGGGAGGCATTCATTGCCACCAAAGGGAAAATCGTCTCTGCGGACTACTCGCAAATCGAATTGCGCGTGATGGCGCATGTATCGAACGACGCCAATTTACAAAAGGCTTTTGCTGCGGGAGAAGATATTCACCGCGCAACCGCTTCAGAGGTGTTTGGTGTAGCGTTAGCTGATGTCACAGCAGAGCAGCGCCGCGCCGCCAAGGCGATTAACTTTGGTTTGATTTACGGCATGGGCGCCTTTGGTTTGGCGACCAATCTCGGTATCACTCGCGATGCCGCTCAGTCATACATCGACCGTTATTTCACTCGCTATCCCGGCGTCGCGCAGTACATGGCGGAAACTAAAACACTGGCGCATGCACAAGGCTTTGTCGAGACGGTGTTTGGCCGACGGCTATGGTTGTTAGACATTAATGCGGCGGGTGCCCGAAGGGCGGGGGCAGAGCGTGCCGCCATCAATGCCCCCATGCAAGGCACCGCAGCTGATCTCATCAAACTTGCCATGGTGGCCGTGCAAAATTGGCTCCACGATCAGCATTTGAACAGCAAGATCGTGATGCAGGTCCATGACGAACTGGTGTTGGATGTGCCAGACGATGAGCTCGAGCAAATCAAACAAAATCTCCCTCGTTTAATGTGCGAGGTGGCAAGTTTGAAGGTTCCTTTGGTCGCCGAAGTGGGTGTAGGACCAAATTGGGAGCAAGCGCACTAAGGCCACTTTTCACTGATTGGCTTTTATTGTTGAAAAAAAAAACGCGCCAATGGCGCGTTTTTTTAGCATTCGCCCATCAGCGCATTAGCGCACAGGCATATGTTGCAAAGCCTGAATACGTGCCTGGATAGGTGGATGTGTGGCAAACATGGCGCTGATGCCACCACGCCCAGCGATACCCGACGCCTCAAAGCTCTTAGGCAGATTGCCTGGCTCCAAACCGCCTAAGCGTGCGAGCGCGCGAATCATAGGCTCACGGGAGCTCAGCAGTTGGGCTGAGCCCGCGTCTGCGCGGTATTCACGTTGACGTGAAAACCAAGCCACAATCAAACTCGCAACAATGCCGAAAGCGATTTCGCACACAATCACGGTGATGTAGTAGCCCATGCCCAGACCCTTGTCATTTTTAAGGAGCACGCGATCTACAAAATAGCCGACGATGCGGGCAAAGAACACTACAAACGTATTCACGACACCTTGAATCAGCGTCAGGGTGATCATATCGCCGTTCGCAATGTGAGCGACTTCGTGTGCCAGAACTGCGGAGATTTCTTCTTCGGTCATGCCATCCAGCAGACCTGTGGAGACCGCCACCAGGGAGCTGTTACGAAACGCACCCGTTGCAAAGGCATTTGGCTCGCCTTCATAGATCGCGACCTCGGGCCGACCAATACCCGCCCGATCCGCCAGCTGATGAACGGTATCGACCAGCCATGCCTCACGCGGTCCGCCGGGGGCTTGTGGGTCAATGATCTGTGCACCCGTACTCCACTTGGCCATGGGTTTGCTAATCAGCAAAGAAATAATGGATCCACCAAAGCCGACAATCAAAGAAAAGATCAACAACATCTGCACATTGAGACCTTGTGCAGTAATAAACCGATTAACACCCAAAATGCTGAGCGTCACGCTGAGCACCAGCATCACAGCCAAGTTAGTGATCAAAAATAGGACAATTCTTTTCATGTTTTTAAATGATCTTTGAACGTTAAGGGAAACCGCAGCTCATGATAACTTAGCTGTGACACTCACGGATTGAAAGAGTTCCCGGAAGGGAAGTTGGCAGGGTGATCTTCGAGATCCTGGCCCATGGCAGCGCGATACCACTCGTGAAAGTGTTGCATCCCATCTTCCATGGGAGACTGATAGGGGCCCGTTTCAGAAACACCACGCTTGAGGAGGGCAAGCCGTCCTGCATCCATACGTTCTGCAATCTCGTCATCCTCAATAGCCGTTTCCATGTAAGCCTCTCGTTGCGCTTCGACAAACTCTCGCTCAAAAAGCGCGATTTCTTCGGGGTAATAGAACTCAACGATATTGACGGTTTCTTGCGGGGACTTAGGATAAAGCGTAGATAGCACCAGCACATGCGGATAGAGCTCGATCATATGTCCCGGAAAATAGGTGACCCAGACGGCGCCAAAATCAGGTGTCCGCCCCTGACGGAACTGCATCAGTTTTTCGTGCCAGGTTTTGTAGGCAGGCGAACCAGGCTGAGAAAGCGCTTGGTGCACACCGACTCTTTGCATGCTGTAGAACTCTGCAAACTCCCAGGATAAATCGTCGCAGGTGACGAAATGACCTAAACCGGGGTGAAAAGGAGCGACGTGGTAATCCTCAAGGTAAACCTCGATAAAGGTTTTCCAGTTGTAGTTGCATTGATGCACTTCAACGTGATCGAGCACATAGTCTGAGAAATCAAACTCAGGACGTTTAAACAGGTTGCCAATATCCTTCAGCGGATCGCGAGGACCTTCAAACATCAAACCGTGGCATTCCTTGATCGGAAAGCGTTCGAGATTGAGGCAGGGTTTGTTGTCAAACTGAGGGGCACCAAGGAGCTGACCCTTTTTGTCATACGTCCACCGGTGCAAGGGGCATACGATATTTCCGCCAGTACCCACAAGATTGCCATGGGTATTGACGTGGCCAGCAACGTTCCCGGTTTGTCCGCCGAGCATGAGCGCTTGACGATGGCGACACACATTGGACAAGAGTTCGACGCCATTTTCGCCGCGCACGAGTACACGCCCATTGTTTTCATGGGACAAACTCCGCCAGTCTCCAAGATTGGGCACACCTTTGTGGTGCCCGACATACATGGAGGACTGTTTAAAAATATTAGCTTGCTCGCGTGCAAAAAGCGCTTCGTCAGAATAGGCGTTGACGTGCAGCTGAGTGCGAGCTGGGGCTAAGTGCACCATCCGACCAATGTCGGTCATGATTCCCTCCGCATGGAAGCATGCCAATGCGTTCAGTGCCGCGCTGGCGCGAAGAAAAATCGGATTGGCCGATCACCATCACAAAGACCTGATTGTAACCCAAGCTATCGGGTACTTTGCCGGCGCTGATCTCGTACAATTGCTAATTATTCAAGTGTGTCTTTCCCAAGGTGGTTGTCCTCTATTTTCATCATCTTGTTTGGTCCGCGTGCTTAGCATTGTTTGTTAGGCATTGTTTATTGGAGTGTTGTTTGAACAAACCCGCAAAAGTTACAGGTACAGCGTCCGGCACAGAAGCGCCGTCTGACCTGCCTCAGGATTTTGAAACGGCGCTTGCGCAGCTCGAAGAACTTGTCGCAAAAATGGAATCTGGTGTCCTGCCACTAGAGGAGTCTCTCGTGGCGTATCGTCGAGGGGTCGCGTTGACCCGCGTGTGTCAGGAGCGTTTGGCCCAAGCTGAACAACAAATTAGTGTGCTGGAGGCAGGTTTGCTGCGCCCCTTTGATGTCTCGGATCGTCAGGCGGAGTGAAGCAAAACGTGTCTGCCTTTTCTGATTGGCTGAGTGAACGGGCCGCTCACATCCAGCAAGTGCTGGACAGGGAGATGCCGCAGTCTGATGTGGTTCCCGCGCGTTTGCATGAGGCCATGCGCTATGCCGTGCTTGGGGGAGGCAAGCGCGTGCGCGCAGCCTTGGTCTATGCGGCCGGCTTGAGTTGTTTGAAAAATAGCGCCGAGCCTGGTTCAGAACCTGCTTTGATGCGCGCACTAGATTGTGCGGCCGTCGCGGTGGAGCTGATTCATGCATATTCTTTGGTGCATGATGATCTGCCTTGTATGGATGATGATGTGTTGCGCCGCGGTCAGCCAACGGTTCATGTCCAGTTTGACGAGCCGACGGCTTTACTGGCTGGCGACGCTCTTCAGCCCTTGGCTTTCGCGTTTTTAGCGCAGATGCCCATTGCCCCAGAACGGGTGGTTCAAGCCACTCAGGCGCTTGCGCAGGCAGCCGGTAGTCTCGGTATGGCGGGCGGTCAGGCGATTGACTTGGAGAGTGTGGGTGTCAACCTGTCTCAGGACGAACTTCAGCACATGCATCGTCTGAAAACAGGTGCGTTACTGTCTGTGAGCGTCATGTTAGGTGGTTTGGCAGCAAGCGCTAGCGCACTGCAACAGCAAGCATTGATGCGCTATGCCGGTGCGATGGGATTAGCATTCCAAGTCGTAGATGATGTGCTGGATGTGACCGCAGACACCTCAACACTCGGCAAAACTGCCGGTAAAGATGCTGCGGCCAACAAGCCCACCTATGTGAACTTGTTGGGGTTGGAGCCAGCGCGAGTGTTGGCAAAAGAATTACATCGGGAGGCGATCGATGCGATCGCGCCCTTGGGCGAATCCGGTCGACACTTAGTCGGATTGGCGGACTTTATTGTGTTGCGTGACCACTGACGAGAAATATGTCTACAGATTTGCTTGATCGTATTGCACAGCCCTCGGACCTCAAAGCCTTGGATCGACGTGAGCTTAAAAAGCTTGCTGACCAATTACGCGGCTTCATTTTGGACTCGGTCTCCAAGACAGGCGGACACCTATCCTCCAATTTAGGTACGGTTGAATTAACCGTCGCGCTTCACCACGTCTACGACACACCGCATGACCGTATCATTTGGGATGTGGGGCATCAATCCTACCCGCACAAGATTTTGACCGGCCGAAAGGCTGAGATGGGAACGTTGCGTCAGTTTGGCGGTATCTCAGGTTTTCCCAAGCGCTCCGAGTCTGAGTTCGACGCTTTCGGGACAGCCCACTCGTCCACCTCAATTTCAGCCGCACTCGGTATGGCCGTGGCCTCGCGCAATGCGGGTATTTCCCGCCAACATATCGCAGTGATCGGGGATGGCGCCATGTCTGCGGGCATGGCCTTCGAAGCGATGAACAATGCGGGCGTGACACCGGGCATCAATTTGTTGGTGATTTTGAACGACAATGACATGTCGATTTCGCCACCTGTGGGGGCCCTCAATCGCTACCTTGCGAGGCTCTTGTCAGGTCAGTTTTATGCGGCGGCGAAAAACATGGGCCGCGCCGTCTTGCAGCATGTGCCGCCCGTACTAGAACTTGCCCGTCGCTTGGAAGAACATGCCAAAGGCATGGTCATGCCCGCAACCCTGTTTGAGGAAATGGGATTTAACTATGTCGGCCCGATTGATGGCCATGACTTGGATGCCTTAGTGCCGACCTTGCAAAATATGCGTGCCCTCAAAGGGCCTCAGTTTTTGCACGTGGTGACTAAAAAAGGGCAGGGCTACAAGTTGGCTGAGGCTGACCCCGTGCTCTATCACGGTCCCGGCAAGTTCGATTTGGCAGTTGGCATTCAAAAATCAACAGTGGTGCCAAAGGTCACATTCACCCAGGTGTTTGGACAGTGGCTCTGCGATATGGCTGATCATGATCCCCGCCTCAATGGTGTGACGCCTGCTATGCGTGAAGGCAGCGGCATGGTGGAGTTTGAGCGCCGGTTTCCGACCCGCTATTTTGATGTGGGTATTGCGGAGCAGCATGCCGTGACTTTTGCGGCTGGCATGGCCTGCGAGGGTCAAAAGCCCGTGGTGGCCATTTACTCAACCTTTTTACAGCGCGGCTATGATCAGCTCATTCACGATGTGGCCTTGCAAAATCTGGATGTGACGTTTGCGCTGGATCGGGCAGGGCTGGTCGGCGCAGACGGTGCAACCCATGCAGGCAATTATGACATCGCCTTTTTGCGTTGCATCCCGAATATGGTGGTTGCAACCCCCTCAGATGAAAACGAAACGCGTTTATTGTTGACGACCTGTTATCAATACCCTGGACCGGCTTCCGTGCGTTACCCCAGAGGCTCGGGCGCAGGTGTGCCGGTTCAAGCGGGACTTGATACGGTTCCTGTCGGGCGAGGCATTGTTCGTAGGCGTGGAACAGGTGTGGCAATGCTTGTCTTTGGCACGCTTTTGCCAGCGGCGCTGCAGGCAGCCGAATCGCTGGACTTGACCGTCGTCGACATGAGATTTGTCAAACCCATTGATACTGAACTCGTGCTGGAGATGGCAGCAGCGCATCCGCTAGGCCTAGTGACGCTCGAAGAAGGTTGCATCATGGGGGGGGCAGGGGGAGCAGTGTCTGAGACCCTTGCTGCGCATGGAGTGGTGATGCCCATTTTACATTTAGGCTTGCCAGATCGATTTATCGATCATGGAGACCAAAACGCTTTGCTTGCGGGCGTAGGATTGGATGCGTCTGGGGTTGAGCGCTCGGTTCGACTTCGTTTCTTTGGGGGTTGAGGTCTCTTTTTACCCTATCCGTTTGCAAAAAAGCGCTAAATGCGCGAAAATAATAGACTTTCTTGCTCGATTGACTTGTTTTGACTTGGTTACACAGAGTCTGATTCAGGTTCGACGGGCTGCCCCCGGTCTGAGCGTTTTGCTCAGTTCGGATATCCTCAGGAGTGCATTGCATGCGCCATTACGAAGTTGTTTTTATTGTTCATCCCGACCAGAGCGAGCAAGTGCCCGCCATGGTTGAGCGCTACCAAGCGCTGGTGACCACTCAGGGTGGAAAAGTCCACCGCACCGAAGACTGGGGACGTCGCCAGTTGGCATACCCTATTCAAAAGCTCGTGAAAGCACACTACCTGTGCTTCAACATTGAGTGTGGTCAAACAACTCTTGACGAGTTGGAGCATTCTTTCCGCTACAACGACGCCGTTCTGCGTCACCTTGTCATCAAGACGAAAGCTGCTGAGACAGAGCCTTCCATCATGATGAAACAAGTTGAGCGCGAAGAGGCTCGTAAAGCTTCCGCAGAAACAACACCTGACGACGCCGAGTAAACCGGAGTTGTCGTGCAGCAGTCAGAAGTCAGTCGGATAGAAGTCGATCCGAAAGATGTGAGTCGGACAGAAGTCAATCAGTTCATCGTACAAGGTTTGATCTCTGAACTTTCACCTCTGCGGTACACACCCGCAGGCGTCCCAGTTCTTGAGTTTTTGCTCTTGCACGAGTCCGAGGTCACTGAGGCAAGTCAACCACGCCGCATCTCTTTCAGTATTGGAGTGGTCGCGATGGGAGATTTAGCTCAAATGGCTGGCACGATGGGTTTAGGTTGCAAGGTCCGGCTTCAGGGTTTTCTGGCTCCGGTACGAAAAGATTCTCAAAAATATAGGCTGCATGCGCAGCGTATTCAACAAATTTGAACAAGGCATATCATGGCTTTCTTCGGTAAACGTAAAGAAAAAAAGAAGTTCACGCAACAGAACCCGCTTTTCAAGCGTCGTAAGTTCTGTCGCTTTAGCGCGGCTAATGTCGACCAAATCGACTACAAAGACCTCGACACACTGCGTGATTTCATTCAGGAAAACGGCAAGATTATTCCTGCTCGTTTGACTGGCACAAAAGCAATTTATCAGCGTCAGCTGGACTCAGCGATCAAGCGTGCGCGCTTCTTGGCTTTGCTGCCCTTCACTGATAACCACAACTGATCCCGGGGCCACTATGCAAATCATTCTGCTCGAAAAAGTCGTTAACGTTGGAAACCTCGGTGAAGTTGTTCGCGTGCGCGATGGCTATGCTCGCAATTTCCTGATTCCTCAGAAAAAAGCACGTCGTGCAACTGAGGCCGCTCTCAAAGAGTTCGAACTTCGCCGCGCTGAGCTGGAAAAAGCCCAAGCCGAGAAGTTAGCCGCTTGCCAAGCAATGGGTGAGCGTCTCGAGAGCTTCTCTCTGAGCATCAAACAAAAAGCTGGTGTGGATGGCCGTTTGTTTGGCTCTGTCACCAACATGGATATCGCGCTTGGTTTAGTCGCTGCCGGTTTCACAGGCATTGAAAAGTCGCAAATCCGTTTGCCAGAGGGTCCCCTCAAAGTCGTCGGTGAGACAGCCATTCAGGTTGCTCTCCATCCTGACGTCGTCAGCAGCATCACTGTTGTTGTGGTGGGTGACTTGGTCTAATTTAGACCGATGCACGCCTGATAAAAAGCCGGCTGTTGCCGGCTTTTTATATTTGATCTACCTGAAACACTGAACTCTTCACAGATGAACGCTCCTTCAAACTTTGAGCATGATCTTCATGCTTGGCTCGCTCGTCACGCTAGTCAGTCAAACGGCGTACACATGGCTGAATTGGGTGGGCGCGTCTGTGTGATCAAGATCAGAAGACCTTCTGCACTGGGCGCAGTGAGTTATTTCATTCGTTATCTTCGTGCCTCACTTATTTCGCTCTTTTGCTGGTGGGGATTCAAAGAGCGGCCTTCGGCCCGGGTATTGCTGCGAAATGGCGTAGAAGCCGAGACGCAACGACTACTCGACCTGCATGCTCAGGGCTATCCTGCTCCCGAAGTGCTGTACCACGCACCTGGTGTATTGGTGCTGGCCTTCGTCGGTGAGAATCTTCCAACCGAAATCCGCGAGTCTTCGCTCCAGCAGCGACTCGCCTGGATGGATCTTGCCGCGCAGGATCTCGCCAAGTTTCATCAGGCAGGCTTTGTGCATGGTGGCGCACAGTTACGTAATTTGATGGTGCTGGAGGGGCAGTTGACCCGGATCGATTATGAGGAAAACATCGGTGAGGCTCTCTCGAAATCGGTCGGCCAAGCCTATGATGTTTACCAAATGATTTCTTCGATGGCGGGCCTGCGCGGTGAGCAGTTTTCCGAGCAGGAGAGACGTCTGTTATGCGCACGCTTATTGAGTACTTATTTACAAGCCAATCCCGATCTCGCCGTCCGCAGGCAAGTTATTCGGTTTGGTCAGTTGTTTGCGGTGGTTGAGCGCTATGCAGGTTGGCTCTTACGTCGTTTACCCGGTCGCGATGTGCGCGGTTTCTTGTACGTCACGGATACCTTGAGGTTATGATTCATCTATGAACAATCAGCCAGATCCACAGCTAGAGTACCTCCGTGTCCCGCCGCATTCTGTCGAGGCAGAGCAGTCCGTCTTAGGCGGATTGTTACTCGACAATGGCGCGTGGGAACGCGTCACCGATGTCGTCAACGAAGAAGACTTTTACCGCTACGATCACAAGCTGATTTGGCATCATATTTCTCGACTGATTAATCTTTCTCGTCCTGCCGATGTGGTCACGGTTCACGAGTCGATTGCCAGCGTGGGTAAATCCGAAGAAATCGGTGGGTTGGGTTACCTCAATGCGCTCGCTCACAACACACCTTCGGCGGCCAATATCCGACGCTATGCTGAAATCGTCCGCGAGCGCTCCATGTTGCGCAAGCTTGTGACTGTTGCAGATGAAATCGCGGCGACCGCCTTTAATCCTCAAGGCAAAGAAGCCCGTCAGTTGCTCGATGAAGCAGAGTCAAAGGTTTTTAAAATTGCCCAAGAGGGCGCTAAAGCTAGTGCTGGTTTTAGAGAAATTCAACCTCTGCTGTCTGAGGTGGTAGAGCGCATCGATGAACTCTATCACCGCGAAGGCGATACCGACGTGACGGGTGTGCCGACTGGCTTTACCGATCTAGATCGGATGACCTCGGGCTTACAAGGTGGAGATTTGGTGATTGTGGCGGGTCGACCCTCCATGGGTAAGACTTCGCTGGCCATGAACATTGCCGAACACGTTGCAATCGAACAGGGACTTCCTGTTGCAGTGTTTTCCATGGAGATGGGGGCGGTGCAGCTCGCAATGCGTATGCTGGGTTCGGTGGGGATGCTGGATCAACACCGCATGCGAACAGGCAAACTATTGGCGGATGATTGGCCTCGGGTGACGCACGCGGTGCAGCGCATGCAAGATGCTCAAATGTATATTGATGAAACGCCTGCGTTGAGTTCAGTCGAGGTACGTGCGCGAGCCCGTCGTCTTGCGCGCCAATGTGGCAAGCTCGGTTTGATCGTGATCGATTACTTGCAGTTGATGGGAGCTAGCTCCGCAGGAGAAAACCGCGCAACCGAGATTTCAGAGATTAGCCGTTCGCTCAAGGCGCTTGGCAAAGAGCTTGAATGCCCCGTGATAGCGCTGTCGCAGCTCAATCGAAGTCTTGAGCAAAGGCCCAACAAGCGTCCTGTGATGTCCGATTTGCGTGAATCCGGCGCTATCGAACAAGACGCGGATTTGATCTTGTTTATTTATCGTGACGAAGTGTATAACCCCGACTCACCAGACAAGGGAACCGCTGAGATCATCATTGGTAAACAGCGTAACGGTCCGATTGGGACCGTACGCCTGACCTTCCAGGGCTCTAGTACAAGGTTCTTGAATTTTGCGGGCGGAGGCGGTGCAAGTTACTAGTTCAGCTCTGCACGAGACATAGCAACGGCTTGGCGATTTTGTACGATTTGTCTGATTTTGACGGCATCGCCGATGCGCGTGCCTTTTCCGTCTGCATTGAGCAGAACGATTGCCGTATCACGGTTGTTGATGCGAGCCACCATCACCAAGCACTGACCGGCTTCGTTGATAAAGCCCGTCTTTGACACTCTGATATCCCAGTTAGGATTCGTCACCAGCATGTTCGTATTGCGGAATAAGGTTGCATGTCCGCGCGAAGAAATTTCGTGCTGTTGATTGGTGGTGTAGTAACGGATGCTAGGACGTGCAGCGGTCGCTTGCATCAGCTTGACCAGATCACGTGGAGTCGCAACGTTTGCGCTTGATAAACCAGTCGGTTCAACAAAGCGGCTGTCATTCATACCGAGCTCGCGCGCCTTGTTGTTCATGGCGGCAACAAAGGCCGGCATTCCACCAGGATAGTGACGTCCCAAGGCATTGGCTGCGCGGTTCTCAGAGGACATCAGCGCCAAGTGCAACATATCACCGCGGGACAGTTTGACGCCCACTGCTAAGCGTGAGCGACTAAATTTCACAACATCCACATCGGCTTGGGTCACTTGAAGCATTTCATCAAGTGGTTGCTTGGCATCTACGACCACCAGAGCCGTCATCAGTTTAGTAATAGAGGCGATCGGGCGTGCCACATCGTCGTTACGAGAAAAAATGACAGTCTTGCTATTGAGATCTTGGACAAACACAACATTCGAGCGCAGGGCGGCGGTCGGGTTGCCAGACTTACTCTCTGCTTGTGCGCGTTTGGCACTCGCTGCGCTCGTGACGGCGGCCGTCGTGGCACCAGCTGCCAGCGCTTTTTGGTTGGTTGAGTTTGACTTGGTGCCACGCGAACCTTGTGGGGTACCGCCCGGAGCTGCTTTCTTTTGCGTGGAAGCTGTTTTATTGGACGACTTTTTTGACGAGCTTGCGCTTTTCTTTGTCGTTGTATTTTGTGAGGTTTTTTTAGGCTGTGTGGGTTTAGCTTTAGCCGTTGACGGCGTCGAAGTCGTGCTCTGAGCAAAACTAGGGGTGCCAGCCAGTGCCACACTGATGCAAACGAGGCCTGTCAGGCAAGCATTGCGAAGGGGTAAAAAAAGACCTGCACGCATTCCCAGCGCCCTTTAAAGTATAAAAACTATGCAAATTATATACTTAGCAGGGTTAGTTAAACCAATTATTTATTTACATTTCTTAATATACGGGTTTACACCTATAACTTTTGGTTGAATTTTGCCTGAGTGAGCGAGATGGCTAAATCAAACGCAGTCTTGAGTGAGCCAGGATCCGCGACACCACGACCCGCGATATCAAAGGCAGTCCCATGGTCAACGCTGGTCCGAACAAAAGGTAATCCCACTGTCACATTGACCCCCTCATCGACGCCCAAGTATTTGATGGGAATCAATCCTTGATCATGGTACTGTGCGACACAAATATCGAACTCACCCTTGCGCGCCCGCATAAACACAGTATCTCCCGGCCACGGGCCTGTCGCATTGATTCCTTTTGCACGGGCAAGTGCGATGGCAGGCGCAATGATGTCAAGATCTTCGCGACCAAATTTTCCTTGTTCACCTGCGTGAGGATTGAGACCTGCGACAGCGATACGTGGGGAGACAATCCCCATGCCGTGGCACGCTAAAGCGGCAAGCTCAATTGTCCGCAACTCTAGGTCGATTGAAAGAGAGGGGGAGACTTCGGCGAGTGCGATATGGATGGTGGCCAAGATGACGCGCAACTGATCATTGACCAACATCATGGCAACATGAGGGGTCTGTGAGCGCGCGGCAAGAATTTCGGTATGACCTGGAAAGTCAACGCCTGCGGCATGCATGGACTCTTTGTTCAGCGGGGCCGTCACAATGGCGCGTACGCGTCCCGCCATGGCATCCTCAATAGCCATCAGCAGCGCATCGACCGAGGCTTGGCCCGCTTGCGCATTGACCACGCCAAAAGGCAGATCCACAGGCAACGCTGGCGTCGTGGGCCGCACAAACATGCAGCCTGGCTCTTGGTAATGGCCTGTAAGAGGATCATCGGCCTGGAGCACGACGATCTTGACCGATACGTTTAGAAATGCGCACGCACGCTTTAACGCGCCGACATCGCCATACACCACGCAAGGGGCGGAGAGCCCCTGCGCGTGCAACTTAACAATGATCTCGGGACCAATGCCTGCCGCATCCCCTACGGTCATTGCGAGAGGCGTGCGAGAACTGGGCGTAGGAGCTGGCGTGTTCATGTGCGGTGCGATTAGAGGACTTCGCCAGCGTAGTCGGCCAGTCGTGAACGCTCACCGCGCTGCAAGGTGACGTGTCCTGCGTGGGGCCAGCCTTTAAAGCGATCCACTACAAAGGTTAGTCCAGAGCTCCCTTCAGTCAGATAGGGGGTGTCGATTTGGGCGATATTACCCAGACAAATTACCTTGGTGCCTGGGCCTGCACGCGTGATCAAGGTTTTCATTTGCTTGGGCGTCAGGTTTTGCGCTTCATCAATGATCAGATATTTATTTAAAAATGTGCGACCGCGCATAAAGTTTAAAGACTTCACTTTGATGCGTGAGCGAATCAACTCCATGGAGCCGGAGCGGCCCCAGTCGTGCGTCTGACCGCTTGCGATCGAAGATCCACCATCGGTTTCGCCCATCGTCAACACCTCAAGGTTGTCCTCGAGCGCGCCCATCCATGGTTGCATTTTTTCTTCTTCGGTACCGGGCAAAAAGCCGATATCTTCACCGACAGGAACCGTGACGCGCGTCATGATAATCTCGGTATAACGCTTGGTTTCAAGCACTTGAGCAAGGCCGGCCGCGAGTGTCATGAGGGTTTTGCCAGTGCCCGCCTGACCGAGCAAGGACACAAAGTCACAGTCAGGATCCATTAGTAAATTCATCGCAAAATTCTGTTCGCGATTACGCGCAGTGACACCCCAGACATTATTTTTGCCGTGCGTAAAATCGCGCAGGGTGGCCAGCACAGCCGTTTTTCCATTGACTTCTCTGACCTGTGCATACAAGGGCATCGGACCTTCAAAATACACAAATTGATTCACCATAAACTGGTGACACAAAGGTCCTGAAATTCGATAAAAGGTTGTCCCGCCTTGTTGCCAAGACTCAACGCCTTTGCCGTGCTTGTTCCAAAAGTTATCGGGAAGCGCTAGAGTACCGCTGTAGAGCAAATCAGAGTCCTCCAGAACCTGATCATTGAAATAGTCTTCTGCTGAAAGCGAGAGTGTGCGCGCCTTCAGGCGCATGTTGATGTCTTTGGAGACCAACACAACTTCACGATCAGTAAACTTGTCGTGCAGGGCACGCACCACGCTCAGGATCTGGTTGTCGGCTTTACCCATCGGCAAATCGGGCGGCAAGGTGCTTGCCATCGCGGTGGTCTGAAAAAACAAACGTCCGACTGCGTCTTTGTGCCCCAAACCATCCAAGGAAAGCCCGAGATCGAGGTCGCGATGCTCGCCCACAAGTGTATCGAGTGAACGACTCACTTGACGCGCGTTACGTGCGACTTCCGACATGCCTTTCTTTTGATGATCGAGCTCTTCAAGCGTCATCATCGGCAAAAAGACATCGTGCTCTTCAAAGCGAAAGAGGGAGCTTGGATCGTGCAGCAAGACATTCGTGTCGAGTACGAAAAGTTTTCGTAAACCGGTGCCCGAGGTCTTCGCTTTTGAAGCGCCTGATGCGGGCGCTTTAGGTAGTTTTTGACGAGCAGGTGATGCAGCTTTGCTTTTTGTTTTTCCCGAGCTGGATGCCACAGGCTCTTGCTCAGCTGTTTCAGATAAACCAGAAAGATCCAGTGTGATGGATTTTGATGGCTGATCTCGATTGGGTTCGGCTTGAACAGGCGAAGATGTCTGAGCGACTGCCGCAGAGGAGGGCAGAGAGACTTGCGCCGATACACCCATGCTGACAGGGGACGACTCTATTGGTTCGAGCTTAAGGTCTGTGACTTCGAGAATGGCGGCAGGGCGTGTGGGCAGCTTTGGCAACGGCATACTAGAAATCTCCCAGGGGTCGAGCAATGAAATAGCGTGAGGTCAAGACTGTTCAGGTCAGGCTGCGCGCGGCTTGGAGTACCTCTTGGACGTGTCCCGGTACTTTGAGTCCACGCCAGGCTTGTACCAATTTGCCCTCGGCATTGATTAAAAACGTGCTGCGTTCTATGCCACGCACCTGCTTGCCATACATTTGTTTAAGCTTGATTACACCGTATGCGTTGCAGACGCTCTCGTCTGTGTCTGCAAGCAGTGGAAAAGGAAGTTCGAGTTTTTTGGAAAAGTTTTCATGCGATTTCAAGGAATCGCGCGAAACACCAATCACCACACAGCCCATGGCTAAAAACTCATCGTGGCAATCGCGAAAGTCTTGAGTTTCTGTCGTGCAGCCGGGGGTGTTGTCTTTGGGATAGAAATAAAGAATGACGCCTCTTCCTAAACAGCGTTCAAGAGAAATTTCGCCAAAGGTACTTTGGGCTGAAAAGACTGGTGCAGGTTTACCGATCAGGGCAGTGCTCATCAACGTTTCTCCGGTAGTAAGGCTGCAATGACTTGACGGCCTTCGGCCATCAGAATGTTGTAGGTGCGGGCCGCAGCTTCTGTGGTCATGCACTCAACCCCAACGCCCGCGCGCAAAAGTGGCGCGATCACTTTGTGATCCAACATGCGTTGACGCGCACCCATCCCAACCAGTAGCACTTCAGGCTTGGTGCCTTCTACCTCCGGCTGGGGAGGTTGGTCCGAGTCCAAAAAGGCCATGGGATCAATGGGCTTGAGTGTCAGACCCGCAGCTTGTAGAAGCAGCGCAGTAGAGATATCGTCTGGATGCTCGGCGGGCCATTGGTGCACAGGACCTTCCGGACCAAAAGCAATGGCGTGGGCAAAACTTATTTTGTTAATTTCGACGAAGCCATCACCGTACCCGGTGACGGTATTTAGCGCCGCATTTGTGTCAGTATGAAGCTTCAATCAATACTCCAGCAAGTTCAGCCGATGATAGCGCACTCGTTTGTATGCTGTGATGACAACGTTGCGCATCTAGGGGGTTGAAAAGGCTGATTTTTTGACCCCACTCAGCGCGATTTGCGGCATCGGTCCTGATGCGCTAGATTACAGGGTTTTGCTGCGCTGCAAATAAAGCAAAGTTAAGCATTTCTTATATAAGGACTGAAGATGAGGAAGTTTTCTCGCATTGAGCGTCTGCCCCCCTATGTATTCAACATTACTGCAGAGCTCAAAATGGCTGCGCGTCGCCGGGGGGAGGACATCATCGATATGTCGATGGGTAATCCCGATGGTGCAACCCCTCCTCACATTGTGAGCAAGCTGGTCGAGGCATCAGAGCGTCCAACTACCCACGGTTATTCAGTTTCAAAAGGTATTCCACGCTTACGCAAGGCCATCACGGACTGGTATGCACGACGCTTTCAGGTGCAGTTTGATCCGGACTCTGAGGCCATTGTGACCATCGGCTCCAAAGAGGGGCTCGCGCACCTCATGCTGGCCACGCTTGATGCCGGGGATACCGTTTTGGTGCCCAATCCAAGCTACCCTATTCATATTTATGGTGCGGTGATTGCGGGTGCAAACATTCGCTCCGTGCGCATGACACCAGGTACGGATTTTTTTGAAGAGCTCGAACGCGCAGTGCGCGAGTCGATTCCCAAGCCCAAAATGATGATTTTGGGCTTTCCCAGCAATCCAACCGCGCAATGTGTCGATCTCTCTTTCTTTGAAAGAGTCGTCAAACTTGCCCAAGAGCACAACATTATTGTGGTGCATGATTTAGCCTATGCGGATATCTGCTTTGATGGCTATCAAGCACCTTCGATTATGCAAGTACCTGGTGCCAGAGACGTCGCAGTTGAGTTTTTTACGATGAGTAAAAGCTACAACATGGCAGGCTGGCGTATTGGCTTCATGGTCGGAAACGCCGAGTTGGTCAATGCCCTGGCGCGTATCAAGAGTTATCACGACTACGGAACCTTCACGCCGATTCAAGTGGCGGCCATTGCCGCACTCGAGGGCCCACAAGATTGCGTAGCCGAAGTCGTTGAAAAGTATCAGAGTCGTCGAGATGTGCTGGTCAAAGGTTTACATGAGGCCGGCTGGATGGTTGAAAATCCCAAGGCTTCAATGTACATCTGGGCACATATCCCTGAGCCATACCGGGCCGCAGGCTCACTCGAGTTTGCCAAGCGTATCCTCGAAGAAGCCAAAGTTGCTGTTTCTCCCGGCATCGGGTTCGGTGATTATGGTGACGAGTACGTGCGTTTTGCTTTGATTGAAAATGAGCAGCGGACCCGGCAAGCGGTTCGCGGCATAAAAGAAATGTTTCGCAAGGATGGGCTGTTGTAATGGAATCAATCAAGGTCGGTTTATTAGGGCTCGGCGTTGTCGGGGGTGGTACCTGGAAAGTGTTGGCACGCAACGCGGGTGAAATCTCTCGTCGCGCCGGCCGCAATATTGAGGTCACGCGTGTTGCCGTGCGAGATATTGCCAAGGCGCGTGCGTTACTCGGTCAAAAAATCGAGCTTGGTACTGATCCGTTTGCGGTGGTGCGCGATCCCTCCATTGACATCGTGGTCGAGTTGATTGGTGGCGATACGCTCGCACGTGAATTAGTGCTAGAGGCGATTGCCCAGGGCAAGCATGTGGTCACGGCCAACAAAGCCTTGTTGGCCAAGCACGGCACAGAGATTTTTGCAGCAGCCTCTGCCAAAGGCGTGATGGTGGCGTTCGAGGCTGCTGTCGCGGGCGGCATCCCGATCATCAAGGCCATGCGAGAAGGCTTGACGGCCAACCGTATCGAATGGGTGGCGGGCATTATCAACGGCACGACCAATTTCATCTTGTCCGAAATGCGCGCGCGTGGATTACCTTTTGCGACAGTATTGGAACAGGCACAAAAGCTCGGCTACGCCGAGGCGGATCCAACCTTCGATATCGAAGGCGTCGATGCGGCACACAAGCTCACCTTGCTGGCTTCACTGGCCTTTGGCATTCCTGTCCAGTTCGACCGCGCACATATCGAAGGCATCTCCAAACTCGACTCAGTGGACATCAAGCTCGCAGAGCGGTTAGGTTATCGGATCAAGTTACTTGGCATCACCAAACGCCGCTCCAACGGAATTGAATTACGTGTGCATCCCGCGTTGGTGCCGAGCGCCTCTCTGCTCGCCAATGTCGAAGGTGCGATGAATGCTGTCCTCGTGCGCGGCGACGCGGTCGGGCAGACGCTTTATTACGGCAAAGGTGCAGGCGAAGAGCCAACGGCCTCCGCTGTGGTGGCTGATTTGGTCGATGTGACCCGCTTGCATACGGCGGATCCCGAGCATCGTGTCCCGCATTTAGCGTTCCAGCCTGATGCCATGGCAGATACGCCGATCTTGTCGATCGAGGACGTGGTGACCTCATATTATTTACGCATGACCGTGGCCGATCAGCCTGGTGTGTTGGCCGATATCGCCCGGGTATTGGCCGATGCGGGGATCTCGATCGGATCCATGATTCAGCAGCCTTCGGATGCGGATGGCAGTGCAGACCTGATTTTCTTGACCCATCAAGCGCTTGAGCGCAATATCAATTCAGCCATTGCACGCATCGAAGCCCTTGCATTTGTGCGTTCGAGCGTGACCCGTCTAAGAGTGGAAAGTTTGTCATGAAATACGTTTCGACACGTGGGGGAATGAATCCCCTGGAGTTTTCCGATATCTTGCTAGAGGGCTTGGCGCCCGATGGTGGCTTAGCCGTGCCTGAGCGTATCCCTCAGGTATCTGCCCAGACGCTGGAGTCATGGCGTGCCTTGCCTTACCACGCGCTTGCGACTGAGGTGTTGTCTTTGTTTGTCACGGATATTGATCGTGCCACCTTGGCCGCGATGACTGAGGCAGCCTACTGCAAGTCATCATTCAAGACCGAAGCGATCGTGCCTGTTCAGCCTTTGTATGATGGTATGTCTTTATTGAGCTTGTCCGAAGGACCCACGCTGGCCTTCAAAGACATGGCGATGCAGTTTCTGGGTCAAGTGTTTCCACATGTCCTAAAGCAACGTGGCACAACGCTCAATATTTTAGGCGCCACTTCTGGTGATACCGGTTCGGCGGCTGAGTATGCCATGCGTGGCAAAGATGCCGTCGCTGTGTTTATGCTGTCTCCACACGGTCGCATGAGTGCTTTTCAACGTGCGCAGATGTATTCGTTACAGGATGCCAATATTCACAATATCGCTGTAAAAGGCGTGTTTGACGAAGCCCAAGACGTTGTGAAAGCGCTTGCAGGCGATTTGCCCTTCAAGTCCAAGTATCGTCTGGGTGCAGTCAACTCCATCAATTGGGCGCGAATCGCTGCTCAAGTGGTGTACTACTTTCATGGATGGTTGCGTTCGACCTCCGGCCCCGGCCAAGAGGTGTCGTTTACAGTGCCTTCTGGCAATTTTGGCAATATTTTGGCTGGTCATATTGCCCGCTCCATGGGCGTGCCGATTCGTCGCCTAGTGCTGGCGACCAACGAAAACAACGTCCTCGAAGAGTTTTTCCGCACCGGTATTTATCGACCTCGTGCCGCGGCGCAAACCTTTGCGACCTCAAGCCCCTCAATGGATATTTCGCGCGCCTCCAATTTCGAACGTTTTGTTTTCGATCTGGTGGGGCGTGATGCAGAGCGTGTGGCAGGACTTTGGCGTGAGTTGTCGCGCGAGGGATTCTTTGATCTCTCGAGCATGAAGCCCGAATTAGAACGTCGTTATGGCTTTGTGGCGGGTTGCAGTACCCATCAAGATCGTCTCGCGACCATTCGGGCGGTTCATACCCGAACAGGCGTGTTGATTGATCCTCACACCGCTGATGGCGTCAAGGTTGCAGCTGACTTTGTCGAGCCAGGCATTCCAATGCTGGTGCTGGAAACGGCTTTGCCTGCCAAGTTTTCAGAGGTCATCGAAGAGGCACTTGGCATGCCTGCGCCGCTTCCGCCTGGCCTAGAAAATATCGAGTCCTTGCCGCAACGCTTTACCGTGCTGCCTTGCGATGTCGCAAGCGTGCGTGCCTACCTGACTGAACACGCGAGTACCTGACCAAGATGCAGATGCTCACCTCCACGCACTTTTTGGCTGTGGCGCTTGGTGCCACGGCAGGCGCGTGGCTGAGGTGGCTGCTCAGCTTATGGCTGAACCGGCATGCGGATATGTTGCCTTGGGGGACCTTTGCCGCCAACATGCTGGGTGGCTATCTGGTTGGGCTCATTCTTGGGCTAGTAGCGGCCAATCCCGAATGGCCTCAGTTTTGGCGCTTACTGTTGGTCACAGGTTTTCTCGGCGCGTTGACCACCTTTTCGACTTTTTCAGCAGAAGTCATGGGTTTCGTCGAAGAAGGGCGCTTGGGAATGGCGCTGACGTATGCGGGCGCCAGTCTGACAGGCTCTTTGGTGTTAACGTTTCTTGGCTTGCTGACGGCGCAGAGTCTTAGAGGTTAAAAGTATTTTCTAAGAGCTTAGCGGCACTCAAGCCGCTACGCACAGCACCCTCAAGCACGGCAGGATAGCCCGTATCTGTCCAATCACCCGCTAGAACAATGCGAGACCAGGGGCTCCTGTTTGAGGGTCTTGCCAGTCCTGTGACTGCATCAAACGTTGCACGTTTTTCTACAATGAGTCGTTGATGTTTGATCGCTGGCATCGGTTTGAGATGGTCGGGGTGTTTCGCACTTTGCTCACGAATCTGGGTGGCGATGGCCTCTACAAAACGCTCTCTGTCATACTTTAAAAAATCGCTTGCATCGCTGATGACGACTGTGAGCTGTTTGTCATGATCGAGTCGATTAAAGACCCATTGCCCCACATGCCCGCGGGCAGGTTCCTCCTCAAGCATCATCATGGCATGAGGCAATTGCCAGCGATCCTCGAGTTCAAGCGCAAGTGTGGCGATGGCACGATACTCAAAGCCCTTTAAGATTCTGTGTAAAGAAGCCTCCGATTGTTGCTGTGGCGATTGCAATGGCTGTCGATATGCGTCCTCTAGGTGTGATGGCTCAAACAGCACGCGTGCGGCAGCATAGGGCGGTATCGCCACCACGCACGCGTCGAAGTACTCACCATCGACTTCGACTCCTGTGTCTGTCGCGCGCACTTGACGCACGATATGACGATAACGCATCGTGAGGTCCTCCGCAGCAGCGGCGGGCCATAGGGCTGTAAGGTCTACGCGCGGAATCAGGCAGTCGCTGGCATGACGTGGTCCATTCAGGCTGTCACGCAACACATTCAGAAAAAGCTGTGCGCAACTTTTTTCTGTGGGTGTGTTTAGTGCGGCCAAGCACAAAGGTATCCAGAGTTTGAGGCACAACCGATCGGATTGTTGATGGCGTGACAAAAACGCAGAGACTGTTTCGCGCGGTCTGGCGCGCCAGCCTGACAGTCTGCAACGCACCATCATGTTGAGCGCTTTCATGCGGTCCGCAGGTGAAAGACCCCGTGCGCGGATAAGCGCCATCAACGTATTCCAAGGGGCGGGCAGTGCGGGTGCACGGACCCTAAAGGAACCATCCGCGCTTTCTAGATGCAGCGGCTCGCGCAGTATCAGTTGATCAATCTGCTGACTGCCTTGCACCCGTTCGATGAGTGCGAGCGTCTCTGTATAGGCACCTAGCAGTAGATGTTGACCATTGTCGATGCGTCCCATATGGACATCATCCACGCCGCGCGCGCGTCCACCCGTCACGGGTGCAGCTTCAAAGACTGTGACGTGCATACCAAGTTCTTTGAGTGAGACTGCAGCGGCAAGCCCCGCCCAACCCGCGCCAATGACTGCAATATTCAACTTGGATCGCTCGAGCGCTTGATTTGCTTGAGTACAGCGCGACCTGCACCGACAAAGTTTTTCCAGGCTAACCAAAATTTGCGCAGAGGGGTGAGTGAAATACGCTGGTCGAGTACCTGCCACTTTTCGTGTTCGATTTCACCAAGCAAGGCGTGATAAATGGCCGCCATCATCAGGCCTGGTCGTTGCGCGCGTCGATCTGCTTCTGGTAAAGCATCAATCGCTTCGCGATAGAGACCGCGCGCGCGTTGCGCCTCAAAAGCCATCAGGGCAGAAAAGTGATCAGAATATTGACTATTTAAAACATCAGCCGCTCTGACGTTAAATTGTTGCAAATCGCTAATGGGTAAGTAAATTCGCCCGCGACGTGCATCGTCACCGACATCGCGAATAATATTGGTCAGTTGAAAGGCGATGCCAAGCTTGCTCGCATACTTGAGTGTCGCAGGGTCATGGTAGCCAAAGATCCCTGCAGAGAGTTCTCCCACGACGCCTGCAACGTGCCAACAATATTTTTCTAAGCCTGGCCAATCGAGGTAACGCGTTTGATCTAGGTCCATTTCCATACCATCGATAATTGCAAGCAGGCGTGCTTGCGTCATGTCAAACGGTTTTAAATGTGGAGCAAGTGCTTGTGTGACGGGGTGGTCTGGTTTGCCTTCGAACATCGCATCAATTTGGGTGCGCCACCATGCCAACTTAATCCGGGCGATCGAAGTGTCCGTGCATTCGTCCACCACATCATCGACTTCGCGACAAAAGGCATAGAGTGCCGTGATGGCCTGACGCCGCTCGGGAGGCAGAAACAGAAAGGCGTAATAAAAGCTTGAACCGCTTTTGGCTGCTTTTTCTTGACAGTATTCGGTAGGGGTCATTGCATCAGGCTCTAAGGGCTCGCCAGCACATCAATGCCCAATCATGGGCGTGTAATGTTGGACGATGCCGGAAAACATCAAAACGGACATTCTCGATTTTGTCGAGAATTCTTAATCCACCCTCAATGATCAGTCTGAGCTCAAGGCCGATTCTGCCTGTGAGTGTCCGACCAAGCGGTCGACCAGAGTTTAACAAGCCGCGGGCGCGATCGACCTGAAATTGCATCAGTGCGCACCAAGCGGCATCCGCTTGCGCCTGCGCGATGTGACGCTCAGAAACACCAAAGCGCCTTAAATCCTCTTGGGGTAGATAAATGCGCTCTTTTTTCCAGTCAATTGCGACATCTTGTAAAAAATTAATCAGCTGTAGTGCTGAACAGATTGAATCAGACTGGGCCATGGAGACCGCATCCGTCTTCTCATAGAGGTGCAGCATGAGTGTGCCAACGGGATTGGCGGAGCGTTTGCAATAGTCAAGCAGAGAAAAATAGTCCTCGTAACGCGTTTGCGCGATATCTTGGTCGAAAGCGGACAATAAATCTAAAAAAGGCGCGACTGGAAGGGCATGTTGCGCGATGGTCTGTGCCAGAGGCTGAAAAAGGGCTGCGGGCGTGTGGCCTTCGCTGATTGTGAGGATGGCGTCCCGATATATCTGTAAGGCGGCTAAGCGCTCGACAGGTGGGGCATCCCCTTCGTCCGCGAGGTCATCTGCGCCGCGCGCAAACCGATAGATGTCCGTCACCGCTTTGCGCAGGTGCTTGGGCAGCAGCAGGGAAGCCACGGGAAAGTTTTCGTAATGGTCAACGGCCATGTATCAATCACACTCAATGACGTAAAAGCAACGGTCAATTTCAAAGTGTAGTGGTTCACCCCGTCGTGATTGGGGGTTTGGCAGGATATTTTCAGGTCTTTTAGGGTAAGTCCCTGCGTTAGACTAGAGGAATGCGGTGCATCGTGCGCCAGAGACTTTCATGGCCAAAATCAAAACTATCTTTACTTGCTCCGAATGCGGAGGGATCAGCCCAAAATGGTTGGGACAATGCCCGCACTGCCAAGCTTGGAACACACTCGAAGAGACCCGTGATGCGGGTCTGTCGGGACAGGCCGAGCAGCATCGTTACGCGCCGCTAGCTGCCTCTGCTGCCTTACGCAGTTTGTCTGATGTTGAAGCGCTGGAGTTACCCAGGATTTCTACTGGGATTCCAGAGTTTGATCGGGTGTTGGGTGGCGGGCTCGTCGCGGGCGCTGTCGTGTTGATTGGTGGCGATCCCGGTATTGGCAAATCCACGCTCCTGTTACAAGCGCTTGTGGCAATGTCGGGTGAGCAGCGGGTCTTGTACGTGACGGGTGAGGAATCTGCCGAGCAAGTGGCCTTGCGCGCCCGTCGACTGGGCCTCTCGGGTGAGGGCGTTGATTTATTTGCAGAAATTCGTCTTGAGGCGATTCAGTCTGCTCTTTTAGAGCAAAAACCTGCCGTTGCAGTGATTGACTCGATTCAGACCATGTATTCCAGTGAGCTCTCTGCCGCGCCTGGCTCGGTCTCTCAGGTCAAAGAGTGTGCTGCCCAGCTGACCCGGCTGGCCAAACAGGCTGGTATCCCAATTGTCATGATTGGTCACGTCACCAAGGATGGCGCGCTCGCCGGTCCCAGAGTGCTTGAGCACATCGTGGACACGGTGTTGTACTTCGAGGGTGATACGCACTCGTCGTTTCGTCTCATTCGCGCATTTAAAAACCGTTTTGGTGCGGTCAACGAGCTTGGCGTGTTTGCGATGACTGATCGAGGCTTGCGGGGGGTAGCCAACCCCTCAGCATTGTTTTTGTCTCAACACTCCGCGCAGGTCTCTGGCTCTTGTGTAATGGCAACCCAAGAAGGGACTCGCCCATTGCTGGTAGAAATACAAGCACTTGTCGACACGGCGCATGTGCCCAACCCCCGGCGCCTATCGGTGGGGCTGGAGGGCAACCGCTTGGCCATGCTGCTGGCTGTGCTCAATCGTCATGCAGGTGTGTCGACCTCTGATCAGGATGTTTTTGTCAACGCAGTGGGTGGCGTGCGGATTACCGAGCCTGCGGCGGATTTGGCGGTGTTGCTAGCTATTTTGTCCTCATTGAGAGATCGGCCGTTACCAAAGGGCTTGTTTGCGTTTGGTGAAGTTGGCTTAGCGGGCGAAGTGAGACCTGCGCCGCGAGGTCAGGAGCGCTTACGCGAAGCTGCAAAGCTGGGGTTTTCCGTCGCAATTATTCCTAAAGCCAATGCACCGAGACAGCCCATCGAAGGACTTGAAGTGTGGGCAGTGGATCGTTTGCAAGATGCCTTGGACAGGTTGAGAGCATGAACATTTTCAATGTGATTTTTAGGCAGACATGGCGCGATGCAAGGGCGGGGGACTTACGCCTACTTGGTTTAGCCGTGGTGGTTGCTGTGGCAGCGGTGACGAGTGTTGGTTTTTTGGCGGATCGTGTGGGTCGCGCCTTAGAACGTGATGCCGCGCAGATGCTTGGCGCAGATCTTGTGATGGAGTCTGCCAAACCTATTCCCCCAGGCTTTATTGAGCATGCAAAAAATCTAGGCTTACGCACAGCCTTAGGTTGGCAGTTTCCCTCGATGGTGGGATCGGATGGACGTCTGGTGCTGGCCTCTATAAAAGGGGTTGAGGCAGCCTATCCGCTGAGGGGTGGCTTAAGAACTGCGGAGGTGTTGGGTGGGCCAGAACAGCAAACGACGGTCGCACCCGAGGTCGGTCAGGCCTGGGTCGATGCGCAGGTACTGGGTCAGACTGGCTTAAAAATTGGTGAGACGATCAAAGTCGGGGATTTGAGTCTGCAGCTTGCGCGAGTAATTACCTACGAACCTGATCGGGGCGCCCAGTTTGTCAATCTCGCACCACGTGTGATGGTGCGCGCCGAGGATTTGTTACGTTCTGGTTTGATTGCACCGGGCAGTCGAATTGGCTACAACTTTTTAGTCGCAGGCGATTTGCCTGCCGTCGACATTTTCCGTCAATGGCTCAGTGCTGCCATGACTTCGGGTCAAAAAATTGTCACACTCGAAGCGGGTCGACCTGAGATCAGGCGCTCCCTGGACCGCGCGCAGGAGTTTCTCGCACTCGTCGCGATGCTCTCTGTCCTGATTGCCGCTGTGGCGGTCGCACTCGGCGCGAGACGTTTTGGGCAGCGTCACCGCAACAGCGTTGCCGTCATGCGATGCCTCGGGGCGACTCAAGCAAAAGTCACGGCGATCCTCTTGGGTGAGTTCGTGCTGACGGGTTTGCTGGCCTCGCTCTTGGGCTTGGTACTTGGCTGGGGCGGACAGGCACTGATGGTACAAGCTTTAGAGGGGTTGTTGGGTGCAGATCTACCTCTGGCCGGCCTTGAGCCCGCCTTACAAGGTTTATTTGCCGGTCTTTGGCTGTTGCTGGCGTTTGCTTGGCCACCCCTCAATGGGTTGCGTCATGTGCCGCCCTCCCAAATCCTGCGCGCGCAACAAGAGTCGATTCCTCTGCAGAGTGTGATGGGTTATCTGTTGGGTCTTTCTGGCTTTGCGCTGCTGATGTGGTGGGTCGCCAACGATATCAAGCTCGGTATCGGATTGGCGGCAGGCTTTTTTGCTGCGGCTTCACTCTTTGCAGGCTTGGGCATGATCGTGTTGTGGGCCTTGTCCGGTTTGAGAGGCCGTCTGACATCTTTTCCAGTCTTGCGTTTTGCCTTGGCAGGTGTGGTGCGCCGACGTGGCGCGACGATCGCACAAACAAGTGCCCTGGCGGTTGGAATGATGGCGATTCTTTTGCTGACGATTGTCCGCACGGACCTGCTTGCAGGCTGGCAGCGTACGCTTCCCGCGGATGCACCAAATCGTTTTTTGATCAATATCCAGACGGATCAAGTGCCGAGTATTGAAAAAGTGTTGAGCGAAGCTGGGCTGACGCAGGTCAGGCTTTCTCCCATGGTGCGTGGCCGCTTTGTGGCGCTCAATGATCGGGCGGTCTCCGCGGCGGACTATGACGATGCGCGTGCGCAACGGCTGGTCGAGCGTGAGTTTAATTTGTCCTATGCCAATCGTTTAGCGGAACCAGGGCAAATCGTTGCGGGACGTGATCTCAACGCAGACCGACCAGAGGTTTCGCTTGAAATCGGACTCGCCAAGTCACTGGGTCTCAAAGTCGGCGACATGCTCGATTTTGATGTCGCGGGTGAAAAGATTCGTGTCGAAGTCACGAGTCTCAGGCGTGTTGACTGGGACTCGATGCGCGCCAACTTCTTTGCCATCACCACGCCAGCGGCACTCAAGCAAGCCCCTCAAACGTGGATGACAGCATTCTATTTGCCGCCTGACCGTATCACTGTGACACAAGATTTGGTCAAACAATTCCCCAATCTGACTGTTTTTGATGTTGGTGCGATTTTGAGTCAGCTACAAAGTATTCTCGACAAGGTTTCTGTTGCCGTACAGGGTTTGTTTTTGTTTTCTGTGTTTGCAGGTGCCATTGTTTTGGCTGCAGCATTGTCGGCTACACGAGATGAGCGTGTGCGGGAGGCCGCTTTGCTGAGAGCGTTTGGCGCGACGAGACGTCAGCTCGCCAGTGCGCAACGAATTGAACTGCTCGCCGTCGGTGCCTTGGCGGGATTGTTAGCGGCAAGTGGCGCGACGCTTGCCGCCTGGGCCTTATCGCATTGGGTGTTCGAATTCGATATGCGCTTTTCGCTTTGGCCTTGGGCCTTGGGCTTGTCGGTCTGCATGTTGGGCGCATGGTTGGCCGGTGCGCTTGTCCTTAGAGGCGTGTTAAAAACGCCACCACTGGCGATTCTGAGACATCATGCCTAAGCGTCAAACGACAGAGATAAAAGCTGAATCATGAATCAAGCTGAACAACAAGCCAAATCCGAGAGCCTCACGATGTTTGAAATTCTAGGCGGTGAGCCTGGGATCCGACAGTTGGTTGATCGTTTTTATGATTTGATGGAAGTCGATGCAGATCTCAAACTCCTGCGCGATGTGCATGGTGCGAGCTTGGATTCGGCGCGGGACAAGTTATTTTGGTATTTATGCGGGTATTTTGGTGGTCCCCAACATTACATTGAGCGTTTTGGTCATCCTAGGTTGCGTGCGCGGCATTTGCCCTTTTCGATCGGCATTGCTGAGCGTGATCAATGGTTGCTTTGCATGGCGCGCGCGATGAAAGAGTTAGATTTCTCAGAGCCGCTGTTAGATAAAATGCTTGAAATATTCTTTGGGGTGGCGGATTGGATGCGAAATCGTGACGGTTGAGTCCAGCCTTGCGGACCGGTGGTTTCGTGTCGATCAAGCGCTCGCTGAATGCTGCGGTTCGGACGCGTTGATTTGGGACTGTTTTGACCCCCTGACACCAAATCTGGATGCTCGCCCTGTGACAGAAGGGGGGCGCGCGGCAGCCTGGTTTGTGCGCACAGGTGCTTTTGATGCCGTGCTCCGTCATTATCGTCGTGGTGGTCTCGTCGCCAAATTCATCAAAAACTACTATTTCTGGACTGGGTTTACACACACGCGATCTTGCCAAGAGTTTGAGCTTTTGCAGATCCTCTGGAGGTTTGGCTTGCCTGTACCACGCCCCCTCGGCGCGGCTGCTTGGCGGCATGGTCTGATCTATCGGGCGGCCTTACTGACGCAACGTATTCCCCACGCCAAGCCTCTTGCTCAATGTACGGACCTTGATACCTGGAGGCGGGCAGGCGCGGTCATTGCAGACATGCACCGGATGGGCGTTTGGCATGCAGACCTGAATGTGTATAACGTTTTGATTGATGATCAGGCGAAGGTTTGGTTGATAGACTTTGATCGTGGGCGTTTGGTGGCTTTTTTGACCCCGGCTCAGCGTGCGCGAAATCTTTCTCGTCTTTTACGCTCGCTTAAAAAGTTATGCTTGACGCAACAGCATTCATATTGGTCTGCACTCAGAGAGGGCTACCAAGAGCAATGGCTTGCCCCCGAACTATTAGAATAGAACACTCAACGACCGAAAAAAATAGGATTGTGATGTCTGTCAAACTTTACGGATTAGCCAAGTGCAGCACCTGCATCAAGGCGCGGAACTGGCTCGAGGCTCAGGGGATCTCCCATGCGTTTCAGGACTATCGCGACGCGCCCATCGATCCCGTGACGCTCAAAACTTGGGCGGAGTCGCTCGGGGGCTGGGAAAAACTTGTTAACCGCGCTTCGATGACATGGCGAAATCTGGATGACAGTCTAAAAGCACCCGCCTCAGACAAAGAATGGTTGTCTCTGATTGCCCAATATCCCGCCTTGATCCGACGACCCGTGGCCGTATATGCCGATCAGTCTGTCACGGTTGGTTTTAATGAAAAACGTTACGCTGAAAAACTAGGTACAGCTTGATAGACGTGTCTCTCCTAAATGATCCTGCTGTGCTGCTGCCGCTTATTGCGGGAGCCGCCTGCTTAGCAGCTCTGTTCTCATTGTTGGCGTGGTTGCGTGCCGGGCGTGCGCAGCCCACTCCAGTCGACCCGAGGCTGGATCAAATTGTGGCAGGTCAGGAGCGACTGGAGCGAAGCTTAAGGACCGAGCAAGCAGACACCCATCGCCAATTGCGTGCAGAGCTTGCAGAGTCTTCACGTGCACTGAGGGTGGAGCTTGCACAGAGTGACGCAGAGTTTCGTGCTGCGATGGCGCGGGATGCCGCAGCCGGGCGAGGTGAAAGTGCGGAGTCCCTCAATCGCTTCGCTGCGGGCTTTGCCGAACAATTACAAACCTTGATTCAAACCAACGAGCGTCGGATCGCCGAGCTCCGCGTGGCTGTGGAGGACCGTTTGCTATCCCTGCAGACTGACAACTCAGCCAAGCTCGATGAGATGAGAAAAACCGTGGATGAAAAACTCCACGCCACCTTAGAGTCTCGTCTAACTGAGTCCTTTAAACAGGTCTCTGATCGTTTGGAGTCCGTTCAAAAAGGTCTCGGTGAAATGCAAACGCTCGCCGCCGGTGTCGGTGATCTCAAGCGCGTGCTGACCAATGTCAAGACCCGCGGTACGTGGGGCGAGGTGCAACTTGCCCGTCTGATTGAAGACAGCATGACACCTGATCAGTATGCACAAAACATCAAGACGGTTCCGGGTAGTGATGCGCAGGTGGAGTTTGCTATTCGCTTACCGGGGCAAGGTCTCATGGATCAACCCGTCTGGCTGCCTATTGATGCCAAGTTTCCAAAAGAAGAATACGAGCGCTTGATGGATGCGCATGAAACCTCCGATCGTGAGGGCATTAAAGCGGCAGGTGCCGCGTTGGCGCGTGCGGTTGAACTACAAGCCAAAACAATCGTGGCCAAATACGTCTCACCTCCACATACGACTGATTTTGCGATCATGTTTTTGCCAAGCGAAAGTTTGTACGCAGAGGTCTTGCGCCAGTCTGGCCTGCTCGACAAATTGCATGACCTACGCGTCAATGTCGCAGGACCCGCTAACCTGGCAGCATTACTCAACAGTTTGCAGATGGGATTCAGGACGCTCGCCATTCAGGAGCGCTCCTCCGAGGTCTGGCAGGTATTGCGAGCGGTCAAAACAGAGTTTGGCAAGTTCGGTGACGCTTTGGCCAATGTCAAAAAATCTCTCGATAGTGCGAGTAATAAAATTGGTCAAACCGAATCTCGTACGCGGGTGATGTTACGCAGCCTCAAAAGTGTCGAGGCGATGCCCGAAGATCAGGCGCGTGCAGTGTTTGCCGCTGAATCCGGAGAGGTTGAACGTCTCGATTCAGAGGATGTAGCGTCTGCAGAGTCAGACTCCTCTCATGACAAATAATTTTTAATTAGGAATCCAACATGCTTTCGCAACAAGATCTCAAACAACAAGCCGCTGACGCTGCGCTCACGCTCATTGAACCCCTCTTGACTGCACAGGCAGTGATCGGTGTGGGGACGGGTTCGACCGCAGACTTGTTTATTGATGGTCTGGCAAAGTATCGAGGTCGGTTTCGTGGCGCCGTCGCGAGTTCGGAGCGCAGCGCCAAACGTCTGACGGCGCTTGGCATCCTAGTGCTAGATCTCAACGAGGTTGAGACGATGCCTGTCTATGTCGATGGCGCCGATGAAATCAACAGCCAGCTTCATATGATCAAAGGTGGGGGTGGGGCGCTGACACGTGAAAAAATCGTGTCTTCTGTCGCCAAACAGTTTGTCTGTATCGCCGATGAAAGCAAATTGGTCGAGCGTCTGGGGCAGTTCCCCTTGCCGATCGAGGTCTTGCCAATGGCGCGCGAGGCAGTCGCACGCATCGCCAAGCAACTCGGCGGTCAACCCGTGTTACGTCAAGGTTTTACCACCGACAATGGTAATGAAATTTTGGATGTTCATGGTCTGACGATCAATAATGCGCCAGAACTGGAGCGGCAGCTCAACAACGTGCCTGGGGTGGTGACGAACGGCTTGTTTGCCTTACGTCCTGCCGAGGTCGCTTTGTTGGCGACTCAGCAGGGCATTCGCCGGTTGGGCTGAGGCCAACCTAGGTTATTTAGACCTCTAAGTCCTTAAGCTGGTGGAGGCACAAAACCTTGTGCTTCGACATCGATATCTTCGAACAAGTGTTTTTCCATTTGCTCTTTGAGATATTTGCGTGCGCGTGCATCGGCGAGGTTGAGGCGATTTTCGTTGACCAGACGTGTTTGTACGTCCAGCCAACCCTGCCAAGCCTGCTTGGAAATACTTTGCCAAATTTTGGTTCCCATCTCACCTGGGTAGGGGGGGAAATCTAAACCCTCAGCTTCTTGCTTAAGCTTGAGACATTGAACAGTGCGAGTCATATTGAGTATCCTGTTTAAAGCGTATTTGCTGTGATTGTAGGGCGTTTGAGTCTGTAGCGACGTTCATAGCCCTAAGCTTCACAGGCGTTTGATAAAAATCAGACTGTTGCGCGATCGGTTGTAATGCGCTTGTTTTTCTTTTGGCAGATCCGCCACGCCGCCTTGAACAAAGCCGCGCTTGATAAACCAATGCGAGGTTCGGGTCGTCAGCACAAACAAACGCTTGGCACCATAGGCACGCGCGCGAGACTCCATGTGTCGCAAGAGAATTTCGCCTTCGCCTGCGCCTTGCCATTCAGGGTGCACAATCAGACACGCCATTTCCGCCATCTGATCTTTGGGGTAGTCATTTAAGGTTGCGCAACCATAAATGACACCGTCGTGTTCAAGAACAGTAAAGTTTTCAACTTCTCGCTCAATGACCGCCCGCCCGCGCGGCACAAGCGTGCCGTCTTGTTCCAGAGGCTCGATGAGTTGCAAAATCGCGCCAACGTCATCAATCGTTGCAGGACGCAGATCGTCTAGGGTGTCTTCGACCACCATCGTACCCACGCCGTCGTGGGTAAAGATCTCAAGCAACACCACGCCATCCATCGAAAAGGGAATAAGGTGAGCGCGTGTCACGCCGCGTTTGACCGCGCGTGAGGCAAATTGCAAATAATAGGCCGTGCTTTCGTCGAGCTCGCCTGCCGCCAGCAACGCATCTGCATCGAGTCGTGCGAGTTCGGTGTCGACGGTGCCGTCCGGAGACAGCACGCCTGGTGTTTCAGTCAGGAAAATGAGTTTTTCTGCCCGAAGTTTTGTGGCGACGCTGGTGGCCAGCTCCTCCATGGACAGACTAAAGGCCTCACCAGTGGGAGAAAACCCGAGCGGTGACAGCAACACAATCGAGCCGCGTTCAATCGCAAAGCGCAAGGCATCGACGTCGATTTTTCTCACTTGACCCGTGTGCTTGTAGTCGATGCCGTCGATAATGCCCGTTGGACGGGCTGTGACAAAATTTCCAGAGATCACGCGGATTTGTGCGTGAGACATGGGGGTATTAGGGAGTCCCTGACTAAATGCTGCCTCGATATCCAGACGAATCTCGCCCGCAGCCTCTTTGGCGCATTCCAGCGCATCGGCATCGGTAGGCGCGCGCCCCCGGTCAAATTGTTGGCTGAACCCTTTTAAGCGGAGTTGCTCGTTGACTTGTGGGCGCGAGCCGTGAACCAAGACAAGCTTAATGCCCAAAGCAGACAATAAAGATAAATCCTGAACCAAGGCATTGAGCGCATTGGCGTGAACAAGCTCACCTCCAAAGGCCACCACAAAGGTTTTTCCTCGAAAAGCATGGACGTAGGGAGCAACCTCTCTAAACCAGCGAACAAACTGCGGTGCCGCGAATTCAGGCGCCTCCTGGGCGGAAACGGTGGCGTCTAAATTGATGATTGAGGACTCCTGAGCGGATCCAATCTCTGCTTTTTTTGTGTCTGGCATGGTGGCTTGTGTTGTCAACCTCGTGAGCGCTGTGAGTATTAGAGATAAATTTTATAATAAGCTGTTACTCGGATTAAAAAATATGCCCGAATCAAAGCGCTTGACCGACAATACAACGGAAAGCGTCGTCATTTCCCCACGTCAACCCCCCAAGATCGTCTATCCAGAGGATTTGCCGGTTAGCGCTCGCCGCGAGGAAATCGCTCGCGCGATCGCGTCGCATCAGGTGGTGATTGTGAGTGGGGAGACTGGTTCAGGTAAAACGACTCAGTTGCCCAAGATTTGTTTGGAGCTGGGCCGGGGCTTGAAAAAAATGATTGGCCATACCCAGCCTCGGCGTCTGGCGGCCAGTTCGGTGGCGCGACGGATTGCCGAGGAGTTGCAAACACCATTAGGCGACTGGGTCGGCTATCAGGTCCGCTTTCAAGATCGCAGTAGCGCCCAGACGGCCATCAAGCTGATGACGGATGGCATCTTGTTGGCCGAGTCCCAGCGCGATCCCTTGCTCAAGCGTTACGACACCATCATCATCGATGAGGCACACGAGCGTAGTCTGAATATTGATTTCTTGTTGGGCTATTTGCGTCAGCTATTGCCGCGTCGACCTGACCTCAAGCTCATTATTACGTCCGCGACGATTGATGCCGGACGCTTTGCACGTCATTTTGCCGATAAAAAGGGGGCACCCGCGCCCGTGATTGAGGTCTCGGGACGCTTGTATCCGGTCGAAGTCAGGTACCGTCCTGTGTTGAACCCAGCATTAGAAGAGGGGCCAAACGCAAGCACAGCACCTCAAACAGGACTTTCTGAGCGGAGTTTGGCGCGCGACGAAGAACGAGACCTGATCAACGCGCTGGTTGAGGCGGTGGATGAATGCGCGCGCGTGGGACCAGGTGATGTGTTGGTCTTTTTGCCCGGTGAGCGCGAGATCCGAGAGTGTGCCGAGGCGTTGCGCAAGCATCATCCGCCGGGTACACAGGTGCTGGCCCTATTTGCGCGATTGTCTCAAGACGAACAAGAGGAAATTTTTCGGCCACGCACCAGTGCACGTCGGATTGTGTTGGCCACCAACGTAGCGGAGACCTCCCTGACCGTCCCAGGTATTCGTTTCGTGATCGATAGCGGCTTGGCGCGGGTCAAGCGTTATTCGTGGCGCAACAAAGTCGAGCAGCTGCGCATCGAGCCGATCAGCCAGGCCTCTGCCAACCAACGTGCGGGCCGTTGCGGTCGACTCGGGCCGGGTGTCTGCATCCGACTTTATGACGAACAGGACTTCAAAGATCGCGCGGCCTTTACGGATCCAGAGATTTTACGGTCTTCACTCGCGAGTGTCATTTTGCGGATGAAGGCTCTGCGTCTCAATGATATCGAGACCTTTCCGTTTGTAGACCCGCCAAGTGGTCGTGCGATCGCGGATGGTTATCACTTGCTGCAAGAGCTTGGTGCGATTGACCCAGACGCTGAGCGGCCTGATGCACTGACGGAAACAGGACGTAGCTTGGCAAAGCTTCCAGTTGATCCGCGCTTAGGTAGGATGATTTTGGCCGCACGCGACCAGAACTGCCTGACTGAAATGTTAATCATTGCCTCCGCGCTCTCGGTACAAGACCCTCGTGACCGACCGATGCACGCGCGCGAGGCCTCCGACCAAGCGCACTCAAAGTTCTCTGATGATGCTTCCGAATTTGTGGCCTACGTCAAGCTCTGGAACTGGTATCACGAACAGGTCAAGCACAAAGAATCTCAACGTAAGCTCGTCGCTCTGTTGCGCACACAATATCTATCGCCCTTGCGTCTGCGCGAATGGCATGACATTCATAGCCAGTTGATGTCTTTGGTCGGTGAGCAGGGGTGGCGTCTCAACAAAACCGAGGCGACACATGAACAGATTCACCTCGCTTTATTGTCAGGTCTGCTAGGGAACCTTGGATTTAAATCTGAAGAGGCGGGGCATTATTTAGGGGCTCGCGATATTCGCTTTCTCATTCACCCAGGCTCCAAGCTTCTCAAAAAAGCAGGGAAATGGATTGTGGCTGCCGAGCTGGTGGACACGAGCAAACTCTATGCCCGTTGTGTCGCCAAGATCGACCCCAAATGGGTCGAGCGCGTGGCCGGACACCTGCTCAAACGTTCGTGGAGTGACCCACGCTGGGAGCGCAAGCTCGGACAGGTTGTCGCCAATGAAAAAGCAACGCTGTACGGGTTGACGATTTACTCTGGGCGACGTGTGCATTATGGACCGATTGCGCCTGAGCAGGCTCGGGAGATTTTTATCCTACAAGCCTTGATTCCTGGCGATATCGATAGTCCTCTGCCGTTTCTTGCTCACAATCGCAAACTGATTGCACAGATTGAAAAGCTTGAGCACCAGACCCGTCGCCCGGATATTTTGGTGGATGATGCACTGATACAGGCGTTTTACGACAAGTTGTTGCCTGCGGATATTTATCAAACTGCCACGCTTGAACATTGGGTCAAGGGCTTATCAAAGGAGCAGGCTCAACAATTGATGCTGACGCGTGACGCCTTAATGCGTCACGAAGCAGCCGGTGTCACAACAGAGGTTTTCCCAAAGTTTTTTGACTGGCAGGGCGTACGTCTCGCCATCGATTATCACTTTGAGCCCGGCTCGCCCAAGGACGGCGTGACCGTCACCATCCCGCTTTATTTTTTGAATCAGGTCGATGCGGCTCGCTGTGAGTGGCTGGTGCCTGGGATGCTCAAGGAAAAGGCACAACTGTTACTCAAATCACTTCCGCAAAAAATTCGGCGTCACTGCGTGCCCCTGCCGGATTACGCAGCTGGCTTTTACGAGCGCTGGTACGACCGATTGGAGCTTCCTCCTTGCAGTCTCACTGAGGCCTTAATTCAAGACATTTGGCAGACACTCAAAATTCGTCCCCTGGTCACGGACTTTAAACCTGAGACCTTGCCCGCACATTTATTCATGTCTTTCAAAATTGTTGACGAACATGGACGCATGCTGGCGGCAGGCCGTAACTTGGCGCAGATCAAGGCAGAGTTGGGCAAGCAAGCACAGGCAACGTTTCAAAAATTCGCCACGCATGATCAGGACGTCGCGAGCGTCTTGTCGCAGGATGAAATTACAGAATGGAGTTTTGGGAAACTGCCAGAGCTCATGGAAATCCGTCGTAAAGATCAAGTGGTGGTGGGTTATCCTGCTCTGGTTGAACGAGGTGCAGCGTGCGCACTGGATGTCTTTGATGATCCTCAAGTCGCTTTGCTGGCACATCGTCGCGGTTTAGTGCGCTTGTTTCGCATCGCGCTGCGTGAGCAGGTCAAATTTCTCGAGAAAAATTTGCACGAGCTCACCAAAATGGGCATGCTTTATCTGCAGCTCGGCACACAAGAGCAGCTGCGTGACCAGATTATTGATTGCGCGTTGATTGGTGCTTGTCTGGCAGAACCTTGGCCAGAGGATGCTCAGAGTTTTGAAGCACGGCGCCAAGAGGCTAAAACCAAACTCGGCTTATTGGCTCAAGAGGTGGCTCGCTTGGCGTTTGCGGTGCTGGACGGGTGGGCTGCTGCTCAGCGCAAACTGCCTCAGGCCAAAGCCAATGCCCAAAGTTACGCAGATTTGCAACAGCATTTGCAGCAACTAGTCACTGCCCGATTTGTGGTGGATACACCTTATCACCAGCTTGTTCATTTGCCACGCTATCTGAAAGCTGCGATCGCACGTATCGACAAGCTCAAGTCAGATCCGGCGCGAGATTTGCGCTTGATGTCGGAAATGGCACCGGTATTGAGTCAGTATGCCCGGGCACGCAGCGCGCTCAAGGGCGCGCCGGATGCTGGACTGGACGAGTTTCGCTGGATGCTAGAGGAGTTGCGGGTCGCACTCTTTGCGCAAGAGTTGCGTACCCCCATGCCTGTTTCTGTTAAACGTTTGCAGAAAACATGGGAAGCGATGCAACGCTAACACCAGTTCAAGCAGCATTTACAAGACGATAAACAACACAATTGCCAGAGCGATCAAGCCAAACTTGGTTGCTTTGTAAGCTGTTCGGTTGGCTTTTTTGAACGCCCGTCGTTTTTGATCGATGATCCAGTGGTAATGCGTGAGCTTGTTGAACCAACCAGTTTGATCGGTTTCTGCATTCGGTGAACTTGCCGCCGACATGGCGACTTTGCCAAACCAGTGGTTGAACCCTTGGGCCCAACGCCAAATCAGGGGGCGCTCGACA
Source organism: Zwartia sp. (assembly GCF_049655405.1). Lineage (GTDB taxonomy): Bacteria > Pseudomonadota > Gammaproteobacteria > Burkholderiales > Burkholderiaceae_B > Zwartia. The sequence goes on from NZ_JBASJR010000016.1 coordinate 242,297, forward strand.
TCGCAAAACAAAATGATGCGGTTTTTATCTGTCTTGTTGTAGGCATCATGCACGTAAGTTTCATCAAAAATCACCCCCTTACCATCGCGCCAGCTATGACGAATGCCATCAACATCGATATAGCAAAGATCATCATTTGGTGTGGCCAAACCTAGGTGATAGCGTAACGAACCCGCAAAAGGGTCACGATGGGGATTGAGTTGCCCACCTGGCGGTAACTCAGCAAACATGGCCGCTTTGACTGACGGGATCTGATTGAGCAGGGCGACTGTCTTGGGGCAAAGCGCGGTAGCCGAGGGGTGTTTGGCGTCGTACCACTTCAGATAAAAGCGTTTCCAGCCGTATTTGAAAAAAGAATTAAATCCAATGTCATTGTGTAACTCTGGGGCTTTGATTTCTCGCAAACTCGCCAAATGCAGGGCCTCGTCTCGGATCGTTTCCCAATTGTCCTCAAGCAGCTTGAGCTCGGGCATCGCACTTGTAGGAATGTAGGGCGAGGTCGGTACGCGCGAGGTCAGCACCATAAAGGCGTTGATTGGCGCCAAAATGATGGAGTGGTCTAGCAATTGCCGGCCCAGCGGGAGTCTGACACGGCCGCGGAAATGCGCAAAGAGCACTGCGCCAATCCAAGTCGCCAACACAATCCATTTCATACTTAATTCCATCCAAAAGCGTTGTGCAGCAAGGGTGCTGCGCGGGACCTGCGTCCGTCACTAAGTGTAACTATATTCGACTCAACAATAGGTACAATTGACCTATGTCAGAAAGCGTCCAAACTCAGCCCTTCGTTCACTTGCGCGTCCACTCCGAATTTTCGGTCGTGGACGGTACCGTCCGCATTCCAGAACTCATTCGCCGAGTCTCGCAACTCGGTCAGCCGGCGGTTGCCCTGACAGACCTGTCAAACCTTTTTGGGTTGATCAAGTTCTACAAAGAAGCCCGCTCTGCAGGCATCAAGCCCATCGCTGGATGTGACGTCTGGCTGACGAACGACGAAGACCGAGAAAAACCTCATCGTATTTTACTGCTCGTTGCCAGTCGCGAGGGGTATTTAGCCTTATGCGAGTTACTCACACGCGCTTGGCTCTCTAATGCCCACCGTGGTCGGGCGGAGATGCGTCGCGAGTGGCTCTCTGGTGCCAAGGGCTTAATCGCCTTGTCTGGTGCCCGCGGGGGCGACGTTGGTCAGGCTTTGGCAGCTGGCAATATGGATTTGGCGCGTGCGTGCGCTCTGCACTGGAAGGCTGAGTTTCCTGGCGCCTATTACCTCGAGCTGCAGAGAACCGAAGCCGAGGCTGACCAATCCTACTGCAGAGCCGCGCTTGCTTTGGCTGCGGAGTGTGGGTTGCCGGTGGTCGCCACGCATCCGGTCCAGTTTTTAGGACCTGAGGACTTTCAGCCTCATGAGGCGCGAGTCTGTATCTCTGAGGGTGAAATTCTCACCAATCCGCGTCGCCCGCGTCATTTCACGCCTGATCAGTATTTGCAGTCGACTCAGGCGATGGTGGAGCGTTTTAGCGACGTGCCTTCGGCGTTGGCCAACGCAGTCGCCATTGCTCAGCGATGCAATTTGACGCTCGTACTCGGACAGCCTCAACTACCTGATTTCCCGACTCCTGAAGGCGTATCGCTCGATGACTATCTGATTCAGCTTTCAGAAATTGGTCTCGAAAAGAGAATGCTGCAGTTATTCCCAGACCCCGAGGAGCGGGCGCGTGCCATGCCACAGTACTCGGCACGCTTGGCGCTTGAGTGCCAGACCATTATCAAAATGGGCTTCCCTGGATATTTTTTGATTGTTCAAGACTTTATCAACTGGGGCAAAAATAACGGAGTGCCTGTGGGGCCGGGGCGAGGCTCTGGTGCCGGTTCGCTCGTAGCATATTCGCTTGGCATTACTGATCTGGATCCGATCCGATATGACCTTCTGTTCGAGCGCTTTCTCAATCCGGAACGGGTATCGATGCCTGACTTCGATATCGACTTTTGTCAGGATAATCGCGAACGCGTGATTGAGTACGTCAAGCAAAAATACGGACGTGAAGCGGTCAGCCAGATTGCGACCTTTGGAACGCTTGGCGCCAAAGCGGTGGTGCGCGATGCCGGTCGGGTGCTGGACATGCCCTATATGTTGTGTGATGGTTTATCCAAACTCATCCCCCACAATCCTGCCGATCCTTGGACGCTTGATCGTGCGCTCAAAGATGAGCCTTCTTTTAAGGCACGTTACGAGACCGAAGAAGAGGTCCGTGCACTCGTGGATCTCGCGCGGCCTCTTGAGGGACTGACGCGCAACGTCGGGATGCATGCGGGCGGTGTATTGATTGCCCCGGGCAAGCTGACCGATTTCTGTCCGCTGTATTGTCAGCCTGGCCAAGAGGGCAGTGCCGTTTCGCAGTTCGACAAAGACGATGTCGAAGCAGCTGGCCTAGTCAAGTTTGACTTTTTGGGGTTGCGTAACCTGACGATTCTGGATTGGGCGGTTCGTTTTGTGCGAGCCTTTAACCCGACCATGCGCGATTTTGACATCATGTCGCTCTCGCTCGAAGATCCGGCGACCTACCAGATTTTGTGCGACGCCAATACGACCGCTGTCTTTCAGCTCGAATCGCGTGGCATGAAAGAGTTGCTCAAAAAGCTCCGTCCCAACACGTTCGAAGACATTGTGGCCGTGCTGGCACTATTTCGTCCGGGTCCACTTGAGTCGGGCATGGTGGACGACTTTGTCAATCGTAAGCACGGTCGCGCCTCGGTTGATTACTTCCATACTGATCTTGAGCACACACTCAAAAGCACCTACGGTGTGATCGTGTATCAAGAGCAGGTGATGCTGATTTCCCAGATTATCGGTGGGTACTCCTTGGGAGGCGCGGATTTGCTGCGTCGCGCCATGGGTAAGAAAAAAGCCGAAGAAATGGCGGCCCACCGCGAGTTGTTTGAACAGGGCGCCATCAAAAAGGGTTATGACGCCAAGCTTGCCGTCAAGCTCTTCGATTTGATGGAGCTGTTTGCGGGCTATGGCTTTAACAAATCGCACTCAGCGGCCTACGCGCTCATCGCGTATCAGACCGCGTGGCTCAAGGCACACCATCCTGCCGAGTTTATGGCAGCGACCTTGTCCTCCGACATGGATGACACCACCAAGGTCCAGACGTTCTGGAGAGATTGTTTAGCGAATGGCATCAAAGTGTTACCGCCCGATGTCAATGCGTCTGGTTATCGCTTCGAGCCCGTCTCTGACGAGCACTCTGCGCGCGGTTTGCCGCCCCGGACGATTCGCTATGGTATGGGCGCAGTCAAGGGCACGGGTCAAGGCGCGGTCGAGGAAATACTCCGCGCTCGAGGGGATGGACCTTTTGTTTCTTTGTTTGACTTTTGTAGACGGATCGACCGTCACTCAGTCAATCGCCGTAGCATTGAGGCCTTAATCCGTGCTGGCGCGTTCGACCTGATCGAAGCCAATCGTGCCGCATTGTTGGCCTCGCTCGCGACAGCCCTTGAGGCCGCTGAGCAGGCGGCGCGTAGCGCCAACCAAGTCTCTTTATTTGGTGACGATGGCGCAGATGTCGTAGAAAGCGAGCTTGCACAATGTGCGCCGTGGGATCTGCATGCCCGTCTATCCGAGGAAAAGGTCGCGCTTGGATACTTTTTCAGTGGCCACCTGTTTGACGCTTGGCGGACTGAAGTTCGACATTTTGTCAGCAAGTCGCTCAACCGTCTCGAGCCCTCGCGTGATTTACAGTGGGTGGCTGGGGTGATCTCCGGGCTCAGAACCATGATGACGCGCCGCGGAAAAATGTTGTTTGTCGTACTTGATGATGGCAGTGCACAGGTCGAAGTGTCCGTTTATGCGGAAATGATGGAGCAACACCGCAATCGTTTGCGCGAGGATCAACTCCTGATCGTGCAGGCAAAAGTCACCAATGATGAATACTCTGGTGGCATGCGCGTTGTCGCCGAGCAGATCTACGACTTGCAACTTGCCCGCGAAGCCCGCGCCAAGGCGCTCCGTATTCGACTCAACGGTAATGCGGATGCCGTCATGCTTAAACGTGTGCTTAACCCTTTTCGTGCTGCACCTGAAAATGGATTGCCTGGAACGCCTGTCGAAATTCAGTATGAAACAGGCTCCGCTTCGTGCATCATCAGGCTTGATGAGTCCTGGCGGGTGAGGCTGTCGGATAGCCTAGTCGAACAATTGGTCGGTTGGACCTCAGCAGGGGATGTTGAAGTTGCTTACAAGTAAAGACCAGCCCTTGCGCATCATGCACTCCGAGGCGGCCACCAATTTTGGTGGTCAGGAGCACCGGATTTTTAAAGAAATGCTCGCGATGCGAGAGGCCGGCCATCATCTTGAGGCTGTCTGTCAGCCTCGTGCACAGCTTGCCTCGCGACTCAAGGACAACGGCTTTGTGGTGCACACCATGGAAATGGATGGGCATCTGAATTTTTTTCGCGCGGTGACCAAGCTGCGGGGCATCTTAAAGCAAGGTGGCTTTGATGTGCTCAACACCCATAGCCGGCGCGACACGATTATTGCTGCCACGGCGGGTCGCTTAGCCAAGACACCACTCATTGTGCGTACGCGGCATCTGGCCAATCCAGTGAACTCCTTACTTTCTTATACGTGGTTACCACACTGTGTCACTACGGATAGTGAGTATGTGCGCAAACAACTGATTGAAAAAGGGGTGGCTCCCGAGCGCGTTGAAACGATTTACACCCCGGTGCTCCCCGCAGCGACTGACCAGTGCTCGTCCTTGCGTGAGGAGTTGGGGTTGTCTGCTGAGGCGGTCATTGTTGGCTGTGTGGCGGTGATGCGTGCCAACAAAGGCCACCGGGAGCTCATTCAGAGCATGACGCCCTTATTTGCGCAGCGGCCTCATTTACATCTTGTGCTGGTGGGTTCAGGTGAGCCCATCTTTCAAGAGGTGAGCCAGCTTGTACAACGCCTGAATTTGCAGGACCGTGTCCATTTGTTGGGCCGACGCGAGGACATCAGTAACCTCATGGCAGGTTTTGACCTCTTTTGTCTGCCAACTAGGCTTGAGGCCAGTGGAATGGTGTTTCTCGAAGCTGCAAGCGCGCGTTTGCCAGTGGTTGCAACGGCGGTAGGGGGCGTGCCCGAAATGTTAGAGGATGGCCGCACAGGGCTTCTCGTCAAACTTGACGATGTCGAAAGTCTCCAGCAGGCCTTGCTCAAACTGATTGATAACCCTGCGTTGCGCAAGCAAATGGGGCAGGCTGGCTATGACCGCATTTGGAACAATCTGGTCTCAGAATTTACCCCCGAAGCGCTCGTGCGTCACACTGAGGTTTGTTACCGCACGTGGTTGCATGGCCGCGGTCATGGTTCAAACAGGCATAATGCTCAGCATGGATAATCCCTCTGAGAGTCATGTCTTGCCGCTATCGGTGATCATCATCACCAAAAACGAGGCGCGTCATATTGCGGCTTGCTTGCAGTCGGTGAGCTTTGCAAGTGAAATCATTGTGCTCGACTCCGGCAGTACAGACGGGACGATTGAGATTGCGCGTCAGCATGGCGCGGTGGTACATCAGTCCACCGACTGGCCCGGCTTTGGCCCTCAAAAAAACCGCGCGTTAGAGGCGGCCACCCAAGCTTGGGTGCTTTCCATTGATGCGGATGAGCGAGTGACGCCCAAACTTAAACAAGAAATCATTGAGACCTTGGCGGCACCTACCTGCGAAGGCTATTTTGTCCCTCGATTATCCGAACTATGCGGTCAGCCTATCCATCACAGTGGCTGGTGGCCTGATCACGTACTGCGACTGTTTCGTCGCGAGAAGGGGCGCTTTACCGAGGTGCCTGTTCATGAACGGGTTGAGATCAAAGGGCAAACCGGTAAGCTTAAAGCCTGTTTGCTGCACTATCCCTACGAAACCCTGGATGCCTTGATTCTTAAAATGAATCGTTATTCCACCGATGCCGCCCAGATGATGTTTGCCAAAGGCAAGCGGGCAGGGCTGTTCAGTATTGTGGGGCATAGCGTGTGGACCTTTGTTCGTATTTACCTATTGCGTCGCGGCTTTCTGGACGGACGCTATGGTTTTGTCCTAGCTGCCACAGCTGCCGCAGGCAGTTTTTTTCGTTACTCGAAATTGATGATGTTGTGCCGAACGAATAGTCAGAGTACAAATGTGACTGACAGCACAAATCGTTCGAATCGTTCCAAATGAAGATTTTGTACACGAACTTTCATGGTGGTAATGGTGGCGGACATGTCACCTATATCGTCAATCTCCTGAAAGGTCTAGCGGCTGAGCACACTTTGACGGTGGCGTGTCCTGCCTCGAGCAGGCTCTACCGACTGGCCGGTGAGGTGGCGGGCGTCAAGCTTGTCGCGATGGAATTCACCACACGCCCATCTTCTTGGTTGGGTGCGCGGTCTAGGTTAAGAAGCTTGTTGAAAAAGGAAAGTTTCGATATTGTGCACGTCAACGGCTCGGCGGATCACAAACAAGTCATGCTCGCCTTACTGGGTTTACCCAACAGACCTAAAGTCGTTTTTACCAAACATAACGATCACCCCTTAAGAAGTTTTGGCCATCGTTTGCGGGCGTCGCTTGCAACGGATCACGTGATTGCCGTCAGCGATTATGTGGCGGGTCGGGTGCGAGACTCCGTCTATCGTCACTGTCCTGTGACTACCGTTCGGCATGGCATTGATACTGATTACTTTTCCCCTGTTTCGTCTGCCGAAAAAGCGATGCTGCGAGTGCGTTACTTGGGGGATGCCTTGAGCGACAAAATCATTCTCGGAAGTGCGGGCGGAACGGATCTCGAAAAGGGCTGGCTTGATTTAGTCGCTGCGGTGGCTCAGCTGCCTGAACCGCTCAAGTCTCGGTTTCTTTTGTTGGTGGCGGGAGATCAGCCGAAACCAGAGTTGTTCGCTGAAGTCACACGATTCGGGATGCAATCTCAAGTCTGTTTTCCGGGCTTGCTCGATGATGTTCGACCCCTTCTTGCCGCGTGTGATGTGGGGTTCGTGCTGTCCTATCAAGAGGCACTTTCATTCGCTTGTCGAGAGTTGATGGCGCTGGGTTTACCCGTATTGGTCACGCGAGTCGGAGGCTTGCCAGAAAATTTGATTCATGGAGAAAATGGCTGGATTGTCGAGGTACGAGACGTCTCAGGCATGACCGAGGTCTTGCGACAAATTGCCGCTGAGCCCGAATTGCTTCGCCAGTTTGGTATCGCAGCCCGTCGCCATGCTGAGCAATGGTTTAATCTTTCTGACTTTGCGGCGCATACCCTGGCTATTTATCAACAATGCTGCGCAGCAAATCACTCACGCTCAAGAATTAAAAGATGAATACGTCTATCCCGATTCTGATGTACCACCAAATTGATGTGCCCGCGCCGCGTGGCACGCAGTTTCGTGGTTTGACCGTTCACCCCAAGAGTTTCGCCAGGCAAATGCGCTGGATGCATCGGCTTGGTTATCGTGGCTTGAGTATGCGTGACCTGATGCCCTATCTCAAGGGAGAGCAGACAGGTAAGGTATTTGGCGTGACCTTCGATGATGGCTTTCGCAATGTGTTTACCAATGCCTTACCTGTTTTGACCGAGTTAGGTTTTACCTCGACCAATTATCTGGTGGCCAATCAGTTCGATGGCGGAAATGTCTGGGACGCGCAAAATAATGTTCCGTTTTCATCTCTCATGACACAAGCCGAAGCCAGAGCCTGGTCTCAGGCAGGTCAAGAGGTTGGGTCGCATACGCTAGATCATGTACATTTACCGGAGCTATCGCTTGAGGACGCGCGGACTCAGATGACGCAGTCCCGACAGATTCTGTCTGAAGTTGTTGAGCAGGAGGTCACTGCGTTTTGTTACCCCTATGGTCATTTTAATGCCGAGCATGCTGTGATGGCTGCTGAGGCGGGTTATCAAAATGCGACCACCACGCGGCGTGGTTTAGCCGGACCTCAAGATGGGCCTTTTTTATTACCCAGAGTCGGTATTTGGCGCACGACACATATGCTGCGTTTTTTTCAAAAATGCTTGACTGGTCACGAGAATCGTCGCCGTGGCTGAACGTTTGCGCATCGCGCTGATTACTGAGCGCTTTGGTCAAAAATTTGGCGGTGCAGAGGCCTATGCAGTGCATCTCTTTCAACAGTTGGCGCTGCGTCATGATGTGACTGTGATCGCCAGAGAGTTCGCACATGAGCTGCCCATCAAAGAGGTCCATGTCAAAAAGTGTCAGGGTTGGCCAAGTTGGATCCGTGCGCTGCATTTTGCGTATTGGAGCCGCAGGCTCACAAAAAATGAAACGAACTACGACGTGGTGCATACACATGCTATGGGGCCAGCAGGTGATATTCATGTGGTGCACGTTGTTCCTGTCAAGTTTCGCCGTTTTCATCTGCGGTCACGATGGCGTGGGATGTTGAGTTGTTTACAACTCCGGACCTTGGCCTATCTATGGCTGGAGGCCGCATCGGTTCGCACCGAGCCCGGCCGTCAGGTTGTCGCCGTATCGCCGAGTGTGCAGGAGCAACTTAGTACCGCTTACCCCAAGCTGGAACACATTGAAATGATTCCGCCCGGTGCACAAGCTGTGATGGTCCATTTCGACTCGCGTACCCAGTTGCGCGCTCAGTTCCGTGCACAGCTCGGCTGGGGGCTGACTGACATTGGTTGTTTACTCGTCGCGCGCAATCCCCTAAGAAAAGGTTTGGCTGCGGTTTTAGAGTCCCTGCTAACGTTGCCTGCGCATTACAAGCTCGCAGTCGTGGGTGCGGATGCCCAGGCACGCCAACATTTGCAACGTCATCATCCAGAACTGCTTGAGCGGGTAACTTTATTAGATCCCGTTTCAGATGTGTCTCCCTATTACCAATGCGCAGACATTTATGTCCATCCGACATTGCGTGATAGTTTTGGGATGGCGCCGCTTGAGGCGATGGCGCATGGCTTGCCTGTGGTGCTCAGTGCGGCGCAGTATTGTGGTTTTGCAGCTTTTGTGCAGCACCGGCACGATGCTTGGGTGCTAGAGGACCCTAAAGACAGCAGTGCGATTGCGGCGGCCTTGCTCGCACTGGATCCTCAGCATGCACTTGGCACGCAGATCGTGCGAAGGAGTGCCGATTTGGTCCAGTCTTTCTCATGGGAAGCCGTCGCAAAACGCTACGAAGCACTCTATTTTTCAGTGGTGCGTGGACGCAACGCTCTTTAGAGCCAGCCACGAACCCAATAGCCAAACAGACCTAAATACTCTTTGATAATCGTCCGGCTCGCCTCGAGGCTCCGTAAATGTGGACGCCAGAGTTCAGGTGGATTGTTGAGCGGCAACACAATTTGCGGTGCGCCACTGGCGGCGGTCACTTGAATGCCTCGTTTTTGCAGGCTCCCCGCAGCTCTGGGCATATGAAGCGCAGAAGTGACGAGCAATGCACTTTTGAGTTTTTGACCGCGCATGATGATGTCTGTAAAACGCGCGTTTTCGTAGGTGTTACGACTGTTATTTTCTAAAAGAATTGCCGAGTCTGGAATTCCGCGTTGCCTCAACAATCTGGCAATCATTTGCGCTTCGCTGACTTTGCCGTCAAGCGCACTTCCGGATATCAAAATTCTGGGTGCACGGCCGGCCAAGTAAAGCGCTTCAGCTAAATCAATTCGATCTACAGCAGTCGCACGGTTATACGGTTCGAACCAGTTAGCCCGGTTTGCTTGAGTGTTGCCCCCAAAGATCACGATGACATCTGCCCGAGGCAAGTCGCGAGGAAGTTTGTATGGGTGTTGAGATTCGAGTCGACCGCCAAGATAGAGCGAGGTAATCGGCAGTGACCACGCCAATACCCATGCTAGACCCGCGATGACCAGTAACACACCCGCCAAACGTAATTTCAGTACAAACAACAACACGGCCAGCGTGATTAAAAGCACGCAAAGGCCGGGAGGATAAAGCAGAATATTGGAAAAAGGTATGGAGGAAAGCAAAGGAATCTGACTCAGGTTTTGGATGTCAATAATAGCTGCACACGGGTGACGACCTCACCCGCAGAGGGCCAAGCCCCATTTTGCCCCATATTGCAGCTCTCGGGGTTCCATGGACCTGTTTTGTTGGCATCGGTCACACCAAAAAGTGTCAGCTGTCGAACCCCCGCGGCCGCACACAAGTGCGCCACACCCGAATCGTTACAAATAACGAGTGATGCCATACGCGTGAGCGCACAAAAAGCCCCCAGATTGAGTGGGCGAATCAAGTCGACCGTTGGCGCTGCGCGATTGGCCGCGGCTTGCTCGTTCGCGGGCGGGCACATCGCCACGTTCACTCGATTATTTTGTAACACTCGCGCCAGCGCATCGAAATGCGGCCATACCTTTTTTTGACCTCGGTGCTGACCCGTTGCCGTCGGCGCAATCAGGACAAATTGGCCTGCTTTTAAACCCGCCTCACGCAGTGCGGCGCTAGCCGATTGCTTGTGTTCATTTGTGATGGTTAACTGAAGGGTGCTTGGCAGAGATATGCTGCGGGTGTCAAACCCCCAACTGCTGAGTGCCCGTTGCGTCAATTCAAACCACGCCTCAACGGCATGCATCGGTTCAGTCGGCTTGTGAAAAGCCCATTTAAGTAGTAGCGATCTGCCATCATCACGCCAACCTGCACTTTGAATACCGGCCAGTTTGAAAGTCAGCGCACTAGAAAGTGAGTCTGGCATGAGTAAGCCCAGCTGGTGCGAAGGATGCTCTCGTCTCCATTGGCGCAGCGCACGGACATTGGCCCGAATCGAATCCGTCATTTCAATGAAGCCTTCGGTCTTGAGGCCTGTCAGCAAATCCTTGGCCCAGCCGCGCGCGCAGACCACCACTGGGACGCCCGCTTGGGCGAGTAAGTCGAGTGCTGGAAGGCACATACAGACATCACCAATCCAGTTTGGTAGTCGAATTAGGATAGGAGCCGGTCGCTTATTCAAGTCTTGCGCAGTCATGATGGTGTCTGTTTATGTTGATAGGGATGAACCGTCTGTGACGTGTGTTGGCTCAGACGAGTAAAATCATGAAATTATCTGATTTTAGAGCCTCATTTTGACTTCATCTCCCGGATCAGCTTCTGTGCCCCCTCAGTCGCTTAAAAACAGTCTGTGGACGCGTATCTATAGTCGCGTTGGCATTTATTGGAAAGGACTCGCGCTCGCGATCCTGTTTATGGCGGGCGCTGCCGCGACACAGCCCACTTTGGCTGTCGCAATGAAGCCGTTGCTCGATGAGGGGTTTTCAGGCGCCAAACCTGAGTACGTTTGGCAAGTCCCCCTGGCGATTATTGCGCTGATCTTCTTGCGCGGACTCTGTAACTTTTTTAGTGATTATTTACTCGCCTGGGTCGCCAATAACGTCTTGTTAGGGGTGCGGCGCGACATGTTTGAAAAATTGCTCACGATGCCTGACAGCGATTTTAAAAAAGGAGATACCGGACGTTTGCTCAATCGTTTTACGGTGGATGCTGGCAACGTCACGAGTTATGCGACAGAGGTCTTGACTGTGATTGTGCGAGAGTCACTCGTGGTGATCGCAATGATTGGTGTGTTGCTCTATATGTCTTGGGAACTAACGCTGATCATTTTGGTGACCATGCCAATTTCAGTGTTGATCTCACGTTCTTTTATCGCCCGCATGCGGCGTATCAACCAAGATACGGTCAATATGAATGCTGAGTTGACGCGGGTGGTCAGCGAGGGCATCGATGGTCAACGGGTCGTCAAGCTCTTTGACGGGTATGAATTTGAGCGCAGTCGTTTTTCTTATGTGAGCGGACGCCTGCGCCGGTTTGATATGCGCGCGGCGACGTCTGATGCTGCGATGACTCCCATCACACAGGTAATCACGGCAATCGCCGTGGCGGCAGTGATTGCTGTGGCGCTGAACCAAGCCAATACAGGAACGCTCACCGTCGGGAGTTTTGCGGCGTTTATGGCAGCGCTTGCGCAAATTTTCGATCCTATCAAGCGCCTCACCAAGGTCGCTGGGCGCATGCAAAAAATGCTGGTGGCGGCTGAAAGTGTTTTTACCTTGGTTGACCAACCTTCAGAACCAGAAACCGGCACTGGTCGCTTCGAGGGTAGGGCACAAGGACGCGTTGAGTTTCGGCAGGTTTCGCATCGTTTTGCCGATGCTCAAAAGGACACCTTATCTGAGGTTTCGATTATGGTGGAGCCGGGTCAGACGGTTGCCCTGGTTGGACGCTCTGGAAGTGGCAAGACTACCTTAGTCAACATGTTGCCGCGTTTTGTATCCCCTTCGACTGGCGAGATCTTGATTGATGGCCGCGATATTGCCTCGCTGAACTTACGCGCATTGCGCGAGCAGTTGTCGCTTGTCAGTCAGGATGTCGTGCTCTTTGACGATACGATTGCCGTCAACGTTGGCTACGGTGCCCTACACGAGGCGACAGAAGCAGAAATTCTCAGCGCGCTGTCGGCGGCCAATCTTTTGGAGTTCGTTGAGGGACTTCCGCTTGGATTGCAAACCCATGTAGGTGAAAATGCGACCCGCTTATCCGGCGGACAGCGTCAGCGACTTGCGATTGCGCGCGCCTTGATTAAAAATGCACCGATTTTGATATTGGACGAGGCCACCTCGGCCCTTGATAATGAATCGGAACGCCAAGTTCAAGCTTCGCTTGAAACCTTGATGAAGGGCAGAACCACACTCGTGATTGCCCATCGTTTATCGACCGTTCAAAATGCAGATATGATCGTGGTGATGGATCACGGCAAAGTCGTTGAGCAAGGTTCTCATACAGAGCTTCTCGCTCGTGGGGGCGCCTATGCTGCGCTCTATCAAATGCAATTTCGCGAAGAGTAGGAGTGATTTGATATGTCACAGCGCCCCATCACGCTTCCTGAACAACTAGCAGATGCGGCGCTCCAGCGCTTCGGTGAGTCTCTGCGCATCCCACCTGACTTACCTGGTGCTGATGAGTTGCTTCGGATGCTGACGCACAGTTCACATCGTAAATGGGCCAGTCAGGCCGTGGCACCCGATCTGCTTCAGGTATTGTTTGCTTGCGCGCTCTCTGCACCTTCAAAATCTGATTTGCAACAAGCCGACATCGTGCATGTGGCCGAGCGATCACGGATCAAGGCGATTGCCGATTGGATTCCTGATATGCCTTGGATCAATGATGCGCCTGTATTTTTGGTGTTTTGCGCCAATAATCTCCGTATTCGACAGATCGGACAATGGCGCGACAAGCCTTTTGTCAATGACCACCTCGATCATTTCATGAATGCCGCTGTCGATGCAGGCATTGTGATGAGCCAGTTTATTCGCGCGGCCGAGGCGGTCGGTCTCGTGACCGTACCCATCAGTGCTGTGCGTAATCACGCGGATCAGACCAGTGCGCTGTTAGGTTTGCCTGATGCTGTGTTTCCCGTGGCGGGACTTTGCGTAGGTTACCCCTTGGAGTCCGGACGCATCATGCCGCGGCTGCCTCTTGCTGTCACCACGCATGTGGATCAGTTTGATGAGTCGGGACTCAAAGATCATATCGATGCGTACGATGCACGTCGTCATGCGTTGTTTCCACTCCGTAGACAGCGCCATGCCAATATATATCCGGATGCAAAATTAAATGGCTGGTCTGAGGATAAGGCCCGCCACTATTCCGTAGAGGAGCGCGCCGATTTCGGAGCATTCATACGTAACAAAAAATTTAGTTTGAAATAAAGACAGCACAACAAAAAATATAAAGGAGCCAAACATGGCGGAAAAAATGACACATACACCGGTAAGTATCCATCCCAACTCTGCGCCCTCAGTCCGTCAGGACGATGATATTCAGATGCTCGCCAGGTTAGCTGGGCTCGAAGATGCGCTGGCGAGATTCCCAGAAGATGTCTCCACCGCTGCCCGAACCGCTTTAAATATTCGTGCTGCGTTTCAAGCGCCTATCGACAATACCGCCGAGCTTTGGCCTGTGATGCAGGTGAAGTCATGATGCACTGGATGACCGCTTCGGAAATCAGCCAGGCCTATGATGCAGGGACGCTTTCGCCTGTGACGGTCATTGAGGCCTTGTTTGCACGCATCGACGCCCTAGAGCCTCAATATCACGCCTTTATCGAGCTTGACCGCGCGGCCGCACTTCAAGCCGCCAAGCAAGCGGAGCGAGAGTTCAAGGCTGGAAGACGCTTAGGGCCACTGCATGGAGTGCCCGTCGGGATCAAAGACATTATCGATATGGCAGGGCAGCGAACCTCTTGCCACTCTAAGGTCATGCTCGAGCACCTTGCTGTGGAGGATGCGCCTGTCATTACGGCATTACGTGCGTCGGGAGCGATTTTGTTTGGCAAGTTAGCCTTGCATGAGTTTGCAATTGGTGGTCCTTCTTTTGACTTGCCGTTTCCGCCCGCGCGCAATCCCTGGAATATCGCCCACCACCCAGGCGGATCATCTTCTGGGTCTGGTACCGCACTCGCTGCGGGGTTTTTGCCACTCGCGCTCGGAACCGATACCGGTGGATCTGTGCGACATCCCGCGGCGGCCTGCGGTTTAGCGGGTCTCAAGGCGACCTATGATTTGGTATCGAGACGTGGGGTGTATCCCTTGTCCATGTCGCTGGATCACGTGGGGCCGATGGCGCGCACGGTCCAAGATGTCGCACTGTTACTTGACGTGATGGCGCAAACCTCATCGTCTCCCAATGCGACCAAGCCTGCGACTTACACCAGAGATCTCAAGCTGGGTGTTAAAGGTCTGCGAATTGGTTTTATTCGTCATTTTCACGAAAAGGACGAAATCGCCCATCCCGATGTGACCCGCGCCCTCAATGAGGCATGCCAGGTATTTCGTGACTTGGGCGCAGAGGTCAACGACATGACGTTGCCTTCGTTGCAAGAGTTTAGCGCGGCGCAAAAAATCATCTTGATGTCAGAGGGCTGGGCGATTCATGCGCAAAATCTTCGTGAGCGTCCACAAGACTATGCAGAAATGTCCAGACGCAAACTGATGTGCGGCGCATTTCTGAGTGCAGGCGATTATGTTCAGGCCATGCAAATGCGCGGTGCGCTGATTGATCGCGTTAATCACGCCTTTAAAAACGTGGATATTTTGTTGGCAGCCAACTCTTTAGATCCCGCCTGTCGGATTGAGGACGTCAAAGAAGTCGTCCGTACTTACACCAGACAGGCACGGGTTCCATTTAACCTGACCGGTCATCCCGCCTTAGCGATGATGAGCGGCTTGTCTAGTGAGGGTCTGCCGGTGTCGTTACAACTCATTGGCAAAAACTACGACGAGGTGACTGTGTTGCGAGCCGGAGCGGCTTTTGAACAAGCCACCCCGTGGCACACGATGCATCCTCAACTTTCCTGATTTGAGCTTTTGGGGCTCAGGGTTTTGAGCCCCGATCAGGAAAGTTCCTGTCGCACAATCTTTGCGCCTTCCGCGAGCGCTCGTAACTTACCGAAGGCAACATTCCTCGGTAAGTACTTCATGCCGCAATCAGGAGCGGGAATCATGTTTTCCGCAGCAACGTATTTCAAGCCAGCACGAATACGCTCGGCCACCAACTGAGGGGTCTCAATGTCATGTGTACCCAGATCCAGCACACCCAACATGATTTTCTTACCTGCAAGATCAGTCAGTACTCCCAAGTCCAAACGTGGTTGTGCGGCCTCGATAGAAATTTGCTTTGCAATCGAGTCGCCCAGGCCTGGTAAAAATGAATAGCCTGTTGGTTTCTGTCCTTTGACAACCGCGGCATAGCCAAAGCACAAATGCACAATGGTCGGCACCGTGATGCCTTGCAGGGCACGATTGATCGCTTTGACAGCGTATCGTTTGGCCGCCTCAGGGTCATGTCGCAGCCAGGGTTCATCGAGTTGAATGAAATCTGCACCAGCGGCTTGTAGATCCAGCGCCTCGGCATTGACTGCCGCAGCAAAGTCCATCACCATTTCTTCATCGTCGGCGTAGAACTCATTTTTTGCTTGTTGACCCATCGTAAAGGGACCAGGCAGGGTGATCTTTGCCAAACGATCCGTATTCGCTTTCAAAAACAGTAAATCTCGAATCTCTACAGGATGAGTACGAACAATTTTGCTCACCACGCGGGGTACGGGTGTTTGTAAGCCCGCTTTTGACGTAATGATCGCCGGTGTTTTGCCATCGACCCCTTCGAGCTCCATGGCAAAACGGTTTGAGTAACTCTCCCTTCTGATTTCGCCATCCGTAATGATGTCGATGCCAGCCCGTTCCATATCTCGGATCGCCAGCACAGTCGCATCATCTTGCGCCTGTTCAAGTCGCTCCTCTGGAATGCGCCAGAGCTCATGTTGACGTGTCCGTGGCACACCTTTGGACAATTGTTCGCGGTCAACCAGCCAGTCTGGTTGAGGATAGCTGCCAACCACCGTGGTTGGCAGCAACATCGCAGGTTGCTGTTGTTTCATTGTTTAATTCGCACTCGCGCCAGAGTCTTTGACGATCTTGCTCCACTTGGCCAACTCGCTGACGGTAAAGTCGTTGAACTGTTTTGTCGACATTGGCGTAATGATCAGGCCCATATTTTTAAAGCGCTCTTGCACCTCAGGATCAGCCAAAACTTGCGTGGTGGCTTTGTGCAGCTTTTCAACCATGTCTTTCGGCATCCCTGCAGGACCAGCTAATCCCCACCAGGGGCGCAGATCGTAACCTTTGACGGTGTCGCCAATAGGTGGCACCTCGGGAGCAATCGGGCTGCGCTCGCTGGTTGCCACACCCAGTGCGCGTAGTCGGCCATCTTTGACGTGCGGGTAAATCACTGGAACATGATAAAAGGTCATCGAAACAGTGCCGGCAAACAAGTCTGTAAAGCCTTGGTTGATATTTTTGTAAGGCACGTGCTGAATATCAATACCCGCCATTGTTTTGAGCAACTCGCCGGCCATGTGTGGCGAGGTTCCAGAGCCTGCAGAGATGTAGGTCAATTTACCTGGATTTTTTTTGGCATAAGCGATGAGTTCCGCCATGTTAGTTGCCGGAATCTTTGGATTGATCGCCAGCATGTTGGGTGCTGAGACCATCAAGGCAATATGTGTAAAGTCCTTGATTGGATCAAAATTTACATTTTTGTAAAGAGATGGATTAGTGGCATGCGTCGCGCTTGTCGAAAAAGTCAGTGTGTAGCCATCGGGTGCGGCACGCGCCACGGACTCAGCTGAAATGTTGCCGCCAGCACCTGCTTTGTTATCGACAATGATGTTTTGGCCGAGTAATTTGCCAAGTTTGTCTGCATAGACACGTGCGATGACATCTGTGGTGGTGCCTGCAGAGTAGGGGACCACAAACTTAATCGGTTTGTTCGGATAGGTTGACTGTGCTTGCGCAGCCGAAAAGCTCAGCGCACCTGACAGTGCGAGAGTGGCAAGCCCGAGCGTGCTGGCCATGCGTACGGTTGAAATTTTTTTCATGTCTTTCTCCTTTGGATTTGTCGGATGTCTATTTATGATGCTTAAATTTTTGGACGACACCCACTGATTCTATCCCTCAAGCACACTCAGTGCGCACACGCACATATCCATATGATCCTGTATTGACAATTGGAAATTAGTCTCTCGCATATCTTGTTTTTCATCAGGTCAGCACAATGTCATATTGCTCTTGGGTGTAATCCGTCGCGACTTCGAGTGAGATTTTTTTACCAATAAAATCCCCCAACACTGCGAGGTGCTGACTCTCTTCTTCTAAAAAGAGATCAATCACACCCTGCGATGCGAGGATGCGAAATTCGCGCGGATTAAATTGCTTAGCCTCTCGCAAAATCTCCCGCAAGATGTCATAGCAAATGCTTTTGTTCGTGCGGACATGGCCGCGGCTCTGGCAGGTCGGGCAAGGCTCGCACAGCTGATGTGCAAGTGAGTCACGCGTACGTTTGCGTGTCATTTCAACGAGGCCGAGTTGTGTAAAACCGTTCACAGTCATGCGAGTACGATCGAAGGACAGAGCCTTGTTGAGTTCGGCAAGGACCGCATCGCGGTGCTCGGCATCATCCATATCAATAAAATCTAAAATGATGATGCCGCCAAGATTGCGTAACCTAAGCTGGCGGGCAATGGCCTGCGCAGCCTCAAGATTCGTTTTGAAAATAGTGTCGTTAAAATTTCTTCCTCCGACAAAACCACCGGTGTTGACATCCACTGTTGTCAGCGCTTCTGTCTGATCAATAATCAAATATCCACCTGACTTGAGATCGACACGCCTGGAGAGCGCGCGTGCGATTTCTTCCTCGATGTTTGCGGTATCAAAAAGTGTCCGTTCGCCGCTATAGTGTTTGATACGTTCGACAACCGAAGGTGTGTAAATACCCGCCCAAGCCTTGAGCTCGACGGTGACGCTACGCGAATCGATCAAAATTTGGTTTGTTTCAGGGGTGACCATATCTCTCAGCACACGCTGAGCGAGAGTCAAATCTTGGTGAAGCAGGCTGGTTGCGGGTAATGTTCTCGCGCCTTGTTGAACGTTCCCCCATATTTTTTTGAGGTAGGCAAGATCAGCCTCAAGCTCCTGATCGCTCGCACCCTCGGCTTGTGTGCGAACAATGAAACCGCCTTTTTCATCAGCAGGGACTAAGGCTTGCAGGCGATCCCTGAGTGCTTGTCGATCAGTCTCAGAGCCTATTTTCTGTGAAATACCAATATGGGGCTCATGTGGGAGGTACACCAACATGCGGCCCGCAATACTAATTTGGGTAGAAAGTCTGGCCCCCTTTGTGCCGAGCGGATCTTTAATGACTTGCACCATGAGACTCTGCCCCTCAAAGATGAGTTTCTCGATGGGGGTGGGGGGCGTGCCGAGCGCGCGCTCTGAACGGTTTTCCCTGAGGTCTGCAATATGAATAAACGCAGCACGCTCCAGACCAATCTCTACAAAGGCGCTTTGCATACCCGGCAATACGCGCACCACCTTACCTAAATAGACATTACCCACTTGGCCCCGCTGTGTGCTGCGTTCCATATGGAGTTCTTGTACCGCTCCACGGGCAACAATGGCCACACGTGATTCAAAAGGGGTCACATTAATCAGGATGTCTTCAGTCATTTTGCTCAGCTTGGGATAGTACGTAAGTAGTTGTGCTATAGTAGCGGGCCTGGCTTTAGATATATTTAATTAACAGCGTTGCGAAAGCAACATTGTGCAGAGAAAAAACCAAGTCTGTGATTTTGGTGTTGTGAGATACAGCACTAAATGGGGCAGGAATGTGAGGTTGTTCAGTTTGCTAGTCACTTCAGTATTGTGTTGTAAGCAAAATAAATTGCAAATAACTCGAAACTAATTTGACACGGACAAAAAACTCCTTCATAATCTCGTTCCTCTGCTTCTGGCAAATAACCAAAAGCAAGTTGCAGAAAAAGCAGGAAATTGCAGTACAGAATTTAGTACCTTGTTCTTTAAAAATTTGACAACCGATAAGTGTGGGCGCTTGGAATGAGTGTCGCAGGTCACTGTGCTGTAACAGGTTCAGTGATTGCAAACGAAATCAAGTGCTCACAAAGAAGTTTGGAAATGAATATTAAGTGTAAAAGCTTGATATAAATAACCTCACTTCCTTTGAGCAGCGACGTATAACCGGCCTGGG
>NZ_JBASJR010000017.1:0-9292 GCF_049655405.1 Zwartia sp.
GTAAATCAAAGACTCAATGTGTTGGCGCCGATCAAAAAAATTGACACCTAGGCGTTATCAAACGCCCTAACCTCTTGAACTACCAACTTTTTTTACTCGGTACCCACCCCACCACCATTACCGCACATACCAACCCTTCGGGGTTGGTATTTTTTTGCCTACAAGTTTGGGTTCATGCGGGTCTGTGGAGGTTGTTGCGGACTGTGGAGACGATGGGTCAAGGTGGTAAAAAGCAGGGTTTTGTCTCTGGGGGCGGATAGTCTCTGGAAGTCTGGCCTATGAATAACGGCCGAAGTCCGCAAAGACTTTAAGCTAAACTCATTTAAATCAATAGGTTACTTGCGTACTTAATGAGCGAGTTTTTAATTTGTATTGATAGGTTGCGAAAACTGTAAATCACTGGACTAGGATTGAGATCAAACTTAGTGAGCTGACTTACGTTTTACTGCTGTTACTTCCCCCGTGAGATGTGTACACATGAGATTTACGCAGCACACTCTTCTGTAGCAGTGGCTGTGACAACTCGCCCAGAATGCCGCATTCAGCAGCTACCTTTGGCTCTTCACACCGATCTCGCAAGCCTTTCAGTTGCCTCTCAAGTGCCCTGAGTTCTCGGATACGTTCAGCAACATGACCGATGTGGGCATCCAGCAAAGTGTTCACATCACTACAGCTCTCATCAGGTGCATCTTTGAAGTGCAGCAACCTGCGAATCTCGTCAAGAGCCATGTCCAGAGATCGGCAATGGCGGATAAAAGTGAGTCGCTGCACATGTACTTCCATGTAAACACGGAAGTTGCCTTCTGTTCGGGCGGGAGATGGCAGCAGTCCTTCCCGTTCATAGTAGCGGATGGTTTCGATTTGCGTACCTGTGGCATGTGCCAGTTCACCAATTTTCATGACGTACCTCCCTTGCCAAGATGAGAAAACATATTTCATATTAACTTCTTGACTCTGTAGTGGCTACAGGGTGTCCAATTACTTTCAGTAATTAAAAAAGGCAAACAACATGAGTGATTGCAGCAGCAAGGGATGTGCCTGCGCCGAGGGGCCGGTAACATTTACGCAAGACAAACCAATTCTTGTCAGCAAAGGGACGGTGCAGTACCGCATTGACAACATGGACTGCCCCACCGAGGAAGCCCTGATACGCAACAAACTGGCAGCGGTGCAAGGGATAACAGGGCTCGACTTCAACCTGATGCAACGCATCCTCACTGTGCATCACGAGTTGGTCAACTTGAGCCCAGTCGAAGCAGCCTTGCAAGATATTGGAATGGAGGCGCAAACTATCTCAGCTAACGATGCGGCAAAACCATCCACCACCGAGCCTGAATCAAAAGCTAACTGGTGGCCACTGGCGCTGTCTGGAATGGCAGCCATGCTTGCCGAGTTGGTGTACTGGCAGCAAGGTGGCAATCACTGGACCGTCATGGCACTGGCACTCGGAGCAATTTTGACGGGTGGCCTGTCGACCTACAAAAAGGGTTGGATTGCGCTCCGTCATCGCAATCTCAACATGAACGCGCTGATGTCGATTGCAGTGACTGGTGCAATGGCCATTGGGCACTGGCCGGAAGCCGCGATGGTCATGTTTCTCTTCGCGTTAGCAGAAGTGATCGAAGCCAAGTCGCTGGACCGGGCACGCAACGCGATTCGAGATCTGATGGATTTGGCGCCAGACACCGCTACGGTACTTCAAGAAGACGGCAACTGGAAGGTAGTACCAGCTCAATCCGTACCCGTGGGTGCCATGGTACGCCTAAGCCCCGGCCAACGCATCGCACTGGACGGTGTTCTGGTCAGTGGGCATTCTTCAGTGAACCAGGCGCCTATCACGGGGGAGAGTCTACCGATTGACAAAGCCGAGGGCGACCCCGTCTTTGCCGGCTCAATCAACGAAACGGGGTCCTTTGAATATCGGGTAACCACAGAAGCCAGTCACTCGACATTGGCACGCATCATCCACGCAGTCGAGTCAGCTCAGGGAAGCCGTGCACCGACGCAGCGCTTTGTTGACCAGTTCGCCAAGGTTTATACGCCCAGCGTGTTCGTCATTGCCTTACTGGTAGCGACGATTCCCCCGCTGTTGTTGGGGATGTCTTGGGGTGACTGGGTTTACAAGGCATTGATACTACTGGTGATTGCCTGCCCTTGCGCACTGGTGATCTCGACACCGGTCACCATTGTCAGCGGTCTAGCAGCTGCAGCGCGCAAAGGCATCTTGATCAAGGGCGGCGTCTATCTGGAACAAGGTCGCCGACTCGCGACCTTGGCCTTTGACAAGACGGGCACGATCACCCACGGCAAACCGGTTCAGACCGACTTTGTTCTGCTCGGCGGAGATGCGGGCGAGACTCGCATTTTGGCAGCCAGCCTCGCAGCACGCTCTGATCACCCCGTCTCGTTAGCTATTGCACATGCAGCAACCGAAGCAGGCTTGAAGCTGAAGAGCACTACTGAATTTGCTGCCATCCTAGGACGTGGCGTGCGTGCGAACATCGACGGCCATACTTATCAACTGGGTAATCACCGACTAATTGAAGAGTTAGGTCTTTGCTCAAACGAGATCGAAAACAAACTCAATGACCTTGAGCTTCAGGGTAAGACAGTGGTTTTGCTAGTCAATCAGACGGGCGTTCTGGGAATATTTGCTGTGGCTGATACAGTGCGTGAGACCAGTCGAAACGCTATCGCTGAACTGCACACGCTCGGCATCAAGACAATAATGCTCACGGGTGACAATGCACATACTGCTATGGCTATTGCGCGTGAAGTAGGCATCGACGAGGCCAGGGGAAATCTCTTGCCCCAAGACAAGCTCAAAATCATTGGCGAGCTGATGGCACAGTCCAACGGGGCCAAGATAGGTATGGTGGGTGACGGTATTAATGACGCCCCCGCATTGGCGCGCTCGGATATTGCCTTCGCCATGGGCGCAGCTGGAACCGACACGGCCATTGAGACTGCAGATGTTGCTCTTATGGACGATAACCTCGAAAAGATCCCTGTCTTTGTTCGACTGTCTCGGGCAACAGCGGCAATTCTGACTCAGAACATCGCGCTCGCACTGAGCATTAAAGCAGTCTTTCTAATTCTGACATTTACTGGACAAGCCACTATGTGGATAGCGGTATTTGCTGATATGGGAGCTAGTCTATTGGTTGTATTCAATGGTTTGAGGCTGTTGCGACGATGAATTGAATGTTAGCTATCTCTCTAATAAATCTAATGATTAATTGACACCATCCGGGAGCAGTATTAATTTAAGTTTTCAATTTGGGTTTTCAAGGGGTTCATGAGATGAAAAAAGTAGCTTTAATTTCGGCAATTTTCATGGTTTTAGTTGCTGGCGTGCCTGTGGGTGCTCAGCCAACAAACACCTTCGACAAGAGCGCAAAAGCGCAACTGGAAGAGCCCAATGTCGCCGAGTTCGACAAGCAGGCTGCCCAGATTCAGGAAAACATCAAAACGATGCAAGCGCAGATGGACAAGATACGTCAAACGCAGGATCCGCAAGAGAGAAAGAAATTGCTTCATGACCATTGGGTAAACATGCAGAACAACATGGGAATGATGCAAGGCATGTGGAGTCAGGGCATGATGGGTTGTTGCGGAGCTAGTAACACGCCCGGCGGCGGACATATGGGTGGCCCAGGCATGATGGGATGGCATGGCATGAGTGGCTATTACTCGCGGCTCACACCTGAACAGCTAAAGCAACATCAATACATGATGAACCAATACCTCGGCATGCAGCAACAAATGATGAATCACATGATGTTTCAACAGAACTACATGATGGGCCGGTAAGATCGTCTATCAGCCCCTATAGGTCATACGACTAGCTAAGGCGACATTCCCATAGGACCGCTTTGGCTATAGCTTCCTGAATGTTCACTTTTGGCAGATCTCAGATTTTCCCCGAAAATTGAAATGATAAGTGGTGCCGTCTGTTAAGTTCATTGATTTAGCGTGTCTGTGGAGATCTTTTCATCCAACCGAGCGTTTTTTGTCATGATCAAATGATCATTTGGACACTTTACTGCGTGAGCCGGTCAGGTTCACTTGAATACGCAGTAGACTTTTGAGATGTTTTTGTACAAAAAGACTTAAAACTTCGGGGTATCACCATGGGCATTATTGATAAAACAACATACACGCTTACCTGCCAACACTGCGACACAAAAGAGGTATCCTCAGTATTAGACAAAGGATCCAATTGGAGCGGTTCATCCTGGCAAAGTGGAACAACCTTTGAGCTTTTTGACACGACTTGGAATGGTGGACAAAAACAAGAGCCGACCTTAGAAAAGGCTACCTGCAAAAAATGCAAGAATCCCGCAACATTTCAAAAACAATACTGACTACTTCTCATTCAATACATTGAAACCCAACCGATATCGCTGCTCTTTCCAAAGCGCCTGCGGATCAACCGCAATATCAAACAGCGTCAAATGATCGGGCAGCGTGTCGTCCAAAATTGCCTCGACGATATCAGGCGCAAGTACTGTCAAATTCATCATACGACTGACATAACTATTGTCGACACCCTCACGAGCTGCGATCTCTCGCAGTGAACTCACCTGCCCTGACTCAAGCATTGCAAGCCATCGATGCCCCCTTGCCAATGCCAGTTGCAACGCATTGGGGGCGACACCCCAGGGTCTGGGTTCACCTGTCTCACCATTGGGTAGCGTAATCTGCTTACGACCTGCACGTCGCTTGAACTGGATTGGAACAGAAACCGTGAGACGACCATCACTCAACTCAATAACCTCTGGGATGCCGTTTTTATGAATATGTAGTCCACTCATGCAACAACCTCCTCGTGATTAAGCTGTAAGCGATCAGCTTGCAATTCCAGAACCATTTTCTCAAGTCCGTTGGCGCGC
Source organism: Zwartia sp. (assembly GCF_049655405.1). Taxonomy (GTDB): domain Bacteria; phylum Pseudomonadota; class Gammaproteobacteria; order Burkholderiales; family Burkholderiaceae_B; genus Zwartia. The sequence goes on from NZ_JBASJR010000017.1 coordinate 4,896, forward strand.
AGTCTTACCTCCATCTCGTTTGGTGAGACAATCACCCGATCGACCAAAAGGCGCACAATGCGAGCCTGCTCGGCGGGAAATAGCTGATCCCAAATAGTGTCAAGGCGAGTCATCGCAACCGTTGCTTTGGCCTCGTCAAGGCTTGGATCTAATCTGATTGCATGTGGCAGAACCTCGGCAAGCAGTTCTGGTGCGCGCAAAAGGGTTCGCAATTGCTCAAGCACTGCCGACTCAAGCTCCGCTGCAGGCATTCGCGGTAGACCAGAAGCCCCTGGATATTCCTTAACATCCCTCTGCGGGATGTAATACCGATAACTTCGCCCACCTTTTTTTGTTGTGTGAATCGGTGACAAGGCACGACCATCATTTCCAAAAACGATACCCTTGAGCAAGAAATCAGCCCTACCTCGATTTTGACCGGCCCGGACTCGATAATTTGTAGACAAAATTGCGTGAACATCATCCCAAAGTTTGGGATCGATTATCGGTTGATGCTCACCCGGATACCACTGTTCTTTGTGCCGTAACTCACCTAAATACGTTCGATTGTGAAGCAGTTTATGGATGAGCCCTTTATCAATCGGCTTACCTTCTCTGACTCGACCATCCTGGGTGGTCCATGCTTTGGAGGTTGCACCGTCTAACTGAAGCTCTTTGACGAGCTTGGTTCCGGACCCTAGTTCAACAAACCGCTCAAATATTTGCCGGATTAGTTTGGCTTCTTTTGGATTGGGTACCAGGCGACGGTTTTCAACGTCGTACCCCAAGGGTGGTACCCCGCCCATCCACATGCCCTTCCTTTTGCTGGCTGCGATTTTGTCCCGAATGCGTTCGCCGGTGACTTCTCGCTCGAACTGTGCAAATGACAAAAGGACATTGAGCATGAGCCTGCCCATTGATGTTGTGGTGTTGAATTGCTGGGTGACAGAGACAAATGACACCCCTTGCCGCTCAAAGACCTCAACCATTTTCGAAAAATCTGCCAAGCTTCGAGTCAAACGATCAATTTTGTAAATAACAACAACGTCAATTTTTCCAGCCTCAATGTCTGCCATTAGTCGTTTGAGCGCAGGGCGATCCATGTTGCCGCCCGAAAATGCCGGATCGTCATAATCATCTGCAACGGGGATCCACCCCTCTGCTCTCTGGCTTGCCACATAGGCATGCCCAGCATCTCGTTGAGCATCAATTGAGTTGTACTCTTGATCAAGACCCTCTTCACTTGATTTCCGCGTGTAAACAGCACAACGCATGCGTTTTTTAAAGGTATCGTTCATACACGGGCTCCCTTTTTAGTTGGAGTTTTCGCATTCGGCCTAGCCCGCAAACCGAAAAACAAGGGTCCTGACCAGCGCGTTCCGGTAATTTCAAAGGCGATCTTTGACAAACTTTCGTATGGTCGACCATCAAACTCGTAGCATCCGGTTGATGTAGCGATAACGTGATATTCCTTGCCCTGATAGACACGGGAGAGCATCGTGCCTGCAACTGGCTGGTAATCTGCGTCACGAAACCTTGCCTTGCCGTTTTTAATTAATGCATCGATTCGGCGTTTGTTACGATCCAGCAAACTGCGCTCTGTTTTGTAAAACTCAATTTCCTGGAGCTTGTGAGCGATACGTCGCTCCAAAAACTGTCGGTTATGTGTTGGCGTGTCGCTTCGAAATAGCTTGCGCCATAAAACTTTGAGATCTGGCATTGCCAGTTCTGGTAGCTGCACGATTTGCTGCACCACCGATTGTGGCATTGCTGGTTTATCAATTTTTGCCTTCATTAAGACTCCTTAACTCCGTAGTTGACGGTGTCTCTATGAACGCTCTGGTGACCAGAAAATCCAAGTCCTAAATGACTCTTGAAGACCACATTTGCGGACTTTTCAACAGATTGATCCCTCAAACGGGAAATGCCTCTCGCCAGCAGGGAAGCCACCTCGTCCATGCGCTCAGTCACCGTCATAGATTCAGGTGCGCAGCGTTTGATTTTTTGCATTGGTTACCCGTCGGTCTGGTTGCTAGATAACCAGGGGCGCGTCTACTCCTGGGGCTACAACCAATATGGCCAACTCGGTAATGGCAACAGCACAAACCAAAATGCGCCCAAGCTTATCCCCATGTCTGTCACCACCCCCATCAAAGACATCTACATCACAGGTGGAGTGTATGCAGCCTCGTTTTTAATTGGAACGAATGGGATTTTGTATGCGGCGGGCGAGACCAACTCGTCCTTGCTCACGTCAAACTCCTCCACCCACCAGCCCGTCATGCCTTGGGGCTGGAATAAGACTGTCAAAAAGATCTTCTCCTGCGAGACCCCTGGTACCTGGGAAGGTGCGGGCACTTATCGCAGGTATGGTGCCGTGCTGGATAACGGTGAGCTCTGGATGTGGGGCGATCAAGGCGGATATGTTGGAGATGGCTTTGGGATTGGCTATGGTCCTGCATCGTTTCAAAGCAACACGATCTTCCCAATCAAATGCCTGGATGGTGTCAAAGACGCACAGACCGTTGCTGCGGGCTACCACATGAGTCTTGCGCTCATGAATGACGGGACCGTGAAATGGACCGGATACAACGGTCAATATATTGGTGGCAGCTCCGGTATCTCCAGAAATACCTGGGAAACACTCGGCGGGAGTTTCCTCACTAATGTCACCAAGCTGCGCCTCTACGGCTACTCCACTTATCAGACTGCGGTGGCTTTGCGAAGCGATGGCAAAGCCGTGGTCTGGGGCTTTGGAGGATCGGGCCAGGTCGGCAATGGCAACAACCTCACACCGAATGCGCCCAACTCCTTTTTGCTCCTGGATAAAACAGTCGTTGACTTTAGCGTCTCGGGCTACTTCGGTGCAGGCTCGGGCGCTCTTTATTGCCTGACCTCCGATGGTCAAGTCATGGTCAACGGGTACGGTGCGCACTCCATGGACGGGGATGACGATCAGGAGAGTCGTTTTGCCCCCTCACCTGTCATTTTTTAAAGGAATCAACACATGACAACCATCTCGCTTGGCAAAATCGCCTTTACGTGGCGATCGACCTATAACGCCAGCAGCACCTACATGAAGCAAGACGTGGTTTCCTACAATGGTGACAGTTTTGTTTGTGTACTAGACAACACCATGGGCGTGACACCTACAGAGGCCTCAGCCGCCTGGGATCTCTTTGCGCAGGGAACTACCGGGATTTCTAATAGCTCCGGGCAAATTATTTACAACAATGGCACGGGACTGGTTGCGCTCCCAGCAGGAGCACTCGGTCAAGTCCTAACAGTGGGTCCTACGGGACTGCCCGTCTGGGCAACCCCTGAAATTCGATCCGGCACCAAGGCATTAAGGTTTCCGGAAAACACGGCGAACACCCAATCGAACCTTTACCGAACGATGGGCGTCATCATGACTGATGGCAGTGTGCGCGCCTGGGGACAGAATTCAAACTTTAGAATTGGAGACGGCACAGAATATTCGCGCTCCTACCCTGCGCGTGCGGCCTTTCCACCTGGGTTTCCGGGGGCTGCCAAGCTTTACTACACGGCACAGACTCACACCTATTGCATCGACAATAACGGACAGCTCTGGATCTGGGGTTACAACGATTACGGTCAGTGCGCTAATGGCAACACGACCGTGCAACGTGTGCCGTTTAACGCCAGTGCAGATTCTGCCAACTCCATTTTTGGCAAGACGGTCACGCAAGTCGCACTCGCCTGCGGTGAGCAAAATGCCAATAGCTCTTTGGTGCTGTGTAGTGACGGCACCGTTCATTCCTGTGGATACAACGGGTATGGCCAACTCGGTCACGGTGATACCACCTATCGATCCCGTTTTGTGCAATTGCCCGTGCTCTCCGGCATTACCCAAATCGCCGCTGGACGCGAAGCTTATCAGTCTTGCTATGCCGTTAAAAATGACGGCACACTTTACTCATGGGGATATAACGGGGATGGTCAACTTGGAGATGGCACTACAACCAATTCAACGATTGCCATGCCTCGCACTGGCGGCTCGTTAAGTGGAAAGACAATCGTCAAAGTTTTTGCTGGGCACGTGCATGCCATCGCACTTGATAGCCTGGGCAATTTGCACGCATGGGGCACGAACTCATACGGCCAACTTGGTAACGGCAATTACGTGCAACAGTTAACCCCTGTTCTGGCAGTCGGTACGGGCGTTGCAGATGCCTACCTCGGAGGTTACGACTATCCCGTGACCTACATCAAGAAAACAGACAACACACTCTGGGCATGTGGTTACGGAGAATACTGGGCCAACGGAGTCTCGCCACCCGGCACAACGACAGCCACCTTTACCCAGATCCCGCTTGGTGGAACCCTGGTTAAAGCAATCCGTGGTGGCTCTGGCACGTACAACTTTGGAGCCGCACTACTCACCAACGGTCAGGTCA